>CAMHJX010000014.1 GCA_946185535.1 uncultured Bacteroidales bacterium
TAGGTTTGCACCGTGTCATTGCGCTTGCGGTTGTCCTCGCCAGCGGTGGCAGGCAGCAGGTCAGATTTCAGTGTGCCGTATGCCTCTCTCAAAGTGCCGTCCACCTTCTGAAAGTAGAACTTGCAGATGCGCTTTGCCATAGCAAGGTGAAGTTTCACGTTGCGCCACGAGGCTTTCAGTGCCTCGCTCATCGTGAAGCCGTTACGCTTGACAAATTGCCAAGCCATCGTCATAATCTCGCTTAATGTCTGTTTCGTGTTCATGGTGTTGCCCTTTCTTTCAGTTATAGTTTTCTATATGATTTCTGATTGCAAAAATACATATTTTTCTATAATTACAAGCATTTTTTGAGAAATAATTATATATTTTTCTATAATTATTTTGAATCATCGATAAACCAACAAGTTACAAAAGCGAAAAAAAACAATTCTTATAGTCATTTATATTATAACAATGTAAAAAATTATGGTTTTTGATATGATTTTATATTGTTCATATCAAAAAACAGCGTATTTTTGCAGCGAAAAACCAACAATCCAATAAACAATGATTGATTTTAGAGAAAGGGTGAAAGACCTTTGCAAAGAGAAAGGCATCACACAAAAAGAGCTGGCGGAGAGCATGGGAATGTCCTATGTCCAGTTGAACGCAAGTTTACGGGGAGTTGACCCAAAAGACAAAACAACAAAGACCTATCCATCAATCAAGACCCTCATCCGTATTGCAGAACAACTCGGCATCGAGGTGGAGGACATTTTTGCCACGGACGAGGTAGTCAGCCGCCATCAGGCCAATGTGAGCAACTCCATCCGCTGCCCCTATTGCGGCGCGGAGTTGGAACTGTCGAAGAACCCAAGCAACATGACCGGCGAAGAAATCAAAGCGGAGATTGAACGGTTGAAGGCGATGGTCACAGACGAACCCAATTACCGCCTCCTAACCAGTGAGGAACTGGCCGAGCTTGAGAAGATGCGCCAGGAGTGGAACGCCACCCATGAGGAACAAATACCATAATCCAACGAGCCATGATTGACATCAGAAAGAGAGTGAAAGACCTTTGCAAGCGGCAGGGTATCTCGGAGAACGAGCTTGCGAAACGGATTGGAAGGTCACAAACCACGCTGAGCGATACGCTCAAGAGAGGCGACCCGAAAATCTTCGTGGTGGTCGATATTGCGGACTTTTTCGGCATGACCCTATCGGAGTTCATGCAAGACGAGCGGCACCGTGAGCCAGCGTTCACCTTCAGCCTCCCCGACGGCACGAAGGTAGGACTGTTCCCTACGGTAATGTACCAATGATTCGTTTGTTTCAAGCGAAATCCAAATCGTTTTCGGTAGATTCCAACGAAAAACAAAACACATTCGTTAGAATTGAACGAAAAAAGGCCGTTCCCGATGATAAGGAGCGGTCTTGATTGTGTGTTGAAGATTTGTTCGTTACCACAGGGCAACACGACCGAATGAGCCGAGGTCAAGGCTGGCGGAGGGGACGCCCAGTGCCTTGAACGCACGCATGATGGTGGAATAGGCAATGTTCCTGCCACTCTCCATCTTCGAGACGTACGATTTCTTCACGCCCATGCGCTCACCTAATTCTTCCTGTGTCAACCCCTGTTTCTTGCGGGTCTCCTTGATGGCCTCGCCGATGAAGTATTCCCGTGCGGCCTCCTTCACCTCCGCATCGAACTCATCCCTTTCGGGAGTGCCGACCTTGCCGATGTACTTGTCGAGCATCTGCTCGTGTGTCATTGTTTTCATATCCCTATTTCGATTTATAGTATTCGTCTCTGATTCTCTCAGCGTGTTCGATTTCGCCCTTCGGCGTTCTCTGCGTCTTCTTGTCAAAGCCATGTGTCGCGACTATGAAGGACGACTTTGTATTGTCCCAAAACGAAAGCAGCCGGTATTCGTTGCTCTCGTATTCGGCTCTGAACTCCCAAATCCCTGAATCGGTCAGCTTCTTGAAAATGCGTGTGTCCTTCACCCCCGTGCAAACCAAGCCCACATTGTGGAACATTTTCTTCCTTGCCTTTTCGGGCATATTGTCAATATATGACTGGGCTTCTTCAAGATATTCAACGCTTATGTCCATACGCTTTGTGTTATCACGCTGCAAAGATAAGAAAAGTTTTCTTATCAGCAAACTTTCTACTGTTTTTTTTCACCACAGCCGAGTGAACTCCACGAAAAAAGAAAAGGCGGATTGCTCCGCCCTGTTCTCAACGATAGCCCGCCTCTCGGAGAAAATCGCGGTATTTCACCGATGGCAATTGAAAGCCGTTGTCATTCCACGCCGTCAGGCTCATCCGTGACGTGATTACATTGCTTGGTTTCTTGCCTTGTTGACGGAGTGAAAGGAGCCAGTCGTCAACCGCCATCCTTTTGGCAAGCGCGTATACTTCCTTGTCCGTCTTGTTGAGGCGCATGGCCTTGCCCAAGACACGAACCCTCTCTCCTCGTCTTTCCTTGTAGGCGTTGTTGTAAAGTTTTCGCTCCGCTTTGTCCAAAAAACCTTCATCACTGCCCCAAGGAATGACATCTTTACAGCGGAGATAATTGTATTCTTTTTCGCCGTCGTATGCTGCATCAGGATTGCTGACAATATATTCCGACAAGAAATCGAGGAGGTCTATGGTGTCCCCCTCAGTACTCGGACGGGTCGGTTCTTCGATGTCTGAATCACGCACATGATGCTCCTCACGGTAACCAGCATTGAGCCATGTATTGAATGTTCTAGGATTGAGGCCATAATAATCCCCCAGCATTCCAAGGCTGCCGCGCTCGAACACAGACAAGACTTTGGCATATTTGATACGAGGGTAGTACTTGCGGATAATGGCTTTGAGCGTTGTGATGGTTTCGGGGAAGTTCCTTCCGTCAACTGACTTGCCAGCGTTACGATGCGCTTGCACAAGTGCTTCAGTCAAGGTTTGCTCCTGCTCTGCATCAGTGAGTGAGAGAAACAGTCTGTTATTGTCCATTTTTTCTCCTTTCTGCTAACAAATCCAATAGTCTAGCCGTTTCCTCTTCCTTTGTCTCATAACCACCATTATCCTTTATATCTTTATCTTTTATATCTTTATCCTTATATAAGAAGCCCTGGGGTGGCACCCCGTGGAGGGTGCCTTGGGGGCTACCCCCTTGGGGTGTTTGGTTGTTATTCTCTGATTTTGTTGCACTTTCCCAGCCGATTCGTTGTTTTTTTAGCAACGAAAAAAACATATTAAAAGACGATGCAATTTGACGATTTTTCATTAAATTTTGTTGTTTTTTTGGCTTCATTTCGTCAAAATTTGGCTCAATTCCGTACAAAGAATAGAGAAAAACTGCTCGAAAAACGCTCAATTGTTCATTGTCTTTGAGTGTGAATATCCACTCAACAGCATTCCTATAGAATGTGCATTCATCTCGCTTCTGTTCTTCCTCAACGGCATCAATCATCTGTAGAATGTCTTTGCATTTCATCGCTCACCTCCTTTCTCAGAATGTGGCACGATACCATCGGACAAAAGAGGTGAAGTCCTTGGCGATAAAATACAATCCACCAGCGGCCTCCACTTGCTTCTGGTAGGCTTTCTGTGCCTCGCTCTGTCGGTCGCGGCCAATCTTCACTTCTATCTTGACTGCTCGCCCCTTGATGGTTGCGGAAATGTCCGCACTGCCTTTGGTGGTTCCGCTTGGTCGCCATTCAAGGCTTCCTATCGTGCGGGAGTGGCCCAGTACGTCCGTAACTTCTCGTCGTCGGTCGATTGGTATGCCTGTGGTGTTGACGCGCTCGGCTTGCCCGCCGTGTAGTCGTATGTAGTCAATTATGCAACGTGTAAGGCCGTTGGCGTTATCATCGCGATACTTGCTCTTTGCCAAATACTTGGCTGGTGTATGTGGGTGCTTGCGTTGATTCTCTATGTCGGCAAGTTCTTCAAGCTCCCTTACTGCTTGCGGCTTGGTGTAACGAGGCTTGTGAGGCTTGGCAGAACCGACACTGAAGGCAAGGAAGATTCCCGAAGT
Organism: uncultured Bacteroidales bacterium; assembly: GCA_946185535.1. Classification (GTDB taxonomy): domain Bacteria; phylum Bacteroidota; class Bacteroidia; order Bacteroidales; family F082; genus Limimorpha. Next base: position 4,011 of record CAMHJX010000014.1, read on the forward strand.
TTTTTTGTCTGGATTTGCTTCTATCTCACCAATTTTCGCTATTTTTGCGCCGTTCATCAACGTCTTTGCGGCTGCTTTTGAAGTGGTCGCTTTTTTCATTTCTTGCCTCCTTTCATGCAATAGTTTTGCGCTTGCTGCTCGATGTCGTCTGTGGTCATCACACGGTTGGTCTGTAGCCATTGTTCCAACTCTTGGCGATTGAAGTAGCACATCTTCCCCATTGGCTTGAAATGCGGTATTTTGCGCTCCATTGTAAGTTTGTACAAATAGGATTTACTGATGCCGAGGTATCTCGCAGCCTCGTCAGATGTCAGCACTTCCTTGGTGCAGAAGATAGTGTTTGCCGTGATGAGGTCGACCACCTGTTGGAGTTGTTCACTCATAACTTTTTGATTTTGTTTGTTAAGGCTGGCCGTGGAGCGTAAGCAAGCCCGCCCCACTTCTTTGCCGAATCCTTTCTCGGATGGGGCTTGCTTTTCACCCACCGAAAGAAAGTGCAAAGAACATAACAAACAAAAATCGAGTAGGAGGAAAACAAAGTTGTTTCCTCCTACTTTTGTTTTCCGTCCTCTCACACCACCGTACATGCGGTTCCGCATACGGCGGTTCTTCGTTTACGATACCACATCGTAGTAATCCATCAAGCAACGGTAGCCAGCTCGGTATAGGTTGCTGTTACTCATTGCTTGGCTCGTGACCCACATCTTGGAGGCATGCCAATAGCCTTTCATCCAGCCTTGTTTCCATGCCTGCCATTTGGGTACTCCGCACTTGATGAGGTTGGCTGTCCTCGTCCTCGGATTCTTCCAACTCTTCCATATACACATGCGGATGCGCCGACGCAGCCACATATCAATGGTCTCCAGTGTCTTCTTCATCCTTGCCAGTTTGTAATACTCCACCCAGCCTCTGATAAAGAGCTTCAATGCTTCCTTTCGCCTCTCGTAGCCCATGCCGTTGTTTCTGCCTGTCAGTGATTTCAGTTTCGCTTTCAGTTTGTCAACGGTCTTGGGGTGGAGGCGCAGTTGGCACTTCCCCTCCTTGTCGAAGTAGAACGAGTAGCCGAGGAACTTCTTTCCGCACACCAAGCCAGTGTCAGTCTTGTCCCTGTTCACCTTCAGGAAGAGTTTCCCTTCGATGAACTTCGAGATGCTCTCCAGTATGCGCCCCGCAGCTCGCTCGCTCTTGCAGAATATCATGCAGTCGTCGGCATAACGCACGAATGGATGGCCTCGCTTCGTCAGTTCCTTGTCCAGCTCGTTAAGCATGATATTGCTCAACAACGGACTTAGCGGGCCTCCTTGAGGCACTCTTTTCCTCGTCTTCTCATACTTCCCCGCATCCATCACGCCAGCGTTCAGGTATTTGTGGATGAGCGAGACCACCCGCCCATCCTTTACCGTCCTGCCGATAACCTCTATCAGCTTGGAGTGGCTGACATTGTCGAAGAACTGCTCCAAGTCAAGGTCGATGCAGAAGCGGTTGCCGTCGTTGATGATGGACTGGGCGCATCGCAGGGCTTGGTGGGCTCCTCGGTTGGGTCGGAAGCCGAAGCTGTTGGGACTGAACTGGGGCTCGTACAGCGGTTGCAAGACTTGCGCCATGCTCTGTTGGACTAAGCGGTCAACCACGGTTGGGATGCCCAGGGAACGCTTCTTGCCGTTGTCCTTGGGTATCTCCACCCGTCGGACTGGGTTGGGACGGTACTTGCCGTCCAAGAGTCTCTTCACCAACTCTTCCTTGTGGCTGCGCAGGTATGGCAAAAGCTCTTTCACCTCCATGCCGTCGATACCGCCACTTCCAGCATTGCCCACGACACGCTTGTAGGCGAGGTTCATGTTGCTCGGCGAGACAATATGCGTTAGTAAGTCGCCCTCCACGATTGGTACTTCCACAAGGTTGTTTTCAACCATCCCCATGCAGGTCTGCACTCCATGCTTACCTCGGGCTTCCGTCCCTACTTCCGCATGGCAGCCATCTAATGTTTTCTGCTTTCCTTCCTTCATGGGGTAGTCTTCATTTACTGCTTGCTTGACTAAAGTTCCGCCCTTCCCTAATCAGTATCGACTTTTTTTTAGGTACTATGGCGTCTGCTGACTTCTCGCAGTTCGTTGTTACTGCTCGCCTTGCGGCTCGCCTGCGAGACCTCTCCAGTTATGGACGCACTCTTTCCTCCTTATGCCTGCCACATTTACACCAGCCGTTCCGTATAGCTATCGGACTTTAGTGCTTCGTGCCACCTCATCCACGGCCTTATGCCTTATATGTGGTTTCTGTCCGTCAGGCCAGATGTTTGCCTCCGGCTTCCTTCAGATTCCGCCTCGCGACGGACACCCTTGCCTTTGGCTGTACGCTTCCCGCTATAAGGGCGCGTTGGGGACTCTCACCCGTTAGAGTACGTTCGTGCTGGACGAACACAAAAACACCCACCGGTGGGCTACCAGTGGGTTATTGGTGGGAAGAGGTTGGTGCAAATTGCACTAAACGAATAGTGCGTCTATTTTTTCGTAACCAACAGGATTAAATGTTAAATTAATCCTCAGCCAATCATTCTTATAGCCTTTGATGTTATCAATACCAAACAGTCTTTCAAAAGGTTTCCAACTCGTTGTAGGATTGCCGTTTGCGTCAGTCTTACCCAAGTTTAGGAATTGGCTCATTTTCTCACAAAAATAGGCCAATAACTGGTATGTGTTTTCTTTGGACTTGTTCCATTTATACAAACTGCCATTTTTGCTGATAAACTCCGCTTGTTCTGCTTTGTCAAATATTGTCTTGGCTTCATCATTATTCAGTTCAGTGGGAAAGACAACAGCCTGTTTTTCTGTTCTTAGCCTTTCAATGCACCTACAAGCCACTCCTTTACTTTTGTTGGGTTCATCGCCAAATCTCTTGGAAACGGCTATTTGCGGAAGCCATTTGCAATAATACTTCTCTCTTTCTTCAGGAGTCAATTCGTTTTTTACAAACTCTTCCACTGCGTCTTCAAGCATTTTGCCTTCATCAATCATTTGTAGTTTTTCAGTTTTATCCATCTTTACTCGCTTTTATTCTTCGGTTACAAGTTCGTTAAATCAAATGTCGGTAGGCTGTCTATCGCCTTCTGTTTCAACTCGTCCACGGCGCGTGTGTATTTCTCCGTGTGCTTCAGTCCCGAATGTCCGAGGAGGCTGGCCACCGTCTTGATATTGGCTCCGTTGTTCAGTATGTTCACGGCAAAGGAGTGCCGGCCACAGTGCCATGTGATGTGCTTCGTGATGCCCGCCCTTGCCGTCCAATGCCGCAATGCCTTCAAGCACATAGTGTGTGACGGAAGATGAAACACCAGATCGTCCTCCTTTCCACTCTCTGGCACACCGACCAAGGAGAGGATGCCATCATTGAGGGGAATGGTCACGCCGCTGCTCGATGAGTGCCCCTTGGTCTTGTTCTGCTCGAACTTCAAGAGCCGGTTGGAGTAGTCGATGTTCCGAAAGGTCAAATCCTTGACATCGCAGAAACGGAGGCCACAATAGCAACAGAAGAAGAACGCCCTGCGGATTTCGGGGTTCTCGCCTTGATAGTGGGTGTTGATGAGCTTCACAACCTCCTCCGTCGACAGCACATCCTTACGCAATATCTGCTCGTCCGACACAATCCTAATGCCTGCCGTGGGGTCGGTGGCCATGTAGTCATGTTCTATGGCCCACTTGACCACCTTCTTGAAGCGTTGCAGCACGCTCTTGGGTGTTTCCCCGTTCCCTCTCGACTTGAGGAACTCCGCAAAGTCAGCCATCATGTCCTTGGTGATTTGGCTCGACTTGATTCCGACCTTGAACCTCTCATATTCAGGTGTGGTTTCAATGAACTCCTTGAACCACCGCAGGGACATCTTCAGCATACGGACATCGCATTTCGTGTAGTGGTCGATATAGGACTGATAGAGCGAAACGAAATCCGTGTTCTTGCTTTTCTCCAAGCGGTAGCCTCTTGTGTCCTTGAGGAACTCTTGTTCCTTCTCCTTTCGTATTTCCTGTGCCAGTTGGATGTTCTTGCTGTTGCTCTCCCTCTCGATGGGCGTTCTCGGCTTGCCATAGATGGTCAGCCCGAGAAACTCCTTCTTCCTTATGGCTCTGACCTTGGTCTTTCCGCTTGCCTCGTCCACCTCGCTGTTATAACCATAATAATACTCCAAATAGAGGGAGAAGTTGCCGTCTGACAATTTCTTCTGCTTCAATTTCGGGTTGTCCGTGACTTTAACATCGTTTTTTGCCATAGTACAGGGTGCAAATTTCAACGAAACCTATTATTTGTTTCCTTTGGTTTGCAAAGGTACTACTTTATTTTATTCGGGGCGCAAATAGGGCGCAAAAAATGACAAAACAAACGCAAAAAATGGAAATAAAAGGAAAACAAGTATTTTGTAACTTGCTGATTTTTATTCGTTTTGTTTCTCTTAATTTCCTTTGATATATTGGTTTTGTATCGGCCTTCGGTACTCATAAAGCCCCTCTTAATCGTTGATTACGAGGGGCTTTTGTTTTGCCAAGGTGTACTAAAGGTGCAAAAAGCACTTATTCTACCGTAACCGATTTGGCAAGGTTGCGCGGTTGGTCGACATTACAACCCCGCATCACAGCGATGTGATAGGCCAAAATCTGCAAAGGTACCGTCGCCAATAAAGGTGAATAGAGGCATTCCGTCTCAGGAATCTCAATGACATAGTCGGCCATCTTGCGCGCCAACACGTCATTCTCACTAATGATGGCGATAATCTTTCCGTCACGGGCTTTCACCTCTTGGATATTGCTCAACACTTTTTCGTATGTGCTATGGTTGGTGGCAATGAACACCACAGGCATATCCTTGTCAATCAAGGCGATGGGACCGTGTTTCATTTCAGCGGCAGGATAACCTTCGGCATGGATATAGGAGATTTCCTTCAACTTCAAGGCACCTTCAAGCGCTACAGGGTAGTTTTGCAAACGACCGAGATACAGCATGTTACGCACATCCTTGTATTTTTCGGCGATGTCCTTCACATGACTACTATGGTCGAGAGTCCACTGTATCTTGTCAGGGATACGGTCAAGCTCTTGGATGAATTCAAGGCGTTCCTCATCTTTCATTGAACCTTTCAACTCGGCCAAACGCAAGGCCAACATAGCCATTACCGTCACTTGCGAGGTGAAAGCCTTAGTGGAAGCCACACCGATTTCTGGACCAGCATGGGTGTAAATGCCCGCATCCGTGGCTCTCGAAATGGATGAACCGATGACATTGCAAATACCCAAAACGATGGCACCCTTTTCTTTCGCCAGCTGGATAGCTGCCAAGGTATCGGCGGTCTCGCCCGACTGCGACACAGCAATCACCACATCATGCGGCGTGACCACGGGGTCGCGGTAACGGAACTCCGAGGCATACTCTACTTTTACACGGATCTTGGCCAGTTTCTCGATGAGGTAACTACCCACAAGACTGGCATGCCAAGAAGTGCCACAAGCCACAAAGACGATATTATCGGCATACAGCAACTGTTTCTCATACTGAGCGATGCCACCAAGACGCACGGTGTTGGCTTCGGGGTGCAGACGGCCACGCATTGTGTCGCGAACGATGGTGGGCTGCTCGTAGATTTCCTTCATCATGAAATGGTCGAAGCCAGCCTTTTCGATACTGTCGAGGTTCATCTTCAATTCCTGGACATAAGGCATGGCCTCCACATCTTGTATTGTCTTGATGTGCAGTTCCTCACCCAACTTGATTCTCACCACTTGCTCATCCTCAAGGTATACCACCTTTTGCGTACGACCCACGATAGGCGTGGCATCAGATGCGATATAATACTCTCCATCACCGATGCCTATCACCATTGGACTTCCCTTTCGGGCGGCAATCAGCTGGTCAGGATGGTCTTTTTCCACGATGACGATAGCGTAGGCTCCCACCACATGGTTCAAGGCGATGCGCACCGCCTCAAACAAATCCACATGCTCGCTGAGCTGCACGTCTTCGATGAGGTTGGTCAGTACTTCGGTGTCGGTCGATGACTTGAATGTGAAGCCACGCTTTTCCAATTCCTTGCGAAGGCTCAGATAGTTTTCGATGATGCCGTTGTGAATCAGGGCGATGTTGCCCGATTGTGAGCGATGGGGGTGTGCATTCACCTCATTAGGCTCACCATGGGTGGCCCAACGGGTGTGCGCGATGCCAATGTGCCCGCTGACATCCTTAGAAGAAGCAAAGGCCTCCAAGTCGGAGACCTTGCCTTTAGTTTTGTAGACATTCAGTTCGTTTGCCTCGTTGAGCAGTGCCACACCGGCGCTGTCGTAGCCACGATATTCGAGGCGCTTCAAGCCCTCAATGAGGATAGGATAGGCCTCTTGCTGGCCCACATAAGCTACTATTCCACACATAATTGCGTTGATTTAAAAGGCGCAAAAATAGTAGAATGGAAAAAACGATGCAAGATTTTTTTGTCTTATTTTCAAAAATCGGCGTTTAATTACATTGAATCTTCGATTTCGACAAGCTCAACGACCTCTGCTTTTGCAGGTCCCTGAGCCCGTCGAAGGGCCGTTACTTAAAAAGTTCCTTCACATCTGGAGCTTTCTCGGCGCCTTCGGAAGCCTCAAAATAAGGTTTCTGGTGGAAGCCGAAAAGCTTGGCAATAAGATTGGTGGGAAACATTCGAATAAAGGTGTTGTAGTCTTGCACCTTTTCGTTGAATTGCCTTCGGGCATTGGCTATGGAATTTTCGCAGCCCTCGAGTTGGGATTGAAGGTCGAGGTAGTTCTGGTTGGCCTTCAAGTCTGGATACTGCTCAACGGTAACCAACAAGCGCGACAAGGCACCCGACATCTCATCTTGGGCAGCCTGGAAAGCTTTTAAGTTTTCTTCGGTGAGGTTTTCGGCATCAAGGGTGACTGATGTGGCTTTGGCGCGAGCTTCCACCACCGCTGTCAGCGTGCCAGCTTCATATTCAGCATAGCTTTTTACTGTAGCTACAAGGTTGGGAATCAGGTCGGCACGCTTTTGATAGGCAGCCTGCAGATTACCTACAGCCGAAGTGACAGCTTCTTCTTTGGAAACCATCGTGTTATAGCCACAAGACGAAAAACCCAAGGCCATAAACAAAGCCGCAAGGGCGATAATGATAATTCTTTTCATAATACAATTAGGATTAATTAATCAACTTGGTATAATTCGACCGCAAAGGTAAACAATTTTTTCGTAATTTTGCGTTTTATTTGCACTTACAAAATTGGATTTGTCAAATGACTGATAATCAACATAAAAACGATAATAACACCGTTGAAAGACAATTGATTAACCGAGGCTGCCGGTTGGATGAACCTTACAATACGGGTCAGCATGTGCTTTCATGCGGTCGCTGTAAACTAAGCCAGTTTGATTGGTTGAAGGACTATGAAAACCAAGAGATCACTGGAAATGTTTGCTTGGCAGAGGTTCGTTTCAAGAACGACCGAAAGGACTATTTTTCATACCCTGAGGATTTGGAACTGGAAGTGGGCGAACTTGTGGCTGTAGAGACTGCCATCGGACACGATATCGGCATTGTCACCCTCTTGGGCGATATAGTGAAACGTCAACTGAAGCGCAAGAAATACCGCACGCCGATTAATGAGTTGAAGAAAATCTATCGTCGGGCGCGCCCCAACGATGTGGAGAAATGGTTGGCTGCTATCAAGTTGGAAGACAGTACTTTGGCACGCACGCGCACCATTGCTGAAAACCTCGGACTGGAGATGAAGCTGAACGACGTGGAATACCAAGGCGACAAGACCAAAGCCATATTCTATTACACTGCTGACGGACGTGTAGACTTCCGTGAGCTCATCAAGAAACTCGCTGAGGAATTCCACATTAGGATTGAGATGCGTCAGATTGGTGTGCGCCAAGAATCTGCCAAATTGGGTGGCATTGGCTCATGCGGTCGCGAGTTGTGCTGTGCCTCATGGATTTGCGACTTCCAATCAGTGACAACAGGAGTGGCTCGTGTGCAACAACTTTCACCCAACCCACAAAAACTGGCTGGACAATGTGGCAAGCTGAAATGCTGCCTCAACTTCGAGTACGAAGCTTATGTGGAAGCCTTGAAGGCTTTCTCCGACCCCAACATCGTATTGCATTTTGAGAGCGGCGATGCCGTGCATCAGAAAAACGATGTCTTCAAAGGCATCATGTGGTACTCCTACACCACCGACAAGAGCAATATCATGGCTGTCCCCGTCGACAAGGTGAAAGATATCATCGCCATGAACAAAAAAGGACAAAAGCCCAAGAAACTGGAAGACTTTGCCGTGACGCAGGAAGCCCATACCAACACCAACGAAGGCTACGGTGAAGCTGATTTGAAGAAAATGAGTGACTGATATGATGACAATACAAAACCAAACAACAAACACAAAACCCACGCCCCGTACCCTCATGGTGGGCTTTACCCGCCATCCCTCAAGCAGGAAAGCCACCCTTGTGCTCGGGAGATTGCGGGTCTTCGCCCGCAATGAGGGTCTCTCACGCAGGGCTTGTGTTTTATTGGCTCTGTTGACCCTAGGGGTGTTCTTCTCTGCCTGCAACAATGATTCATTCGACAAGCGCACTGTCATCCCTGAAGCTGAATGGAGGCAAGAGGACCGCGTGGCCTTTGATGTCGACATTAACGACACCATCAGTCCCTACGAGTTCGGCATCGGGTTGCGCCACCTTGAGAACTACCGCTACAGCAATCTCTTTGTCTTCCTGCATACCACAATGCCCAACGGCAACCGCACCCACGATACCATAGAATGCACCCTCGCCACGCCCGAAGGCCGTTGGATTGGCAAGAGCAGCGGCAGCATGCGTGACCTAACCGTTCCGCTTAACGAGAACCTTCTCTTTCCTCTTTCGGGAACCTACCATTTCGAAATCGAGCAAGCCATGCGCGAACCCGTGCTGAAAGGCATTTCCGACATCGGACTTTACATCGACAAACAATAGGTCCATTTTAAAGATTCAAAATTTAAGATTCTTGGACACAAAGAAAGATTAAAATATGAAAGATAAAAAGACATCAAAAACTGGCCAATCGCATGCCATCAGGAATTTGTGGATGATCTTCGGGTCGCTGTTGGTGCTCCTCATCCTGTTTTTCATCTGTGTCGCCACCGGTGTTTTCGGCACCATGCCCACATTTGAGGAATTGGAAAACCCTAGAACCAACTTGGCCACTGAGATTATCTCTGCCGATGGCAAGATTCTAGGTACCTATTACGTGGAAAACCGCAGCAACGTGCGTTATGCCGAACTCTCGCCTTATATGCCCGAAGCCCTCATCAGCATTGAGGATGAGCGCTTCACCGAACACTCGGGCATCGATGAGAAAGCCTTGTTCCGCGTGGCTTTCGGCGTGCTGACGGGCAACAAGAAAGGCGGTGGTTCGACCATCACACAACAGTTGGCCAAAAACCTCTTCCCTCGTGGTGAGAACCTCAGCAAGCCCAAGCTCGTGCTGCGGAAGTTCCAAGAATGGATAACGGCCACCAAACTGGAACACAATTATTCCAAAGAAGAGATTGTGGCCATGTATCTGAACACCGTTGCCTTCGGTCACAACGCTTTTGGCATTCGTGCCGCAGCAAGCACTTTCTTTGACAAGAAACCCATTGACATGACCATTGAGGAATGTGCCTTGATGGCCGGTGTGGTGAATGCACCTACACGTTACAGTCCCATCCGAAACCCCGAAAATTCTATAGGTCGTCGTAACCTAGTTCTTAGAAAGATGGCTGAAAATGGCTACATCACTGAAGCTGAATACGACTCCATCTCGCAAATCCCGTTGGACATGACGCATTTCAACATCAGGGACCACAACACGGGACAAGCCACCTATTTCCGTGAGTTCCTCAGAGGTGAGCTCAACGAATGGGCCAAAAACACGACCCGTGCTGATGGTCAACCCTACAACATCTACCGCGACGGACTGCGCATCTACACCACCATCGACTCACGCATGCAAAACTATGCCGAACAGGCTGTTAAGGATTTTATGGGTAAGGAATTGCAACCCATGTTCTACAGTCACTGGAAAGGTCATAAAAACGCACCATTCTCCAATCTGACCGCCGACCAAATCGACCATCTCCTTGAGACATCGATGAAACGCTCCGACCGTTATCGAATCCTCAAAAACGAAGGCATGCCTTTGGACTCTATCAAAGCCGTGTTTGATCGTCCTGTTCGAATGACGGTCTTCTCATGGGATGGCCCTATCGACACGGTGATGTCGCCTATGGACTCTATCCGTTATTACAAATGGTTCCTGCAAGCCAGCTTGATCTCTATCGAGACGCACACGGGTCATGTGAAAGCTTACGTTGGTGGTTTGGATTACCGATTCTTCAAGTATGACCATGTCACACAGGCACGCCGTCAGGTGGGTTCTACTTTCAAACCTTTCCTATATTCGTATGCCATGGGCGACAGCGAGTTCACACCTTGCACGAAGATCCCCAATATACCCTACAACATTGAACTTCCTGACGGACGTTTTTGGTCACCCAGCAATGGCGGAGGTGGCGGCGGTGAAATCACTTTAAAGAGTGCCTTGGCACAATCCAACAACTGGATTTCGGCCTATTTGATGAATCACTACGGCCCCGAGGCAATCATCACCCATGTTCGTCGCATGGGCGTGGAGTCGCCCATCGAAGCCGTTCCCTCCATCTGCTTAGGTTCCTGCGACCTCAAGTTGATTGAGATGGTTGGTGCCATGAGCACCTTCGCCAACAAAGGTGTTTACATCAAGCCCATGTTCATCACGCGCATCGAAGATAAGAACGGCAACGTCATCCAACGTTTCAGCCCTGAAGAGTCGGAGGCTATGAGCGAAATCGCTGCCTATAAAACCATCGAGCTGATGAAAGGCGTGGTGCAAAGCGGAACAGGTGTGCGTCTGCGCTCATTATACGGCTTCAAGAACCCCATCGCTGGCAAGACGGGTACCACCCAGAAGAACAGCGACGGTTACTTCATGGGCATCACCCCCGACCTCACCACGGGTGTTTGGGTGGGTGCTGACGACCGCAGCGTGCACTTCCGTTCGACACGTTTGGGACAAGGCTCTCACACCGCATTGCCGATTTGGGCTCTTTACATGAAAAAGGTGTACAACGACCCGAATCTCAAGGTCAGCAAGGGTGATTTTCCGAAGCCTTATGCTCCTGGCGTGGATTTGGATTTCAACTGTTGGCAGTATGAAAATGAAGAACGTGATGAATTCATAGATGAGTTCTAACATAGAAACGATTGGATATGACCTCAAATTTCGTTGATTACGTCAAGATATTCTGTCGCTCAGGCAAGGGCGGTGCAGGTTCGTTGCATTTCCGTAGAGAAAAATACATCCCCAAAGGTGGTCCCGACGGCGGTGACGGCGGACGTGGCGGCAATGTCATCCTGCGTGGCAATGCCCAACTTTGGACCTTGCTCCATCTTCGCTATACCAAGCATGTTTATGCCGGTGATGGTGTGCCTGGAGGCAAAAACCAACTTACGGGTGCCGCCGGTGATGATATCTACATTGATGTGCCTTTGGGAACGGTGGCTTACCGTTCGGAAGACCATACCATGTTAGGAGAAATCACAGAAGACAAGCAAGAAGTTGTGCTACTCAAAGGTGGTCGCGGTGGCAAGGGCAATGCCTTTTTCAAGACAGCCACCTTGCAAGCGCCCAAGTTTGCCCAACCTGGCGAACCCAACCAAGAAGAATGGATCACTTTGGAATTGAAGTTGTTGGCTGATGTCGGTTTGGTGGGCTTCCCCAATGCAGGCAAGTCGACATTGCTCTCTGTCGTTTCGGCAGCCAAGCCTGAGATTGCCGATTATCCGTTTACGACTTTGGTACCCAACCTTGGCATTGTCAGCTATCGTGGTCATCGAAGCTTTGTCATGGCCGACATTCCCGGCATTATCGAAGGTGCTGCCGAAGGCAAAGGATTGGGCATCAGGTTCTTGAGACATATTGAACGCAATTCTACCTTACTCTTCATGGTGCCTGCCATCACTGAGGATGTGAAAAAGGAATACGACATCCTGCTCAACGAGTTGAAGAAATACAACCCTGAGTTGATGGACAAAGACCGCATTTTGGCCATCACGAAATGCGACCTCGCTGACGAAGACACCATCAAGGAAATCAAAAAGCACTTGCCCAAGAAGGTGCCGCATGTCTTCATCAGCTCCGTAGTACAACAAGGCATCGATGAACTGAAGGACTTGATTTGGCTGACGCTGAACAAGGGGGATGAAGGGGAAGACTGGTAATCTTTTCAATGTATGGAAACCCTCTCTCACATCGACTCTGACCTTTTCCTTTTCCTCAATGGCCTCCATGTCAAATGGTTAGACAAGGTCATGGTGCTCATCACCGACATGTGGATATGGTTTCCGTTATACCTCTTATTAATACATTGGACAGTGAAGCAATATGGCAAACGATGCTGGTGGGTCTTTTTGGCACTCGGATTGGTAGTACTCTGCACAGACCAGCTTGCCTCTCATGTGTGCAAACCTGTTTTCCAACGTTTAAGACCATGCTATAACACTGATTTTCAATACTTAATACATCTTCCCAAAGGGCTGGCTGGAGGAAGATACGGTTTCGTTTCCTCCCATGCCACCAACACATTTGGCGTGGCTGTTTTCCTGACACCTATACTGAAAAAATTCAACCCTTGGCCAGTTATCATGCTGTTTTTATGGGCTTTTATATCAAGTTATAGCCGCATATATATCGGCTTCCATTATCCCGGGGACATCCTCTGTGGAGCCATTTTAGGTACACTGATAGGGCTGATTCTTTGGAAAGTGTTTCAGCTTGTTGTTGTAAGAAAAGTTTGGAAATCAAAACAATGACCCAGATTTGGGTGTCTTTTCCTCATCATGGAAGACCACTTTGATGGTCGATTTTGGTTCTATGCCACAAAGTGATGCCAACTTGGCCTTGTTCAAGGCGAGTTCGAGATAGCCATGTGTGCCGAAGATGGCCACCAAATCCACTACATCGACATCCAAATAACTATCGGAAATCTCATCCACGGTGTAAAGGTCGCCTTTCACCATGATGGTGAAGTCGCGACCACGGCGTTCACGCTCAAAGAGTTCCTTGGAGATGTTAGTGATTAAGTTGTCGTAGGAATCAATGTGCATCACCACGCCTTCCAAGGTATTGTCGCGGGCCACGGCACAGAAGGTGCCACCCGGATTCAACTTCAGTCTCGGCTCACCAATACTTGAGAGTGGCTCGCCATTGGCAATCATCACCGCCACTTTAGCAAAACGGTCACGTGAAGCAAATGTAAAGAAATCAGAATCTTGCATCACATCGATGCAATAGGCCTCATCATATTTTCCATCAAGGATATGGCTGAAAATACCATTGTCTGTGGAGATAAAATACTGTCCTTCAGCCTTCACGACAACATGGGGGCATTCCGTCGATTCAATTGTGTCGACTGCGATGATGTGAATCGTACCTTGTGGGAAGCATTGATAGCAGTTTTTCAGTGTAAAACCCGCCTGTGCAACGTTAAATGGTTCGATTTCATGGGTAACATCAACAATGGTCGCTGACGGTAGCATGGACAAAATCTTGCCCTTTACCGCAGCAGCATAATAATCCTTCGTCCCCCAATCGCTTGTTATTGTGATAATTGCCATCGTTTCTTATTAGCCCTTTTGTGATTTTGCAAAGGTATATCATTTATGTCAATTTTAAGATAGGTTTTTGAAAAAAATATTCGTTTTTTTCATTCTGAAAAATAGTCTATCTTTGCGACCAAATAAAGAGCTATGGCAGAGCAGATTCTTCAGATAGAAAATGTTGACCCTAAGGAACTTCACGGACCCAATGACAAATATTTGGAGCTAGTGAAGAGTATGTTCCCCAAGTTGAAAATCATCGCGCGTGGCGACTTTGTGAAAGTGATTGGCGATGACGATGAAATCGAGTATTTCGCCAGCCGTTATGAGACCTTGATGGTGCAGTTGGAGCGTTTTGGCAAACTCACCGCCCAGACCGTGGAAGACGTGATGATGGCCAGCACCGACAGCGAGTTACAACGGAAAATGTCGGAGAGCGATGTATTGGTGTTTGGTCGCAGCGGTGTGCCCATCAAAGCCATCACAGCCAACCAAAAACGCATGGTGACAGCCTCTGAACAGAAAGACTTGGTTTTTGCCATCGGCCCTGCCGGAACCGGAAAGACCTATACTGCTGTGGCTTTGGCGGTCAGGGCCTTGAAAGCCAAGCAGGTAAGAAGAATCATTTTGACCCGACCCGCCGTCGAAGCTGATGAACATCTGGGCTTCCTCCCTGGCGACCTCAAGGACAAGCTCGACCCCTATTTGCAGCCGCTTTATGATGCCTTGCGCGATATGATACCTTCCACTAAACTAGAGAGTTACATGGAAGACCACACTATCGAGATTGCGCCTTTGGCCTTCATGCGCGGTCGCACCTTGGATCATGCTTTTGTCATCCTCGATGAAGCCCAAAACGCCACCCGCAGCCAGCTGAAGATGTTCCTCACTCGCATGGGACGCTCGGCCAAGTTCATCGTCACCGGCGACATCACCCAAATCGACTTGCCACCCAAGACCCCCTCGGGACTGCCACAAGCCATGGAGGTGCTGAAAGACGTAAAAGGCATTGAATTCATCTATCTGGATGACAAGGATGTGGTACGCCATAAGTTGGTGACGGATATCATCAATGCATATAAGAAGCACAATAATGACGAACCTGTAGAGACGCAATGCATTGCGTCTCTACCGACCGAACAACAATTAAACGATTCAACAATCAACAATCAACAATAATGAACGCATTAACCAGAACAGATTACCAATTCCCTGGCCAGACCAAGGTGTATCACGGCAAGGTCCGCGATTGTTATTTCATCAATGACGAATACATGGTGATGGTCGCCACCGACCGCATCTCGGCTTTCGATGTCATCCTACCCAAGGGCATTCCTTATAAGGGACAGGTGCTCAACCAAATTGCCGCCATGTTCCTCGATGCCACCGCCGACATCGTCCCCAACTGGAAGCTTGCCACCCCCGACCCGATGGTCACCGTGGGCCGCCTCTGCAAGCCCTTCCCTATCGAGATGATCATTAGAGGTTATCTCACCGGCAGCTCGTGGCGCACCTACAAGAGCGGTCAACACACCATCTGTGGCGTGCAGATCCCTGACGGCATGAAAGAACACCAGCGTTTCGCCGAACCCATCATCACCCCGACTACCAAAGCCGAGGAAGGCCATGACGAGGATATCTCACGCGAGGAAATCATCAGCCGTGGACTCATCAGCGAGAGCGATTATGTGCAGATTGAGGACATCACCCGCAAGCTCTTCCAGCGCGGCACCGAAATCGCTGCCAAGCAGGGCTTGATTCTCGTCGACACGAAATACGAGTTCGGTAAGATTGGCGACCAAATCGTGCTGATGGACGAGATTCACACCCCCGACTCATCACGCTACTTCATCGCCGATCAATACGAGGAACGCTTCGCCAAGGGCGAACCGCAGGTGCAACTCTCCAAGGAGTTTGTCCGCGAGTGGCTCATGGCCAACGGCTTCCAAGGTAAGGAAGGCCAGCAAGTGCCCGAAATGACGCCCGAATACGTCAACAGCGTTTCGGAGCGCTACATCGAACTATACGAGAAGGTAACAGGACACAAATTTGAGAAGGCTCCCGAGTCAGAAGACCTGGTCAAACGAATTGAAAAGAACGTGATGAACTATTTAAAATTATAAAGCTGCTGTAGGGCTGCCCTATCAGGACAAGCCGCATGTTGCAATTCGCATGATGAGGCTGCCACGATGTGACAGCCCTACAAGTTTATTCCTTCACAAACCTTTGAAAACAGAAACTCCCGTCAGCTTTAGTGACTTTCAGCAGATAACATCCTTCAGCCAAGCCACTTACGCAGAGGGAATTCATGCCTTTGGAAGACAGCACCAAATTGCCGTCCAAAGTAAAAACCTCCATTTGTTGTAAGTCTTCCAGATCGAAGTGAAGTGTTTCATGGACGGGATTAGGCCAAACGCACAAGCGTTTTTCGTTGTTCTCATCAACAGCTGTGATTACAGAATAATGAAAAGTCTTTGTAGTATGGTTCTCATCGAGATCTTCCGTTTCATAACGCAAAACCTTATGGGCTGGCGTAAAGGCTTTGCTCAAGAACAAGAAAGTATTGTCCCAATAGGTCAAAATTCCAGCAATATTACTGGTGCTAATGGCCGAATCATAATCGAGGAAATGAGTGGTCATGTCTTCCCACAGTCCGCCGTTGGTATTATTGTAATTGGTATAAAAGGTGTAAAACTCAATATCGCGAGTCGGGTTATAAAGTATTTCCGCCATTTCAGTATCAATCAGCAATCCGTCAATCGGGGTCAATTTAATTTCCTTGATTAAATACCCTTCATCATCATAAGTGTATAACGTCTGGGAAATCACTTCGTATTCACCACGAGTGGTGGTCTTTTCAACACATAGCCCTTCCTCGTTGTAATAATAGTCCGTAACTTCATACAGCCAAGAATCGCCCGAGCTATAATAGAGGTAATGCTTCATAGCGACCAATAAACCATCCTCTCTATAAAGGTATTCATTCTTGTAACTCTCAATCCATTCATTATTCTCGTCCATATTAAAACCTTTGGTCATCAATAAGTTACCTTCGTTGTCATACTCGTAGGTGTATTTATATAACCCCATGAGTTCATCATAGTTTTTCATGGTACGAATCCGTTGGGTAATCAAACCTTGCTCATTGTAAGTGTTCTCATAGAGGTTGTAAACACCTGTCATTTCTATATATTCATCCCTTACAACACGATTTTCATTATCGTAAGCGAAATTATGTGTCGAAAACACTTCTTCTTGCCCGTAATCATCATACACGTACTTGATTTGAGTGCAATTAAGCCTTTCATCATATTGCAATCGCTCGACGGCAGAGCCGTAGCACACACTGTCTAATTTTTGGGTATAGTTGTTGACATTTTGCGCCAATGCTGAAATCATGCAACAGATTGATACTGCGAAAAGTAATGCTTTTTTCATAACGGTTTGTTTTAATTTTTGTATTGCAAAATTACAAATCTTTTATTTGATAGCAAAAATACTTTCTTCATTTATTTCAAGGTTCTTTTCAAAGTAACCAATTCAATTACAGTAACCACTTTGGTTACACCAAGTTCTTAATAAAGAAATCCATTCCATATTGCTATTTTCATAAAACACGAATTCCCAGAAATTTATCACGAATTATCATCAATTTAAATTTTGAATAATTCGTGGATAATTTATGATAATTCGTGTTGAAGTTCATCGGAAAGGTCGCGGAAGAAGTCATAATTCAACGCTTTGGAAATACGCTCAAGCAGGGCAATGTCAATGTTTTCCTTGCGGAAAATCCTATGGATATGCGGGCGGGCGCAGCAAATGTCCTCCGCCAACTTTGTGGCCGTAACACCCTGCTGCCGCATTATCTATTTGATATGTTGCCCGATGTGCATAAAAAAGCGTGGAATTTGTTCAACTTGCCGAGCATCGGGTTTCCACGCCCACCATATCAACAAGTTATTCCACGCCAAAAAAAATGGCGTCTCATAACGGTTTCTTGATATGGTGTCCCCAAAGAGACATTGTGGAAATTGATGCTCAAGAATACGTCTTTGAAATGCTATTCTAAATGATTATGTGTCTGTTTTAGTTGTTCTTTTTGTTATGCAGTTTAGTTTGTATATAATTGGTTTTTAAAGTTTTATACATTCATTTCTTCTTCCAAATACGAATACACATAACCTGGACTTTGAAAGAACAATCCCGTTTCAGGGTTAGCTATTTTTTGGAAAGTCGTTGATTCATAGTAGCATCTGAAGGCTTCGTCCATACTCATACCCTTGCGCTCCATCAGCATGGCTATCAAATCTTTCGAAAGGGTTTCTTTCAAATACCGAAATTCTGCTGGCGTTACATTCATACTTTCTTCAATTTTGAAATGGCCAAAGGTGTGCAAAAAGCATATTGAAAAGTGATACCTTTATAATAATGAAGGTTTTTGAGAAATTCCGTCAAAGAAATCTTTCTTTCCCTCAGGTCACGAATCTGAACACCAACCGTATCATTGGCAATCGGCCCATAAACCAAATCATAATCGTGCTGAAAATCCTGCCTCTCGTCGCGATTGTTATACACGAACTCCGCCCATTCCTCTGTATACTCCTCGAAACGCTTGACTTTCAAATCATCTAGCGATAATTCATCAAACTCAAAAACGGAAATCTCGGCTGAGCCTCCACCCGTCAGCACTTTGAACTTTGCCATCTCTCGGGCTTGTTTTTCATCTGCCGAAAGATAAAATGCCTTTCCAAAATCCTTGTACGGACGCGACTTGGCAAGGTCTATTTCATCGATTATCATATTTGAGCCATGATACAACAACATTACAAAGTCCCTCCGTTTCTTCTGCAATACGAGGCCATGCCGTCAACACTGTCGGCAAACGAAAGCGTATGCATGATGCCATAGCATTGCTCTATCAGTTTCATCCCATTGTAACGGTCAATATATCTGAAAGAGTCTGCTTCCGAAAGGCCAAAACGTTTGGCAAACTCATTCACCAAGGCAATGGTGTACTCGATAATATCAAGTGTTCGTTTAGACATTACAGTTCGTATTCATCCGCAAAAATAGCAAAAAAACCGTAAACCAATAGTTTTCACAGCAATTTTTCAAGAAAGCGGTACCTCAACCCATCGTCCGTCCTTAAAATTCACCACGCTGCGGTAGCCCGCTTGTTTGAGAGCTTCCTCAGTGGTTTCAAATTCAAGGGTGATTTCACTGAAATGGTGCGCATCAGCGGAGATGATGGCGGGAACGCCCATCTTGTAGGCCTCCTCCATCAGCCAAGGTGAGGGATAGAAACCATTGTAGCGTTTCTTGTAGATGCCGCGTGTGTTGATTTCCATCACGAGTCCTTTCTGTCGGATGAGGTCGAGGGTTTCAAGAGCGAGCTTGCGATACCATTGCTCGTCTTCATGGAAATAACGGTCGCGGTTGTGCATCTTGATTTTGTCGAAATGGGCAATGATGTCGAACTGCTCATTTTCAATCATTTCGTTCGACTGCTCAAAGAATCGGCACACGGCACGACGAATGTCGCCATCAAAGAACTTTTGCAGGCCTTCATCGTAGACTTCCCATTTCGGGCCATCGATGAACCAGATTTCATCAGCCAGAGGTCCCTGAGCCTGTCGAAGGGCCGAATTAATAACAAGATGAACTCCTCCAATCAAATAATCAAGGTGATACTTCTCCTTGGTCACGGCAAAAGGCTCTGAAACACCTGTGAGGTAGTCCGCCTCCAAGGCGCAGTAGATATCGATTTTGTCCTTGTATTCCTCCTTCAATTGAGCAATTTCCGCCACATAGCTGGGCATATCGGCTGATTTTACCGAGAACGTATTGTCGAAAGGCAGCGGACTATGTTCCGAAAAACCGAGCGTGGTCAAGCCTTGACGGATGGCCTCTTCCACGATTTCGCGGGGCTGGGATTTGCCGTCGCTATAAACGCTATGTGTGTGTAAATTAAAGTTTTGCATATCAATAATTTTCTCTTAACCAAAGATTAAAAAATTTGTCGTAAACAGAATAAATACCATTTTCTTCTGTAATCAATTCCTTGTCCAACAACCCATTACAAGCTGATTGCACCGTGCTTGTTGAATACAACTTATGTCTTTTCACAAAGTTGACTGAAGTAATCTTTGTAGCTTTACCATCACGATTGATGGCAAGCAACAACTCTTTCTGTTTTTCCGGTAATTGGAACATTTTCTCTGCGTATGTGAAATCGTTGGATTCGATGATGCTCCGAATGGCTTCCTCCATTTCATCAAGACCATATTCCTTTGTCGAATTTGAAAGCGAATACATGGCATTTAGCGTTTTCTGCATATACCAAGTAATCCCTTCGAATCGGTTATACAATTCATCTATTACACAAGGATCTAACTTCTTATCTGCTTCAGCAAACAAATCACAAGCAAACTTGCGGTATTTATTCTGGTCGATGGGTCCCAAATGCATTACCGAGGCACTTTGATAGAAAGGGTGTGCTGCACTAGTAAAGAAATCGCCCATCAGATGACGCTGACTCCCAGCGAAGATGAACTTGGTATTATGGCAGTTCTGAATGTGTGTCCTCAACAAGGCTTCCACATTTTTTTCAGGATACTTCACAATTTGCTGAAACTCATCAATGGCAACGATATTAGGCTTCTCCGAGTGTTCCATATAATGGAAAATTTCCTCCAAGGTAACGAACGGCTCACGAATGTCACCTAATTGAAGGTTCAGTTTCGGAATGCCTGCCAAATCCGTTGTCATGACAAACGACAACGACCTAACGGCTGCACTGAAACGCTGCAACCAAATGGTTCCTTTCGGTGCCATAGCATTCACAATGGAACGGATCAACATATAAACCATTTCACGCAAGGTGCCCGTTGCATAAAAGTCGATGAAAAACAGATTATAATCCTTTTCCAAGTTGAAAGTATCAAAACAATGCTGTATCAGTCCCGACTTGCCGATTTTACGGGTCGCGACCAACGCCACATCATTGCCATTTTCCAGTTCCCGAAGCAGTTGTTGGCTCTCTTTCTCCCTGTCACAGAAGTACTTGGCCGAAACATAGCCTTTTGTTACAAATGGATTCATATTGGTTTATGTAGAAATAATTATGCAAAAGTAATAATTTTTTCTACATAAAATTTATTTTATAGAATAAATTATTCTTTTTTTACGGATTAGTGATTACTTTATAAACCTTATCTCCCCGTCTAACCAGCGACTTCACGGGTATGGAGCAATACTCGCCTTTGATGGTCTGTTGCACTTGGTTCAAGTCTACACGAATCTCGCTAAGTGTGTCCTCGTAGACACCCGTGGTCGGACCGATAATCATGATTTGTTCACCGAGTTTAAGGTCGTTGCTGTCCATACGGATTTCAGCCACACCCAATTTGCTGAAATAATTGGTAATGAGACCGATATACTCCTTGCTTTGCGTGGCGTGCGAACCGTATTGTTTCGACCACTCAAAAGTGCGGCGACCCAGATAATAGCCGTCCCAAAAACCACGATTATAAACGCTCTTTAGCCGTTCCATCCAAGCATCGATCTTCTCTTGCGTGAAGGTACCTTCCTGAATGGCTTTCACCGCCTCGCTGTAGACTGAAACCGTCAGCTTGGTGTACTCTGGCGAGCGGCCACGACCTTCGATTTTCAGCACTTCCACACCGGCATCCAACACCCTGTCCAAGAAAGGCAACGTGCAAAGGTCTTTGGGCGACATGATGTACTCATTATCGAGCATCAATTCATAGCCTTCCTCGCGCTCGCGCACATCGTAACCACGACGACAGAGTTGCATGCATGCACCACGATTGGAAGACGAGTTGTAGATATCCTGACTCAAGTTGCACTTGCCCGAGATGGCCATGCATAAGGCACCATGGCAAAACACCTCGATGCGCACCAAGTCGCCATGAGGGCCACGGATCTGCTGTTTCTCAATCTGTTCAGTAATGTATCTCACTTGGTCGATGTTAAGCTCTCGGGCGGTCACCATCACATCGGCAAATTGGGAATAATAGCGCACCGCTTCCAAGTTGGTGATGTTACATTGCGTCGACATGTGCACCTCAACGCCAATTTGACGGGCATATTGAATCACACTTTGGTCGGAGGCGATGATGGCCGAAATGCCGTTAGCCTTAATGGCATCAAGCAGTTGGTGCATCTCCTTCATCTCCTCGTCGTAAATAATCGTATTGACCGTGACATAACTTTTTACGCCATACTCGTTGCATGTTTCAGCCAGTTGGCGCAGGTCGTCCAA
Organism: uncultured Bacteroidales bacterium; assembly: GCA_946185535.1. GTDB lineage: Bacteria > Bacteroidota > Bacteroidia > Bacteroidales > F082 > Limimorpha. Next base: position 25,984 of record CAMHJX010000014.1, read on the forward strand.
ATTAAAGTTTTTCGCTGAGCGCGAGCGCATATTGAGTTTGCCGATGCCAAAATAGACGCTTCCAGCGCCAGCTTGTATGGCGGCTGACAAGGCTTCGTAAGAGCCCACTGGAGCCATGATTTCGATGTTTCGTTTCATGGCTGCAAAGGTACGACTTATTCCAAAAGCATCTTACTGCTTCATGAACTTTTGTGTGACCACACAACCATTCTTCGTAGTTGCTTTCAACAAATAGCAACCAGATGCCAAACCTCTTATATTAACTGATTCTAAACTATTTGCAATTGTCATAATGCATTTTCCGTCCAAACTGAAGATTTCTATTTGTTGCAATTCCTCTGCTTCAAGATAAAGCACTTCGTCAACGGGATTTGGCCAAATATTCAATAGGATTTCAGGCATTTCGTCAATTCCTGTAATAGTCGAATAATAGAATATCTTTTGACTTCTTTCAGATTGACCATCATGTTTTCCCCACCCATCATCGCTATACAATAATTTGTTGCGGCAAAACTTATTGATGCCGTTGATATTATACAAATTGTAAAAATAGAAATCAAGACCCGCAATATTACTGCTAAGAACTGTCGTATCATAATAATAACTGATTTCATTTTCAAGCCACCATTCCTCAGCATCATAATAGTATTGTTTTGAAACTATACAGTTTTGATGATTGTCATAGGTGTGTACAATTTTACTTTCAGGAATCCAAACCCCAAGCGAATTAGTACCCCAAAAAACAATTTCATCAATATCAAGTTGGTCATCATAAAAAAACTCTTTCTTACTCTCTTCTCGCCAACTTCCATTATTAAGAAACAATTCCGTTACAATTGAAACATTGTTATCTTCATTGTATTCATAAACGGTTTTCGCTTCATCAGTTACGGCTCCGTTTTCCAAAAAACAAAGCAATGCTTCCGACCTTCTACCTAAATTGTCGTAAACATATTCTGTACGATAACTATAATCAGGATCGATATCTGTTTGAATAGCACTACTAAGTCTATTCAGACTATCATACGTAAACTCAAAATAGAATAAATCACCGCCTTCTTTAATTTCCATTTTCTCTACATTGTATTGATTGTCATACACAAAATGGTATTTATACCTTCCTGCATCAATACTATCAAGTTTTTCGGTATATGCATTCATTTGTTTTGAAAAACCTTCTTTTGGCATCTGAGCCATTGCCGAAATCATGCAACATAAAACAGCTGCAACAAGTAAATACTTCTTCATGGGGCTAATTTTAGAGTTAATACAAAAGCAAAAATAAATAAAAAAACAGCTCGACTGATATTCAAGCTGATTTTTTCAAAGTCGGGATGACAAGATTCGAACTTGCGGCCTCTTCGTCCCGAACGAAGCGCGCTACCGGGCTGCGCTACATCCCGAACCCTTTTGCGCTGCAAAATTACACAATATTTTGATATGGTGTGCAATTAATTGGTCAGATTTTTCTTTTCCGTCAAAAACTGATGATGCCCAAATGCTCTAAAAGAATCTTCAATCCTATGAGAATCAGTATGATACCACCAATAATTCCTGCCGACTTCTCATATTTCGAACCAAAAACATTACCAATCTTCACGCCCAAAACCGAGAAAACAAAAGTAGTCAGGCCAATAATGAGCACTGATGACCAAAGCTTCTCTTGAATGCAGGCAAACGACACACCCACCGCCAAGGCATCGATGCTGGTGGCGATGGCCAAAAACAGCATGGTCTTGAAATCGAGGGCACCGTTTTCTTTGCCTTCTTCTTCCTTACCCCAAATGGCTTCCCGAATCATGTTGGCACCAATGAGAAAGAGCAATCCGAAGGCAATCCAATGGTCGTATGCCTCGATCATCTCTTGGAACTGTGCACCCAAGAAATAGCCAATCGTGGGCATCAAGGCTTGGAATCCTCCGAACCATAGACCACAGACCAAAGCCATACGCCAAGAAAACTGCTTGGTGGTCAGGCCTTTGCAGATGGACACCGAAAAGGCATCCATGGAAAGGCCAATGGCAATCAGGAGAAGTTCAACAAAGGACATTTCGTATCAATTGAGCGGCAAAAATAGCACTATTTTTCGCTAATGTTGATAAAAAACCTATTTTTGCACGATGAGCAAAACCTCAAGCCTTTAGCCTCATGGCGGAGGGACATCCGCCATCTCCTATGCGTGAGGGTGTCCCTATCGCTTAGGAGATCGCGGATCAAGTCCGCGATGAGGCTGTTGGATAAGGTTAACTCTTGAATAAAAAGTAAATCAACATCATCAATATGAAAAAGACCATATTCCTTATGCTCGCCCTCCTATTGGCCGTGGGCGGCATGGCTCAAGAAAAGAAAGCCAAGAAAGAAAAGACCTACAACGAAAAAGGTGAAATCATCAAGAAAGGCTGGAACTTCGGTCCACTGCCTGTGGTGGGCTATGATGCCGACCTGGGCTTCCAGTACGGCGTGACTTGCGACATCTTCAACTTCGGAGACGGCTCGCGTTATCCCCGTTACAACTACAAGTTCAACGTGGAAGCCTCGCGTTACACCAAAGGCTCGGGCGTGTTCCGCTTCTACAGCGACATGCCGTATGTCGTGAAAGACACCAAACTCTTCTTCGATGTGACCTATTTCTACGCCAAGAAATACGAGTTCTTCGGCTTCAACGGCTTCGAAGCCAGCACCTTCGACCCATATGCAGGCATTGAAGGAGTCAAGAGCGGCTATCATTTCATCAACCGCAACCAGTTCCGCTTTGTGGGCAGTATGCAAAGGCCTTTCTTCGATGTACCCAACCTCTACTGGACAGCAGGCTTGGCCTACTACAACACCAAGGTCGACCGAATCAACTTGAAAGGCTATGAAGACCAAGTGACATTGTATGAAAACTATGTAAACAATGGTATCATCAAGGAAGATGAGGCCCACGGCGGCAACACTACGCAAATTCGCCTCGGCATGGTCTACGATAGTCGCGACCACAACAGCGACCCGACGAAGGGCATCTATGCTGAAGCCACTCTTGTCGGCGCCCCCGACTTCATCGACCGCAAAGGTTACAGCAACCTGTCGTACACCTTCTTGTGGAGACACTACATCCCCGTTTATAAAGACAAACTGACCTTTGCCTACCGTTTGGGCGCACAAAATCGCCTTGCAGGTAAGACCCCATGGTATATGATTAACAACCTGAATACCATGTTCTTCCAGAAGATGTACACCGAAGGTTTGGGCGGTAGCGTGACCATGCGTGGCGTGAATCGCAACGGCGTACTCGGCGAAGGCTTCGCTTTCGCCAATTTGGAGCTGCGCTGGCGCATTGTGGGCTTCCAGTTCATTAATCAAAACTGGCAAGTGGCTTTGAATCCCTTCTTCGATGCAGGTATGGTGACGCAAAAATTCCGCGAAAAGGAAATGATAGATGCGGAGCCGATGATGCCCGCCATCCCAGATTGTGGTCCGATGTATTATAGCGGCGACAAAGAGAGCATCCACATGGCTGCTGGCTGTGGCCTCAAACTCATCATGAACCGCAACCTCGTCGTGTCCGTTGACCTAGGCAAAGCCTTGGACAAACGCGACGGCGAGAAACTGAAGACATTCATCGGATTTAATTACATTTTCTGAATTTTCGGAAACAAATCTTACATTAATAGGCTACAAAACAATGAGGGTGACTAAAAAGGTCTGGAACCCTGTCTGAGAATCGAATATTTGACAACAGACTCGTATCCCCCTCCGAATAAAAAGAAGAGGATGACCACTTTTTGGTCACCCTCATTCTTATTTGTAATGGATTTGTGGTAGAATTGTTTCCCTTATTTTGCCTTACCTTGGTTGGCGACGGCAGCCATCAGCGCGGCCACCTTCTCGGGATCACCGAGGAAGAAGTCCTTTTGGAGCTTCATGTTGTCATCAAACTCGAAGACATAAGGGATGCCCGTCGGGATGTTGAAGGCGATGATTTCATCGTTACTCATGCCTTTCAGCACCTTCACCACGCCACGCAGGCTGTTGCCATGGGCCACCACTAGCACTTGGTCGTGGGTCTCGAAAGCCTTCATGATATTGTTTTCATAGTACGGCATCACACGCTCGATGGTGTCGCAGAGGGCCTCGGTAAGCGGGATCTGCTCGTCGGTGAGCTCGGCATATCGCGGGTCCATGCGGGGGCTCTTGGGGTCGTTCATCTCCAACGCGGGCGGACGCACGTCGAAGGCGCGGCGCCACAGGCGCACTTGCTCGTCACCGTATTTCTCGGCGGTCATCTTCTTGTCGAGGCCCTGCAACTGGCCATACGATTTTTCGTTGAGACGCCATGATTTGTATACTGGCAACCAGTCCATGTCCATGGCTTCGAGGGCGAGGTTCAAGGTCTTGATGGCGCGCTTCAGATAAGATGTAAAGCAGATTTCGGGCTTATAGCCGTTTTCTTTCAGCGTTTTACCTGCCTCGATGGCTTCTTGTACGCCTTTCTCCGAAAGGTCAACATTGGTCCACCCCGTAAAGAGGTTCAATTTGTTCCATTCACTTTCACCGTGACGGATTAAAATCAGTTTTTTCATTTTATTCTATTTATTTGATTTTGCTAAGTTTCTTTGGATTGGTGGCTTGATGTACAATTGAAATTACACGTTTTGTAGTTTTTGTGACCGAATAAACCACATAATATTTCTCGTAAACTATGTTTCTATATACTTTTCTTTCTGTACTCTCAACAAAGCGACTTTTAGGATTTGCATGCGGCATCAATGGCAACGAAAATATACGGTCTAATATCTCTTTTTGGAATTTATTTGCAACAATATCACCAAAAACCGTATGGCCATACAAAATAACAATTTCCAATTCTTTCAGAAAATTCTCAGTAATAACAAGCCTTGGTTTCTGTTTACGGCCTGATATTATACGTTTTCGGCCAGCCATGTTTCCAATCTACGTTTGAACTCACTTACACTCATATCACCAGACTTTTCGTCTTCACGAATCTTGTCACGATAGTCTTCCAATGTCACTTCTACGTCGGGATCGGGGAAAAGCCAATTGATTTGTTTTGTCTTGGTAGTTGCCATGGTTCTTATTTTTCTGCAAAAATACAAACTTTTCTGGATTTGGGTAATTATTCCACTTTCTTTCTCTCACGATGCCGTTTCGGCTGCTCTTCTTTGATTTCCGTTTCTTTAGTAGTTTCTGTTGACGGTTCAGTAGGCGTTTCTTTTGGCGTGACTACAGCTTGAGGCATTTCAGCTTCAATGCGGCGGAAAATGTCATCCTTATCCTTTGGCCTGGCCTCATCATGCCACTTGAAACCTTGCAGATAACGGTTACTTTCACTCAAGTCTTCCTTTGGATACATCGTCTCATCAATGCCCTTGTACGATTTGATGACGGAAACATTTTGTTTTTCCATCTCAATGACCATGGTTTCCGACTTCGACACATCTATTCCTATGATACCTCCATCGTCGTCACGAATCCAATAGATGGTTTCAGCTTGGTCGCCGTCTACATTGACATGATGAATGTCGCCATCCTTGAATAGTGAGGTGATGTCCTTGCCTTTGATTTGGTTGAAACCTTCTATCGTGTCTTGCGAAATGATGAAGGCATTTCCTTTTTGCAGCACCCATTCTACCGTACTTTCCTTGATTTTAATGTCGATGTCGGTGCCTGTCATTTGGCTGTCTTCGGCCCAAAGAATCGGTGCCACACGCATACGGATAATCGAGTCCTCCATCAAATAAGTGAGTGTGTCGCATTTGCCTTGCAAGTCTGACTTGAAGAAACGCACATGGCGGCGGGCAATGAGTTTCTTGGCCTCCTCTTTTTGCTTGTCGAAATACATAAATAAAGTATCGCCATGAATGTAAAGTGAGTCTCCACCATCGTAGCTGATGGCGTAGGCACTGTCGGTAGCGAAAGAAAGACCTTTGTTTTCCCACATTTCCACATAATCACCTCGCATGACAACCTTGTAGGAGGTGTCAATCATATCCACCTGACTATAGGCCTGCGCCACACCTCGATTGCGGTCATAAAAGATGGAGTCGGACCACATCAATTGGGTTTCGTTATGCATGAATGGCCGTTGGTCAAGGTACACATGGTCTTCATTCACAAGATAATAACCGTGTTTACCTTCCAACACGTTTTCTTTATTAATAATGGTTGTCGGCCCTTGAAACCACATCTTTTCGATGCCCGTGTTGTAATACAAAGTATCGGTATACATCTGATACTTAGGACTATAAACCTCAACATTCTCAAAAAACGAAAACTCTTTGAGTCGGTCGCGGTAGTAGCCATAATGGCTTTTCAAGGTCTTATCACCACGGATTGTAATTGCGCTGTCGGGATAACAAGCCAAGTGTAAGTTACGGTCATACGTAAGGTATTCTGTGTAAAGGTTGGTGGAATCGTCGCGAAGATGAACGTTGTCGTGGAACTCTGCAAAACGGGTATCGCCATCGTAATTCAGCAAGTCGCTAAAAACCTCCACGCTGTCATTGACAATGATATGGACGTTCTGATAGGCATCAAAACTGTTGTTTTTCTGGTAGTAATAGGCACTGTCGCAGAAGAAATAAGCCGAATCGTGACGCATCTTCACATGACCAATCAGTCGTTGCACATCGCCCATACTCTTTGAGTAAGTGGCTACATCATAATGCAAAATGTTGATGCGGGTTTTCTTGCGTTGCACAGTATCTTGCTCCTGAGCTACAACGAGTTGCGAGAGCAATAGAAACAAGGATACTATGAACAACACTTTACCTTTCATCGTGATAGAATAACGTGCAAAATTACGATTATTGTTGGATTTGGGCGAATGAAACGAAAAAACATCTAATTTTGGTCGGCCCTTCGACGGGCTCAGGGACCTTTGCCAAACAAAAAGTGAAGGGTGCCTGAGCCTATCGAAGGCACCATTTCAACAATTAAACAATCAACAACTAAACAAATGTCAATTAAAGAAGCCCAAACCGCCGTTGACGAATGGATCAAGACCTACGGCGTGCGTTATTTCAGTGAATTGACCAACATGGTTCTGTTGACTGAGGAAGTCGGCGAACTGGCCCGCATCATCGCCCGCACCTATGGCGACCAATCTTTCAAAGAATCGGACAAGAACCGCAACATGGCCGACGAAATGGCTGATATATTATGGGTGCTACTCTGCCTCGCCAACCAAACGGGTGTCGACCTCACCGAAGCTTTCGCCAAAAACATGGAAAAGAAGACCTCACGTGACAGGGAACGCCATATCCACAACGACAAATTGCGCGACCCCATCGCATAAAAAATGTGGAGACGGTGTGCACTCCGTCTCCACAAAACAATGTGAATTCAAGATGATTACAAATTACATTGTCGGTTTCGTTTAGACGTTGCACGCAACGTCTCTACAAACGTAGATTACATAGTTTTCGCCCAGGTGTCTTTCAACGCCACGGTGCGGTTGAAGACCAGATGTTCTGCCGTGCTGTCTTTGTCGACGGTGAAATAACCGATGCGTTGGAATTGGAAGTGGTCAAGCGGCTTGGCATCGGCCAAATATTCTTCCACATAGCACTTGGGGCGAATCTCCAACGAGTTGGGGTTCATCATCTCTTTCATGGCTTCCAATGCGGTCTTGCCTTCATTTTGCAGACGGGCGAGTTCATCGCGCGGGTTCTCCACCTTCCAGAGGCGGTCGTACATGCGCACTTCGGCTTCGAGGCAACGCTCGCAACTTACCCAATGGATGGTACCCTTCACCTTACGGTTGGCACCAGGTAGGCCGCTCTTCGTGTCGGGGTCATAGTCGGCATAAACCTCCACTACCTCACCATTTTCGTCCTTCTTGCAGCCCGTGCATTTCACGATGTAAGCGTTCTTCAGGCGCACTTCGTTGCCAGGCGTCATGCGGAAATACTTCTTCGGAGCATCTTCCATGAAGTCCTCCTTCTCAATCCACAGTTCACGGCTGAAGGCAATCTTGTGGCTACCAGCGGTTTCGTCCTCGGGGTTGTTGATGGCTTCCATCTCCTCAATCTGTCCTTCAGGATAGTTGGTGATGACCAGCTTCACTGGGTTGACCACAGCGGCCACACGGGTGGCAGTGGCGTTGAGGTCCTCGCGAATGGCGCTCTCCATCAGGGCAAAGTCGTTCAAGGCATCGTAGGTGGTATAGCCAATCTTGTCGATAAACTTGTGGATGCTGCTTGGCGTGTAGCCACGACGACGGAAGCCGCAAATCGTGGGCATGCGCGGGTCGTCCCAGCCGCTCACCAAACCCTCATTGACGAGAACGAGCAAATTGCGCTTGCTCAGCAGGATATAGTTGAGATTCAGTTTGTTGAACTCAGTCTGACGCGGACGGTTGTCGTCCATGTTGTCACCTTCGCCACGGATTTCCTTCAACCAGTCGACAAAGAGGTCGTAGAGTGGACGGTGCACTACAAACTCCAAAGTGCAGAGTGAATGGGTAACACCCTCAAAGTAGTCGCTTTGTCCGTGGGCGAAGTCATACATCGGATAGGCGTGCCATTTGGTGCCCGTGCGATGGTGCGGCGTATCGACCACGCGGTAGATGATGGGGTCACGGAAGTGCATGTTGGGGTTAGCCATGTCAATCTTGGCACGAAGCACCATCTTGCCCTCGCCAATCTCACCGTTGTTCATCTTGTTGAACAAATCGAGCGATTCTTCGATGGGACGGTTGCGATAAGGGCTTTCAATACCCGGCTGCGTGGGAGTACCCTTCTGTGCAGCAATCTCCTCAGAGCTTTGCTCATCGATATAGGCTTTGCCGCGTTTAATCAATTCTATGGCAAAATCCCATAGTTGCTGGAAGTAATCGGAGGCGTAGTATTCGTTACCCCACTGGTAGCCAAGCCATTGGATATCCTCTTTGATGGCATCGACATACTCCATGTTCTCCTTGGTGGGGTTGGTGTCGTCGAAGCGCAAGTTGCACACGCCGCCATGTTGGGCGGCGATGCCGAAGTCGAGACAGATAGCCTTGGCATGACCGATATGGAGATAACCATTCGGTTCTGGAGGAAAACGTGTCTGCACGCGACCGCCATTCTTGCCGTTGGCGAGGTCTTCTTCCACTTTCGCTTCAATGAAATTGAGCGATTTCTTTTCCGTTACTTTTTCTTCTTCCGGGTTTGTCATAGTTAAAATAGGATTAAAACAAGGTGCAAAAATAGTAAAAAATGCACATTTACAAAAAAAAGCCTGCCGAAACTCAGCAGGCTTTTGAGGTACCTGGCGGACTCGAACCGCCGTCCCCGGTTTTGCAGACCGATCCCTAACCACTCGGGCAAGGTACCCTTTTGCGGCTGCAAAGATACGACTTTTTGGCGAACCGCAATATATTTTCAAAGATTTTTTTCAAACCAACCCTCGTGCCGACAATTTCAACCAGTTCCACACTACCAAGGCTACGAAAAGCACACCACAGTATACATAGAAGAGTTTCAGGTCTTTACGACGCAAATGGGTCATTGCGTATGCAGCCATAATGATTAATAATGGTATGGCCGGTTCATGATAACGTTCCGAATTGGCGGCAAAGGAAAACATTATAATGGCCAAATACGACAACTCGTAAGCCCCAATCAGGCTGAAATCACGCCATTTTTTCTGCCGAAAAGCAATAACAATGGCCAACATGGCAAAGAAAGCCAAATAGTTCTTCACGAATGTGCTACCATGCAACATCTTGTTGTTGTCAGGGCTCTCCTCCACCATAGGCGACAAAGGAAGCACAAAAGCTCCTGGAGCCAAAATCCAACTTTGAGCCAACTCACCATGTTTCATGCCCATGGACTCGTATTTCTCAGACTGATATTTCAAATCGGTGAATTTCCACCGATAGATATTCCTCATTTCACTTCCCACAGGAGAAAACAAAAAGACCAAAAACACAACCACAACGGATGCTGAAATGATGATCTTACCTTTATTCCCCACCAAATCCTTGGAAGACAAAAACACAAAAACAAGGAAAGCGTAAATCAAGCACATACCAATGATAGTACGGAAACCGAAAGACAATCCTGTCAAAAGAATAGGAAACAGTATACTCCAAAAAGTGTATCTCTTGCTCCGAATAAGGTAATCCATGCGTTCAAGGGCAAGGATGGAAAGGAATATCATTTCCGCTTCTTTGGTATGCAAGCCACATGTCTGTATTAAGATGGGCATGAACACACACATCACAGCAGCCAAGCGACCCGTTCGCTCGCCGAAAGTACGCGAGCCCAACTTCCAAACCACAATACAAAGATAGGCATGCATCAAGGCTTTGAAAAGCCTTGGCACCAACCAACTGCGACCAAATATGCTATAGATCAAAGTCAGCCAAAGTATATACCCATGATCAGAATACCCCATGGCATAGACTTTCAAATACTGAAAAATATACGAGACATATCCTGCCCGAAGGTATCTTGAAAAAAGAACTCCCGCTGAATGGTATTCAATACTATCGCCTGCACCATACTCAAAGCCAATGCCCGTCTCCCAATAATAATAGTAACACATCACGAAGGCATACACAACCCTGATACCCAAGGCGGTCCAAAACACCTTATGCTTAAACTTTTTGGTCTCAGCACTTTTCCAACGGGGATAAAAAACAGCGGTCAGAACGAAAAAAAACAATACCTCTCCTATACCCCACAGCATCCATTTCAGTTGCAAGGCGTGACTTCTGAACGCCAAACTCACCGTCAGCAAGGCTGCCAAATACAACCCTACGCCTATGAATGAGATATGTCGAACAAGTTTGTTTCCCATTGTTTTGATGTTTTATTCCAAATCAAACCAATCCCCTAGCCGCCAATTTCAACCAGTTCCATGCAAATAATGCCACGAATAGCAAGCCACAATACACATAGAACCAAACCAAATCCTTACGCCGCAAATGGGTCATAGCGTATGCCGCCATGACCAAAATCAAAGGAATGGCTGGCTCGTGGAACCGTTCCGAATTGGAGGTGAAAGTGAACATGATTATGGCCAGATAAGAAAATTCATAAGCGCCAATCAAGCTGAACTCGCGCCATTTTTTCTGCCTTATGGCAATCACTATGGCCAACATGGCAAAAAACGCCATAAAGTTTTTAACGTAAGTACTGCCGTGTATCAGTTTGTTGTGGTCGGGTGCTTCCTCCAGCATAGGCGACAAAGGCAAAACAAACGCACCTGGAAACAAATACTTGCTCTTTGAGAGCTCACCATATTTCAACCCCATTGACTCGTATCGTTTGGCCATATAATCCGTGCCGCTGAAATTGATTCTATAGATGATTTTCATCTCACTGCCAATCGCCGTGAAAAGGAATACCAAAAACACAACAGCAGTGATTGACAATGTGATGATTTTACCCTTTCTGCTCACCAAATTGCTGGGTGATAGGATAACAAATACCAAAAACGCGAAAATCAGACACATCCCGATAACCGTCCTGAAACCAAAGCTCAAGCCCACGAGCAATATGGGAAACAAAATATTCCAAAAAGTATATTTCTTGCTCCGAATAAGATAATCCATGCGTTCGAGGGCTAAGATGGATAAGAAAATCATTTCCATCTCTTTGGTGTGCATTCCTGTCAACTGAATCAGGATGGGCATGAAGACACACATCACGGCGGCCAAACGGCCTGTGCGTTCACCAAAAGTCCTAGATGCCAGTTTGTAGACAACAATGCACAAATAGGCACTCATCAAAGCCTTGAAAACCCTTGGCACCAATACATTGGTACCAAATATGGTATGGAGAATCGTGAGCCAAATCAAATAGCCGTGATCGGAATAACCAAATGAATAATTCCTAATGAAATCAATAACATATCCGAAATCACCTCTCAGAATGTATCTCGACAATCCTGCACTTCTATTATAATAGCCCAAACCATCACCCGGAACGTCAAAATGAATTCCAACGGTGTGCATGAAATAATAGTAAGAAAAGACGACATAAAACAAACGGATAGCCAAAGCCACCCAAAACACCTTGCGCCAAAACTTCTTTGGCTCGTCGTTTTTCCAACGAGGATAAAAGACGATGGTCAGCACAAAGAAAAACAGCACCTCACCTATCCCCCACAGCATCCATTTCAGCTGGAGGGCATGCTCGCGAAAGGCAACACTGATGACGACAAGCGCAAGTAGATACAGCGCAACGCCAATGAGGGAGATATGTCTCAGCAGTTTGGTGCTCATGTTTTATGCAAAGTAGAAACGTAGCGCGCTATGTCTCTACAATTAATCCGTTTTAAATATGCCACCGTTGCCTTTACGGTTCTTGACAGCGCGCATCAGCATTGATTTCTCGCCAGGTGTAATCGTTCCCACCTTACGCATGTCGGCGCGTTCCCACCAGTTAGGCTTGTATTCATGGAATATACGATAAAGCGAGTCGGAGGCACAAAGCACCTCTGGATCATAAGGTTCAAGTCCACCATCCTCTAAATGGAACACGATATGAAAAATGCTGCTATCGCTGTCATAATCATACTCAAAAGTATAATATAAGACGCTGTCATCACGCTCACGAACACGACGTTGTATACCTTGACCGTCCTCTAAGAAATACATCCGCTGACCTCTTGTAGTATCGTAGGGGTCATACTCATAAAGGTCATATTCATCTTCTATAATTTGCCCCCAAAAATCAGTATTCCAATGTTCTAAGGTGGTCAAGCCAAACACCTTATTGACCAAGCCATCGAAGTCAAGTTTGTTTTGGCTGATGAAAACCGTACGATAGACGTGACCGCCAGGTGAATTGACGACAAAAGAAGAACCCCGAAAATCGCCTCCGCTATAATCCTTAACGGTGACCGTAACAATACTGTCTTTGGCGCGACCCGACATGGGAGAAATGGTATACCAATCGGCATCGTCATTCTTGGTTATTGTCCATTTGCAATTGGCATTGATGGTAATCGTTTGGCTCTCAGACTGCAACCCAAAACGAAGGTCTTGAGATGAAACCAAAATGCTATAGTCTTTGACGCAACCCGTAAAGCACAGCAAAGCCATAGCTAGGATAAAAAGATAAGGTTTATTTGTTCTCATAGGTCTTTTATTTAAATGGGTAGACACGGTGTGTACACCGTCTCTACAAAACATCATTAGAATTGGAAAATCGGTTCGTCGCCCTTGCGCTTAATGGCCTTTTGCTTAATAAGAGCCTTAGCGTCTGGATTGATTGTACCGATCTTACGCATATCAGCGCGCTCCCACCAGTGTTCCCTATATTCGTGGACGAAACGGAATAGTGAGTCGCTGGCCGTCAATACTTGAGGATCATAGTCCTCTGGAGCGTCTTCAATTGTCTCAAATTCAATATGCAGAAGCTGATTAATAGGATTGTATTCGTAAGAGAAAACATAATAGACCGCCGTGTCATTATGATGGTCCATCTGCACTCCCGTCCCATCGGCAAGGAAATACATGGTATAACCAGTCGCCGTGTCGTAAGGGTCAAATTCATGGTGCTTGTACGAATCCTCAATCATCTGATCAAAATAGTCTGTGTTCCAATGCTCTAAGCTTGACACGCCAAACACCTTATTATAAAGGCCGTCAAAATCCAACTTGTTTTGCGAGACGAAAACCGTACGATAGACGTGTCCACCAGGCGAATTGATGACGAAGGAGGAACCACGGAAATCGCCATCCTCCATGGCTTCGACAGTGATGGTGAGCGAGCCGTCGTTTTTGCCACTCATTGTGCTAATGGTATACCAATCGGCATCGTCGTTTCTGGTGATGGTCCATTCGCAGTTGGCAGTAAAGTCAATAGTCTGTGAGCTAGCTTCCATGCCAAACCAAAGGTTATTCGTGGGAACATGGATTTCGTACTTTTTTACGCAGCTTGTGAATTCAGCTGCCGCAATGAGCAACAAGGCTACAATTGCTAAATGAAGGGTATGCTTTTTCATTTTATTAGTTAGTTTTAAAATGCAAAAGTACAATATTTTCTTAATATCTTCTTCTTTGTTTCGACTTCTTAGGCAGCGTATCGGCCAACATCTCAAAGTCCATCTTGTGCTTGAAAAGGTCGACGGCTTTCACGCGGATGCGCACCTCGTCGCCCAATTGGATGACACGACCCGTCTCCTGCCCTATGACACGGAAGTTGTCATCGTCGAGATAATAATAGTCGCCGGGAAGGTCTTCGTAGCGCACCAAGCCTTCGCATTTGTTACCTTTCAGTTCCACAAACAAACCCCATTTGCTGACACCCGAAACCAAACCCTCAAACACTTGTCCGATCTTATCTTGCAGATATTCAGCTTGTTTGTATTTGATACTCTGGCGTTCCATTTCCTCGGCCTGTTTCTCCATTTCACTGGCATGGACACACATTTCCTCGTATTCCTTCTTGTTGACTGAACCTTGGCTTTCGATGAGATACCTTTCTATCAGTCGGTGTACCATCAAGTCGGGGTAACGGCGGATGGGCGAAGTGAAGTGGGTGTAGTAGTCAAAGGCCAAACCATAGTGTCCGATGTTATCGGTGCTATAGACCGCTTTGGCCATAGTGCGCAGGGCAACAGTCTGAATGAGATTCTTCTCTCCCTTGCCTTCCACATCCTCGAAGAGTTTGTTATAAGAGTTGACCAAGGTGCTGCGGTTGCTGATGTTCATGGTATAGCCCAAACGCGAAATCAGCAACATGAACTTGTTGAGTTTCTCGGGATTAGGCTCATCGTGAACACGATAAACAAAGGTATAATTACTCCATTTGCTTTCAGGTTGTCCAAAGGTCTCGGCCACGGTGCGGTTAGCCAACAACATAAAGTCTTCGATAAGTTCGTGCGACTCGTTTTGCACACGCACATAGGTGTCAATAGGTTTCTTGTTCTCGTCAAGGATGAATTTCACCTCCTCCGAATGGAAATTGATACTACCTGCCTCCATGCGTTTTTCACGGAGTTTTGTGGCTAAACTATTGAATGTCAGAATCTCATCCTTGTAGTCGCCCTCGCCACCTTCAATCATGGTCTGCACCTCTTCATAGGTATAGCGACGGCATGACTTGATGATGGTCTTGCCAATCCACTTGTCGTAAATCTTGGCTTCATCGTCCATTTCGAAGACCACAGAGAAGGTGAGTTTCTCCTCATCGGGACGGAGCGAACAGACATTGTTACAGAGTTTCTCAGGCAGCATGGGAATCGTGCGGTCGACAAGATAAACGGAAGTGCCACGGTCGAGAGCTTCCTTATCGATGGCAGAACCTTTGCGTACATAGTGCGACACATCGGCGATATGGACCCCCACTTCCCAATGGCCATTGGGTAGTTTTTGCAATGAAATGGCATCATCGAAGTCCTTAGCATCGGCCGGGTCGATGGTAATGGTGAATACCTTACGGAAGTCGCGGCGTTTTTTGATTTCGTCTTTACTGATGGTAACTGGAATCCTATCCGCTTCTTTTTCAACCTCTTCAGGAAATTCTATCGGATACTCGTGCGCCGCCAAGATGGATTCCATCTCCACATCGTTCTCGCCGGGTTTGCCGAGCACGCGGACAATCTCGCCAAATGGGTTGCCCGAGCCATCGGGCCAGTCGGTGAGGTGGACGATGACTTTCTGTCCGTCTTTGGCACCGTTGAGGTCGCCGCGAGGAATGAAGATGTCGACAGGCATCCAATCCACATCGGGGCGAACAAAGACATAGCCATGCGAGATGCTGAGTACACCTACAAACTCGGTATGCTTGCGTTCCAGCACTTCGACAATCTCGCCTTCTGGTTTGCTGTTGTTGCGCTTGGGGAACATGGCCACGCGCACACGGTCGCCATGCAAGGCCTTGTAGGTATCCTGTGCCGCAATGAAGATATCCTCGCCTTCGCCATCATCTCGCACCACATAGGCCTTGCCCGTCGACTTCATCTCCACGGTACCTTCCACATACTTTGTCTTCGGTCCAAACTGAGCCATACCCTCGGAACCCATCACATAGCTATAGGGACGCACCTCTTGCAGCAAGCCTTTGTCTTTTAAATCAATAAGCAAATTGTAGACCACATCTTTTCCAGCTTGGTCTTTGATACCCATGATTTTACAGACCTGCTTGTAGTTCTTCGGGCGGAAAGGCTGGTCGGCAAAGATGCCTAAAATCACACTTGTGAAAGTGCTGAGTTTATTCTCGATTTTTTTCTTTTTTGCCATATCAAATGCGAAATTTTTTGCAAAGATAATGAAATCATGCAATTAGCATGTTGATAGTTTTGTAGAAAAATACTTGAACCTACGGCAAGAAAGCGAAAAAAAACGTTTGGATTATTCACTCCACCGTCGGAGAGGCCTTGCCGGGTGCGCCTCATCCACCTTGCGAAATGTCGAGCTTTGATGAAGGTCCTTTCGTCCAGTGCCTTCCGTATCCGTAATGACAAGGCATTTCATCTCATACCCTTTGTTGAGGATACCGAAACTCACATAGCCGTTCAGTATGGCCTCAGGCAAGTCGCCCACCTTCTCAAAGACCGCCTTGCGGGTCTCTTCAGGAACGGTAATCAGGTATTCACCGTAAGGATTCTCTTCCGCTTTCTTCAGCGTATACTTCGCTCTGTCCACTATGGTCTCTCCATTGAAATCCACACTAAGCCTGTTTCCGTCCTCAAAGCGAAGCACCATGCACCAGGTCACCTTACAAGACAAGTCACCAAACTCACAACGGGTATGAAGCCACTGCCAGGAACCTATCAAACTGTCTGGATGAAAAGCTCCATATTTTTGGTTTTGTTCATAATGACCTTCATTGAGTGTTGATGTGTCGATGGAAGCCGCTGTTTGGTTTTTATTGTTCTTTTGTGAGGGATGTCCTTTTGAGTTTCCTTCTTGGCATCCCGCCAACAAAAAGACGGCGTTAGCTATCATCGTAAATACAAGAATAAAGATTTTTGCATTTCTTTTCATCTTCATTTTCATTCAAAGGGTGACTAAAAAAGGGGGGGGACCACCGTCTGAGAATTGAATAGTTGAAACAGACTCGAATCCCCGAATAAAAAGAAGAGGATGACTGTTTTTTTAGTCACCCTCTTACTTGGCTTAATGGAATTACAGCTTAAACATCACCGTGCCCACAATAGGCCTGTTGATGCGCATAGGATAGCCCAAGTACTGCGCCGTATAGTCCTTGTCGAAATGGTTGAGCAGACCCAGCGACGACGAAATCCTGATGGCGATGTCGTTGTATTGGATGCCGATGCCGAAATTCCACGACAGGCCAATCCAATTCCACAGGGGCTTGCCAGTGTCTTCGAGCGGACTACCAAACAGATAGCTGCCGCTTCCCGATACGATTCCTGATGCATCCGTCTTGCGGAAAACCACCAAGTCGAGGCTGGGACCGGTGAAAAGCTGTAGCTCGGTACGGTCGCCCAGCTTGTCGTGGTATTGCAGCATGACGGGAAGCACACCCGCCAAGTCGTGGGCTTTCACTTCGAGGGTTTCGCCCTCTTCCTCGAATTTGGCGTAGGGGTGGCTGTACTCAAGGCGCACACCTGTCACAATGCCGAGGGGTGTCTTGCCCAACATGTACTCGCGGCCGTATTCCAAGCCGTAGGCAAGGGCCATCGTGCCCTGTTCCGATGCAAGGTACGACATGCTGATGCCGTTACACTGCGTTGTTTTGCCCATCATGGAAATGCCGAGCGTGTTGTTCACCCTCTTGCGGCTGACGGGTTCGTTTTTGGTTTCCTGCTGGGCGAATGCTGTAGAGCCTAGCATCAATGCGATTAGTAATAATGATTTGGTTTTCATAATGATAGAAACAAATAAAAACTGTTCAAAACTTATAAGTAAATTAAAAAACCTCTTTCTTTAATATAACTATATCATTATCCGTACAACAAGAACTATATTTTCTGATAGTCTTTTTATATCCCTCTTTTTCAAATGAAGTCTTAATAGCCGGACAAAAAGGTAATCCAACTTTTTTTGATAAAAAACTAAAATTTCCAAATGTATCCGTATAGACAATGATGTGAGGTTCTCTTTCTACCGTTATCAATACGCTGTCAAGTGGCAACTTTGTTTCATAATCAATTACAGTTCCTTGTACACATCGAAAACAATCGCAAGAAACGGAAGTCACACTGATAAGGAATAATATGCTAATTTTTATTGTTTTCATAATACTACCTGTTTTAAGGGAAGATATATCTAATACCATATCCCTCTTTATAATAATCATAATAATAGCCTAAACGTTGAAATACATAATAATCTGCAGCATATTCCAATGTGCCAGGAGTTCTATATACAGAATCAAAATTACCTACCCCAAATAAGTAATCATCCCCATTGGAGAGTGTAAATGTGACAATGTAATTCCCTGCATTAGGGATGTAGAATTGGATGCCGTTAGGGGTGAGGCAAGAATCGGCCTGTACATAGCCGCCCATAGAAGTAGTAATCTCTATTGAGACTTGCCCAAGATTTTCATTAAAAACTACAGTAAGTACATGACCGTTAAGTGTTGGAATGATAGAGTTACCTCTGCTGGGACCCGTACAACTTCCTGACTCTATTATTTCAATAGGTATTCCTTCTCCTTTTTCATTTTCTGTTCTGGCCTCGCCGTGGGCGTAGCACAATGCTCCCGAAAGGATGAAGCAGAGCATCAGAATCATTTCTTTTAATTTGTACATAGTTTTGTGATTTTAATTTTGTGATTTTAAAGTTGAAATTTTTCGCTTAAACTTTCGGAAGCAAAAGTAGAGTATCACAAAAACATAAATCACAAAACCATGCTGGAGAAATGTTGGAATCTTTTAATATTAGTGGATTTATTATTGATAATCAATAAGTTATAAAACAACTTGATAGGGAACAAAATGCAACCAAAAACCCCGCTCTGTAGGCGGGGTCAAATAGTGTCACTTTCTGTTTAACAAAGTGCCAACATCATCCAATCACTTCCCAATGTCCACCCTTATCAGGCCCAACACGACGGATAACACCTTTATCTTGAAGCACTTTGAAATGTTTGGCAATTCCTCGCGGGTTTAGGTTCAATTGTCTGGCGACTTCTGGAATGGTAACATTGGGATTACTGATGATGATTCCAACGATTGTTTTCTGTGTACCTTTCAATGTATCTTTCAATGTACTTTTCAATGTACTTTCTTGTGAAATTCCTTCCGTTTGACCCTCAAAACCATCCATTATCTGTGGCAAAGGCATATTTTCCTCTTCTTTTTGATTGACATTTTTGGGACCGCACAGCCCTTCCGCAACCTTCAAAACATAGGCTGACAAACTTTCTTCCACCCCCATCTTTTCCTGAAGGTTCTCGTTCTGCTTCTTGATGGCCGAATAAGTCCGATCTTTCAACGCCCCAATCTCTCCCTCATTCAATCCCAGCAGATGCAGGTGGCATAGCGTGAGGTCGCTCTGTTTCAAACTCGGGCATCGGCTCAACAGCATATTGTCAAAACCCTTATAATGTCTTTCCACGGCATCTTTGAGTTGTTTGAAATCCTCTTCTTTGAGACCGATGCCATGTTGGAAGGAAGTATCACGAGAGGTAATATGTTTGCCATGTAACAAATCTAAGATACTTTGGCAGATTTCTTCATT
The DNA here is from genome assembly GCA_946185535.1 of uncultured Bacteroidales bacterium. GTDB lineage: Bacteria > Bacteroidota > Bacteroidia > Bacteroidales > F082 > Limimorpha. Next base: position 45,581 of record CAMHJX010000014.1, read on the forward strand.
CAGGAAAGCCGCACGTTGTTTCGTCGCCACTTCGCTTTGTTGTTCCAATACCTTTTCCAATGCACTTACTTGCGCTTCACGTTGTTGTAGGTTCTGTCGCAATGCTTCTTGTTCCTTTTGATAGGCCAACCGCTCTGTTTCCAGCTCTTCCTCATGCCGCTTCTTGGTCTTCTCTATCTCCTTTTCCGATTGGTCTTTTTGTGCTCGCAATTCTTCATCGTGGCGTTCTTTTGTCTTTACCATCCATTGTTGGTGCTTCCTTTCCACCTCCTCTAGCTGTTGTTCAGTATCCGCTTTAAGTTGTCTCAGTTCTTCCTCATATTTCTTTTTCGTTTCTTCCAATGTCTTGTCAGCCTCCGCTTGCCATAATCTCAATTCCTTCTCATGTTCTTGCTCCGTTTCTTCAAGTATTCTATCTGCGTCGTCTTGTTGTTCTTTTAGCAGTTTCTTGCTTCTTAGTTTTGCCAAAACAATAATGATTAAAGCTAACACAGCGACAATAGGGATAATAACTCCCAAGACTTTTTTTATTGCAGTCTCACGCTTCGCTTCAGCTTCTTTTTCCTGTTTCTGGATAGTATAAGTCTTGAACAAATCTTCAAGCTTCGAAACCAATGCCTTGTTTTCACCCTCTGATTCCTTATGGTCTGTTAAATAACGCATAAACTCATTTGCCTTTTCTTTGTCGCCAAGACTGTCATAAACAACACGAATGCTTTCCGCGGCTCTAATTTTAGAAGTTGCATCTGTCTCATTTTTAAAAGCAAATTCAAAGTAACGAAGTGCCGAATCGTAAATGTCTTCCTCGGAATAAACCGATCCTATGACCAAAAAACGGGCGACCTTCTCTCTCTCATCTTTTACAGAAGCAAGATTCTGTTTCATTGTATTTAGTGATTGTTCCGCTCCTAAACCTAATTGATAGTCGCAAAGTGCTTTCATGGAAACGGCATCCCTGTAGATAGGACTATTAGTATCAGGCATTTCTTCTATGGCCTTCTCATAATATCTCTTTGCAACGTCTTTTTCTCCCTTCTTGTCGTATTGTTTCCCGATATGAAAATATGTATTGGGAATTTCTTTGGATAAAGAAGGAACTTTTCGGCAATATGCCAAAGCCTTTTCACCACAAGTAAGGGCTGGGGCCATCATAAATTGTGCTGAAAACAACTCCAAAAGCCTATTATAAGTATAAAACATAAAAACAGCTTTCTTTCCCGTTAGTGCTTTCTCTTCAAATTGTTCCTCCATCGTTTCCAAAGCCTTTAAGTATTCCGCACAAGCGTTCACAACTTCTCCTCGCTCATAATACCCAGCACCATTAATATAATGTGCCCTCGCATCAAAAAAAACATTCTGCTCCTGTATGAACATACCGTGTGCGTCTGCTTTGCATATGTGTGTGCTATCTGCTGCCACTATCGAATCGAAATAATCCACTGCATGTAACAACTCTTCTCGGTTGCTTTGGCCATAATAGTTTTTATAAAGCAGTTCCGAAATCAGCAGTTGGCAGTAATGTCCATTAAATTCATTAAGGCTGTCGGCCTTGGGGCTTGCCGCAAACTGCCTCAGCACCGCAAAGGCACTATCCGGCTGCCGCCACATGAGGCTGTCAATGGTAGCCAACTCTAGTAACGGCTTCTCCATCGGCTCCACAACTTTCTCCTTTGGGTCACAAGCCACCATCAACGCCAACAAAGCTACCAATAGCCATATTCCAGTAAGGTGTATATACTTTCCCATTTCATTTCAAATGTCTACACGTGTGCAAAAATAGTAAAAATCACCCAATTAACTCTGTTGATAATTTTGTTGACAAAAAAAAGAAGAATTAATTTGGTAGGTGAAACCAAAATGCTATACCTTTGCAAAACAAGGTTCTTGGGAGAAGATGAAAAGGGAACCCCGTGAAAATCAGGGACTATACCCGTAGCTGTGAGCTCTGAAACATGCCGAACACCCCATGCCACTGTCCGACCACGAGGACGGGAAGGCCGTTCGGAAGGGAGTAAGTCAGAAGACCTGCCTTGTGAAATGAAGCATGCCCTCCCTCGGGATAAGGGAAACATGCCGAACCATTGAAAACGACAACTATACTAGGCATCAGTTTTTGATGCAACAAACAGAAAACGAGCACATTATATGAGCAACGGAGGATTGTACATTACCAAAAGGGACGGCAAGCAGGAAGCCTTCTCTTTAGACAAAATCAAAATCGCCATCAGCAAAGCTTTTCTCGCTTCGGGATTCTATGCCACTGATGAGGATTTGAATTCCATCTTGAGCCGCGTCCGCGTGACCAACGGCATCACCGTGGAGGAAATCCAAAACCAGGTGGAGACGGCATTAATGGCGGAACAGTACTACACTGTAGCCAAAAACTACATCCTATACCGCCAGAAGCATACCGAAGACCGTGAGATCCGCGAGAAAATCGACTTCCTGAGCAACTATGTCAACGCTTCGAACGCCGCCACCGGCTCGAAATACGACGCCAATGCCAATGTGGAGAAGAAGAACATCGCCACTTTGATTGGTGAGTTGCCCAAGTCGAGCTTCATCCGCATCAACCGCCGCCTGCTGACGGACCGTATCAAAGAAGTGTTTGGCAAAGAACTTGCCGACCGTTACCTCTATTTGCTCAACAACCATTTTATCTACAAGAACGACGAGACCAGTCTGGCCAACTACTGCGCTTCTATCACCATGTATCCTTGGCTTAACGAAGGCACGGCTTCCATCGGCGGCAACTCAACCGCTCCTACCAAGCTGCGTTCCTTCTGCGGCGGCTTTATTAATATGGTGTTCATGGTCTCTTCGCAATTGTCTGGTGCCTGCGCCACGCCGGAGTTCCTGATGTATATGAACTACTTCATCGCCAAGGACTACGGCCAAGACTATTACAAACGCGCTGACGAAGTGGTTGACTTTTCGTTGAAACCACGCACCATCGACAAGGTCATTACCGACTGCTTCCAGCAAATCGTCTATTCCTTGAACCAACCTGCGGGCGCAAGGAATTACCAATCGGTGTTCTGGAATATCGCTTACTATGACAAGAATTATTTTGAGTCTCTGTTCGGCAACTTCTACTTCCCTGACGGCACAAAACCCGACTGGGAATCGCTGAGTTGGCTCCAGAAGCGCTTCATGAAGTGGTTCAATGCCGAACGCTTGAGAAGTGTGCTTACCTTCCCTGTGGAGACGATGGCCTTGCTCTCGAAAGACGGTGATGTCATCGACCAGGAATGGGGCGACTTCACCGCAGAGATGTATGCCGAAGGACACTCCTTCTTCACCTACCTCAGCGACAACGCTGACTCACTTTCTTCGTGCTGCCGTCTGCGCAACGAAATCCAGGACAACGGCTTCAGCTACACCCTCGGTGCCGGTGGTGTTTCCACAGGCTCCAAGAGCGTGCTGACCATCAACCTGAACCGTTGCATCCAGTATGCCGCACGCAACAACATGCACTATCTCACCTTCCTTGAGGAAATCGTCGACCTCTGTCACAAAGTGCAGATTTGCTACAACGAGAACCTGAAGGAGCTGCAGAAAAAGGGTATGTTACCACTGTTTGACGCGGGTTACATTAATCTTGGTCGCCAGTATCTTACCATTGGCGTAAACGGCCTTGTGGAAGCTGCTGAATTCTTAAAAATCAAGATCTCTGACAACCCAGAATATGAAAAGTTTGTGCAGGATGTACTCGGGCTCATCGAGCGTTACAACAAAAAGTACTACTCGAAAAAAGACGGCCTGATGTTCAACTGCGAGATGATTCCCGCCGAGAATGTGGGCGTGAAACACGCCAAGTGGGACAGAGAGGACGGTTACGAGGTTCATCGCGATTGCTACAACAGCTATTTCTACATCGTGGAAGACCCCAATACCAATGTCCTCGACAAGTTCCGCCTCCACGGCGAGAAGTACATCAAGCACCTCACCGGCGGCTCGGCGCTCCACTGTAACTTAGAGGAACACCTCACCAAGGAACAGTACCGCCAGCTGCTGCGTGTGGCTGCCCGCGAAGGCTGTAACTACTTCACCTTCAACATCCCGAACACAATCTGCAACGACTGCGGCCACATCGACAAGCGTTACCTGAAGGAATGCCCCGAGTGCCACAGCCACAACATCGACTACCTGACCCGCATCATCGGTTACCTGAAGCGCGTCAGCAATTTCAGCGAGCCACGTCAAGAGGAAGCCGCCCGCCGTTACTATGGAAAAATGGAGATGGACAGATGTTAAAGTATGCTAATTTTGATATCGTCTTTCAGGAAGTTCCTGAAGAGGTGACGCTTGCCATTAATATCTCCAACTGTCCCAACCAATGCCCTGGTTGCCACAGCAAGTATTTGTGGGAAAACAAAGGCAACCCATTAAACACCAAAGAGTTATATCGCCTTGTGGAACAATACAAGACAGGCATCACCTGCGTGTGCTTCATGGGCGGCGACAACGAGCCCGAATCGGTGGCTCAATTGGCCAACCAAGTGAAAAAAGACTATGGGGTCAAAGTGGCTTGGTATTCCGGCAAGAACGACCTGCCACAAAATGTCTCCACCGACCATTTCGACTACATCAAGTTAGGCCGATATGTAGCTGAATTGGGCGCCTTGGACAGCGCCACCACGAACCAGCGCATGATGAAACGCCTGGCTGATGGGCGTGTGAAGGACATCACGGAGTGGTTCCGAAAGAACAAGAAAGTCACAGAGGTAGAAAAAAATCCGGCAGAGTGATTCTGTCGGATTTTTTTGTCATTCCATTGCTGAGCCATGGCACATCGAGGTTCAACAAGTTATTCTTTTACAAATCCCTCACCATTCCAAAGGTATTTCGGTGTTTTGTCACCCCTATAAGAACTCCATCTAGTTTCATCCATACCCGCGTAAGTCTCCTCGCAATCGTAAGGATAAAGCTCAACATTCAAAAAAAGAGGTGGTGTGAAATCAAAATTGACATGGTAAAATGGAGCCTTGTCATAATAGTTCTCTTTAAAATCGGCGATTTCAGCTTTGTATGGATCTGTTTTCGAGGGATTGAGCAACAGTTCCAATTCAGGCAATGGCAAAATGTCCGATATGGTATCGAAAACGCCATCCTTATAAGTGTGAGTAGCATAAGTATAGCTCCCTGCACAGCCTGGACCAGCAAAACAACTTTCGGATATCACAAGGAATCCGCCATCCTTCAACGGATAACAATAAACGCCTTCACTAGAGTAGCAACCTTCACAACCAGGATCGTAACCACCTGAGTAAGAAAGAGGATAGTAGCCCGACGCTTCTTCAATGTTGGGGAATCGTTGTGTGAAGATATCTTCCGCAATCGTTGCTGTTTCCAGAGGTTGGAGGACAAACTTTTCGCCATCCCATTGGTAAACGATATCTCTCATGAGTTCCAAATCAATCTCTCCCCATTGCTCACAGCCGTTACCCTCGGCACTGACGATAAGTGCGCCATTATCTTTAAGACCATAAAGAAGATACCATTGGGGGTGTTTGTTGTACTGAGCAATGATGTCTTGAACTTGCGCCTCACGTCCTTTGCATTTCTCGCTGTCGAGCATGAGACGCATCTCAGGCACAGGCAAGATGTTACCTACTTTGTTGATTTCTCCGTTTTTGCAAATGAAGGTGCTGTCGTACCATTCCATAGTCGCCTCACATTGCGAATTGTAACTGTACATCGCCATATAACCGCCATCTTTCATCGGCAAGGCATAATAGTTTTCATTGATTTCGCAAAATTGTTCCTCTATCTCGTATGAATCGTAGACATGATAAACCTGCTGGTCAGGTGTTTGGGGAAGGTTTTTTATGAACTCGAAGAAACTGTCGGGAACGCTCGGAAGCTGATACATGTCATCATCTTCTTCAGTCACTTCCACATTTTCCGTTGTTACTGTGTCAACGGTCGGTTGATTGTTACTGCTGTTGTGGTTTCCCTTTCCTGCGCAACCGAAGAGGATGAGTGCGGAGAGGGATAGGATTAGGATTTGTTTTTTCATGTTGTTTATTTTTTAAAAATTGTAGAGACGGTGTGCACACCGTCTCTACAAAGGTTTTCATTAATCTTCAGGCGTCAATGCCGCAATCATTTCAGCAATCTTGGCCTTCACCTCGCCAACCACATTGTCGGGGCTGAGGTCGGCCTTGAAGCTCTTGTCGCGGGCTGCGAACTCGATGGCGTTGCGTTCCAGCGTCTTCGGGCTGACCACGATGCGCAGCGGCACACCGAGCAGGTCAGCATCGGAGAACATCACGCCTGCGCTGATGTTGCGGTCGTCATAGATGACCTCCACGCCCGCCTTCTTCAGGTCTTCGTAGAGCTTGTCGGCCACACGGCGCACATTCTCGTCACCTACGCGCAAAGCGCAAATCTGCACCTGCCAAGGAGCGATGGTGATGGGCCAAATCGGACCGTAGTCATCGTGGCTCACCTCGCAGACCGAGGCAATCAAACGACCCACGCCGATGCCGTAGCAGCCCATGATGGGGTATTTCAGCGTGTTGTCGCTGTCGAGGTACTGCATGTTCATCGACTCGGTGTATTTCGTGCCGAGCTGGAAGATGTTGCCCACCTCGATGCCGCGGCTGATGGTGATGCTGTGCTTGCCACACACGGGGCAGATGCCGCCAGCGGTGGCCTTGGCCACGCTGTCGTACTTCACCTCGCCGAGGTCGCGGGCCATGTTCATGCCCTTGTAGTGGTAGTTCTCCTTGTTGGCACCCGCCACGAAGCTGTTCAAGGTCTTCAGCGACTCATCATAGACTACGGTGATGCCTTCAGGCAAGCCCTTGGGGCCGATGAAGCCAGGGCAGATACCCATCTCGGGGGTGACGGTGGCGGCATGCACTTCGGCACAAAGCAGGTTGCGGAGCTTGGTCTCGTTCACTTCAAGGTCGCCGCGTAAGAAGACAATGACCAACGAGTCATCCATGTTACGCTGATAGAGCACGGCCTTGCAAGACTGAAGAGGCGACTTGTGCAGGTAGTTGCACACATCCTCGATGGTCTTCTGTTCTGGGGTGTAGACCTCCTCCAAAGGCTCGATGGGGTATTCTTCGTTGTGGACGATGCAGTCGGCGGCTTCGCTGTTGGAGCGGTAACCGCATTCGGGGCAGATGACGATGGTGTCTTCACCAATGTCGGTGAGCAGCATGAACTCATGCGAGATGCGGCCACCCATCATACCCGAGTCGGACTTGACGGCCACGACCTGCGGCACGCCAGCACGAGCGAAAATGCGGTCGTAAGCGTGGTAAGCCTTGGCGTAGTATTGCTCCAAATCCTCTTGCGAGGTGTGGAAGCTGTAGGCATCCTTCATCGTGAACTCACGGGTACGGATGAGGCCACCACGCGAACGGGGTTCGTCGCGGAACTTGGTCTGGATCTGATAGATCATAAAGGGGTATTGCGTGTAGCTCTTCGCGGCATCGCGGGCCAGCTGAACAGCGGCTTCTTCGTGGGTCATGCCCAGCACCATATCGATACCATTACGGTCCTTGAAGCGGAGCAGCTCCGAACCGATGCTGTTGTAACGCCCAGACTCCTGCCACAGCGTGCCTGGCATCACGACGGGGAACATGACTTCCTGTCCGTCGATGCGGTCCATCTCCTCACGGATGATATTCTCGATCTTCTTCGCGATGCGCTTGGCCGGCATAAAGAAAGAAAACAGACCGGTACCTACCGACTTGATATATCCACCACGCACCATCAACGCCTGACTGTCGAATACGCAGTCGGCTGGTGCCTTCTTGAATCGTTCGCCTAATAATGTTGCAACTTTCATATCTGATTTTTTTTGTTCTCAATTGAAGCCGCAAAGTTACGCTTTTTTTTGGTATGTATATAAAAAACCTCCCGTCGTTGCCAACAGGAGGTCTTGCAGTTTAAGGTTTTGGTGTTCTTAGTTCTGGATCATCACCTTCTTCGTCACCACCTTGCCTCCAATGACATGGATGAAGTACATACCTGAAGGCAGGTCGCTCACATCGACAGTGGTCGAGCCCTTCATGCTGAACTGGCGCACCTGTACACCCTGGGCGTTGATGATACGGACAGTGGTACGACCCTTCTCATAATCCGTGGAGATGGTCATATTGCTTCTCACAGGATTGGGAGCGATGTTCACTTGGAAAGCATCGTCATCGACATCAAACAGCTCAGAAACATCGGTAAGGATATCGGTGTTGTGACTGTAGGTCACCAATTTACCAGAGACCCTCAAAATCGGGTTGCTGGAGTTTTCGCAATCCGGGCAGCTGTTCTGGCCGCTCACGCAATCGGGATAGTTGGGGTGGCATTGATCGATATAGGTCGGGTCGAACTCATAGAGCACATCGGCGTGGCCATTGGCGAGATAGTTGTCGAGGCTGTAGTCCCAAACCATACTCATACTACCTGGGCACCAGCCAGCACGAGCGTAGGTCCAGGTGCCGTTTTGAGGTTGACAGCCTGCGGGATTGGGGCTACAGGTTTCCCAGAGGTGCTGCGTGTAGGTTGTGGCACCATTAATCTTGACATTGTGCGTGGCTTCGTAGAACTCGGCGGCGTTGCCCGTGTTGTATGCACCATTACCCGTGTCGCTCCAGTTGTGGCCAGAGGTCGTGATTTGCAGTTTTGCCTTCTCAACACATGGGTCAAACACGACATTGCGAGTCGGGACGGGACATGGGTCTGAATAATCACCGAAGGCATAGTTGCCATACCAAATCTCCTGCATATCTACATAAGGATACTCAGGTGTGCCCTTGGTATATTCAAAGATAGCGGTGGGGTTGTAGCCGTCACCCGTGGCATACTGTTCGCTATAGTACTCGAATTCGACAAGTCCCTGCAGCACGGAGGTGAAGTCGGTCACATCAAGGTCGTCAACGCATTCCACGCCAAACGGGGTGATATAACGACAGAGTTCCACCCATTCGCCACGGTAGTTTTTCACACGAACATAACTGATGTGGTCGTAGGTATTGCAGTTGCCGTTCACGCAGTTGTGCAGATAATGCAGATTGATGGCTTTGAAAGCATTGACATGGGTCGGGAAGGCGTATTCGCCATGGTCGGTAAACTGTGAGGTAGTTGCCACCATCTCGCCATTCATTGCGGAAACCACCATGTCATCGTAGTCGGTAGTCACCTCAAAGGTGTTGGAGGCTGTGGTGACCTTGCCACCCGTCTGCGTAATGCTTACCGTCATGTTGTAGGTACCTACGCTCGAGGGGGTCCAAGTGGTATACCAATAGCCGTTTTCCGGTTTGTTGGGATAATCTGTCTTCAAATACAACTCTTGTCCATCCACCTCACATTTCACTTGCTCAAACTTGATGGCATTGGCATGTTCGATATAAGCACTCAACACAATCATCACGGGATTCTCGAAGTCGGGCATAAACACCTTGGTTCCTTCGTAGGGACGACGAATGGTAATCTCGGGTTCATAGTTTTCGGGATCCACCACATAGAAAGTACGGGTCACCGTGGGAGCAGGCTGCCATTGTGTGCCGTCGCCACCTTGGATGGCTTTCACCTTCACTGTGCCTTCCTCACCCGTGAGGGTCAGGATGTTGCCTTCAACGGTGGCAGGACCTTGGGCAACCTCAAAGGTCACAGGCAGTCCTGAAGTAGAAGTGGCTTCAAGGGTAATAGGCGCATTATAGACCAACTGGTCGGGGATTTCAGCGAAGTCGATAAACTGTGCAGCCAGTCCACCAGGGATATGGCGCACGGTGAAGTTGTCGAAACCGCCCCAGCCGCTGTTGAGCATATAAATATAGTGCCACATGGCAGGGTCGTATTTGTCACCACTACCAGGAGTGAGACCAGCATTGACGCCTTGGCATTCCGGAACTGCTTCCCATTCGGCATCGAGATCGTCATACTTCATAAAGAGGGTGACGGCACCTTGACCATCGTTGGCGTCAAGGTCGATGGAGACCTTCCAACGGTACCAATGGCTGTCCGATCCGATAGGCTGGATATTGCTGGTGATGGTGTTGTTGGGCAGCACCACGCCGTTCATGAAGAGCGGATTGCTCGGGTTGACGCCGGTCATCATCAGATAGATACCACCATCGGGAATCGTGCTGTTCTCATCGGGATAGACAGGCTCACAGATGGCGTTGGCAGAGGAGGCCTTACGCAAAGGAGGAAGGACTGAGCCATCGCCGTCGCCGTCATAGCCGATACCGAAGAAGTCGCCCCACCATTGGCGGAGGATGTCGCATTCAAACTCGATGATACCACCATTTGAGAAGTCGAAACCATATTGGGTGATGTCGTGCGTGGCGATGTCGCCAAAAGCAGTACCAGAGGCATCAGAGAACACACCTATGGTCTCGTCGGCCGTCGGGATGGGAGGTGTGGTGCCCCAGAAGTGGCCCATATAGTCGGTGTACAAGGGAGTGAAGGCTCCATTGCCTGCGTGGTGCACGCGGACATACCAGCCGTCCTGGCCATTGAGGAGATGGTTCGGGTTCTCTCCATACTCATAATCGTTGAAGTCGAAGGTCTTTTCGACTTGGGCATTCATCCCAAAGGAGAAGGCCAAAAGCATAAGGATTAGTGATAGTTTTTTCATAATAATAAATTTGAAGATTTAAAGATTCAAAATTCAAGATTTAAAGATTCAAGTTTGCCCTTCGGGAATGGAGTGCTCTGTCTTCTAAATAAAGGAGAGGACTTCCATTCCCATAGGGAATCTCATTTTTCGTTCCACCACACTCGGGTCTGACGCGTGTCGCCATGCGACATTCTTGCCAATTCCTTGGTGTAGTTCTCATAATTGTATTCGATTTCCTTCTGGGGATATTCCATGCGGAACGAAGTCAGCTTGGCATGGTCGGTGGTGGTCGGTGTCGCCATGGTGCGGCGTGCCAAGGCCCAGGCTTCCCAAGGCTGACGGAAGAGGTTGAGCCAACGCTGTTGATAGATGAGCTCCAGATAAGCCTCGTTAGAATAATCGAAGTCGAAGTTCATATACACGGCATTGTTCATCACATTAGAAGCCATATTGTTACAGTAAGACCAGATATCCAGGCTCCCAATATAGCTGGTATACTCTGGATAGAAAAAGGTCCAACGACTTGTGTTTTGGGGCATGTGGGTCCAAAATAGACAAGACTGGTAGATGCCTTGGAAGATCATCTGGTCAAGGTCCATGCCCGAGAGGGTGATGCCGCCGATGCCGCGTGCGCCAATCTCAGCCTTCATGAAAAGCACATCGGCATAGGTAACCAGGATTTGCGGCACATATTTCTCATCACGGGTGAGATAGTAGTTGAAGGGCGAGAAGAGGCACGAAGGGCCTTTGAAGGTATAGTTGCCGTCGCGGCTCTGGGCGTAGGGAGAACCTCCTTCGGTGGGCGTCTCGAGAGTGCGTATCTGCGGGTAAGGCCGCCAGGCACCGTCGGGGAAGCTGTCGTTTTTGTGGCTCGTATCGAAGAAGAGGTAGGTACGGTAGTCGAAGATGCCGCTACCGTCCATGTCGTCGGTCGAAGAGAGACAGCTCCAGATGGTCTCGCCCATGCGCAGATGCTTATGTTCGCGGAACGACCAGTTGTTGTCCCAACTCGTACCTAATACACTAGGCCACAAACAGATGCCTCCTCCCGTAACTCCACCACCCGATGTACTTATTTTGGAGTAGATATAGTTGTAGGCCTCCACCAACAAAGGCGTGGCGTAATCGGGGTCCTTGTCATACATACGCAGACCGTGACGCAGGATGAGCGAGTTAGCAAACTCGGCCCAAAGCGTGTAGTCGTTGTTGAGCAGCACTTCGTAGGGCAGCTTGTAATACTCGTTGCCGCTAGCGGTGGTGACGGAGTCAGCATGCAAGAGGTCACGCGACCAAACCAGCTCTTCCAAAAGCGATTTGTAGATGCTCTCTTGGGTATCCCATTCAGGTTTCATTGTTGCCTGTGAAGAGGCATTTTCCCAGATTCGCCCAGCTTGAGTATAAGGCATGTCACCGAAGATATCTGTGACTTTAAAGGTCTGGTAAGCTTTCAGTATGTTGAGTTGGGCGCGTACTTTGTCACATACGGCACTGTCGGCCTGCTCCTCGCAGTAGCTGTCGAAACGCCTCTCCAGCTCACGGATATTGGACAACATGAGATAGTAGTCGGACCAAACATTTGAGGTTCCTATTTGGGAGTTGCCCCAAGCCTCAGATGTCAGGGCACCGAGTTCCGTTTCGGGATACCAAATCTCGTTTTGCAGGTAGAACTGCTCGTTCATGCTCTGCTGCAAGGAACTGACCACGCCATTAAACAAGGCCTCGACGGTCGTCCCCGTTGGCGAGAACGGATTTTGGTTCATCTCTTCGAAGTTCTTTGTACATGATGCCAAGGCAAATACTGCACAAACTATAAATAAGCTTCTTTTCATGGTGATTCTATTCTTTTTGACGCGAGACTTCGGGACACGGGACTCCGGGACATTGTCCGTCTCGCAGTCTCGTAGTCTCGCAGTCTCGTGTCATATTGTTTTGCATTGTTTTGTGATTAATTACAAACTGACTTTAAGGTTTATCATAAAGGATCGTGAGCCTGGATAGGAGGCATACTCGAGGCCTTGGGCGTTGCCTGAGCCTTGGGTGCCTTCGGGGTTGATATTGTCAGGCAAGGTCTTGTAGAAATAGAACAGGTCACGACCCACGAGGGAGATGGATGCCTGCTTGAAGAAGTTCTGCTTGTCGAGCCACTTACGAGGGAAGTCGTAGGTCAACGAAAGTTCACGCATCTTGATCCAAGTGTTGTTCACGATGCCAGGGGTGCTGAGGATATTGCCCCAGCCACCGAAGTTGGGCATGTATTTGTAGAGGTAATGCACCACATGGTCGTTCTCAACGGCCTCGCCCGTCTCGGTGTTGATGCAATAACCCGGCAGAATGATGCCGTAATTACCGAGCAGCTCACCGTTTTCTTCATAGGGCAAACCGTTGCCTTCACGTTCATAAAGGGTTTCGGGGCTTTGGCCGGTCTGCATACCCACCACATAGGAGGCGCAATAGATCTGACCTCCCAGCTTGGCATCGACCAAAGCATAGAGCGACCAGTTCTTATAGGAAGCCCTCATGTTGATACCGCCCGTCACCAAAGGTGCGCAGTTGCCAACCGGTACGCGGTTGTCGGTCTTCAGATAAGTGGTACCCGTCTCATTGAGCAAAGGCATGGGTTTGCCATTGGCATCGTAGAATGGTCCCACGACGGAGCCATCGGGCATGGTGTATTCATACACATAATCCCATCCGTAGATGGTGCCGTACTCCTCCCCTTCTTCCACGGCAATGGCAGGGCCATTGGAGCCCCAAATCTCGGAAAGCAGGTACATGTCGGAGCCTGCCAGGTCGACAATACGATTCTTGTTGCGGGCGAGGTTCATGCCCACCTGAACGCCATAATCCTTGCCTTGGGCAATGTCGTAAGTCAAAATGGCCTCAATACCCTTGTTGGTCACCACACCTGTGTTAATGGTCACGTTGTTGGCACCCGATGAGGGAGCAAGCGGCGAGGAAAGGATCTGGTCCCAAGAATAGATGTCGTAATAAGTGAAGTCCATATTGAACCTCGCACCCAATCCGAGATCGAAGCCTAACTCATAGGCGCGTTGACGTTGGGGCTTCAGCTCCAAAGGCGGCACAACGGTAGGCAAGGCGGCCGACAGCTGATGACCAAAAGAGCCTGTACTGTAGGTATAAGTTAGCTGGTACGGATCGGTGTCGCTGGCGGTCTGTGCCCACGAACCGCGTAACTTGAGGTAATTCACCGGACCCCAGTTCCAGTTCTTGAAAGCCGAGGTCGGGATAAAACTCAAGGTGGCGGAGGGATAGAAATAGCTGTTGTTGGTGATGGGCAAGGTCGACGACCAGTCGTTACGACCTGTAACATCCAAGAACAACCAATCGCTGTAGCTCATGTTGAAGAAGGCATAAACCGAGTTGACTTGCTTCTCCCACCGTGACTCACCAAAGGTGCGTTCCGTGGCGTTGGAGTAGTTGCTTATAGCGTACAGATTGGCATAAGCCCATTTACCCGAAGTGCCATTGAGGCCGTCGCGGTAACCATAATACTGTTCGCCACCCATTGAGAAGCGTACATTGAACTTCGAGCCAAATATCTTGTCCTTGTAAGCGGTGAGCAGGAAGTCCATGTCTCGAGTTACTGAATTCGACTTGCTCTTCGAGTAGTAGCCACCCGCCATGCCGTCGAGGGTGGTGGGCTTATGCTTGGTAGTGTAGTCGTCGGCAGTCCAGTCCAAGGCTACCTTTGCGGAAGCACTCAACCAAGGCGTGATGTCGTACATCAGGCGGACGGAGCCGTACATCTTGTCGCGGTCGAGGGTGGTATTGTTGTTGTAGAATGTCCAGAATGTACTGTTGTAGATGTACATATAAGGATAACCGTCAAACTGGTTCATCGTACCGTCTTCATTTTCGTATGAAGTGACCTCAAGGCCTTTCCAACTACGAGGCCAGCTGTAAAGCAAACCTTTGTTGAAGTTGCTGTTTGACTCACCGATTTCAGGCGAGTTGAGGCGGAAGTAGTCTAAATAGTTAAACGAAACATCGACCTTGATTTTCTCTGATACATTAATCAAGGTACCTACATTGACTGTGGTCTGCTTCAGGTTGCAGTTGTCGATGATGGCGTCGGTGCGTGAGTCGGTGAAAGAGACGCGGACGCTACCGAAGTCACCGGCATTTTGGAAGGCCACATTGTGGTTCATCGTGTGACCATTCTTGAAGAGCATCTTCAGGTTGTCAGGCTGGGGGTCGTATTTCCGCACCTCGCCGTCCCACCAAAGAACGCTCTCGCCGTTCATCGCAGGGCCCCAGCTTTGGGCGCCGCCGTAGTAGCCGAAGGTGGTGTTGGTAGGTTCGCCGGCAGGACCATTATCGACGCTATAAATGCCTGGATATTCATAGACTTGGTTTCCATTTTCATCCGTCATACCCTCAATGGGTTTCAAAGAGGGCGTGCTGAAAGTGATAGGTCCTCCTGCACCATATTTGTTTTGCACATCGCGATAGAGATAAGGCGTAGTGATCTTGAAACCAGCCGAATAACTGATGCCGAGACCACGTTGCTTTGAGCCTTTCTTGGTAGTGATGAGCACCACACCGTTGCCGCCACGCGAACCGTAAAGAGCGGCAGCCGTGGGGCCTTTCAGGATGTCGAGACTCTCTATGTCCTCCTGGTTGATGTTATTAAGGGCGGTACCCCAGTCGCGACCACCGCTCCAATCGGTGACACCACCTTCGTTGGTCATCGGCACACCATCGACCACGATGAGGGGTTGGTTGTCGCCAAAGATGCTGTTGTTACCACGGATGGTGATACGCGAAGAACTACCGTCAACGCCATTGGGGTTGATGATCTGCACACCTGCCGAACGTCCGCTCAAGGCGCTGATGACACTTCCCGAACCTGACTTAGCAATCAGTTCGCCACCGATTTCCTCGGTAGCATAGCCTAATTCGCGTTTCTGTCGTTTGATGCCAAGGGCGGTAACCACCACATCATCAAGCGTTTGTGAGTCAACCTCAAGGGTGACATTGATTTTGTTCTTGCCTTTGATGGCCACTTCCTTGGTCTTGTAGCCAACAAAGCTGAACACCAGCACATCCTTGCCATCGGCATTCAAACTGTAGTTGCCATCCATGTCGGTCACGGTTCCATTAGACGAATTCTTCACCTGAATGGTGACGCCTGGCAAACCGTAGCCATCATCGCTTGACACGACTTTACCGCTCACCGTAATGCTTTGTGCAATAGCGGCAAACGGGGTCATTAATGCAAGCAAAAATAGGAATAGTAGAGTTTTTCTGTTCATACACATAACGTTTATAAATCTTTGGGGACAAAAATAGGAATAATTCTCATTACTCGGGCAAAAAATGAAAAATAACGCCTATCTGTCAAAATAATGGCAGCCGTTGTAGTTCAACAGCGGCTGCCATATTATCGGCTGCCACAATGTGACAGCTTTACAATGAAATTCTGTTGCGGCTGCCACAGTGTGACAGCCCTACAAACCGAAATCAATCAATAACGATTCTCTGGGTTTTCACGTCGTTACCATTAATCAGGCGAAGGACATAAACGCCAGGTGTCATTCCGTTTGTAGAGACGCGATTCATCGCGTCTCCCTTGATCGAAACAAGGATGCGCCCCGTAACGTCCACAATTTGCAGCACGGCACCAGCCTCGGCATCCGTGACAATAATGTTCCCATTGTTAATAAAGGCAAAGGTCCCTGAGCCTGTCGAAGGGCCGTCCGTCTCAATGGCATTGAACACCAAGCGGAAACGCGAAGCATAATCGCTCGTCTTGGCATCAAAGGAATAACTCGGTTCAACCAGCAAATCCACATCCGCACCGATGAGGTTGTCGATAAGATGCAGATAGTCAAATTCCATGTTGTCAGTGTTAACATTAATAGTGTAAGTACCGTCCTTAGCAGCCTTGAAATTAACAGGCTGCTCGTTGCCCTCACAAGGCACGATGGCGATTTCCTGATGGTTTTGTGTGGCGAACACCTTGGTACGCTGTTCTTTGAGTGACAATTTCTCCAAAGGCTCACCCTCCATCTTCACAATGAGGCGGTCGATGAGTTTGCCATGGTCCGAAAGTTCCACACGGATGGATCCGCTTCCATTTGCCTTTATGCCGCGACCCGGATTGAAGGTGACAGAAGCCCTTTCGCCTGTGGCCTTCACGAAGAAGCCTTCGGCGGGTTGCAATGGATTATCCTCGTTGATTTCGCTTACGATAAGGTTATCGTGCGTTTCATTCAGCTGATAGCAGCCTTCGGCCACATTAGTGCTGCCGTAGGTCGTGACATTATGTACAAACGGATTGCCCACGAGATTGAAGCCTTTCAGTTGTCCTGCTGATTCGGTATAACTCAATGGAACGCTCACTGCGGCAGAACCGCTCTCAAGTTCACCGACGAATGAAAAAGAAGCATTGTTTGTTGCACTTTGGTCTGATGTTCCATAGAGCCTGAAAGCAAAGCCGACACCTTGTTCTGTTCCACCATCTAAAGCATAATTCCATGAACCCTGCCAGTATTGTAATCCATTTCCTGTATTCTCCGTATTAGGAATGGCTACAGGAATACCCCAAGTCCCCCCAGTCAATTTCCACACTAAATAATAGCAGCCAACTTCAAGTTCAATATTCAAGTTGTCTGCTGTAATTTTCATTATTGGTTTATTCGTGGCAAAAGTGTTGTCTGTTCTATAACAATTGGTCCAATTGGTGACTGTCAAAATATTAGAATCCATGTCGCCCCAAATAGGTTGTCCACCATTCATTGGATTGCCATCGTAGATTTGGGCATATAAACCAGTAAATGTAGAAATGGTGTCAGAATTTGTCTGGAAAGCATAAACTTCTATGCCATTTATAACTGTGGTAGTATTTATGATAAAGTCATCAGCTAACTTTTGTGTTGCATTAAAACCAGTTGTACCTTGCGAGCCTTGCAGAACCGAAGCATCGTGCCCGTCAATCAAGCCTCGATCTGTTACATAGACAGCTTGGTCGAACACACAGTTTTGAACGCCACTATTAGCATACAGATACCCCTTCCCCGCCTCCAACTGGTTGAAATTGTTTGCTGTATATTCTTGGTTCATCCAGTAATGTGTAGGCTCGTCGTAATAATACAAGTCGTAATCATTGTTGAGCAAATTCATTACCGAAGCCACATAGCCTGTATCGACAAGCGGGAAAGAAATCAAGTTCCAACCGTCATTCGTCGCATCGTAGGCATCCACCGTTTTTCTCACCGTGGCCATGACACCTTCGCTGTGATGGACAACCTGTCCACCGTCTTCAATCACAAGACCGAATGGATTAGGCGAACCAAGCGTTTGGTCAACGGTGAGTATCGCGTTCGGCATCACGGTCACCACATGGTTACCATAATTATAGATTGACCCGACATTGACATCCGTATCAATGATTACATCGGACTGAATATCAATGCCCATCGTGTCAGTAGGCACGCCTTCGGGTTCCCAATTGGCGGGGTCAGACCATACAATTGTACCACCGCCACCCGTAAAGCATTTCATAGGTTCAAAATTGGCAACCATAACCTTGTCCTCGTCAATTGTGAACGCATAACTATGTATTTGTGTGACCACTTCACCGTTGCATGTCCAGTTGAGGAAACGGCAGCCTCTGTTGGGTATGGCTCTCACAATGCATATCGTGGTGTTGCAATCGGGTTGTTGCACGATGACAGCCCTTCCCAAATGTTCAGGGTTGGCTTTCGCGACAAGAAAATACTCCGATTCTGTGTAATTAGTGAATTCCGACCAATACTCCGCTACTTCATAGTCCTCTTGGAAACCACATGGTACACCTACAGGAATTCCTCTATCAATGCCAAAGAAAGCATCTTCCCCTCCTACAATTGGCGGCACCTCAATGTATGACCTGATAAACTGGAAACCTCGACAACCGTAAAATGCCCTATCATCAATGTTATTCACCGAACTGGGTATTTCCAGTTTGCCAATCAACCCCATATTCGTAGTACTATTATAGAACGCCCCGTATCCTATAGTTCCCACTGCATCGCCCAGAACTAATTGACAATGTTGAGAATTATGATTGGCAAAAGCATAAATAGGTATTTGAGTGACATTATCTCCGATAACAATTTCATTCAAGGAAGTATTATTATAGAATACAAAATAATATTGGCCTTCTGCTTCGACATACCCCATATTCTCACAATTAGAAGCATTAAAATGAATTGATGTAATGCTTCTACAATTGCTAAAAGACGCTGCACCAACAGAAGTCACAGAATTGGGAATTATAAGGTCACCTGTGAAGTTTCCATAATAGAACATATAATTCGGAATCCTTTGTACATTATTGCCTATCACAAGATTGCCACCACAACCATAAAATGGTTCATAAGAACTATTAGAAAGATCATTGCAATTTGTAGGATTATAATGCACAGTTGCGAATCCACTGCAATCTCGGAAAGCCTCTCTACCTATTGTAGTTACAGAATTACCGATTACCAGATTGCCAGTAAAACCACTACAATAACGAAAAGCATAATCACTTATCGATATCACAGAATTAGGTATAGTCAAATTGCCAGAAAAGCCGCTGCAATTATAAAAGGCAGCACCTCCAATTGTGGTTACAGAATTCGGAATGACAAGATTGCCTATTAAGCCACTGCAACCATAAAATGTACTACCATTAATCGTAGTAAAAGATTCATTATCTGGCAAAGTCAAGGTTCCGTCGAATCCACTGCAATTATAGAAAGCAGAAGCGCCTATCGTGGTTACAGAATTCGGAATGTTCAAATTGCCTGTGAAGCCACTGCAACCAGAGAATGCACTGGCTCCAATGGAAGTCACGGAATTGGGTATAGTCAAATTGCCAGAAAAGCCGCCTAAACCTCCGAAAGCATAATTGCCAATTGATGTCACGGAATTACCTATGGTCAGGCTGCCCGTAAAGCCGCTGCAACCAGAAAAAGCCCCAACGCCTATCGAGGTCACGGAATTGGGGATGGTTAGGTTGCCCGTGAAGCCACTGCAATTGTCGAAAGCACCACCACATATCTCCTTTACAGAATTATAAATTGTCAAATTGCCTGTGAAACTTCCATCAGAAAACAACCAACTTGGAATCTTCTCCACATTATCTCCAATTGTAAGACTTCCACCACATCCTTCAAAAGGCGGATAAAGGGTAGCTGAAACCAAATAACCATCGGCATTATCTATATTTGCATCATAATAAACAGCCGTTAGATTTGAACAGTTCTTGAAAGCGTTTCTTCCAATATATGTAACAGAATTGGGGATAGTCAGGCTGCCCGTGAATCCGCTACAGTTCTGGAAAGCGTAATCGCCAATCGAAGTCACAGAATTGCCAATAGTCAAGTTGCCCGTGAATCCGTTGCAATTATGGAAAGCATATTTACCAATTGTGGTAACAGAATTCGGAATAATCAAATCGCCTATAAAACTACAATTACTAAACATACCTTCATTTATGCTTTCTACATTATCTCCAATTAGTAAAGGTCCGTTAATATTTTGGAAACTACTTCTGCCATCAGCATTTATAGCATTGTAAATCAATCCTATGAAACCATTACAACCTCCAAAAGCCGCTCCAAGATAGGTTACCGTTTCTGGTATCGTTAGGTATCCCGATAATCCACTACAATTCAGGAAAGCACTATTATATATATGAGTTACCGAATTCCCAATGGTGAGACTCGTGAAGCCACTACAATCACGGAAAGCAAGAGTTCCTATTGTAATCACAGAATTTGGGATAACCAAATCACCCGTGAACCCTGTACAACCTGCAAAAGCGCCAGAATACCCTCCTACAACAGGATCATCAATAGATATAACAGAATTTGGTATTATGAGTTCGCCCGTAAGACCGCTACAACCTGTAAAAGCACTTCCACCAATTCTCGTTACATCATAAGTATGAGTAACTCCCTTATTGTTTGTATAAGTTACAGAAGAAGGAATGACAAGACTTCCTGTCGCATTTGTGCCATCTATATGACCTTCCACAATCGCTGTTAATGTATTGTGGTTCAATTTATATAATAAATCACCTATTGTGACATGAGACCAATCAGCATACATTTTCCCCATCCCCACCACACTCAGCAGCAGGACAAGCAGGGCAGTACGCAACGCCCTTTTTCGTTGTAAATCTTTTACTTGCATATTACTTTGTTTTTAATGTGTCTTCCTTTTGTTGTTTCCAAGATGGCAATTAAAAACATGGACTTTTACTTTTCTAAGTTGATCACTGAGGCCTTCGACTGCCGATACCACAACTTACTAGTAAAGCCCATGTGGAAAACACATGAGCTTAGCTTTACCACTTGTGGTATCATGAAAGTGTCGAAGTTTCAGTGATACAAGCTTTAAGCTAATGCTTTGTTTTTAATATGCCGTTTTTCGTTAATGCGCCCGATGCGCTGTATTCATTTTAATTTGATTTGGTTAAACTTTGGGGTGTTTGTTGGGGGCAAAGGTAAGGAAAATTTGAAAAGATGAGCAAGTTTGGCGAAATTTTGTATTTTTGCAGCAAGAAAGGAGGAAAAATATGTCGTACAGTGAAATGGCCCAACTCGAATTGATGAATGCCCTGAACAGCATTAATTCAGAAGCAGAACTGAATGAGTTCAAGGATTTGGTGGCAAGGTATTTTGCCGCAAAAGCCCAAAAGGCGATTGATGCCCTATGGGACGAAGGTGTTATCGATGAAGAAACTATAGAGCAATGGGGCACAGAACATATGCGTACCCCCTATCGTTATGCGTCGCATCGTTCTTGATACCAACTGTCTTTTGCAGTCATTGCCATCTAAAAGCCCGTATCATAAGATATGGACAGATGTGTTTTGTGGCAAAATCAGTCTTTGCGTAAATACGGAAATTTTGGATGAATACGAAGAAATCCTTTCCCAAAAAATCAACAGCGAAGTGGCAATCAATGTAGTGGAAGCCATCGCACGGTTACATACTACTATTTACCAAGAAATCTATGTCCATTTCGGCCTAATTCAAGATGATGAGGACGACAATAAGTTTGCAGATTGTGCAATAGCCTCTGGTGCCGAATTTATCGTAACAAATGACAAACACTATAACATTCTGAAAAGTACACCTTGGCCAAATATTAAGGTTATGAACATCAAGGAGTTTATCGAATTGTTATAATCTCTTGTTTGATTTGGAAAAACGAAACACATCTTTTTTCAAAAAACCGCATAATCTTTCGTGCAATTTTCGCATTTTTGCAGAAACAAACATTTATGTCAAATATCCAAGAAGAACAAATCTATTCGGAAAGAACCGAAAAAGAAACCGATAAGAAATGCCCCAACTGCGGCGCTACAGTCGTCTTCGATCCCGCAACGGGTGGTATGCATTGCGAGTATTGTGGCTACACGTGCGAGCTGCCCAAAGCTGACACTGAGAATGAGATCTGCGAGATGGACTTCGAGGCGGCCATGCACACCGAAAGCTTCAACTGGGGTGAGCAGAAAAAAGAGGTGCAGTGCAAGCAATGCGGTGCTGTGACGGTGTATGATGCCCTCGAAACCGCAGCTGTGTGCCCCTTCTGCGGCTCCACCAGTGTGATGCCCGCCGCCAATGAGAACACAATTGCTCCTGGTGCGGTGTGCCCCTTCGCCATTTCCAAGGAACAAGCTGGTGACCGTTTCACCAAATGGCTCAAAGGCAAGCTGTTTGCACCCAGAAAGGCCAAGCGGAGCGCCCGCCCCGAATCTTTCACAGGCGTGTATCTCCCCTATTGGACCTACGATGCACAAACCACATCCAATTTTACAGCACGCGCTGGTTATGACCGCATTGTGAAAGACAAAGACGGCAATAGAAAAACGGTTACTGATTGGCGACATGTTAGCGGCATCTATCAGGAGTTTTTCGACGATGTGACCGTCATGGCCTCGAAACGTCAGACTGACTCGGGCGTGAGTGCCTGCGAACCATTCGATTTCTCGAAACTAGTGCCTTATTCCCCACAAGTGGTGGCAGGCTTCATTGCAGAACGCTATTCTATTGGCCTTAAGGAAGGCTGGGAATCAGCGCAAAAAACCATCCAGTCGCGACTGCATTCCGATATTTCCTCATACGTTTGCAGGCATTGGAATGCCAACCGTGCCGATTCGGTCAGATTCTCCACACTCTACAGCAACATCACCTATAAATACCTCCTTGTTCCCACTTGGATTTCCTCGTTCAAATATAAGGACAAAGTGTATCAGTTTGCGGTGAATGGCCAAACCGGCAAAGTGGGCGGCAAGGCACCTGTCTCGGTATGGAGAGTACTCATTGCTATCGCCCTCGGTATTGCTCTTATCGCCCTTCTGGCCTATCTGGCTTGATGGATTTCAACCTTTATTCCAAAAGGCTCTCAAGGTCTTTCAAGGCCTTGCGGGCAGACATGCCCTGATGCAGCACTTGGTAGGTTTTCTCGGCAATGGGGAGCTGTCGGCGTTGTTCCTCAGGAAGGAATGGTAACAAGGCTGAAGAATAATATCCCTCGGCCACCATAGTCATCTCGTTGAGGGCAGTCTTTACCGTGTTGCCACGACCAATCAACACACCCAGCTGACGGTTACGGCTGTGACTGGAATAACATGACACCAACAAGTCGCCAAAGAAATTGGATGGATTGAACTTAGTGAGGTCATTGACGCTCTGCGGGGCGAGCAGGAAATACATTTCCTTGATGCAGTTTGAAACCAATACAGCGATGAAATTGTCGCCATAGCCCAAGCCCATCGCCATGCCAACCATCACGGAATAAATGTTTTTCAGCACCGAGGAATGCTCCAAATAGTGCATGTCTCTCAGACAGTTGACCTTTATGAAAGGCGTCTTCAGTTTTTCACCCACAACGCGGGCATTGCCTATGTTGGAACATGCAAAAGTCATATAGGTAAGCCTTCCATGGCCCACCTCCTCAGCATGAGTGGGACCGCTAATGCAGCATAACTGTGCATCCGTCAAACCATAGTTTTGTTTCAGATAATCTGTAACAAACTGATTCTCTTCGGGAATGATACCCTTGATGGCAGAAACCACCATTTTGTCTTGCAAAGGGGTTTTCAAGTCGGAAAGATAGCACTTCAGATAAGGTGCAGGCGTCACCAAAAAGATGATGTCGGCCTTGTCGACAGTTTCATTCACATCGTCAGTGAGATGGATGCGGCTCATGTCGAACTCAACATCGGAGAGATAACGACAGTTGCGGCCTTCGGTGCGCAACGACTCAAGCACTTCCTGATTGCGGACATACCAGCACACCGACGACTCATTCATAATCAACACTTTGGTGATGGCTGTAGCCCAACTGCCGTGTCCGATGACGGCGCAACGCGATGTCTTTTGTATCAGGGGACCCATAGCTTTTGCTCTGTTTATTTATGCATACTTTAGTGCCGAACTGGACTTGAGAAACTCCGAATCGATTCGGGTGAAAATCTCTTTCTCCTGCTGCCCGATGGTCTCCAAAATGTCAGCCATTTCGTTCAAGGTCACATTCTCGCTTTTCATATAGCGACGGCAATCCAAGGAGAATTGGCGCCAGGTGTCGGCATCCTTGTTCATCAATGTCGAACAGTCTTCGAGTACCTCATTTTGGAAAACTGTAGCGGCTTCTTTCAAAAAGTCGGAATAGATGTAACGGTAACCGGCGCCACCTGTTCCCGCCGTTTCAATCAGCCTATAAAACCATAGCAGTATATATCCTCTCAATTCATCTGAAAAATAAGCCTTCCATCGCTTCAGGTTCTTGGCAAAACGATGCAAGCCCGTATATCCGTAATAAGAAAGAGGCATCCGCAACATACGGTAGCACGACTCCTCCAATCCCTGCACAATGGCCGGTTTCAGGTCGACTTTCTCGGCAAAACCAGTCGATGGCGGGTCGAGATAGAACATACGTCCTTCTGGAGCTGCCAGACCTTTGGCAAAACGAATCTTGCGCATAGTCTCTTCATCGATGTAGACATAGTCGTCGGTATATAGGCGGCTGTCGGAATCAGCGATGATATAGTTAGAACCCTCTTTGCCGATAACCGTCAACACATGACCATTGAAATGCGACTCATTGACAATTTTCCCGAAATAAGTTAAGCCGCTCACGCTGACCACCACACCGACTGGAATTTTTTTCTCCACCAGTTCATCGAGATCGCGCATTGACTTATTCACTTTGCAACCATATCTCATGCCATGATAGCCAATATGCATCCTTTCGGCAAAATTCTTCACAATGCAAGCAGGCTTGATGCGAAGCATGGGTAAAACGACACCGCGCATCCGCAAAAAAGGCGAATAAAGAAAATAAATACCCGAACCTATACCAAAAGCCATAGGCTCACTGATCTGATATCCGTAATATTCCAACATATTCAGAAAAGTGCCTGTCTCACAATGCTTTCTTCTCGGATTGGGATAGCTTTCTATCATCGTGTTTTTTTGACTTTGGAAAATAATGCGTGCAAAAATACGACTTTTTCTTTTTATGACTCCACTTGCCAGTATTTTCCAACGAAACACGCTCTTTTCTAAATTTTTATGAAGTTTTTGTATCTTTGCCGCTCGATTTTGAAAGGAAACATCGCTCATATCCGTCAACATGGAAGAAACCTTAGGTTTATATGAAACATTCAGGGCAGCTGCAAAAAAGTATTCCGATAAGGTTGCCTTGAGTTATTTTAAGACGGATACGAGGTTTAGAGATTTATTGGAACGCGTCGACATAACAGCCTTGGCTTTCAGAAAACATGGGGTGAAAAAAGGCGATATCATCTGTCTTGCATTGCCTTCGATGCCCGAGTCGTTGATGTGTTTCCTTGCACTGAACAAAATCGGTGCCATCCCCTGCATGATTGATGTCAGATACACACCTGAAGAGTTTTGCAAGATTGTTGACAGGACACATTCTAAAATGTTGTTCATCATGGGACTTTACGCGGCCAATCTAGCCACCGCCGATGCCCAGCTCAATGTGGAGAAAGTCGTGGTATGTTCAGGTGCCGATTCCATTCCTGGGATTTTTTTCTGGTTTGGTGTAGGCGAATGGTTCAATGGAAGGAGAAAGGTGTTTCGCAAACACAAGAAATTCTGCCATTGGAAAGACTTTTACAACACAGCGCAAGGCAAAGATGAAACCGAGCCTTACCATTGGTTGCCCGACGAGATGGCCGCCTTGTTCCAGACCTCTGGCACAACCGGTACGGTGAAAAGCGTGATGCTTTCCACAGAGAACATCATGCACTCCGTGTTTCCCGACCCGCCCGTGCTCAACAATATTTCGAGCGACGATACTGCACTATGCATCTTGCCTATTTTCGCTTTCTTCGGGGCGAATACCTTGTTGCTCCCGCTGTTTAATGGCTTACGCGTCGTGGTCATTCCTATCGCACCTCGCAAGGAATTCCGTAAAATCCTGGCCCAACACAAGCCACAGCATGTCTTTTCAGTACCAGCCTACTGGGATTTCGTCAACGAGGAAAAAGTGGTCAAGGAAGACTTTTCCTACTTGAAATCCATCAATGTGGCGGGTGACATCTTAAACACTGCTTTCGAGAAACGCATCAACGAGTGTCTGCACCAAGGTGGCTGCCACTATGACCTCACAAAAGCCTACGGCATGACCGAGACAGCTGGCGTCATTTCGTTCACCCCTCAAGGCAGCGAAAACCAATATGTTCAAGGCTTTTCAGGGAAACCTGTGACATGTTACGAGGTCAAGACCTTCGACGATGAGATTTGCGTGCACTCGGAGATGAAGTTTCTCGGGTACTATAAAAACGAAGAAGCCACACAACAACTTGTCCAAACCCAAGCTGATGGCCGACAATGGCTACATACGGGCGACATAGGCTATGTGGACAAAGAAGGCAATATCTTCGTGATCGGCCGCAAGAAACGCATGATTGTCCGTCACGACGGCTCCAAAGTGTTCCCCGTGGAGATTGAAGACTGCTTGATGCAGCACCCATCAGTGGCAGCTTGTGCCGTGGTGCCCATGCATGATCCCGACCATTCGGAGAGCCATCTGCCCAAGGCCTTTGTGGTACTGAAGGATTCCGACACCCAAGCCACCATTAAAGAACTGATGGCCTACTGTGAGATGAACTTACCAGTTCACCTCGTTCCAGCGGCCATCGAGTTGATTGATGCCTTGCCGATGAACGGCAACGGGAAGGTTGATTACCAAAAACTCATCAGAAATTGACACTAAAGGTCATGCCCACACCCAGATTGGCTTGATCAGGCATGGTGGTGCAACGCATGACTGATGGCGAGAGGTTGAACGAAACCGATTTGCTGTTGTTGTATTCGTTAGCCACCCAGTTCATGCGACCCTTGCCTATGCTCGAGAAAACAATCCACAACGGAAGGCTGACATCAGCAGCAATGGCAGGAATATAACTCGTATAGGCTAAATCCAGGTCTTCTTTTGCAATGGCAGTAACCAAACATACAACGGTTGCGGTAGCCGTTCCGATAAAGACACCCATAAAAACATTTCCCGTTGTGATTTGCTTTTGCGCACCGAGATAAGTCTCATAGTTTTGTGAACCGACAAGTTGCTTGACTTCCGCATCCGAAAGTTGGCGACCGTCGAGGGTTAGGTGTCTGCCATCACGCTCCATGTGACCGCCCGCCAGGGTAGAAAGCGTCAGTTGGTTGGACACATTGATGGTTTCCGTTTCATTGTAGTTGCATTGTGCAAACATGGAGATACCTGCCAAGACAAGCATCATCGATAAGAATAACTTCTTCATAATTATTAATGTTTTAGGTTAATATTGTGCTTTCACGTCTACCGAGTTGGCATAAATCCCCAAAAAAATCTCCTCCAATTCCGAACGGTCAAAATCGGGATAGTCGTTCATCCAATCCATATATTTTATGAATGTTTCTTTTTGTTCCTGAGTATAATGCCCAATGTATGTTTCACTACGACTCCGCAAGTCGTGGGCAATGTAGTTGTTCGGATGGAGATAGAAATGCGGATTGACGCGGCTGTCCATTAGCTCGGCCACACGCTTGTAGAACTCGCCCGAAGGGCAGTCGTTCATGGCCTTCAAATCGTCTTCTGAAACCATCGGACAGATATGGAAATGCACATGACCCTTGGGCTGCATGATGCCCGTCAGGATGCTGTTAAGATCTTCGCCTGGTTTCTTCTCATAATGGCCGTTTTTCTTGGTCATGTACAACTCCAAGGTCTTCAATTTGTCGCACGACTCCCATTCGTACGACACCGCCACGGGTACGATATTGAGCTCAGCCAATGAAACTACGCGGTCATCGCGGCGGCTCATGCCGAACATCTTGATGATGGCAGGGTCGGTAGCATCAATGCCGTTTTTGGTGCGACCATTGCGCTGCGCAATCCACACCGACTCGTGCACCTCAGTGATGACATGGCGCATATATTCCGACATGTGCATCATGCTGTTGTAGAACTCTTTAGGCGAGCCTCCGCGTTCAGTGCGGAACATCTTGTTGACCTTACCGAAGTCGATGACAAAAGGATGCGACATCAGGTTGCTGCCGAAGGTGATTTGGCAGGTGTTTTGACCGACTTCCGTCAAGATATATTGCAAAAACATGGCATCAAGCACGATGTCGCGGTGATTGGAAACGAACAGATAAGGTTTCTTCTCATCGATGTTTTCCAAACCCGCCCAATCGAATTGTGTTGTGGTCTTTTTCAACAGGGTCTCTATCACCTCTTTCAATAGCACCAATTGGAATTCCTTCAAGGTTTTGATGCTACGGATCCTTTCACGAAGCGCCTCGGCAGGCACACCCAAATATTGGGCAATGGCAGGAATCACCTCGCTGTCGGCCATGCGTTGTGTCGCTGCGGGAATTTCGTCTGCATTGAAAGGTCTGATATCCTCGAAATTGGTCATCATCTGTTTCTCAAATCAATGAATTTAATGGGTTTGCGACTCTTTGCGGGATAGTTGATTTGCCTAATCTCATCAACGGGATGTATCTCTATGGCAGGAGCCACACGGATACGTGAACGGAAACTGTCTTTCAAGGTCTTGACCACATCAAACTCGGGTTCATACTTCAGGCCTATCTTCACCACCACATCATCGGTGCCAGCTTCGCTTTGGCGCACTTCGATGACATAGTTCTCCACATAGTCGGTGTTGTCCAACACATCGTTAATCGCTGGCGGATAAAGCGTGGTGCCTTTCAGTTTGATCATGTTGTTCTTGCGGCCCACAAGCGGTGTAAGACGATAAGAGTTGCGGCCACACTTGCATTGGTCGACTATCTTGGCGGCGATGTCGCCCGTGCGGAAGCGCAACAGTGGCATGGCTTCCACGCCAAGGGTGGTGACCACGATTTCGCCTGGCTGACCATCGGGAACGGGCAGACCGTCCTCTCCAATGATTTCAACAATAATCAGCTCGGGATGCACATGACCGCCAAGGCCATATTCGCATTCCGAGAAGGTCGCCCCCATTTCCGTCGAGGAATAGGTGGCAAAGAGTTGCACATCCCATTTCTCCTTGATTTTCTTGCCCAACAGGTTGAGGTTGAAATCTTGGTCGCGCAAGCCTTCGCCGATGCCAATGATGCGGCGGATGCTGCTGTTCTTATAGTCGATGCCGTGCTCTTCGGCATATTGGATTAGCTTGAGGATGAACGAAGGCACACACATGATGGTGTCGGGCTTGATGCGACGGATGGTGTCCCATTGCAGCTCGGGGATGCCGTTGCCCACGCGGATGACACCCGCACCCAATTCGCGAAGGCCAAGGAAATAGGCCAGACCCGCCATGAAACGTTTGTCCAAGGTGGTCATCAGCTGCACAACATTACCTGGCTTCACACCAGCACATTCAAACGATTTCTTCTCATTGAAGGCCAGACGCTGCAAGTCCTTCTCGGAACAACCAAAGGTAACGGGGTCGCCCAAAGTGCCCGAAGTAGTGATATAATCAATAATCTTGTCCTTCGGACAGCACAGAAACTCATCGTTGAAAAGTTGAAGGTCCTTTTTTTCGGTGAAAGGAATCTTCACCAAGTCCTCAATATGCTTGATTTTGTCGATTTGGATGCCATAGCTCTTGAACATCCGCTGGTAGTATGGGGAATAAGCCTCCAAATAAGCCAAAGCTTTGTGCAGCAAGCCTTCTTGATAGGCTTTGATTTGTTCTATGGACTGGTATTCTATGTCGTTGGTAATCATTGTTTATGTTTTAAAATCCAATTTCTTTCAGCCATTTGACAAATTCTTCCTTCCATGCATGGCACTCGGCGCTACCCTTGTAATTGCTCATGCCAAAGCCATGGCCTCCGGTTGCATACTGGATATAACGGTGGTTGACACCTGCTGCCGTCAAAGCTTCATCCAAAAGTACTGAGTTACGGTAGTCGACCACGGGGTCGTCGACGCAATTGACGAGGAAAATAGGGGGACAATCCTTGGGAACATGTCTTTCAAGTGAAAGCGAGTCTTGCAATTTAGCATCGTTGACACGCGTATCTCCCAACAATCCCCTGCGCGAACGCTTGTGGACGCAGTCCTCCGCCATGGTGACTACGGGATAGAGCGAAGCCACGAAGGCAGGCTGTAGGCTGGTCTCGGTCACCACGCCAACTTGCTTGAGATAGTCATGGTCTTTGAAGAAAGCCGCCGACAATACCAAATGACCGCCAGCCGAAAAGCCTAACATGCCGACTTTCTCGGGATTAATATGGTATTCTTCGGCATGCTCGCGTACCCATTGCAGTGCCCGTTGCGCATCAGTCTGCATATCAGGATACTGATAGCCACGGAAAAGATAACGGTAACGCCAAGCAAAAGCAGGGACGCCCGCCGTGCGATAATGCAATACGAAAGTGGTGATGCCTTGGTCGCGAAGCCACATCGCCACCGAATCGCCTTCCACCTTTTTGTCAAGCCAATAGTAACTACCGCCTGGACAAACGATGATGGCCTTCCCGTCGGGATTCATGTCAGCAATAAAAGGAATCAAACCCACTTTGCGAGCGCCTTTCACATGGACATCATTCCATATCGGGATTTTTTCTTGTGCCATCGAAGTTCCTATGTAGAAAACAATTACTAAACTGGTTAACAGTGTCTTAATTCTCATTATAATTAAGTATTTTCATTACCTCTTCCTTCGTAAGCTGTCTGTATTTGTGCTGCATGTCAGCAAAGAAATCCACTTGAAAATACTCTTCATCGTAAAACGACAACTTCGAGTTGGTGTTGGGAGTGCATTCCAAATAGATAATATCTTCCAACTTCAGGTTCTTTGCTTCACAAATCTGATCGGCGAGCTTGCGACCGGCATAGGTCACGGAAGTGCCGGGGTTATCTTGATACAATTCTGTAACGATGACATAGGTCTTGCCTGCCACTTCCCGGATTTTCAAGCCGCAGGTCGATTCCATGTCCCATTCGCCTTTAAAAGGAAATATTTCGTCGTAATAATCTGGAGAAACTTTCATTAATTTAAAAATTCAAAATTTAAGATTCTACATTCAGCATTCCTCATTCAGCATTCTTGACTATCAGCTTTTGGCTTTCGGTTCTTACATTAACATTGCGCTTGCTGCGATCCACGTCGCGACCGAACGACTTGTTGGCCAAACGACGGTCACGCGGCCGATAGGTGCCTTCCTCCATCTCGCGCAAAGCCACATTGCAGAACAAGCGGAACATTTTCTGTTCTTGACTCTCGGAGGCATAGAAACTCTTCCAAGCGTATTCATAGAGATCCTGCAATTTCTCGGGCGTCATGTGCTTAGGCTGATACACCACCTGACCGGCATTGTAATGGTCCCAGTCGAAGTCGAAGATGCGGCCTTGGCGCAACAGGTCATCGTGACCTTTGGTATGCGGGAACGGAGCAAAAATAGTGAACTCGGCTAAGTCGAGGTCAATTTCGCCCAAAAAATCAATGAGACGCTTAATGTCATCTTCGGTCTGGTTGTCAAGGCCAAAGAGGATGGTGCCTTCCACGCCGATACCGTAGTCATGATAGCGCTTCACGCGCTCTTTAATATAGTCGGAGGTGTCGTAAACGGCTTGATATACATACCAAGCACCTGCTTTTGCAGCCAAGTCGAGTACCTCAGGGTCGTCTTCAATGGTGTGACTGATCCATTTCTTCTTTAGCGGCGCAATGGCACGGAAGAGGTCCATCTCCCACTGCTTGTCCTGTGCTAACGAGTTGTCGACGATGAAAAGACGGTTGTTGTCGATGCCCGCCATGTCTTCCACCACCTTGTCGACGGGACGCGGACGGAACTTGCGGCCGCCAAGATACGACACAGCGCAAGGATAGCAGCTGAAACGGCAGCCACGACTGGCGTTGAAAAGGTCGACCATCTGCACGCCCTTATGGTTGTATAGGTCACGTTTGTAAAGATCGCGTCGGCAGGGACCCACCGAGGCAATGTCAGGTTGGTTGCCAATGTAATTATATATCTTTTTCAAACATCCGTTCTTCCAGTCTTGGATGACCTGCTCGGAACGACCTTCCGACTCGCCCAAAAACACGCTGTCGACATGGTTCACCATTTCCTCGGCATGCAACATAGTCGAAATGCCACCAGCAAGGACAGTTTTACCGCGTTTGTGGTATTCCTCAGCAATGGCCCAGCCGCGCTTCACCTGCGTGGTGAGCATCATTGAAAGAGCCACAAGGTCGCACTCCTCGTCAAAATCGATAGGCTCCACATTCTCATCAGTAAAGGAAATGTCGACATATTCAGGCAAAGTGGCAGCAAAAGCAACGGGACCATGAGGCGGCAGGTTGAATGTCGTCTGACCCGGCAGTTTGTTCCACTTCGGATAAATAAGCTTCAGTTTGATTGTATCCATTTCATATTGTTGAAACTGCAAAAATACAAAAATATATAGTTGGTTTTAACTTTTGTTGATTTTGCGTACTATGGCATTGGCCCCTACAAACGCCTCGGCCGTCTGTATGGCTGTGAGCGAAACGCCGCACAGTCCATGTATGTTGACATTCTGCCCAGTCAGAAACAGGTTCTTGACTTTTGTATAGACCGACATCTGCGAGAGCATAATATTGTGGCTATCCTTTAAGAAACCATAGTTTGAACCTTCCTTGTTGCCATAATAGTCACGGATGGTGAGCGGCGAGGATGCCATTACGAAATCGATTCCGTCACGGAAACCAGGATAGAGTTTTTCCAAAAAGTCAAACACTTTCTCTGTCATCATTTGTTTCCATTGTTCGTAAGCTTCTCCCCGATGACCTACTTTGGTA
The DNA here is from genome assembly GCA_946185535.1 of uncultured Bacteroidales bacterium. Taxonomy (GTDB): domain Bacteria; phylum Bacteroidota; class Bacteroidia; order Bacteroidales; family F082; genus Limimorpha. The sequence goes on from CAMHJX010000014.1 coordinate 78,460, forward strand.
TCTTCCCAAGGTTTGACCCATTCAAAGGGCATCTCACCAATGATGACCATAGTCTCCGCAAACTCACCCTGGTTTTCAATCGCTGGAGTATAATACATAAGATTGTTCGGCCAGTCTTCCTGCCCCAGGTTTTTGAGGTTGAATTGCGAGTCGTACTTGTATAGACAATAGTTGGTATGGTTGACATATGGAAAAGCCTTCTTCTTGAATTTCACATAGACCTTGAAGCTGGAATAGGTTTCAGGAATCGACCACAGCCTTTTCCTGAACGAAACAGGGAAAGCCCTATCGCCCACCAGACGCAAAAGCACATCGGGATGCACATCTGAGATGTAACCTTCGGCACGATAAATATGGCCTTTTCGGGTGACCACTTGTTTCACTTCGTGGTTGTCCACCTCGATTTGGATGACTTCTTCGTTGGCCAGCACCTGTCCACCAGTCTCTTCGATGACTTCTTTCAACAAATCTGCCATCTGTTGGCTTCCCCCGACAAACTGGTAAGTGCCGCCAATGTGCAATACACCGAGTAGGGCAGCCATAAAAGCAGGTGTCGTGCCTGCCACCCCACCAAAGAGCGGACTGATGTAAGACAACAAGCCTTTCAGTTTCGGATCTTTGATGTAACGGTCCATCAACTCATCATATGGTACTATAGCGTCTTCGGACACCGACATGAACATTTGTGAGGGTCGTTCGCGCAAATAGAAGAGGTCTTCTTCTTCCGAAAGGGCATATATCTTCTCGACATAAGCTCTGATGTTGTCTTTTTCAGCTGGGAAAAGTTCAGCCAAATAGTTGATATATTGTTCTTTGCCTTTGGGAAGTCGATAGGAAGCGTTGTCTTCAAGCATTGTCACTACATCATAGCCATCCTCATCCATAGCACGAAGCGATAGACGATCCATGATGCCAAGATAGGAGAAGAGTTTGCGCAACTGTCCCACCTCATTGAAACCACCAAACACATGCATGCCCGTGGGAAAAGTGACGCCTTTTCTCTTGAAGTTTTGGAGGCCTCCGCCGATGATGGCATTTTTTTCCAACACGGTCACCTTGTAGCCTTCCTTGGCCAACAAGGCACCCGAAACCAAGCCTCCCAAGCCGCCTCCGATGACAACAACGGTCTTTCGGTTGGCTTCCATCATCTGTTGTCGCACCTTTTCTTCGCCCAATAGATGCTGACACACCGTCATCGTGCCCACCAACACACCTAACATGCCATGTGAATTGATGTTTTGCCCCACCAAAAGCAGGTTAGATACCTTGGTCTTATACGACACTCTGTCTGCGATGTTGTTTACATTCTTGGCCAAACCATAGATGGAGCCTTCAGGTGTCAGCGTATAGTCACGATAGGTCAATGGTGTGGCGGCATAATAATTGGCCAAGGACTCACGGAAACCTGGGAAGTCTTGCTCCACGGCATCGATAAGGCGTTCTGCCATCTTGTGTTTGAACTGTTCATAGTCCTTGCCTCTGTGGCCAATGGTTGTTTCGCTCCATTGTTTCACCGCATCCATTGACATGTAGGCCAAAACGACGCCTCCACGGGCGGTCTTGGGATGAGGTACATGGCAATGATGCATGTAAAGATAGCCTTGCGGCCAACAGTCGTCAATCCTTCCGCTCATCTTCCAAGGTGAATCGGTATGGAAACCATAAAAATTGGAGTTGATGTAAGGCATTGCGCCGTCCTTGAAACGGAGGAAGAGCGAAAACACCGAGATGGTGTCTGGAATACTCTTGATGCGTGATTTGTATGCTTCGGTGAAAACGCTAGAATCTACCAAATCCAGCATTTGCTTGGGGTTGACATCCGAAATGACCACATCGGCAGTGAAAGTCTGGCCGTTTTCTGTCACCACACCCGTAGCCTTTTTGCCTTCCACCAAGATTCGACTCACTTTGTGACGGGTTAGGATGGTGCCGCCATATTGCTCAAGCACCTGACGCAAGGCCTTCACGATGGCATCGCTACCACCTACAATACGAAAGGCACTTTTGTTGTAGAAATCGAAAATGAAAGCATGCGTTGCAAAGGGAGTCTTGTCTTTTTGGGCAGCATAAAGCGAAAGGTTGCCTACCAATACCTCGCGCAGCAATGGGTCGGTGATGGTCTGTTCAATCACTTCGCTCAGGCTTTGGTACAACAACTTGTCGTCAATAAAACGGTTCTCGTCGACACTGTGCTGCAAGTCGCGGAAGGGTGACAAACTAGCCACCTGCTCCACCAAGTCGCAATAGCGCTCAAGGTTTTCCCTTTGCGAAGGGAAACGCTGTGCAAACTTTTCAATGAAAGCCTCGCGACCATTGGGAAAGGCAAAACGCTCGCCTTGCAGTGACACCACATCATAGGCCTGTGGATCCAAACAATTGAACTGGATTTTATCTTTGATTTCGAGATAGTTGAAATAATGCGAAAGCACCTGGTCGTCGTCGAGACTGCCGATGAAATGCATCCCCGTCTCAAACTTTACTCCATCGCGAGTGAAACATTGCAGACAACCGCCCACCTGCGAGGCCCGCTCCAAAATGGTGACCTCATAGCCATTTTTCGCCAGGATGACACCCGTCGAAAGACCACCCAATCCACTCCCTATGATGATGCATTTCTTCATTTCAAAAAGTCTTGGGATTCAATAATATACTCACACTGTGGAACCGCATCAACACCCTGTAAGAAATGCAAGTTCTCGGGGATGTAACTGCAATGAGAGGCCAAGAGGAACTTGTCCTCATCTGCCTCAACGGCATATACCTGTGCGTCGCGATGCACCAAAGCCACCGTCCACGCCAACTCGCCATAGCCGCTGTTTTGAATCAAAAAAGACTTCTGTTCCATGGCGTCAATTTCCAAAGCTTGTGCCTTGATTTTCTCTAGGTTACGACGACAAGTGCGTTCCACTTCCGGACCTTTGTAGATGTATTTGTAGCGCACAAATGGCAACACATATTCTGTGTTTTCCAATTTGTTCTTGAGTTCGGCAAAACGCTGGGTATAGTAAGCGCGGAACTGCGAAGTCAAAGCACGAGTCTCCATTGTGACCAACTCTTCATATGGCATGCGTTGCTCAATCACCACATGCAGTTGGCCTTCGCGTAATACCACATCTTTCTTAGGCATCACATGGTTGGCTCCGTGGATAAAGACCGGCAGAATGTCGAGCTGCAACGACTGTGCCAATTGGAACGCACCTTTATGGAAACGCAGGATTTCGCCCGTCTCAGAGCGTGTGCCTTCGGGGAAGACCACCACGGAATAACCTCGTTCCACCAAGTTTCTCAGGCGTTCCACATTCTTGTCGTAGCCGTCGGAAACAGGATAATATTCGGCATAACGGATGATGAGGCCATAAATCGGGTTTTTCCATACCCAGTCCGTCGTCAGCAACACCACCTTGGGGTTCAACATGATAGTGCACAACAAGTCGAGATGCGATTGATGGTTGGCGATAATGACGGCAGCCTTTTCGAAGTTCTCGCCGTATTTGTTGACCAAATGGCACTTTACGCCTGGCAACAGTTTCAAAGCAATGCGCATGAAAGCCGCTATCAATTGATGGAAACGATAGCGTTTCTTCTCGGTATTGGGGCCCAAAATCATGTAAACCAAAGTAAACGGCGTAAAGATAAAGAACACAAAAACGACGAAGACCAACAAGGATAATAGGGTATAAATCAGTCGTTTCAGGGTCAACGGCACTTGGCGAAGTTGACCCTTTTTCTTGGTCAACCAACCAAAGACAATGGGAGGAAGATAGCAGGCCATCAGAACCACCGTAGCCATACCAATGATGGCCACCTCGGCCAAGGAACGCATGGCGGGATGCTTGGCGAAGATTAAAGTGCCAATACCGATGAACATCAAGATGCCCGAAAGAATGACGCTGTTGCGGTAGTTTTTCAGCATTCTCTTGCCATAAGCATACTCATAGAGCAAACCCTCGGTGATGAAGATGGTGTAGTCGTCGCCTTGACCGAAAATGAAGGTGGCCAAGATGATGTTGATGATGTTAAACTTGATGTCGACCAGGTTCATGATGCCCAAGATCCAGGCCCAGCCGACCGTCAGCGGGAGGAAAGCCAACAAGGCAAGCTCCAAGCGACCAAACGAGAGGCAGAGGAAAAAGAACACCACGATGCTGCACACATAAAGGATGTAGTCGAAGTCGCTTGATAGCGCACTGACCAAGTTGTTGCCCACATCGCTGATGCTAAAGGCGAAGCCATTAGAAACCGAGGTCCCTGAGCCCTGAGCCTGTCGAAGGGTCGAAGGGCCGACTTGTTGAGGTCCCTGAGCCTGTCGAAGGGCCGTTCTAACTCGTTCCTTCACCGCCTCCGAATCCTCCATCGGCACCCGCACAAAATTTACCACCCGCGCCACCGAATCGTGCTGCAACATATAGTTGCCACACAAACCTAACAGCGGCTCCATCTCGCTTTCAGTCAAAGGCTGATAGTCCTTGGTGATACCCTCAATAAAAGGAGCAAAAGCGTTTTCAGTGAAACCCGCCTTCACCGCCTCAACCTTGACTTGCTCGGCCAAGTCAGCATGGCGTTGCCAGAACTCATGCCACATTGCCAGCGATTTCTCTTGTCTTTCCACGGAAGGCAACAGGCCATCCATACCCGAAATGCTATATTCCACAGTGTCGGGAATCGACTGCTGCAAATGGGTGATGAGGCTTTCGTTTTGCTTGATGGCTTTTTGGAAATCCTCGGCTTCCGAAACCACATAAATCAAGTCTGTCTCCCCTTCCTTTTGCAATGATTCGCTCAGCAAGGCCAGGTCTTTCTGCTCTTGGCGCGTCATATAGTTGATATTATGAAGATCGGCATCGAAAGCGGCTTCTTTACCGAAATAACTGAGTATCAGCGTGATGATTACCAAAGGCCAGAAAGCGTATAGTTTGACTTTGCGCCACCATTCCGAAGGGGCTTTGCCGTCATCAACGAAGAGTTTCTTGGTCTTTTTCGGCACCACAGCAAACAAAGGCAGGAAGACCATCACGAAGAGTATCGTTCCAACCAAAGTCAAGGCACCGAAAAGTCCCAAGTCACGCATGGCTTCGGCCTTCACGAAGACAAGGCAGGCAAAGGCAGCCACGGTGGTAATGTTGCCGATGACCAAAGGCTGGATGACATCCTTCAAGGCCTCGCGCTTGTTGGGTTCTTGCTTGATGTGGTCGAGATAATGCAAGGGATAGTTGACCGCGATGCCCACGATGACCGAGCCGATGCCCACCACGATGATGGAGATGCTTGATTTGAACAAGGCGATGACCGCCAAGGCGAAAATCCAACCGAAAAGGATGGCGATGCCGAGCCAAAGCAGATTGCGTTTGCGTGCCATGGTAAACATCAAAATGCCAAAGATGAGCACCAAGGCCAAGGCGATGGAGAGATAGCTGTCGTGCTTGATCTGCCGCGCATTGGTGACGGCGATGGTAGGTGCGCCGACAGCCGAAATCTTTACTTCTGGATGCTCGCTCTCTGTCAATTCGGTCACTTTATCAATCAAATCCACGATTTTGGCGTTGCCTTGGGTGTCGCTGCCCGAGAAAGGCGATGAGAAGAAGGCAAAGCCTTTGTCGCCGCTTTCGTTGAAGAGGTATTCGTCCTCCAAGCGGTAGTTCTGTGTGGGATTGAGCGCGTTGAGCCGTTGCAAAGCGGGCGAATAGAGATTGAGCGGGTCAGCCTTGATGCCATCCACCACAAAACCCGCCGTAGGCATGGAGAGCATCCGCTTGATATTAGCCATGCTATTGGCTACATGCTCGGGATCGGCCAGCAAAGAGTCCATGCGTTGGTAGTCGTTCTCCGTAAGGAACAGGGCTTGGTTTTTGCGGATGAAATCGATGGCATCAAACACTTGGCTACCGTCGACGCGACATTGCAAGTCGCTGACGATTTGTGCCGTGTCACATTCCTGCCAATGGCTCTCAAAAGCATCCATGGCTTCCATGATGGCGTTGATGGCTTCGTCGCCAGCCAACTGGGTGGTATCGGCAGTGAAGATGACGGTGATTTGACCTTGGTTGCCCAAGTCGTTGTAGACCGAGGTATAGCGTTCTTTTTCAGGATCGGTAGGCAGGAAATCGGCAATGTTCTCCTTGTATTCCAAACGCAGTGCCGAAAACACGCAGAGGGCCGTGACAACCAACAATAAGGCTATCGAGAAAGCCTTGTGTTTCGACAAGTAGTCATAGATATTGAGGAAGAACTTGTTCATTTTTTTCAAGAATGTGTTTTTGCTTTATCAAGAATTAAAGAATTGGAGAATTTTTCATTTTGCGTTGTATTTTGTTGGGTTGAATTTTTAATTGTAGGAATTTGAGATGAAAATCGTGAACGATTTTCTTCCTCCCAATTCTCAGCACCGCAGGTGCAGTATTTCAGTATTCTTTATGCTATTCATTTTTCTCTAATTCTCTAATTCTTGACATTAATAATTTCCTCTTAATGTTTTCGTAGGAGCCGTGAGGGCCAGCCGTAGACAATGGCTACGAGGCAAAGGATGGTATTGAGCACGCTGATGCGAAAGAAGTCCCAAAACGGGCGAAAGTGCGTGACACGGTCCTCTGGATATAAAACATTGACCTTGATGGGCACCAAATCGGTGCCGCGCCAAGCGGAAAAGACCAACAATGACAATTCAGCTTCATAGCGTGCGCTAAAAATTTGGGGCAACCTTTTCAAAGGATACAAGCGATAACCCGTCTGTGTGTCGGGCAAATCAATCCAAGTTTGAAGTTTGAACCAAAAGTTCGAGAATTTGTTAGCGAAGCTGTTCTTGCCCGGCATGTTCTCTTGTTTCAGGTTGCGGCTGCCCACAATCAAGGCGCCAGGATGTTGCTCCAATGCCTCAACAAACAGCGGGATGTCTTCGGGATAATGCTGTCCGTCGCTGTCGATGGTGATGGCATAGTCGAAACCCATGGCCTTGGCTTTCTTGAAGCCTTGCTTCAAGGCATAGCCTTTGCCTCGGTTGCGACCATAGTCAACCACGGTGATGCGCTCGCCGAATGATGCCAAAATCTCGTCAGAGTTGTCGGTGCAGCCGTCGTTGACCACGATTACATCTTTGCAATAAGTCAGCACACGTTCCACCACATCGCGCAGGGTGCCGCCATTGTTGTAGGTCGGCATCAGCACGCAGACTTTCCTTTGCTGCATCAGGTTCCGTGTCGCTATGGCATCAGACGGGTTCATAGCTAAAGGTCAACGACATTTTGGTGTAGACGGAAGTTTCGTCGAAAATGACAAGTTGGGCTTTGCATTCGGTCTCGTTTTCAACAAGATTCGAAAAAGTGAAACACACCTCTTTGCCCTCGGCAGGAATCAGCACATTGAGGTATTTGATGTTCTTCGAAGCTTTCAGGAAAAGCGGACGACCAAGTTTTTGTTGCAGCACCTCTCCTGCAGTTTGTAGCAAACAGGCTCCCGGAGTGATGGGATTGCCTGGAAAATGGGCTTGATAGATCAAATGCTCGGGGTTGCAGCACAAAAGGGCTGCGAAACCATTTTCCGTGTCTTCTATTGATTGAAGTATAAAGAGTTCGTCCAAGAAATGCATCGTGATTTCGTTTATGAAGAGGCAAAATTAAGGATTTTTCTTTTTGTCGTGAAAACGACTAAACAAAAAGACGAAAAGACCCATATCCTTTTCGTTAGGATATGGGCCTTTCCAAATGAAACAGAAGGATGTGTTATTCCTTCACAAATCTTCTGATTTCAACAGCGCTGTCAGTGGTCAGACGAATCATGTAGGTTCCGGTAGCAAAGGTTTCAACATTGATTTCAACCTTGTCGGAACAGTTGTTCTGTCTGTATACCAAAGCTCCGTTGATGTTGTAGATTTCAAGCATATTGACAGGCTCGGAAGCTTCAACGATCAGTCTGCGTTTTGCAGGATTCGGGTACAACGCAATAGTGATACCACCTTGTTCATCGATGCCATCCACATGCTGCAAATGAGCTACGTAGTCGCGTGCTTCTGTCACGACGAAGGAGATGCTCTCTTCTTCTGAGACGACTTCGCCGTTCAAAGTCCAGTTGACGAATTCGTATTCAGCGTGCGGAGTGACTGTCAGAGTGCAAGTTTCACCATAGGTGTAGAAACCAACGCCTTCGATATCGCCCGTGTTATCGGGATCTGTATTGGCCTTGATTTCAAAGACAATGGAACGGAAGTTGGCCACGTACTCAGCATCTTCTCTCACCACGATAGGATAGTTGGCACTCGATGATACGACACCGCCGTCTCTGGTCCAATTGACAAACTCATAACCCTCATTGGCAATAGCACGCAAAGTGACAACATGTCCAAAATCGTAGGTTCCAGCACCAAAGACGTTACCTCCTTCGGCAGGTTGTGCCAACAGGGTAATTGTGTATTGAGCAACGGAGAAGTGGGCAACATAATCTCCATTATCCATAACCGAGAAGCTATAGGTGGCATTGCTGCTAACCACCGATCCATTCTTCGTCCAGTTGACAAAAGCATAACCCGAATTAGGTGTAGCTGTCAAAGTGCAAGTTTCACCATAAGTGAAGTTTCCACCACCAGTTGCAGTACCACCGACTTCAGGATCAACGGAAACGGTGATGTTGTAATGGTCGAGGCTGAAGTGTGCAACGAGATTGGCATCTTCAGTTACGATGAAGGTATAAGCGGCGTCTGTGGAAACCACTGTACCGTTCTTCGTCCAGTTGGTGAAGGTGTAACCTGCATTAGCCATGGCTGTGACGGTGCAGTTGCTGCCATAGAGATATGCGCCACCACCAGCCACTGTACCACCCACTGTCGGGTCGGCCGAAACGGTAATCATGTACATGTTGACAGAGAAGTTAGCTACGTAGGTGGCATTCTCCGTAACAGTAAAACTGTACGATGCGTAGTTCGAAACCACTGTACCGTTCTTCGTCCAGTTGACGAAGGAATAACCTTCAGCAGCTGTAGCGGTCAAGGTGCAGATTTGGCCATGTTCGTATGAACCATCACCAGTAATGGTACCACCTTCTGCCGGATTGGCCATTGCTGTAATCTGATAACTATTGGCGCTAAAATGTGCGACATAGTTACCAGACTCAGTAACCGTGAAACTATAAGTAGCATCCATGGAAACTACAACACCGTTCTTAGTCCAATTGACAAAATCAAATCCAGAGTTGGCAGTAGCGGTCAGTGTAGCAGTAGCGCCATAACCGTAGACACCAGCACCCGTGACGATACCACCATTGGATGGATTGGCAGAAACATTGATTTGGAATTCATTCGCGGCAAAAGTGGCCACATAGTTACCTGAACCAACAACGGAGAAACTATAAATAGCATCTGTGGAAACCACAACTCCATCCTTGCTCCAATTGACAAAGATGTAGTTTTCGGCTGGTGTAGCGGTCAGGGTACAAGTCTCAAGGTATGAGAAAGTGCCACCGCCAGTGACAGCACCACCTGTGGTCGGGTTGGCTGAGACAGTGATTTCGTAGGTGACGATTTCAAAGTTAGCAACGTATGTAGCATCTTCTGTCACGGTGATAGCGTAGTTCGGACTAGTAGAAACCACATCGCCATCCTTGGTCCAGTTGACGAAGATGTAACCCTCTTCAGCCGTAGCGGTCAACGTGACCGATGTGCCATAGTTGTACGTGCCTGCGCCTGTCACCGTTCCCGCATCAGCAGGGTTAGCCATAGCCGTGATGGTGTAGCTGTCGACACTGAAGTTGGCCACGTAGGCGGCATCTTCAGTCACCGTGAACGTGTAGGCCAGGTCGGTAGAGACCACCTCGCCGTCCTTTGTCCAGTTGCTGAACGTGTAGCCCTCGTTGGGGGTCACCGTCAGCGTGCAGCTCGTGCCGTAGGTGTACGTGCCTGCGCCCGTGACGCTTCCGGCTTCAACCGGGTTGACCGTCGCCGTGATCTCGTAGCTGTCGATGCCGAAGTTGGCAACGTAGGCGGCGTCCTCAGTCACCGTGAACGTGTAGGCCAGGTCGGTAGAGACCACCTCGCCGTCCTT
>CAMHJX010000015.1 GCA_946185535.1 uncultured Bacteroidales bacterium
AAGACTGGTGCCAAGATTGAGGTACTGCTGCTCCGCGAACTCGACCATGAGAGCCGCCTTTGGGATGTGCTCGTCGACCCAGCGCGTAAGATCCGCATCGGTAATAAACTCTATTTCGGCGAAGGTGATGAGCTGGTGGCCGAAGTCATCGACAACACCACCTCGCGCGGCCGCACACTTCGTTTCCTCTACGACGGCACCTACGATGAGTTTAAGAAAACCCTCTCAGGACTAGGTCACACACCCATCCCAAAGGAACTCAACCGCGAGGAACGCCCCGAAGACGCCGAGGACTTCCAGACCATCTACGCCAAGGTGGAAGGTGCAGTTTCGGCCCCTACCGCTGGTATGCACTTCAGCAAAATCCTAATGAAACGCTTGGAAATCATCGGTGCCTCCTTCGCCGAGCTGACTTTGCATCCCGGCATGGGCAACTTCCGCGACATCGAGGTGGAAGACCTCACCAAGCACAAGCCTGACTCGGAAGAGATGTACATCGACGAGGAATGCTGCACCTTGGTCAACGAAGCCAATGCGCGCCACAACAATGTGTTTGCCGTGGGCACTACATCGCTGAAAGCCCTTGAAACAGCCATGACCATCGGTGGCAAAATCAAGCCCTACAAAGGCTGGACAAACAAGTTCATCTTCCCGCCTTACACTTTCTCAGTGGCCAACTGCATGATCACCAACTTCCACCTGCCCAAATCGCCCATGATGATGGAGGTGGCAGCGTTCGCTGGTTACGACCTGCTGATGAAAGCCTACAAGGAAGCCATCGCAGAGAAGTACCGTTTCTTCACCTATGGTGATGCGATGTTAATCATTTAGCTATCAGCCATCAGCAGTCAGCTATCAGCTCAGTTTTGCTGGCTGATTGCTGATTGCTGAATGCTGAAAGCCAATTTTGAATCTTAAATCTTTGAATCTTAAATAATTACCAATAATGAACCAAGAAGATTTTTTCAAGAAAATAACCGCTCATGCGAAGGAATATGGTTTCATTTTCCCTTCGAGCGAAATTTATGACGGACTGTCAGCTGTCTATGACTACGGCCAAAACGGCGTGGAACTGAAGAAGAACATCCGCGAATATTGGTGGAAGGCCATGGTGCAGATGCACGAAAACATCGTCGGCATCGACGCCGCCATCTTCATGCACCCCACTACTTGGAAGGCCTCAGGCCATGTCGACGCTTTCAACGACCCGCTCATCGACAACCGCGACTCGAAAAAACGCTACCGCGCCGATGTGCTCGTCGAGGACTATATGGCTAAGATCGAGGAGAAGATTAATAAAGAGGTGGAGAAAGCCCGCAAACGCTTTGGCGATGCCTTCAACGAGGAACAGTTTGTGACCACCAACCCGCGCGTCCTCGAACACAAGGCCAAGATCGAGGAAATCAGTCACCGCCTGTATGGTGCCATGGAGAAGAATGACCTCGACGCCATCAAACAACTCATCCTCGACCTGGAAATCGTTTGCCCCATCAGCGGTACCCGCAACTGGACCGATGTGCGTCAGTTCAACTTGATGTTTGCCACCAAGATGGGCTCTGTGGCCGACGGCTCCGACACCATCTATCTGCGTCCCGAGACAGCACAGGGTATCTTCGTCAACTACCTCAATGTGCAAAAGACCGGCCGTATGAAAATTCCGTTTGGCATCGCCCAGACTGGCAAGGCCTTCCGTAATGAGATTGTGGCGCGTCAATTCATCTTCCGTATGCGCGAATTCGAACAGATGGAGATGCAGTTCTTCGTACGCCCTGGCACGGAACTCGAATGGTTCCAGCATTGGAAGCAGGAACGCCTCGCTTGGCACCTCTCTCTGGGTCTGCCCGCCGAGAAATACCGCTTCCACGACCACGAGAAGCTGGCCCACTACGCCAACGCCGCCACCGACATCGAGTTCGACTTCCCGTTTGGCTTCAAGGAGCTGGAAGGCATTCACAGCCGCACCGATTTCGACCTCTCGGCCCACGCCAAATACTCGGGCAAGAAACTCCAATACTTCGACCCCGACACCAACGAGAGCTACACACCTTATGTCATCGAGACCTCCATCGGCCTCGACCGCATGTTCCTCGCCATGTTCAGCAACGCCTTCACCGAAGAGAAGCTGGAAGACGGCTCGGAGCGCGTGGTGCTGAAGCTGCCGGCCATCCTTGCACCTTACAAAGTCGCCGTGCTGCCGCTGGTCAAGAAAGACGGTCTGCCGGAGAAGGCCCGCGAAATCATCGACTCGCTGAAGGCCGACTTCATGTGCCAGTATGAGGAGAAAGACTCCATCGGCAAGCGCTACAGAAGACAGGATGCCATCGGCACACCGATGTGCGTCACCGTCGACAACGACACCTTGGTCGACAACACCGTCACCGTGCGCGACCGCGACACGATGGCCCAAGTGCGCGTCCCTATCGACAATTTGAGAAATATGATTTTCGATGAGTTGAAGCCGAAGAAATAAAGCCTATGCAAGTCAAGTGTGATTTTTGCGGCTCAATGATTGATGAGAAGAGCGAGCGCTGTCCCTGTTGCGGCGCTCCTCTCTCGGGTGCTAATCGCACTGCCAAGGAGCAGCCCAAGACCATCGAGGAGCTGCGCGCTTGGTATATCGCACATCACCTGCCACCAGAAGAAATCACTAGGTTTTTCATCGGCAAAAACATCACTGAACCGAAAGCCTTCGGTATCTACAAAGATAGCTTTGGCGACTTCGTGGTTTACAAGAACAAGTCGACAGGTGAGCGCGCCATCCGCTATCAAGGTACCGACGAGAGGTATGCCGTAAACGAACTGTACCAACGCCTGAAGGCGGAAATCGCCGACCAGAAAGGCAACCGACCTGCAAGCAGCCCGCAACAGCCTTTGGTGGACAAGACCATCAAAAAGAAAAAGAAGAGAAAAGGCTGTCTGTTTGCTGTAGGTATCTTCTTTGTCGTCATGTGCCTCTTGGTGGCCATTTTTGACAACACACCTCCTAATGGCTACTACAACTACAACGGCACACAATATTATCACCAAGGCTCATCGTGGTTCTATTACGACAAAGAAAAAGACGATTGGTTCAAGTCCTATGAAAAAATCGACATTACGGATGAGAACGCAAAGGACTACAAAACCTACCAACATTCGGGCAAATCATTCGAAGAGACCAGTTGGTATGACTCAGGTAAACATAGCGACGATTCCGGCTGGGACAACGACAGCAACTGGGATAGTGACAATGACTCGTGGGATAGTGGCAGCACCGACTGGGATTCGGACTGGTAGTATTAGGATTGTCTACGGCAAGAAAGGCTCTGCCTTCAGCGTAGCCAAATCCGAGAAAAATCATCTTCAAAATCTCTCAAAAATCAAATTTTGGGAGATTTTTTGTTTTGATTTTTGAAAGATTTCTTGCGAAGCAATTCCATAACACATAGACAACCCCATAGACAACGGTTGAATTTCGATTTTACAACAAGTTGAAATTCAATTGTTTAATTATTTACCACATCTCAAGATGATAGACAAGCCCTCTAAAGGGCTTGACAAATGGTTTTTCGTTTTGAGAAATGTTCTACTTTTGCGTTGCAGACCTGAAAGGAATGCAAAAACAGAACAACAAACTAAGATAAAAACGAAAAACCCTAGAACTATGAAAAAGATATTCGCATTTTTAATTCTCTTCTATACCTGCTTCGGCATCCTTGAAGCACAAAACATCTGGGAGCCTTTGAATCTTCCTGGTTCGCTCAGGGGTGTGAACACCCAAGGTGATTTGTTCTGCATTCAGTACACCCATCCTATAAACCTGCTACGATCGCTAGACAAAGGCGAGACCTGGGAAACCGTGTTCACTGGCAATATCGGTAACTGCATCATCGGAGACAAAGGCAGGATTTTTCTGATAAACGACAATATCGTCTATTATTCAGACGATAACGGCGACACCTGGCAGCAGACTTCACCTATTAATGATGGCACTGGCTACAATCCTTTCAGCTACATGAGAATGGTTTCTCCTTCGAACGACACACTCGTTGGATGGGAATCTCCATTTCTTACCTGGACAATTGATGGCGGTCTCACTTGGGACTCGACCCACATCGCCTTCATGGAAAACGACCAAGAAATCTCAAGCCTTCTGGTCAATGAAAACGGTGATGTATATGCCAGTATCTGGCGCAACATCGGACCTAACATCGGCGTGTATCACACCACCCTTTCTGATATGCGCAACTGGGAACTCGTTGCCTTTGAAGGACTTGGCATCAAAGACATGGCTTTTGATCCTGAAGGCAATTTGCTTTGCGGTGTTGATTTCGACGGCAGCTTTTCAGGCTTTGAGCATATACCTGGGTTTTATGCCTTTTGGGCCAGCAAAGTCGATGTCTCCGACAATGGCATCTTATACAAACCTAGTATTCCAAATGCAAACACGGCTATTCTGGCCTATTCCTTTGACCATGGCGAGCACTTCTACAACACCTTTGAAAACCTTCCCGTCTCAGAACTCCTTCCTACCAACCTCTCCATCGCCTGGGACAATCGCTTGTATTTCGTAGGCGATGGACATTTTTGGAGGAGTATTCCCTATGCCGATGACATTCCAAGCATTTTCACTTTGTTTTCTGACTGGTATTACGAAATCCTCAACGACGACGGCAACATCTCTTACCAGCATCTAGAATATGTCGGTGATACGCTATTCGACCGAGCAGGCAAACGCCCGAAGGTCATCGTACGCAGCAATACGCACTACGACCGCAGCGAAATTACCGAAGTCACTCACGAATATGTCTACGAGGAAGACGGCAAAGTGTATTGGTGGAACAAAACCACTGAAGAATTCACAACACTATATGACTTCTGGGCTAATGTTGGTGACGAGTGGAACATCAAAGTAGGGAACGAAAACATCACCGTCCATGTGGATGCCATTGACGACAGTTACGAATACAACAGCAGGAATTACAGAGCGTTGCATATCACCGACGCAAACGACATTTTCAGCGGCACCATCATTTGCGGCCTCGGCCATCTGACGAGTTTCTTCCCTGAAAAACTGATGACGAAAGGAAAAAGAACCAATGTGGAAGGTTTACGCTGTTACTGGAGGGATGGCATCTTGGCATACAAAGATGGTGAAAGGGACTGTGATGAGATTTATCAACAGCTGCACAACGGTATTGAGGAAGACAGCCCTTCGACAGACTCAGGGACCTTAACGGTTTATCCGAATCCCGCTTACGGCTTTTTGTTTGTACGGCTGCCACAAAGTGACAGCCCTACAACGGGACAAACCGAATACCGCATCACCAACCTCATGGGACAAACCCTCGTGAAAGGTTCGATTAATGCTGAGACCCAGCAAATTGACATTGCCAATCTGACTGCGGGAATGTATTTCTTCAATGTGGGAGAACAAACCGTGAAATTCGTAAAACAATGAAAACACGATATTGGATATGGGCATTCCTCCTTACGGCGATCCTTGCGGCTTGCCAACAAGGCGCACGCAGCCTGAAAGAGGCTGAGGCACTCTTCCAGCAAGGTCTTGAACAGCGTGTTGCCAAACAAACGGAAGCCGCCGCCGAGAGCTTCAGCCAGGCATTGTTGGCCATCAACCGCTGCAACCAAGCCCAACCTGAGGTAAAACGCCTGATAGCTCAAATCGAGGACAATCTCGGCTTCTGCTATTGGAAGCATGAACTCTTCAGCGAAGCCCTACATTTGCATGAAGATGCTGCCACGCTGGCTCGTGAACTCAACGACTCCATCCTATCGATGAACGCCCTGCGCAACTGTGGGCGAGCTACGGCCTCGTTGGGAGACATTGATGCGGCAGAACAGTATTACGATGAAGCCCTGGGCATTGCCAAAGCACTGAACGACAAAACGATGCAAAACGAAATCCTGCTTGAATCGAGCCGCGATGTGCTGTTGGTGAAGGAAGACTACGAACAAGTAATCGAGCGTGTCAGTCAGGCATTGGCCAACGGCGCACAAGGCGACGGTACGCTGACTTTAGGCTTGGCCTACTATTATCTGGAGCAGGACAGCCTCGCCATCGTCCACCTCACTGAAGCCACCAAAAATGAGATGGCAGGCGTGCGCATGTCGGCCTACCAAAGCCTCTATTTCATCCATCAGATTAAGGAAAACTACCAAAAGGCATTGGAATGTCACGAACTGTTCAACGAGAACATGATGCAGGCCGACAGCACCCACCGCAGCGAGCAGGTGCAGCGCATCAAGGCGGAATACGACCTCCAGATGCAGAAAAGCCAACTGCAATCGGAGCAAAAACTGAAGAACCTCTACCTTTATCTCATCCTCGGTGTCTTGTTGGTCGTTTTGGCTATCACCTTGCTACTCTTGAGACAAAAAACGCTCAGTGCCAAGCTGAAAGCCGAAGAAATGAAGAACCAACTGGAGTTAGAATTGAAGAAAAACAAGGTGTATGTGACCGCCCTCGCCCTCACCGAGCAAATCACCGCCTCGACCCTCGACTTCGACCTCAAGGAAAACGAATGGGACGACTTCGTGACCCTCATCGACAAAGTGTACGGCGACTTCACCAAACGACTGATGGACAAATACCCCACCCTCACCAAGAGCGACCTGCAGATCTGCTGCCTCACCAAGCAAGGCTTCAGCAACCAGGTCATCTCCATCATGATGAACCTGCAAACCAACTCCTACGCCCGCCGCAAGTCGCGCATCAAGCAGGAGAAGATGAACGGCTTGGAGGACGAGCGGAGTTTTGAAGAAATCGTGAATGCTGTGTAGCTTCTGGCTTTTGGCCTCTGGCTTCTGGCAGCTTCATCAGAAGAAAAAACTTCAAACCTCAGAAAAGCTGCCAAAGGCCAAGAGCCAGAAGCCAATAGCAGAATAAAGAAATAGAATAATAAAAACCTATAATACCATGAAAAAGCTACTTTCAATTACAGTTTTAATGGTCTTAGCCATAAGCGGATTTACGCAAGAACTCCATTATGATTTTGCCGAAACTGTCGAATCGGGACAAACATTGTATTTCCTAAAAGGATATTACGGCCCACAAGATGTAATGGTCACCTATCCGTGTTATCATGATACCATTATATATAACGCTGTTGGAGCTTCTACACAAATAACGACCTATTACTATGGGTACGATGAGCCTTCTGGTGATTTGGTTATCCCTTCAACCATAACACACAACGACACGGTTTATACAATAACGACAATCAGCAGAAATGCCTTTTGGAAATGCACAAATATCACCTCACTAACTTTGCCTAATACGCTAAACTCCATAATTCAAGGGGCTTTCGCTGGTTGCACTGGCATTACTGGCGAAGTGGTAATTCCCAATTCTGTAATCCATCTTGGAGACGATACTTTCCGCAGTTGTACAAACTTAAACTCTGTGGTTTTTGGCAATGCTTTACCAAAAATCGGCTGGGCTGCCTTCAAAGGATGTACTTCGTTGGAACACATTTCTCCTCTTCCCGAATCGTTAACAAGGATATACGACTGTGCATTTGAAGGCTGTAGCCAACTTTCAGGAACCATTGTCATTCCACCTCTAATCACTCAAATAGACGAGAAGGTCTTTAACTCATGCAACATTACGTCCGTTGTCATTCCTGAAGGAGTTACAAAAATCAAACGAGGAGCGTTTGCAGGATGCCCACTGGATTCACTTTATATCTCATCCTCGGTGACTTCAATAAGTGTTGATGACAGTTATGGAATCGGTGCTTTTAGAGGGTGCAGTCGCCTGCAATCCATAATTGTTAATGAAGCCAACCCCGTTTACGACAGCCGTGGCAATTGCAATGCTTTAATCGAAACGGCCACAAACAAATTGCTTAAAGGTGGGCTTGGGACCGTTATTCCTGAAGACGTCAAGATCATCGGGCCTTATGCTTTTGACAATAATGAAATGACAGACATCACAATACCATCCTCTATTGAACGGCTGGAAGAAGGAGCTTTCTTTGGATGCAACTTATCAACAATCACTTTACCCTCCTCGGTCTCATACATCGGTGATAAAGCATTATGTTGCAATAGCTTGACTTCCATCATTTGCGATTCGAACAATCCTCCTTATGCATACAATACCATTGGTTGGGATGGGCCTATTAATAGTTTCTTGTGTTCTTATTATTGGGTTGATAAAACGATTCCCATCTACATCCCAATTGGCACAACCGAAACCTATCAAAACGCTTCTGGCTGGAATTATTTTACCAACTTTATTGAGTTAGATACGCTCGCCATAAACAAGGTCAAAACAAATGGTTTTGAGATGTATCCCAATCCCACCAACGGCATTTTGTTCGTTGAGACGCTGCATGCCACATCTCTACCAGCGAAAACCGAATACCGCATTACCAACCTCATGGGCCAATCCCTGCTGCAAGGCCACATTACCGCTGAAAAACAACAAATCAATATCGATAATCTGCCTGCTGGATTGTATTTCATCACCTTTGCAGGCGAAACACAGAAATTTGTAGTAGAATAAATAACAATCAAAAACTCACAACTATGAAAAAAGTATTTGTAATTCTAATTGTCGCGATAGCCGCTATCGCCATGGTATCCTGCAAAAAGGATAACACAAACAACAATGACAAGCCCAACTACAGCGAACTTGTTGTCGGAAAATGGGATGTGCAGACTTATCACCATTGGATTCACGATCTCACTGACGAGCATCCGTGGGGTAACGATGATTCTTATTCCCAGGAAGAAACATGGAACTTGCCCGATACCAGTTATGCTGGCTATGACGCAATCGAGATTTATGCCGACGGAACCCTATGGTGGCACATGAGCGACCGAATGTTTCAAGAGGGAACGTATGCCAACCCTTATGTGGAGGCTGATTGGCTTATCAGCGGAGATTCTCTGATAATCAACACGACCAAATATGCAATAACAAAACTCGACAACGAAACCATGGTCTTCGAAGACTACTATAAGGTAAATTCATACCAAAACCACCATGGCTGGGAACGAACAAACTGCTACACTTTCAAGCGCGCACAAGGTACAAACTAGCAGTTGCCGTGATACGATAATCCTATAACCCCAAATGAAAACCAACAAAATCATTGTAATATGAAAAAGCAACTTTCCATTATGATTGCACTGGCCTTATTGGCCATTGGCATCATCACGTCTTGCAAAAAAGACCCTATCCCGAACAACAACGAACAGAACAACGAGCAACCTTCTGACACTATCCCTAGCGGGAATGATACTATTCCCATTGGAAACGACACCATTCCGATTGGAAATGATACTATTCCTAACGGGAACGACACCATACCCGTAGTGATTGATGGCATCCGTTTTGGCGATACCACGGGAATGAAGGTCACCACCTACAATACCATCATGGAATTTGATGATGCATGGAATCCTATTCTGTTAGACCTCGATGGCAATGGGACTAACGACATTCGAATTGAAACCTATTACGACGGCCCCTTGGCAATAGGACAGTTCCAGGAGCTCACTTTGCATTGCATAAATGCCCAAATTCACGGCCAAACGGTTGAAAAAGAAAGTTACAGCCATCGCGATACCACAATAACAAACTATAACGGATGGACACAAATAGTATCTAACTACACTTATTCTACTTGTGGCAAGATAGACGAAAACGACCCGGTCAGCACCTCCAATGTCTTTGAAATCACTGCCAATGATTTCAACGACCCTCTCAGTTTAGAGGACAATTTCCAATTCATAAACTCAACCTTCTTATTCAGAGAGAATGTTGAATATACTTTAATGAATGATCCTAATGAAGAGGAACAAATCGTTACAGGTTCACACAACAAACATATCTACAACTGCTGGAACTTCCCGACCGATGAAGAGAAATACATCGGCTTCAGAATCACTAAAAACGGCAATTCACGTTACGGCTGGCTAAAAATCAAATTGCATCCAACTTGGGGTGGTAAAGTGGTCGACACAGAGCTCATCGAAACGGCCATACAGAAATAGAAAACTGCTCTTGCTTACCTCACATTCGCCTTTAATCTGTCGGCGATCTTCTTCTTCAATTCGTAATACATCTGCTCCGTGTCGCTGCGCTTATTGGGTTTGTAGAGATTGGGATACTTGCAGTCTTCAAGCTTATACTCCAGCTTGTTGAAGGGTCCTGAAATCTTCAGCCCAAGGCGCACGGGCAAAGGCGACTGGGTCACCGAGAGATGGTATTCGCCATTCTTGTCCAAGGTCATTCGGCCGTCAACCGTCACCTTGTATTTCCCAATCGCGATTTGCGAAGGCCACAAGTCGATTTCGTTCTTGAAAGCGGTGAGCTGCACATCGAGGCTGTCGACACGGTATTCTCCGTTGGTGCTGACATCAAGCATATCCGTAATTTTCGTGAAAGTGAATTTGTCTTTCACGGTCAGGTTTTTGCCTTCAATGTCGGCAGCGGCACGCAAGGTGGAAATCTTGGGTTCGTAGTTCGACTTCAGGTTGGTCTCCGCACCGATGTGGAACTCGGCCTGCCCGTCGAAGGTCTTCAACATGGGCACCAGTGTGTCAATATAAGGCACCATCTGCAACAAGTCGTTGATCTGCACCTTTAGTAGGTGGAAATCCATAGCCAAGAAGAGGTTGTTCTTGCGCGGCGACTGATACAGTGCCGTCAACTGCATCTCGGCGGCCTTGTTGGTGAAACCGATTTCCTGCAAGATGAGCGTACCGTCTTTCACGGTCATGGTGCCGTTGAGGTTGTTCAGGTCGAAGTTGTCGTACAAGGCCTTCTTCGTATTGAGTACGAAGTTGAAATCGATACCTTCAGGCACCATGAAGGGGTTGTCTTCCTTGTTTTCAGGTTCGTTCGCCAAGGTCCCTGAGCCTTCGGTTCCTGAGCTTGTCGAAGGAGTCGAAGGGCCATCCGTTTCAGACCTACCCAACCCGCTGGTCAAATCCAAGATCTCATTGATGTCCATCATATTCGATGTGACTTGCATCTCGCCCTTCATCAGGTTCTTATGGTCTTCAATCCACTCCTTGATGCCGATGACACTCCCTTGCAGACTGATGTCAGACTTGCCGATGCGGAAGGTGCTTTTCTTGAAGTCCAACTCACTGGAATTGAAGAGGAAATCAATATTACTGATACGGATGTCCTCGCTGATACCGTCTACCCGCAACTCAGCATTGCCCAAAATGAAATCAGCGGTGGGATTCCACTGGTTGAGGAAGTCCGTCTTGGCTTTGTTCTGTTTCACCGAAGCGTCGACTTTCAACGAATTGGAGTTCAACACATAGGCTTTACCCATATTGGCCATCACCTGCTTACCGTCTAAGGTAACACGGGCATTCATGCCATTGGCTTTCTTTTCAGGCGTAGTCACGAAAGTGAGTGCCGGCGCATCAATATGGGCGGTAATGCTGTCGTAGTCCACATCCAAATGGCTAAACTTAAGGTCGGCATTCAGCAGCATCTTCTCCAACCCGCCTTTGAAGTTGTCGGCCGACAGCTTGATGTCGGGATTCTTCAAATCAGCCTTGATGCTTTTTCCTACTTGAGCATCCAATTGGCTGGTATTGAGAGCGATGTATGCACCCTTCTGTCCTTTTTGCTTGGCTGATGCCGGCAAGGTCAAACCCACATTGAGCATGGGAGCCTTTGCATGAATGGTGTCCATGTCCAAGGCGAAGTCCTTGACTTTCATGTTGGCCTTGGCCGAAAGGCGGTTCAGGTTGTAATCGTCGAGCGACTTCATCAGTTGCTCAACTGTGAAATTGGTGGTCAGGTCGAAGTTGGTGCGACCGTTCAACTTCATTGTCTTGGGCAGGAAACTCTTAATATCTGTCATCGGCACATCGCCTTTCACCTTGAGTTTCAAGCCGATGTCACCCAATAAATCATCGACCAAACCACTGGCCGTAAAGCTGCTTCGGTTGAATTTGGCCTTCACACTGTTGACCGTCAAGCTATTGGCATCAGTGTTGAGGTCCAAGTCCAAATCGCCATCCAAGTTGACCTCAGTGATGGGATACGGCAATTGCTTCATGCTGACTTTCACATTGTCGGTCAACACCTTAGCCTTAATCAAAGGCATGAGACTATCATTATAAGTGCCTTTCACCTCCACATCAGAGAGAGTCGCCTTGCCCGAATACTCGATGCGACTTAGCTTTTTCTGCACCTTTTCAGGAAGATAAGTCAACACATCTTCTACAACCAAAGTATTGGTATTCAGCACTAAATCAAGGTTGATGTCGTTGTTATCGGCCATTTCCACCTCGCCGTCCACATCAAATTGGCAGCGATTAAGCCCAATTGTAGCCTTGTCAAGATGCCCCTTCATGTCTTTCATGTTGAACTGCAAAGGCAGGTTCAAGCTCAACGAATCGTTCTCAAGATAAGGTTCCTTCAGGTTCAAGTTGATGTCGGGAGTTGCCAGTTTCAATGTGCCATTGATTTGGTCCAATTGCGCAATTTTGCCATTAAAATCGAGGTTCAAAGCCTTCAATGCCAACTGTATAGCCTTCATCTTCAGCGTTAAGTCATTGGCATTCATGGTCAAATCAGCATCGATGTCCTTGTCCTGCATCTTGCCTTTCAAATCTAGGTTGAGCCCTTGGACTTGGGTTGTCATTCCATTGCGGTCATCGGTATAAAACAAGGTAGTGTTTTTCAGCTTGACTTCCTCAATATCAACCAAATAATCAAAAGTGCTCGTGGTGTCACTATCCTCACTGGGTTTGAAGACATTGAAATTGTTGTTGCCAATCGTATCCGTATACAGGTTGACAAAAGCATCTTCAAGGATGCACTTTCTGATTACTATCTCATTCTCTTTCAGCAGTTTCTTGAGGTCAAGCACCACAGCCAAGTCATCGATATTGGCTAAAGTATCGGATGGCGAACCCGCTGTTGGGTTAATTAAGGCGACATTCTCAATATCGATGCCTACATTGGGGAAGGTCTTGAACCAAGTGAGGTCGGCCTTGCCCAACTCCATCTCACAGGTAATGAACTCAGGCGCGTACTTTTTGACCATCTTGGTCAGCCGTCCCGAAGAGGAAATCATGGCCACAGCAATGCCAACCACAATAATCACTACCCCCACAAGGGAGGCCAAGGTAATGCCGGTTATCTTTAATGCCTTTTTCATACCTTTTATTCTACCTTTGAGAAATGATGCGCCGTTCCATAATCGTCCTCATAGACCAACTCACTGGAAGTGAGTGAAGTAACGGTGTAAACCTTGGGAACCATCACAAACGTGCCTACGTGCTCGTGCTTCAGGGTGGAGCCTGTCAAAGTCCAGTTGAAAAGTTGTGCCTCATCCTCACTGACATCATCGCCCTCATCCCATGTAGTACCGTTAACTTGTACCGTGTCGCCATTGGGCAAAACACGTTCTATATTGGAACTATAATACTGCTCGAAAACCGAGCCCTCTTGCCACTTTCCATACAGCATCGAAGCGTCATAACCATTATCAATGGAAATATCGCCACACGCGCTGAAGCTCAAAGCGACAATAAGGCATAGAAAGAAATGAAGTAGCTTCTTCATCGGTTTGTTATTTAAGTTGTTGTATATTATTTAGTTAACACTTTATTCACTTCGTTGTCTGACAGGGCTTTTTGTAGAATCTGCTCATGGTCGAAGGCCAGACTAGGCAACTTGTCCAAGGCAAACCATTGTGCTTCAACTGCATCGTCGCTACCCACAACTTGTCGTTCCGTGTTGTCAACGCCCCAATAGGCTACACTGATGGTACGGTGACGCGGGTCGCGGTTGGGAGCACCGAAAGCATAGAGCTGGTGCAATTCAATGCCCGTCATTCCAGTCTCTTCCTGCAATTCTCGTGCCGCACAGGTGTCCAAATCCTCCTCCATCTCCAAAAAACCACCTGGCAAAGCCCAACAACCCTTGAATGGTTCGTTTCCCCGCTCAATCAATAGCAGGTGCCAATTACCATCTATCTTTCTGAATATCAAATTATCAGTCGTAACACACGGACGCGGATATTTGTATGTAAAACTCATAATGCCTTATTTTCCGCAAAAATAAGATTAATTTTCTATTTTTGCATTTGTAACAATCAGTTTTATGCAAAACCTCAACCTCGCTTATATCCAGGCCGACTTGAAATGGGAAGACAAGGCGGCTAATTTGCAACATTTCAGCGATTTGCTGAAACAGGTACAACCTGACACCGACCTGATTCTCATGCCCGAGACCTTCACCACGGCTTTTCCCGTCGACCCGAAACAATTTGCCGAAACCGCTGATGGCCCGACCATGCGTTGGTTGCGCGAACAAGCCAAGGCAAATGATGCAGTCATTGCCACTACCTTTCCTCTCGAAATCGACGGACACTACTTCAACAGCCTCGTCTGGATGCGTCCTGATGGCAGCTATGAGTTCTATTTCAAACGACACACCTTCACTATGGGTGGTGAGGACAAATTGGTTGAACGCGGTGATAAACAGCTGATTGTGGAGTTGAATGGGTGGCGCATCAGACCCATGGTGTGCTACGACATCCGATTCCCCATTTGGGCGCGCAACCGCTACGAGAACGGACAATACGAATACGACTTGGCCTTCTATCTCGCCAATTTCCCCGACTCAAGGATGGTGGTTTGGAACACACTCTTAGTCGCCCGCGCCATCGAGAACCAAGCCTATTGGATAGGCGTGAACCGTGTCGGCGAAGATCCCAATGGCCTGCATTACAGCGGTGAGTCACAGGTAATCAACTCTCGTGGAGAGGTCATCTCCAAAGCGGAGCCATACCAAGAAGCCGTGCTGCATTGCACCTTGGATTATGAAAAGCTGGTGCGCTTCAGGCAGAAATTCCCTTTGGGACCGGATTGGGATGGGTTTGAGATAGTTTAGGTCCCTGAGCCCGTCGAAGGGCCGACTGATAATGACGGCGTTTCGACAGGCTCAACGACCTGCACTCTACAGGCTCAGCAACCTGCCTTAACTGAACAACTGAATAACTGATAACTATCAACTAAAAATGCTCTCCGTTTTCTCTGACGAATACTACATGAAACAAGCCTATCAGGAGGCTCAGCAAGCCCTTGAGGCCGATGAAATCCCCATTGGTGCTGTGGTGGTGTGCAACAACAAGATCATCGCCCGTGCCCATAACCAAACCGAAACTCTCAACGATGTGACTGCCCATGCCGAGATGCTCGCCATCACTGCTGCAGCCAACGCCCTGGGTGCCAAATATTTGGATGAATGCACGCTCTATGTCACTTTGGAACCCTGCCCCATGTGTGCCGGAGCACTTTGTCACGCACATATCGGCAAGGTCGTCTGGGCAGCCGATGACCCAAAAAACGGCTTTTCGCGTTTTGGCAATATGCTACACCCTAAGACAAAGACTGAAACAGGCATAATGCGGGAGGAATGTCTCTCACTACTGACGGAGTTCTTTAAGAAGAGAAGATGATAAAGAGATTCCCGAGGGAATGGAGTGTCGTCATTAAACTACAAGCGGCGGCAAGTGGAGCCTACTCAGGGTATGCGCTACATGTCGCCGCATTATACAAATACTGAATATTTCCATTCCCTAAGGGAATCTCCAAAAAATCAATCTTCAGATATTTCACTCATCATGGCGCGATAGGCCGAAAACACATTGGCCCGCGAAAGGTAACCCAAGTACTTGCCTTCCTGGATGACAGGAATGTTGTATTTGCCCGACTTCTGGAACTTGTGCACAATTTCTTCCATCGGCTCTTCAGGATGGATGACATAATCAGGCAGTACAGCATAATTTTGGATTGATTGGTCGTAATGGCTTGAATCGAAGAGGATACTGCGAACATCATCGAACAGCACATGACCGCAGAAGAAGCCTTCCTTGTCGACCACAGGGAAGATGTTGCGCTTCGATGACGACACCAAAGGCAACAGGTCGCCAAAAGTGCAATTCGGATCGATAGGGCTGAAATTGGTCTCAATCAACTGATTGATAGCCAACATATTGAGAATACTCTTATCCTTATTGTGTGTCACCTCCACACCCTTTTCCGCTACGGCATTGGTATAGATAGAATGGCTGAAAAACAGTCGGTTGATGGCATAAGCCAAGGCTGACACAATCATCAAGGGCACGATAAGCGCGTAGCCATTGGTGATTTCAGCGATGAGGAAGATGCCTGTCAAGGGCGCATGAAGCATACCCGCCACCAAGCCACTCATACCCACAAGGGCAAACTTGGCTGGATCTAAGTTACCGATACCCAAATAGTTGACCAAAGTCGCAAAAAACAATCCCGTGAAGGCACCTATGAACAAAGCCGGAGCAAAGGTGCCACCCACGCCGCCCGCACCAAAAGTAAAGGCTGTGGCAAAGGCTTTCAGCAAAATCATGCCCGCAAAGAGGATGATGACCACGAGGTCGAAATCCTTGAATCTAGCAAACAAAGGATTGCCAAAAACAGGACTATAATCGCCTCGCAAAGCCGAGTTGATGGCCTCGTAGCCCTCGCCGTAAAGCGCTGGGAATAAGAAAATAAGGATGCCTAACAGGGTGCCACCAACGAGAAAACGCACCCAAGGCGACTGCACTTTCTTGAAACGCTTCTCCACACTGAAGGTCACCTTGAGGAAATAGGCCGAAACCAGTCCCGCAAAGAGGCCTAAACCGACGTAAAACAAGGCATTGCTTGGGATAAAACCTTCGGCAATAACCGCAGGATATTCCACCGTCTGGCCGAGGAACCAATATGCGGTCAAGATGGCGACAAACGAAGAGCAGATGATAGGCACTAAAGCATTGAGCGACAGGTCGATCATAAACACCTCAAGGGCAAAGACAATACCTGTGATAGGTGCTTGAAAGATGGCTGCCAAAGCCGCCGCTCCACCCATGCCGATAAGCAAGATAGTGTGCTTATAGTCAAGCTTCAGCAATTGTGCAATATTTGAGCCTATGCTACCGCCTGTCGACACGCTTGGACCTTCCAATCCCACTGAACCACCAAAACCAACAGTCAGAGCACTGGTAACAATACTCGACCAAGTGCTGCTATGATGTACCTTACCCTTATTCTTCGAGATGGCATAAAGAATGCCCGGTATGCCATGGCCGACATCCTTCTTGAGGATATACTTGCAGAATAGGATGGTCAACAGGATACCGATGGCGGGACAGATGAAATAAAGGATATGCGAATAATTGAATTGCGCGTTGATGACCAAATCGCGAATGCCGTGGGCCAGCTTTTTGATGACTACGGCGGCTGCACCAGCAAGAAATCCCGTCGGGATGCTGAGTATCAGCATAAAACGACGATCGGTCATGTGCGTCGCACGCCAAGCATTGAAGCGGTCAATCCATCCGTTGATTTTATCTTTGGCTTTACCCACGGTCATTCTCGTTTTTAACTACGTTGAAATGCCCTGCATTCGACATAGTCAATGCTTCGCATTTCGGCCGCTAAAATATAAAAAAGTAACGCGCGCACCGAAAAGAAACGACTTTTTCACTATTTTCGCAACTTAATTCAAAATTACGGCCCTTCGACAGGCTCAGGGGGCTGCAAAAGCTAAGGCCGTTGAGCCTGTCGAAACGCCGAAACATAGAAAATAGACTACCATGAAAATCGTCAGCTACAATGTGAACGGCATCCGCGCAGCCATCAACAAAGGCCTGCTGCAATGGATCAACGACTACCAACCCGATGTGCTCTGCTTCCAAGAGCTGAAAGCCACACCCGACCAGATTCCCTTGATGGACTTTGAGATGATGGGCTACCACCATTATTGGTTTCCTGCGCAGAAGAAAGGCTACAGCGGCGTGGGCATCATCACAAAACAGGAGCCCGACAATGTGGTCTACGGCATGAACGAGCCTTTATACGACAACGAAGGCCGCTTTCTCCGTGCCGACTTCGGCGACCTCTCGGTGGTAAGTGTCTACCATCCCTCGGGCACCACAGGCGACGAGCGCCAAGCCTTCAAGATGGTGTGGCTCGACTTTTTCCGCAACTATGTCAATGAGCTGAGGAAAAAACGCCCGCAACTGGTGCTTTCGGGCGACTACAACATCTGCCATGAAGACATCGACATCAACAACCCGAGGAAACACGACACCTCGTCAGGCTTCCTGCCCGAGGAACGCCAGTGGATGACCGACTTCCTCAGCGATGGCTACATCGACAGTTTCCGACAGTTGGTGAAGGAACCCAACCAATACAGTTGGTGGAGTTTCCGTGCCGGTGCCCGAGCCAAAAACCTCGGCTGGCGCATCGACTACCACATGGTAACAGAGAACTTGAAAGACCACATCGCCCAAGTAGGTATCCTGCCCGAGGTGATGCACTCCGACCATTGCCCTATCGTATTGGAGCTGAAATAAAGTTTTCTTCTATTTCGGAAAAAATGTGTACCTTTGCAGCGGATTTAAATCCAAGGGCCTAATAGTTCAAGGGATAGAACGGA
Organism: uncultured Bacteroidales bacterium; assembly: GCA_946185535.1. Lineage (GTDB taxonomy): Bacteria > Bacteroidota > Bacteroidia > Bacteroidales > F082 > Limimorpha. Next base: position 18,452 of record CAMHJX010000015.1, read on the forward strand.
AGTTTCCTAAACTTTAAATCTAGGTTCGAGTCCTAGTTGGGCTACAAAATTTCAAATAGCAAATAATTGGTTTTCAATTGTTTGCTATTTCTTTTTATTTCCTTTTGATGCAATAATACGCACAAATCAGCGTTATCATCCCATAAATTTGTATTTTTACCGCCAAATTCATCACTATGAACAGATTCAGAATTACCCTCCTCATAGCCGCATGGCTCGTTTCTACTTTAGCCATCGCCCAAGACGGCGTTTCCATCGGCAACTGGCGCACTCACCTGCCCTATCAGAAAGTGATTGGTGTTGAACCCGTTGGCAACAAAATCTATGCTGCCACTCAATATGAGTTGTTTTACTACGACACAGAGGACAACTCCATCAATATCCTCAACAAAATCAATGGCTTGTCGGACATCGGTATCAGCACAATAGGCTACAACGAGAACCAACGCAAACTCTTCGTCGCCTATACGAACGCCAATGTCGACCTCATCGACCACGATGGCAACATCCACAACATGAGCGACATCAAGGATAAGAACATCGTGGGCAACAAAAGCATCAACCATGTCTGCTTTGATGGTGACTTGGCTTATGTGGCTTGCGGATTCGGCATCGTTGTCTTCGACCTGAAAAAAGAAGAGGTAAAAGATACTTATTATATTGGTAACCAAGGTGATATGGTAAATGTCACCGATATAGCTCTTTATAATGGCCGCATCTATGCTTGCACCGACAATGGCGTTTATTATGCCGCTCAAGATGCACAAAACTTAGCCAATTATGCCGCCTGGCATTTCGACACCAGCCTCATCCATCCGCATCTGGCCTACAAAGAAATGGAAGTCTTCGCGGGCAAACTATTACTCAACCATAATGGCGAGCACAATGGCGATACCCTCTTTGTGTTCGACGGCAGCCATTGGGGCTATTTCGACAGAGAAAACATCACTGAGAAGCAACAGCTTCGTGCTTACGGCGACCGCCTCCTCATTGTCAACCGATACAATATTTCGGAGCACGACAGAAACTTCCAACAAGTACATTCCATTTACAATCCTGGTGGAGCGATTGAGCCTCTCGCCGTGGCTATCGACAACAGCGGCAACTACTGGATTGGCGACACAAGACGAGGCCTCGTCAAGACTTCTGATGGCTGGAACAACATGGATGTGAAGCCCAATGGCACGGCCTCGAAAAATGTCTTCGAGCTCAAGGCCTACGACAATCAAGTGTGGATTGCCACAGGAGGACACGCCTCCAACTGGGGCAAGCGGTACATGCGTGACGGCGTGGCCCGCTTCGACGGCTCCTGGACCATCCTTAACAATTCCACTTTACCCGACTTCAACGAATACACCGACTTCGTTTGCACTGCCACCAATCCCAAAGACCCCTCAGTCACTTATGTGGGCACATGGGGCAGTGGCTTACTGAAATTCAAGGATGATGAATTGGTGGAGGTCTACAACGAAGAAAATAGCTCACTGCACCACTGGGTCAGTGACCCGAGCCTCATCAACATCAGTGGCTTGGCCTTCGACAGCAAAGGCAACCTGTGGGTAGCCAACACGGGAGCACCCAACCTCCTCTCTGCAATGGAGCCCGATGGCACTTGGCACTCCTTCAATCTTGGCGGTAGCATTAGCGCCATCGACATTGGCACATTGCTCATCGACCATAACGACTACAAATGGATTACGCGCCGTAATGGCGAAGTCATTGTCTTCAACGACAATGGCACCCTCAGTAATCCCACTGACGACCAGACGGTCAACCTCAACACGGCTACAGGCAACGGCAAGCTCCTTGGCTCTGTCAGTTGCCTCACTGTAGACAATAAGGGCGCCGTTTGGGCTGGCACCGACAAAGGCCCTTGCCTGTTCTCCGACACAAAGAAAATCTTCAGCGGAGACAACTTCGACGCTACACAAGTACGCGTGCCTCGCAACGACGGCACTGACCAATTTGATTACTTGTTTGCCGAATCCAACGTGCTTTCGATGGCAGCTATGGAAGGTTCCGATCAGATTTGGTTTGGTCTTGAATCGGGTGTCTATCTCATGTCGTTTGACGGCAAGCCCAAAGAAATCCACTACTTCAACACCAGCAACAGCCCCTTGCTTGACAATGCCGTCACCACCATGGCCATCGACAAGAGTGGTGAGGTGTTCTTCGGCACGGGTAGCGGTGTTATCTCCTATCGCGGCGAATATGCCACGCCTGAGCCTGAAATCAGCGAAGTGATTGCCTATCCTAACCCTGTTAGACCTGGCTATAATGGATTTGTTGGCATCAAGGGTTTGGTTTCCAATTCGTTGGTCAGAATCACCACCGTCGATGGTGCCTTTGTCACCCAGTTGATTTCGGAAGGCGGTCAGGCTGTTTGGGACTGCACCAACATCAACGGTGAAAAAGTCGATCCTGGCGTTTATTTCATCTTCGTCAGCACCAAGCAAGGCACCGACAAGTTTGCCACCAAGATTTTGATCATGAACTGATGGACGACACAATCCAAGGCATTGTCCTGCAATCCATCCGCTACGGCGACACCAGCCTTATTGTAAAGGTATTTACCCGAAGTCTCGGACTACGCTCCTATATGGTGAAAGGAGCCTTCAATCGCAACTCGAAAAGTCGAGCGGCTTTATTTCAAAACCTACACCTTATTAATTATGTAGAAGCCAGCAGGCCCAACAAAGGCAGTTTGGGTTACCTGAAAGATGTACAGCTCTCCACCGTCTACCAAAGCATCCCTTTCGTGATGAACAAGAGTGCCATCTTGATGTACATCAGTGAATTGCTTTCAAAGACCATCATTGAACAAGAACAGAATGAGGTCATGTTTGACTTCATCGTTCGCTCCCTGCTTTGGCTCGACTTAGTGGAACAAGACTATGCCAACTTCCCCTTGTTCTTCACCTTGGAGCTGACCCGACATCTGGGATTCTATCCTAAAGCCAACCACGAAACAGGCTATTGCTTCGATATGATGGAAGGCTCGTTTGCCCATGACCTACCAGTACACCCTTATTACTTCGACAATGAAAACGCACAACTGTTGGCGCAAATGCTTAATGTTAGCATTGACGAGGCTTGTCGCATGCCTTTGCGTGTGAGCCAACGCCGAGAGTTGCTTGACGGACTCATCATGTTCATGCGGCTTCATGCCCCCGTGATGAACGACTTCCATTCGCATGAAGTACTGAAGACCGTGTTGGAATAAATAAGCTATTGTAACGTATTACGTCATTGCAAGGCCTCATTCCGTAAAAACGGAAGAAGCAATCCAGAATTGCTTCCTGGATTGCTTCGTCGTGCCTCCTCGCAATGACGTAATAGCAGAAGTTACTTCAAATCAACGGTGGTTTGGCCTATCAGCTTGCCACCTTGCTCGTACACGTCAATGAAATAAGTGCCGGGCATCAGCTCGTAAGCATCAGGCTTCACATAATAGGCACGCACTGCGGTTTCGGTGCCGTCATAGTTGACCCTCACCTTCTCAGTGAACTGCAAGGTCTCGCCATTCGACTTGAACGAATACTCATCGCCTGTGCCCTTACTGATGATGGCACGCTTGGGATCGGCAATGCGCACATAGAATAGCTTTGTACCCGGTTCGATGAGCTCGTTGGCCGCCACATTGAAGTCAATTCTGATGCGTTCGGCACGGCTGGCCCGATCGGTGTCCGATTCCTTACCACTGCCTTTGAAGCGCACGGCTTTGGCTTTGTAGTTGGAGATCCTCATCGTAGCTGCTTGGTTCACCTTGTTGGTCAGCTCTTCCTTCTGACGGGTCAGAGTAGTGTTCTGACGACGCTCGGCTTGGAACTCTTCTCGGATACGTTCGTTCTCAGCCACCAGTTCACGATTGACGGTGTAGAGCGAGTCCATCTGGCGCACATAACGCTGCGAAATGTCTTGCAAGGCAGCCACTTTCTTCTTGATACGGTTGTAATCCCATTGTGAATCAAGAAGTTTCTTGATTTCAACAGCATCGGCTTGGATGATACTGTCCTTTTCGGCTAGTTCAAGGCTTAACTCACCATAGCTTTCTTTCAGCTCGTTATGCACTTTCATCAAGCTATCCACTTCGGCCTGAAAATCGAGACGTTGCATCTCCTTTTCGGCTTCGAGGGCTTCCTTATCGGTTTTCAGTGACGAATTACGCACCAATAGGAAAACCAAGGCAATAACCAGCAAGCCAAGGATGGCATAAAGCCATATTGGCTGATTTGATCTTTTCTTATTCTCTGAATCCATGACTTATTTGTTTTGTTTCTATTCGTGTTTTATGCTGCATAAATAACAATATCCTCAAACGTACCCTATTTTTTCACATCTTCACACGGTTCCACTTTCGCCCTTGGGATATGAACCGGAATACATTGCCCGACCACATCGATGTAGACAATCAGATGGCGTTTGTTGTAGATGGTTTCAAGCTTGCCCGTGAGACCTTTCATGGGACCATTGATAATCCTCACCTTCTGCCCCACTTTCAATTCCTCATGATTCATCATCTTATACTCCTCGCCCTTCTCGAAATCACTGACGAACTTCTTGATGGCAAGAATCTGATTCTCAGGAACGGCAACGGCCTTTCTCTCAAAGGTGACAAATTTGATTACGCCATACACATTCAAAATAGGGATGTACTCCCTTTCGTTGGAATACACGAACACATACGACTTAAACAAAGGCTCCTCCACTTTCTTTTTGCGGTCACTCCATTGCTTAATCTGGGTAACCAACGGCAAATATGCCTTGTAGCCACCCTCCTCAAGCTGCGACAGCACCTTTTTTTCCATACGCGACCTCACATAAAGGGCGTGCCAGAACCTCTCATCAAGATCGTCTACCGTGTTACTCATTTATGCCTTATCTTCTTTTCCCTTACGATGACTGTGTTTTTTCTTATCATCGCCTTCGCTCTCGCCGTAATAGCCACTCGTATCTCCGTAGCCATAACCATAACCGTAACCATAACCGTAACCATAACCATATTTCTTACCTCCATAGCCATAGCCCTTTTCTGCTTTGACACCATTGATGACGATGGAGAAATGCATATCGCGGTCTTCAAGGTCTTTGATGAGACCACCAAACGCATTCTTGTTGGTCACACCCTGACGAACAATGAAGAGGTTGGCATCAGTATGGCGCATGAGCAGCAAGGAATCGGTAACAAGGGCAATAGGCGGAGTGTCGATAATGATGTAATCGTAACGCTTTTTCAGTTCGGCGAACAACTCGTCACACTTCTCCGAGGCAATTAACTCGGCAGGGTTGGGCGGAATGGGACCACTCGGAATGATATCGAGGTTTGGGATTTTTCCTGAACTTTGAATGATGTTATCCAAACTCTCCTTATTGCCCAAGAAACTGCTCAAACCCGTGCTATTGGATAAGGCAAACTCTTGGAAAAGTCTTGGTTTGCGCAAGTCGAATCCCAACAACACGGTTTTCTTGCCATATAAGGCATAGATAGAGGCGATATTGATACTATTGAACGTCTTTCCAATGCTCTGCGTATCACCTGTAACCAATACCGTGCAAGGTAATTTGCTCTGTGTGATGAATTCGATATTGGTACGGATAGAGCGGAAGGATTCTGCAATGGGCGACTTGGGGTTGTTGACCACCAAGAGCGGATCTTTGGTATTGCTTTGAGCCACCATACCAACGATAGGGAAGTTCGTCAGTTTTTCCACATCCTTGCGGTCTGTGATGGTCACATTGAAGAAATTCTTCAAGAAGAGGTACAAGGCGGGAATCAACAGACCTATGATGATGGCTACGAGGTAGTTCATCATCGTACGAGGAGCAATGATGCGAGTTCTCTCCAGACGAGCCTCGTCAAGAATCTCATTGTCAGGAGTATTGGATGCTTTCAAGATTTGGGCTTCAGCACGACGGCGCATCAGGTACTTATAGGTTTCGTCCGTGAAGTCGAAATTACGCTGAATATTGATGAGCTGTTGTTGCTTACCAGGCAACTGGCGCGATTTCACTTCCAATGAACCAATACGGCGTTCTACCTCGTTGAGACTCATCTGGGCATTGTTCACAAGGTTATTGACATTCTCAAGCAATGCCCTCTTTGTGGTGACAATCTGTTCGTTGAGTTTCACAATTTGCGGGTGCTGCTCGGTTTGGGTAAGCAACTGGGTAGCCTTTGATTGCGACAGCGTGACAAGGTCACGAGCCAACTGATTGAGTAAAGGATCGTTGATACCCATCGTGCTAGGAGCGGCAAGATTCTCAGGGTCGTCAATTTGCACCTTGATATAATCCTGCAATCGCTGGTAGATTTTCAAATTAACAGTTTTTTCAGCTCTTTCCCTCTCCAAAGCCTGAAGGTTATTATATACCTGATTGGTCTGTAAGTCAAGGTTCATGAGGTCGTTTTCTTGGCGGAAATCCTTCAAATCGGATTCAGCTTGACTCAACGACTCCTGAATGCCACTCAGTTCGTTATCGATGAACGCAATCGTGTTTTCCGAGACTAAGTTTTTCTTCTCCAATCCACGATTAACATATTCGTTCATCAGCAAGTTGACAAAATCCACGATTTTCTGCTTGTTGGTACCCTGCATACTCACTGCTGCCACTGAAGCTTGTTTGGTGAGAGGACCTACCGAAAAACCACTCATTTGTGATACTAGCGATGAATAACTGTTGAGCCAGAAAAACATCTTGTGTTCTCCACTAGCATCTTGTTTAAACTCTTCCGATCTGGTAATGCGAATACGATTGTAGCCATTGTCAATCCAGGCACCTTGTTTGTATTCTCCACTAATATCAATCTTGGCGAATGGGTCGCGTTCTGTTTCTTGACAAAGAATGTAATCATATTTGCTAAGACCTTCACCTATGGCATGTAGACTGATGCCATCATTGTCCAAGAAAGTTATCTCGTATTTCAATCCCACTGCCTGTGGAACGCTACTTTCAAATTCGACATGGAATGGCGCGTTTTTGTACAACTCACGGCCTGCAATATGACCCTTATCAAAATAAGTCACTTCTATACCCATTTTCTTCACCACACGTTCGGTAAGTGAATACGATTTCAATATGGCAATCTCATTGTCCAAATTCTGTCCAATACCGAAATTTCTAGTGGTCATAATAGACGTAGGGTCAATATCACTATTTCGCTCTTTGATTAGCACAGTACCCGAAGTCTGATAAACTTTAGGCGTGTAGCGATTGTATGCGAAGCAAATGGCCAAAGCCACCACGATAAAGATGAGGAACAAATACCAATGACTCAATGCAACAAAAAACAATTGTTTTATGTCGATATTTTGGTCATCTTTATTCGGTTGAGAATTGTATGCTTGTTTCTTGTTTGCCATAGTTTTGTAAATAGTTAAATTGTTATTTGATAATACTATACAGCGTAACGCCCAAAGTGATAATAGAAAAGACCGTGGAATACGGGAAAGTGGTGAACCCCCATTGCTTAATCCTCAGCGGTTCCACATAAACGATGTCGTTAGGTTTCAGATAATAATATGGTGATGAAAGAATATCAGCCTGACCCATATCGACAGTAACAATCTCAGAACCATTATCCGTTTGTCGGATGATTTTCACTTCGCTTTTTTTTGCAAAATTGGTCATATTACCCGCCAAAGACATGGCTTCAAAGAGGTTGATCTGCGACTGGTAGACCTTATACATACCCGGTTTGCTTACCTCGCCTAACAAAGTCAGATTGAAACTGGCCAATTTGACTACCAGCATGCTTCCATTGATATAAGTATTGATAGCGGTTTGCAACTTGTTTTTGGCTTCGTCAACCGTTAGGTTCTTCACCTCAACCTTACCTACCAAAGGCATTTCTACACAACCTTCTTTATCAATAGTAGTGGTTTGAAGATAGATATTGGCGTCAGAAGACAGGTAACCTCTAACGTCACCATTAATCGAAGCTGCACTACGCTCGTCAATGGTGTTAACGACATGAATGTATAAATTGTCTCCAGGCTGAAGCTTGTAGTCAATGGCGCGATCATTGACATATTCTTTGGAAATGTTTTCAGCAGCCATTTCAGCGTTCTTCAAATAAAGCATCTTTTTCTGAGGTACGCACGAAGCAAAGACCACGGCAAGAAGTGCCGCAATCAGTCCAATTTTCAATAATTTGTTCATATAATTCATGTTTATTTGTTTTTCAATTGTTGATAAGTACCAAATCCTTCACGCCCACAACGGGGGTAATGGGCATCTTTTGTTCAAGCCTAAACTGATATTTGCCTGGGTCAGTAATCATCAGTTGCTTGTTGATAGGTAAGGTAAAGGTGTAGCATCCGTCCACTTTTTCGACGTTCCAATGGCCTTCCTCGTCCTTCAGCTTGAACTTGTAACCCTTGGCACGATAGGGGTTTTCATGCTCATCAAAAACAGTGAAAATCAATGAAATGTCGTTGTATGGATAATCGTCAGTGAAACTAATGCGCAAACTGAGATTATAGGTTGTTGCTTTGGTAATGTCAATGTCATTGGTCACATAATCAAAACGTTCCCAGACTGTTTCATAGAAACTGCGCTGCAACAATTCCTTGTTGTTCACCTGTTGCCCACACCCGAAAAGGCTGAGGAAAAAAAGCAAAACTAAAATGCGGTATACTTTCATATTTTTACGCATAAAAACGTGCAAATATAGAGAAAAATTATCATTTGCCTTGTTTTTATTCTCGCTTTTTGCTGAAAAGATTTTTTTTTGAAAAAAACGGCCAAAACCCCTTTCCACCAATAAGAAAAACATTTACTTTTGTAATTTGCAAAATTCATCATGAGAACGGGCAATAACAATTTGACAAACAGGAAGTTGTTGGTAATGGGTGTCTTCATTGCCATAGGTGTGATATATCTTATCAGATTGTTTTCGCTCCAAGTGCTCGACAAACACTACAAACAGTTGGCCGACAACAATGCCTTGCGTTTCGTTACCCAATATCCCGCCCGAGGCAAGGTGTACGACCGCAACGGGAAGCTTTTGGTGTTCAACGAGGCCGTTTACGACCTGATGGTCAACCCAAAACAAGTCGCTGATGCCATAAAAAAAGACACCTTGAACCCTTTCGACACAACGACTTTCTGCCATCTGTTGGAAATTGACAAGGCTACGTTCAACAAACAAATGAACAAAGCCAAGGAGGAGTCGTATTTTAAGTCCTCGCCTTTCATGACCCAAGTCTCGAAAGAGAACTACGCCCATATCGCCGAAATGCTCTATCGCTTCCCTGGATTCTTCTTCCAGACACGTACAGTACGTCACTATCCCAATGAAATCGCTGCCCACACTTTGGGCGACATCGGCGAAATCAGCAAAAACGAATTGGAAAAGGACGAGGAAAACTACTACCGCCAAGGCGACTACATCGGCAAATCGGGTATTGAAAAGTCGTACGAGAAGGAACTGCGTGGTGTGAAAGGCCTGAAAGTCATGATGGTGGACGTGCACAACCGCGAGATGGGCAGTTTCATGGACGGCGAACTCGACAAGGAGCCCGTGGCCGGAAAAGACATCTACCTTGGCTTGGATGCTGAGTTGCAAGCCTATGGTGAACAACTCATGGTCGGCAAGATCGGCTCCATCGTGGCCGTCGAGCCTTCCACGGGACAGATTCTGGCTTTCGTCACCAGCCCTACCTACGACCCTAACCTCCTCGTAGGCCGTGAACGCGGCACCCACTACAACGAGCTGAAAAATGACCCAATGAAGCCCCTCATCAACCGCGCCATCAGCGGCACCTATCCTCCTGGCTCCACCTTCAAGACCGTCGTGGGCCTCATCGCCATGCAGAGCGGCAGCATCACGCCCGCCACCTGTTTCCATTGCAGCGGACCTGGTTCCATGCCCATCAAATGCACCCACAGCCACGGCTCGAGTCCCGACTTCGCCAATGCTATCATGAACTCGTGCAACCCCTACTTCTACGAGTCGTTCAAGACCACCATCAACAACCCGAAATTCGGTAACATCAAGAATGGCTACGATTATTGGAAAGATATGACATACAAAATGGGACTTGGGCGTAAGTTCAACACTGACATCCCCTACGAACGCTCAGGTAACATTCCCTCACGCGAGTATTACGACAAAATGTACGGTGGACAATGGAACTCAGTGACCATCCGTTCCTTAGGCATCGGGCAAGGTGAGGTTTTGGTGACGCCTTTGCAACTCTGCAACATCGCCGCCTTGATAGCCAATGAAGGCTATTACTACCCACCTCATTTAATTAAGTGTTTCGGCGATACCACGGCCATCCCCGAGGTGATGACCACCAAAGTCGACCCTGGCATCGACCCGAAATACGTTCGCACGATGAAGCAAGGCTTACGTACTGTGTTCAGTGGTCCTGCCGGTACTGCACGTCGTTATGAATTGAAAGACATCCCCCAATGCGGCAAGACTGGTACCGCCCAGAACCCACATGGCAACTACCACTCCAATTTTATCGCCTTTGCGCCCTACGACAACCCGAAAATCGCCCTTGCCGTCATCATCGAGAACGGTGGTTACGGTGCCACCTGGGCAGCTCCTATTGCCAGCCTGATGATTGAGAAATACATACGCGGCTATACGGTACGTGAAGATTTGGAAAAACGCATCATGGAAGGCAGAATCTCATATAAGAACGAACGATGAACGAACGTAACAGCATCATAGGAAAAATCGATTGGGTGACCATACTCATCTACTTGGCTTTGGTGATTATCGGCTGGTTCAGCATCTTCTCAGCCAAATACGACGAAATGCACCCCAGTATCTTCGACCTATCACAAGTGTATGGCAAACAGCTTATTTGGATAGGCTCATCTCTTTTGATAGGGTTCGTCATCCTATTGATTGACGCCAAGTTCTTCAATGCCTTCTCGCTTTGGATCTATTTCTTTTTCCTAGCCAGTTTGTTTGTCGTATTGGTCTATGGCAAAGCCACCAATGGTGCCACTTCGTGGATTGAGCTTAGCGCTAACGTCAAGTTCCAGCCTTCCGAATTTGCCAAAATGGCTACTGCTTTGGCACTTGCGGGTTATCTCGACCGTTTGGATGTTGATATGCAAAAGCGGAAGGATCAAATCATTGCTGCGCTTCTTGTCCTCGCCCCCATGGCACTCGTATTGCTCCAAAACGACACGGGGTCAGCCATCGTGTTCGTTTCTTTCATCTTCGTGCTCTATCGCGAGGGCTTCCCTGGCACGGGACTGGTTATGGTTGGTGGCGTAGTGGCCATCCTTTTATTCATCCTCACCTTGGTATGGAGCCAAAAGGTCATGTACATCATCCTCGGAAGTCTACTCGTCCTCACCCTAACTTACTACTTGATTACCAAGAGAAAAGGCATCTTCAAAATGTTGGGAGTCTTTGCCTTTATGTTTGTCTTCGTTTTCTCAGTCGACTACGCTTTCCACAAGGTATTGCAAACGCATCAGCAAAACCGTATTCTCGTCATGTTAGGCAAACTTGACGACCCCAAAGGCGTTGGCTACAACGTGCATCAATCGAAAATCGCTATCGGTTCGGGCGGTTTCACTGGCAAAGGCTTCCTGCAAGGCACACAAACCAAATACGACTTCGTTCCCGAACAGCACACCGACTTCATCTTCTGCACTGTAGGTGAGGAAGGTGGTTTTCTTGGAACCGCTCTAGTTGTATTACTTTATGTGGCATTATTGGTGCGTATTATCCTTCTCGCCGAGCGACAACGATCCACCTTCAGCCGCGTATATGGATATGCCATCGCAGGCATCCTTTTCGTCCACGTGGCCATCAACATCGGCATGACCATCGGCTTGGTGCCAGTCATTGGTATTCCTCTCCCCTTCCTAAGCTATGGTGGTTCCAGTATGCTGGCCTTCACCATAATGCTGGCCATCTTCGTGAAACAGGATGCTAATCGATTGAATATTTTATAAGTAACTGATCAAAAACAAATTGCAAACACCAACGGGTTTTTCGATAGATTCCCTGCGGGAATGGTGGTTGTCGTTAGTGTTTCCCGCGGCGGCATGTGACATTTATGATTTGTAAGCGTTATTAGCCGCCGCTAGGTAACTATAAAATGAACTCCATTCCCGGAGGGAATCTCCACACTTCAAATATGTAAACTATATTTACTCATATATTTATCATTCGTAAATCGATGTAATCCCAAACTTCTTGACGTCAAACAGCCCTTGGTCGCTGAGTTTCAGCTCAGGAATGACCAACAAAGCCATGAATGCCAAAGTCATAAATGGTGCATAAAGTGTTGAACCCAAGCGTTTTGCCAAGGCATCGGCATTCTGATAGGCAGCCGCCACCTCATAGCCGTCCTCGTTGCTCATTAGTCCAGCCACAGGCAACGGCACTGCCACCATTTCAGTACTGCAATATGCCGTCACACCACCTGTATGCTCAATGAGCAGGTTAACGGCATGAAGAATATCCTTATCGGTGACACCCACCGCCACAATGTTGTGACTGTCGTGTGCCACACTCGAAGCCAAAGCCCCACGTCGTAAACCAAAGCCTTTGATAAAGGCGACCGCAGGTTTGGATGGTTTGTATCGGTTTACGACGACCATCTTCAAGATGTCGTGCTCCACATCGCTGACAATACCACCATCCGACACTTTCGGTTCAGTCGTGAAACTTTTTGTAATCAGTTGTCCGTCAATACAATCTATCACCTTTATCAGTTTGCCTTCATTCGGAACAAATAGATCTTCTGCCGTAATGAATTCGGCTTTGAAGATATTGGGGGTCACCATTTCCTTATAATCAATGTTCGACACTCCATTTTCTGCCACCAAAACACCTTTAATATAAGTCTGCTTCGCGACAGGATGATGCAGGTCGTCAACCACGATGAAGTCGGCATCGTCACCTGTTTGTAGCATACCCACATTGAGGTTGTAATGCTTCACGGCATTGAGCGAGGCCGCTTTCAGCACATCCAACACATTATAACCCAGTGCAATGGCTCTTCGAACCAAGTCGTCAATATGGCCTTTCACCAATTCGTTAGGATGCTTATCATCGGAGCAGAACATCAGCTTATCGGGATGGGTGGCCATGAGTGGTATCAAAGCCTCAAAATTCTTGGCTGCACTTCCTTCGCGGATGAGAATCCTCATGCCTAGACTGATTTTCTCCAAAGCGCCCGCTAAACGGAAACATTCGTGGTCGGTGGTGATGCCCGCCCCAACATACTTTTGCAAGTCGACTCCCGTCACCGCAGGCGCATGACCGTCGATGGGCTTACCGTTCCTACGAGCAGCTGCAATTTTTCTCAAGAGCTCAGGATCATCATGGATGACACCTGGGTAGTTCATCACCTCCGAGAGGTAGTAGATGTCGGGTGAAGCCATCAGTTCTTCTATGTCTTCTGCATTGAGTGTAGCTCCTGCCGTCTCAAACGCCGTTGAAGGCACACAGCTCGGTGCACCGAAGAAGAACTTGAACGGCACTTTTTTGCCGTTTTCAATCATATATCGAATACCATCCTTGCCCAATACATTGGCGATTTCATGTGGGTCGCTGACCGTGGCCACCGTGCCATGGCAAACTGCCAATCGGGCGAACTCGGATGGTACCAGCATGGAACTCTCAATATGCACATGGGCATCAACGAAGCCTGGCATGATGTACTGTGTGTTACCCACAGGTTGTTGCTCTATTTTACTGATTTTGCCGTCCTCAACGACGACCACTCCCGAGAAAATCCTGGAATTGACGAGGTCGACAATCTGACCTCCGATAGTGAATGTTGAGTTTGCCGAAATACTATTGTTCATAAATGCTTTTTTGGCGCAAAGGTACAAAAAAACCTCCTGGCAGAGGCCAAGAGGTTAATTTGTTCCTTTATAGTGGGTTTGTATGAATAACTATTTCTGTTTTTTCGTGTTGAATTTACAATTGGTATAGGTATTTGTTGACTTCGTTGTAACTTTACTCCTGATTGATGTGTCCCATTGCCCGAACTCACAGTTGATAAATTCCATATTTTTAGCATGAAGCAACACCGATCTTTCATCATCATTATTATGAAGGCGAGGTATATAGCAGTTCTCAAAACGCATCCAATACGCATACGCAAGCTTTATTTTACTCGTAAAAACACAATCTTTAACAATTGTAGCTATATGACCAAAATCTATTAAATTGTTCAAATGTGCTGAAACGTCGCGATGATTGTCTTTAAAAGTACATTTTTCCACTAAAACGTTTTGGTTTCCAATCTCAGGATAATGCTCTAATCCATCGGGCTCAAAGTCAATGGCACTTCGAGGTGCGGTCCCTTTGACCGCTTCGCTGCCACAACCTTCAAAATGACAATTTCTGATTATCACATTGCGCGCTCCAATTGCCACCCCGTTGCGCCTTGCTCCAATAATCTTGACATCCTCCATCAGCAAACCATCGGCAAATCTGGAACCATACTCGTTAGGCAGATGAGAACCTTGAAAAATCAAGCAATCTCCAAAAGCATCTCTGAGCGTGATGCCTCGAAAAATGAAATTCTTGCATTTGAAACACCTAAACAGAAAACCCCATTCCCCATAATATTTAGACCCTGCGTAAGGTGAAGTGTAAAAATGATTTTTGTTGTCACCAGCAATAGTGCCCTTACCTTCAATCGTCACGTTCTCCTTGCCATATTCCCAAAAAACAAAATATGCCCCCACATTGGTAGGGAGCATTTGTAAGGTATTGTTTAGCGTTATCGTGGTATTGGAAGGGATGGTGAATATTCTCAGGAACGCATACTCATCATTATACACCTCCACGTAATGGCGTTTTTTTTTGCCTTTACCATTTATATGATAAGTGAACTCATCTCCGAGTTTGGCATTACCCTGATAAGGCAACTCAAAATAATAGGTTCGATTCTCTTCAAAATACAGATGACAGAAAGTGGCATCATTGGAAAAAGCCAGCATGTTCTTAATCAACTGGTTGGCTATATATTCTTTGCCTGCTTCATACTCAAACCATCCATCATGCGCTTCTACAATATCCCAGACACCTCTGATGATGACTTTTTTTCCAAATACAGGTTTCTTATCCTTTACTTCCAATTTGGAATGTCTGCCCACGAGTATCACATGGTCTATCCTCCCACCGTCAAAAACCAGCTCCTGCTGATCTCCGATATACAGAATAGCATCATTTGCGGTATAGTCTCCCTTAATAACAAAAGTCAATCCTGCTTTGTCTAACATCTTTTGGGTCAGCACGGTAGGACTTTTACCACATGCCGTTATGATGCTGAAAACAACGCAAAAGACTACACAAAAAACTCTTGTGTGCTTAGTTATGCCCATTGAATGCTTCTGAGGTGGCCTGCCCTTCCTCCGAGATTCCCTCGCGCTTGAAAACTTTGAAAATAGTCATGAAGAAAATCTTCACATCCAGCCAAAAGGTCAGATGATCCACATAATAGATATCATATTCCAAACGCTTGGTAAAGGAGATGGCATTTCTACCATTCACCTGCGCCCAACCGCTGATGCCGGGACGAACCTCATGACGACGCATCTGCTCTGGAGAATACAAAGGCAAATACTCGACTTTCCATGGCCTTGGTCCAATGAAGGACATGTCGCCTTTGAGAATGTTTATCAGTTGTGGCAGTTCATCGATGGAAAGGCTGCGCACAATTTTCCCCACTTTGGTAAGGCGTTGCGCGTCTGGCAGCAGTTTACCTTCGGCATCACGTTCATCCGTCATAGTCTTGAACTTGATGACCTTGTATATCTTGGCATCCTTACCTGGACGTTCCTGCATAAAGAACACTCCTGCTCCTTTGTTGGCAAAATGCAGGATGATGGCCACAATGATGATAATCCATCCAACTACAATAAGCGCTAGCAGTGCCCCGAAAATACTGATACAGCGTTTGAAAAAGTGTTTGTACATAAAGGCAGATTACATTATAATTTCTGATTGGCATCAGGACGTTCTCCTCTACAAATCATCCCACCGTGATCATTTAGTTTAATATTCACTTTGATGATTTTAGCTGGATTACCCGCAACAATACAACCATCTGGTACATCTTTTGTCACAACAGCATTGGCTCCTACAATTACATGATTACCAATTTTCAATCCTGGGTTTATCACAGCCCCCCAACCAATATTCACATGATCACCAATCCATGTATCAACATATTGATGAGCTTCATCCCTATAATGATCGTGAGCCAGCACCAAAGCGTTTTGAGCAATATGTACATAATTACCCAAATGGACTCCATGGGGATTAATACCATCAATTTTAGCTTTTCTATGAATAACACAATATTTTCCAACATTGACACCTCTTATTCTTCTATGATAAAACAAACTAATGTTATTAATCACATCCTTAAATAGAAAAAATTTTATTCTTTGAACTAGCGATTTTTTTGGGCGATTACCTTTTGTTTCTTCCATAATAATACGATTTTAGATTAGTTTAATTGATTGTATCGTTAATAAGATGATGTTTTTCCAATATTTTTTTTGCCATTTTCAACATTGGAGGACCTATGAACTTGTTATTCATATAAGCAACGCCTCTACCTTCTTTTTCAGCTTCTTCTGAAAGGAAAACTATTTCTTCAGCCCATTTAACTTGTTCATCTGAAGGAGAAAAGCATTTATGACAAATCGGAATCTCTTTGGGATGAACCAACATTTTCCCTTCATAGCCTAGATCTTTTGCCATATTCGATTCCCGCTCCAAATCTTCTAGGTCATGGACTTTCATGTGAACAATATCCAACGGGACGATATCATGCGCTTTTGCTGCATTTGCAATAATTGCCCTTGCGGAAAAAATACTATTTGCACCTTCATTGTGTCGTCCGCCCAAATCTGTCATATAATCTTCCGCACCAAAACCAACAGCAATGATACGTTCTGGACAAGATTCGCATATATCATTAATGTTTGCTACCGCCCCCGTAGTTTCAATAAGTGGAATTAGTTTAAAATAACCAGCTGGAATATGTTTCTCATACTCAATAGTTTCCAAAAGCTTTCCGATAAAATAAATATCTTGTCCATTGATGCATTTAGGATAAATGAAGCCTGTAATACCCAATAGTGAAAGTTGATATACATCTTTCAACAATTCACCACTTTCTCTATCATTTACTCTTGGAAAAACTATTTGACCATCCAACAAACCTTCATTCAAGAACTTAATGATATTATCACGACCCAACTGTTTATTCTCAAAAGGTTGACACGAGTCCTCCAAGTCTAATGCTAACATATCAGCTCCACTTTTCAAAGCATTTTGGATTAAATGCTCTTTATGAGCCGGAAGATACAATAAACTACGTGTTAGAAAATCTACAGTCATATTTTGTATTATTAGTGAGATTTACACAAATCGTTCTTTTTTAATATTTCTTGTGCCATTTTGAGCATCGGAGGGCCGATAAACTTGTTATCTTTCACAGCAACTCCTTTGCCCTCACTAATTGATTCTTCTGTCAACCGAACCATTTCTTCTGCCCATTCAACTTCTTCGGGTGTAGGAGAATAGTAACGATGACATAAAGGCAATTCTTTAGGATTAAGGATGAGCATTCCATCAAAACCAAGCTTCTTAGAAAGAATTAAATTATGCTCAAGGTCATCCAAGTCATGAACTCTGATATGTACAGTATCAATAGCGGCTACCCCACAATTATGTGCTCCATTCACTATCATATTACGAGCAAAGAAAATGCTCTGTCCATCTATGTCGTGTTTACCTTCAAGATCTGTCACATAATCCTCACAACCGAAAGCTACAGCAATCACTCTTGGACTTGCCTTACAGATGTCTTGAATATTCATCACGGCACCTGTCGTCTCAATAATTGGAATAAGTTTGAATGTACCTTGTTTAAACCCTTTATCATATTCAATCGTATCAAGTAATTTGCCTATAAAATAGATATCCTCACCACAGCGAGCTTTGGGATACATAAAACCCGTCACCCCTTTGATAGAAAGTTGGGTCACATCCTTTAATAATTGACCACTTTCTCTATCATTAATTCGGGGGAAAAGAATACGATTGTTAAAAACACCGTCTTCAATATACTTAATAATGTTATTTCGAGCAATTTGCTTGTTCTCTAATGGCTGAACAGAATCTTCAACATCTAATAACAGCACATCAGCATTGGTACGTGCAGCACTTTGCATCAACCTGTCATTATGAGCAGGTACAAACATAAGACTGCGTGTAAGGAAACTTGTTTTCATACTGATAATTTATGATAGATTTTGTTTTTTTACCAAAACATTTCTTCGGAATGAAATAACATCTTCTCCTCTTTGATTATAACCGATGGTTTCAACATAGATGATTCCTCGATCATTTTTCGATTTGGATTCTCGTTTATCTAATATTTTTGTACGTGCATAAAGAGTATCTCCAACAAAAGTAGGAGCAAGATGTTTTATATTCTCATACCCAAGATTAGCGATAGCCTTACCACTGATATCAGGTACTGTCATGCCAACCACCAAAGAAAAGACCAATGTTCCCACAACTAGTAATTGGCCATGTTGGTTGTGACTAGCATAATCAACATTTGTATGCACTGGATGATGATTCATTGTAAGAAGTGAAAAGAAATTATTGTCACTTTCAAAAACTGTTTTTGAAAGAGCATGTTTTATCTCTTCCCCTACTTCAAAGTCTTCAAAGTAAAGACCCAAAACGCTTTGTTTCATATTTTCAAATTATACATTATTTACTAATAAACTAATAGTTTTAATTTAACAACTTCATATCTTCCCCACCTCCAGCACCACCATCTTCTGCGTCTTCAGAATCATCGTGCCCCAAGTGAGGCCGAGGCCAAAGGAAGAACAGACTAATGTCAGTGGACGGGATTGCAATTCTTCTCGGAGATTATAGGTCATCAGCATGGGCACAGAAGCACCGCCAAGGTTGCCAAATTCTTGGAGGTCATACGGAGTCTTCTCCAACGGAAGTTTCAATTTCTTCACGATTCTGTCCACAATCAGCTTGTTGGCCTGATGAATAAGGAAGAAGTCGACGTTATCGGTATTCAACCCATATTTCTCCATGAGGTTCTTGATGCTGATAGGTGGCCTCGAAATAGCAAAGGATAACACGCTCATGCCTTCTATCAGCGTATCTTTGGGCGCACGAATGATGCCATTGCCAAAGTCTTCCTCGATGAACGACTCTGCCGTGATGGGATGACGATAGCCGCCATGCGGCGTAATCAAGGCCTGATAGCCAGAGCCTAACGTGTTGAACTCGATGACGATATCCTCAGCTGTCGGATCATACTCCAAAGCCATAGCCGTACCGCTGTCACCAAACAAAGGCACACGGCTCTTGTCTTTCAACGAACCCATGCGAAGCGCTGTATCGCCCACCAACAACAAAGCACGTTTTACCGTTCCAGCACTCAGCAGATTGCCCGCCACATTGATGGCGTACATACTGCCACAACACCCCATCGGAATGTCCAATACGAAAGTACTAGTCGGCAAGCCCATACGATGCTGCAAAATACCAGCTGTGGGAGGGGTCTTGTAGTCGCCCGTCACCGAACCAAACACCAGCACATCGACGCTTTCCTTCTCCCAACCCAAAGCAGCCAACAGACGCTCCGCCGCATCTTGGCAGAGGTCGGAAGTGCAAAGGTCGTCAGGACCGATGTAACGGTTCTTGATGCCAACCGTGTTGTCAAAAATATCGGCTTCTTCTTGAGTGAAGATGTCGAAGTCGGCAGTCTTCACCGCATGGTTCGGAACGGTGCCCGTCACGCCGCGCACTGCCACATTCTTGATTTCCCAAAGTGCCATTACAGTTCAATTTCGTATTTGCCGAGGATGGCCTTGGCGTTATCGTAAGAGGTGAACTCGAGGATGTCCTCAGGGTCGAGCATGATGTCGAAAGCGTCCTCAACAGCCGAAGTAAGGCTCAATTGGCGTACACTGTCCCAGCCATCGATGGCTTTGTTGTCGAAACCGGCACCTAAAGCCGAAACATCCACGGAAAACACTTCGCAGAAGATATTGTTCAGTTTTTCTAAATTGTTCATGATTAAACTTTTATATTGATTGTTTATTGATTTATCACTTTTCCAGCTTCGTTGCGCAGAATTGCGTCAACAAATTGTATCTCTATATTCTTGTGGAACAGATGGGTCTTGTCTTCGATGAAAGCAGGCAACACATCGACAAGCTCGGGCTTTGTGACGAGGACGATCAGCTTCTCATCATTGCCTTTGCAGTAACAGTCGGCCTTATATTCCGACTTGATGAGATTCTCCACCTCATCCAAGCCTATACGCAAACCGAAGATCTTCAGGAAGCGTTTCAAACGTCCCACAATGAAATAGCAACCGTCGACATCACGATGCGCCAAGTCGCCCGTGTGCATCACTCCATGGTTCTCATCACCTTTGAGCAGGTCTTCCCTACTATTGGCATAGCCCATTGTGACATTTTCGCCTCGATACACCATCTCACCGGTTGCTTCGCCTTCGAAGGTCTCATTACCATTCTCATCAACGATGGACAACTGTCCTCCAGGCTCGGCAATGCCTATACTACAAGTTTTTTCCAAGGCCAATTCCGCAGGAAGATACGCCATACGTGCCGTGCATTCCGACTGTCCGTAGGTGGCGATGAACTTCTTGCCCTTGTCATACGCATATTGCGCTAAGGCCTTGAACATCTCCTCTGTCAACTTTCCACCCCCTTGGGTGATGATTTGCAAGTTGGGCAAGTCCATCCTTGTAAAACGCATCTTCATCAGCAGCTCGTAACTGTATGGCACACCCGTGAAACTGGTAGCTTCTTTCAACATGGTCCAGAAGCCCCTGTCCAATAGGGAGCGGCCTGAGAGCAACAAAGTTGCGCCTGCCAACAAGTGGCTCGCGATGACAGAGAGCCCCATCGTGTAATGCATAGGCAAAATGGCCATGGCCTTTTCGGTGCCGTCCATTTGAAACATTCGCATCACATTATCGGCATTGGCCTCGATATTGTGCAGGCTGTGACGCACCAACTTGGGACTTCCTGTGGAACCCGAGGTAGGTAGAAGCAAGGCAAGGTCGGGATGCATGGCTACAGGGGCATTTCCTGTTTTCAATAAGGAGTAACCATGTGACGAAAACACCTTTTCATAGCCCAGTTTCTCAACCATCCCATCAGGAGCCCAAAGGTATTCGGGCTGATAGAGATTGTATAAGGCGGTGAAAAGAGTCTCTTCCGTCTTGGCACTCAAAATGAGTAGTACAATGCCATTGGAAAGCGAACCCAGATAGCCCAACAAGGAACCATTGCAATTCTCGGCCAATAGGAAGATCAACGACCGATTTGGCAGATGTTGCTTGAGCTCTTCTGAAAAGTCGCACAAGTCACCGTAGGTCAGCTGTTCTCCGCTATCGTCAATGACAGCTATCTTATCTTTTGGCTTTTTATCTAAATCTAAAAACATTGTTTTCTCACAGAAATGATAGTATTGGTTTCACACAGAAAGCTCTTTATTTATCTCACACAGATACCACTGATTTCACTGATTATTATTGAGCTTAAAAGCTCAAATATTTGCCTAAATCAATTTACTATCCGCTTAATACTTTCGCTTAAGTTACTTGTGTTGAAGTTGACAAGAATACCTACATGTTTTTTGAGGAGTCTTAGGTAAGTAAGTAATTGTTTTGCAAACACCGGTTTCATTTCTTCAACCGACTTTAATTAAACAATAACTTGGTTCTCAACCAATAAATCAAGTCGAAGGGGTGTTTTAAGCACAGTGTCCTTGTACACAACAGGAACCTCCTTCTGGCGAACCACATCTAAACCACGCTCTTTTAGCTCGAAAAACATAGCTTCTTCATAGACTGATTCGAGTAATCCAGGACCGAGTTCGTTATAAACGTCAAAAATGGCTCCTCTTATCTCGTATGTTATTTCGTTGTCAGTCATACGTACGTTCCACTCACCCACCGCCGCAAGGCAAGCATATCCGTGAAATCTGTGAAATCTGTGTGATTAAATAGAAGCGCAGCCGTCCACACCCAATATATGTCCGCTGATATACGATGCCCTATCAGAAGCCAAGAAAGCCACTGCGTTGGCCACATCCTGAGGCGTGCCAAGGCGCCCAAGGGCAATACGACTGATGCGCTGATCAATCTTGTCGCCAGACGCTTCATAAAGCTCCTCAAAGCGTTCCGTCTTGATGATACCTGGAGCCACAGCATTCACCCTGATTTGCATGGGTGAAAGCTCCTTCGCGGCACTCTTGGTGGCAGCGATGACCGCTCCTTTGGTAGAACTATAGGCCACCTGACCTGGTGAGCCAACTACACCAGTAATTGAGGCAATGTTAACGATACTACCGCCACCCGTGCGAGCCATCAGACGCGAAACGATCTGCATCATATCGATGACGGCAAACACATTAACGGCATACATCTTTTCAAGCAACGGCTTGGTCACCATGCCCAACTTTTGGTTTTGGATGATAGCGGCGTTGTTCACTACCACATCTATCCGACCTTCGGTCTTGTGGATAGTCATCAGGCCATTCTTGAGTGCAGCACTATCCGTCACATCCATAACCATGGGCACTATACGAGTCTCGTTCTCCTTGGATTTTTCTGCGGCCCATTCTTCCATGTCGCCCAAGGCAAGGTCAGCGGCATACACCACCGCGCCATCAGCAGCAAGTTGGTTGGCAATCACACGGCCTATGCCACGACCTGCGCCAGTGACAAGGCAAATCTTTCCTGATAAGAGTCTTTCCATCTTAATACAAAGTTTTTCCTCCATCAATAATAAGCGAATGGCCTGTCACCCATGAGGAAGCATCCGAGAGTAGGTAAACGATGGCCAAAGCCACATCACGAGGTTCGCCGTAGCGTTTCATGGGATAAGTTTCCATATCCTTAGCTTTGTCCTCATCGGAATAAGCTCGTCCAGCAAGATTGGTATTGACCATGCCGGGGTTGACGCTATTGCAACGGATGCGCGGTGCGCCCTCCAAAGCCACATTACGCACAAACACCTGCAAAGCACCTTTCGATGCACCATACATGGCATTTCCTGGAGCAGTGGTATAAACTCCTCCAATAGAAACGGTAAACACCAATGAAGCGTTGACATTGAACTTCTTTTTCTTCAACAAACGCTGCGTCAGATAGATGGGACCGTATGTATTGATGGACATGATCCGCTCAAGTGCCTCTTTACTAATCATCTTTACTGGTGTAGGCTTAGTAACACCTGCGTTGCTCACAAAACCATCAAGCATAGGAAGCCTACTTACCAAATCATCCAAGGCTTCTTGTGAAGTCAAGTCGGCGGAAATACATTCATGCCCCTCGCCTTCCAGCAAAGCCTTTGTTTCGGTAAGACCTGTTTCATTGATATCAGTTAACACAAGTTTTGCTCCCAGTTTTGCACATTCAATACTAGTAGCTCGCCCTATGCCTCCAGCAGCACCAGTGACTAGGATGGTCTTCCCTTCCAAGGAAAAAGGATTGTAGCTCATTGTTCCGCCTTTTTCTGGACAAGATTGAACAAATCCTCGATGGTGACACACGATTTCATCTCGTTGCCATCAATGGTAACATTGTACTCCTCATCAATCATCAAAATGAGAGAGAGAGCAATTAGCGAAGTGTATTCCTCCAAGTCGTGGAACACGGTTTCAGGCTTGAATTCGCTAATGTCGGTTTCATCAAACTGTTCAGCGAAATGTTCGATAAATTCTTTGATCTCCATATTAATTTATGTGTTTATTAAGATTTTACATCAGTTTTTTTGCCGGATTACCCATAACGGTTGTTCCAGCCTTTACTTTCTTAATCACGAAGCTGCACGCCCCCACATGAGCGCCACTCTCCACTTTTACGTTGTGGCTAATGACCGCTCCTGTATGGATATTCACGTCATCTTCCACTATAGTGCCCCCCACACAGGTGACATGGGTATCTATGCGGTTCCAACTGCCGATACGGGCATCATGGCCAATAACTGTATAGGACTGAATCATATTGTAGTCACCCACTACGGCATCATTACCAATTACGGTATAGGCTCCTATGAAATTACCCTTACCAAGTTGGGCATTGGTATAAATTCTCGCCATTTTGTGTACCAACTGCAAAAACTCGCCTCCTCTGGCAATGATTTCTTCCATGCAAGGTCTTCGCGCCGCTCCACCGATAGAGGAGACAAACACATCATCTGCTTGTGGTTGATAGTTTTTGATGGTGCCAATAATGGGAGGATAATTGGGATAACCATCCAATGCATTCAAGTCGTCGTCAATAAAGCCTTTAATATCGAAGGTCTCTCCGTAGCCGACACTCTCAAGGGCATTACTATATATGGTGCGACCCATACCGCCAGCACCAATGATGATTAGATGTTTCATACTCGTTGTTTCTTTTTTTCTATTTCTTCCTCAAAAATGCCTTCTAATTGCCTTGCAATGCTTTGTGGAGCAAAACGGCGATTGCATTCCTCAATAATTGTTTCAGGATTGTAGCAGTCATAATTATTATACATAGTTTTCAAGGCTTTTGTCAAAGCATCAACAT
Source organism: uncultured Bacteroidales bacterium (assembly GCA_946185535.1). Taxonomy (GTDB): domain Bacteria; phylum Bacteroidota; class Bacteroidia; order Bacteroidales; family F082; genus Limimorpha. The sequence goes on from CAMHJX010000015.1 coordinate 43,045, forward strand.
CTTCAATAGGTATCAACAAACCATTTTCTTTATTTACAAATTCATCCGGTCCTCCACAATCCGTAGCTATTACAGGAAGACCTTGCGACATAGCCTCAATATAAACAACGCCAAATGTTTCAGCACGAGAAGCAAGTACAAAAGCATGACTTTCTTTCATCAACTCGATTATTTCCTGCTTGTTCTTACGACCAACCAATGTGATTTTTTCTATTAAGCCACATTCATCTATTTGCTTTTGCAATCTTTCTCGTTCTTCTCCATCACCGATTATAGACAAAATACAACCTTGTTCTGCAAGGCCAGATTTCGAAAATGCTTCTATCAGTAAATCAAATCCCTTTCTGTGTATAATACTACCTACTGAAACAAACCTAAAAACATTCTCTATTTTCTTTTTTGTAACGGAAGCGTCAACAAATTCCTCACCCAACATATCATAAACCACTTCTGCATCTTTGTTGAAATGGCGTTTGATATGTTTTTTCAAACTTTCAGATACAGCCAAAAGCCTGTCAACCATATTATATGCTGTGTTTCCACAAATTGCAAGTGTCTTAGGAAGCGTTGGCTGATTAAGCCTTGACCAATGCTCTATACCAACTATCGGAATTGATGGGTATTTTCTGTGTACCTTTCCCAAATCGTACATATTAAACAGATAGTGGGCATAAATCAAATCAGGTTTACCGTGAAAACATTCAATATGTTGAAACAATTTTTTCATCATCACTTGCCGCACACGTCGACGGATCCTCTCAATATGAAATACTGCCATTGGAAGCCAATAAATAAGATATGTAGGGATTCCATCTATTGACCCTTCAGTAATTCCTTTTTTACGTTTTTCTTTCCTATATCTTCCATCAATCGCTGAAATAATCACATTATGTCCCATTTTTTTCAAAGCGCGAGCCTGATCCAATTCAAAGCAACCCCATTGAGGATCGTTTTCTGAAGGAATACCATGAGAAACAATCAAAATATTCATAATAGTTAGGCTGTTATCTTAATTTCATATTACCGAGTTGTGTTTGTAATAAACCATATTACTTGTTTTTTTGACATATTATGTCTATTCTTTTTTCAATGAGCATCAACAAGATCTTGAAAGACGGGATTTTCCTCTTCAATTTGGTAATTAGTATCGTCATCAAAGTAGTCCAATTCTTTTTGCTTGGATAGTATCAAACAAAATGGAAGAAATAGGAAATAAGAATATCCCATTAAAAGACCTGATTCGTTAAGACCCCAAATCATAGCAACTAAAACCAACAATAATAATGGCCTGAGATGTTCTTGACACAAATTGCATATCTTATTAAAATAAAAATATATCACGAAAACAAGTATTACAAATGTTGGTACCCCAAAAGTTGAAATAATATCAAGAGAAGAGTTATGCATACTTTTATCCCACCATGAAGTATCCATTCCACCAAACCAAAAATGAGAAGAATCTCCTAATTGTGAGAATATGAAATTCCATATTATTTGCCGTCCAGAAAAAATGTCTTGATCCATCAAATTTGTATTGGCATTATAGCGCCAACTATAGTCGGAGGCAAATTGGCAATATACCCATGGATATAACACACCCATTACTACAATTATCCAGTAAATCAGTTTTAAATTCTTAAATCTTTTCTTGAAGACAAAAGCAATAGGAATTAATAGAAAAACCATCAAAGACGTACGGGATTCCGTACGATATATTGCAATTAATGAAATAATTATGATAATAACCATAGCAAGTGTCATTCGATCCTGATACTTGCTATTTATGAATTGACCATTGAATATTATTAAGAACAATAATAAAAAAACAAATGCCACCTGATTAGGATTAATGTAAAACCGATTACTTATTATAAAATAAATGAAAAAAGATACTATAGAAGATAAAACTATTAAAGATATCTCTTGTTTTGACAAAGCCAATTGGCAATATACAAATAACGTAATTGGAATCATCACCAGCACAAGCATAGTTTGCCAATTATAACTATACCCACCAAACAAATAAAGAAAAACTGAGTATAACAAGAGTAAGATAGGAAGAATGGCATCAAATTTCGGTCTAAAATACTTGATATACAAAAACAGAATTGGAATATATCTAAGCAATGTAACCACTATAGAAAGCGACGACTCAACATCTTTGAGCAATAGCCATAACAAAGAGAAAACAAATGATATAAAAAGTAAAAGAAAATCTGTTTTTATCATTACTACGCCTTGAATTACAATGTTTTAGATAATTTATATAGACTAAATCTTTATTCGATTTGTTTATATTTCTTTCGTTATACGACAAAAGCCCCTTTTAAATGAGATTTCCTTTTTTCTTCAGGAGGTAAAACAAGGTAATCTCCATACATTTTTGTCAAATATGCATCTGGGTTATTCACTATGCACAAAGATTTCCCCTCAAACGATACTTTCTTTGTTGGAAACAATTCACTTTCTTCAAATAAATATGTATGATATTGTGACATGTTCCAAGAATAACATGTATACACTTCTGTATCTTTGGAATTGAATTTTATACAATACCTTTCATAAAACCTATGAAGCATTACCCCTATTCCTTTAGGCATAACATGCAATACTGCAGTTAATATTTTTGAAAAAAAGTTACTTCCCGGATAGTCTCTACGACTAAAAATAGAAATAAACCAAAAAAGCCTAGAAACCTTTATGCACCATACAGCTCGTTTGGTATTACTTGGAACCTTATCGTAAGGAAAGATATCAATATATATTCCTTTGTATTTCATTTTTTCCACCCCAAAATCAGGAAAGAAAGTATCTCCAAGTCGAACTTTTGCAAAAGGCCAAGGATATGCAGAATCCGTTTTGTAAGTTTGGAGAAAAAGATTGTCTTGCAAACAACCATTAGAACCTAATTCCAACAACCGATTGTAATCCTCTCGAGGCATCCCCACATCCACATCGTCATCCCAAGGAATGAAACCATGATGGCGAACAGCACCCAACGCTGTGCCACTATCCAAAAAATAGGTCAAACCATTTTCTTCGCAAATCTTATCAAACTTGACCAACATGTCAAGCTGGATGGAATGTAACAATTCTATTGAGTCTGATTCCATAACGGTTTTATTTGTTTATAGTTTTCCAAGACATCTTTTCGCAAAGCGTTTCATGCCCATAGCACGAACCATTTTTTTATACATCCGGCCAGGTAATGCATCCTCGTCATCTGTAACGAAACTGATGTCACTTTCACGCAACAGGGATTTGTACTCACCTCTGGAAATATATCCATGATACCAATCTTCCAAACACATGCGTTCATTAACAAATGTTGCGCTTTTGGTTATTAATAACTTATCGTCTATAGGGGCTTCTTCTGTCATCATACGCACAAACAATGCAGGAAGGTTTATTCCCATTTTCGTATAGGCATAACCCGACCCTCCATAGCGGAAATTCATCTCGCAGAAAAAGTATTTGCCTTCACTCTTAAAAAAGTCTATGTCAAATATGCCAACAAATCCTGTTTCACGAACAAATGCCTTGAAGCCGTCCAATAGTTCCACATAGTCATCACATGGCTCTATAATCCCCCTTTTAGCCACTCCAAAATGACCTCCCATAGCCAAAGAGGTTGTATGTATAATTCCCGGAATGAGAACATTATGGCCGTCTGAAACGCCCATTAAAGCTTGTTCTACGTCAATTTTTTTGTATTCCTCAACCAAAACTGAGATCGAAGGATAACGCTTTATCAAAAGGTTGATGGTTTTGTGCAGGTCTTCTTCGTTTTCACATTTGCCCAATCCTGTTTTTGCTCCTACCAAAGTAGCCAACGGTTTGGGGAAACATGGGTAAGTGATTTCGGACGGTAATGAATATGCTCCATCTATCACCTCAACTACCTTTCCCCGAGCAACATTCAAACCCATTTTCAAAGCAGTTTCCTTTTGACGAATCTTGCTCATCCAATCCACCACTGCTCCTTGACGATGATTAATATGAGGAAACAAGAAATGTTTTTCGAGCCTATTCTGATTCAAATCGATAGCCGCCGCCGACATGTCACTGTCAGGGATTATGACCACTTTTTGGTTCGAATCCACACATTTTTCCAGCAATAAATCAATTAGTTTTTCGCTTTCAGGCAAACAGTAATGGATTTGGCTGACATACTTGCTATAGCAGTCAATTGGACGGGAAGAGTCAGGCTTGCCCTTTCGCTTATTGACCATCATTACGATGACAATCACCTCATAACCAGTCCTACCCAAAGCCCGAATAACCCCTAACCTTGATGTGTACCCATGCCCTATAACAACGACTTTTTGTTTCATAATCGTAGCTTCTAAACAATTAGATCATTACTTCTTCAATATTCTTTTCAATGTATTAACAGGCAATCTTTTCCGAATTAACCTATTAAACATTTTCTCGGGCAAAGTGTCTTCCGCATCAGGAACAAAACGGATATCTGCTGTTTTTATATATTTTCGATATTCCTTGTAGGAGATATATCCATAATTCCAATCATCCACACACATCCTTTCATTTACATAAACGGCTTCTCCCTTAACAGTCTTATTCATGGCTTCAATGGACTCACCATAAAAGTGTTTCACCATCATGGCTGGAAGGTTTACCCCCATTTTTGTGATGGCATATCCCGAACCTCCATAACGCAAATTCAACTCGCAGAAATAAAACTTACCCTCACTCTTATAGAAATCCACATCAAAAACACCTACGAATCCAATGGCCAATACCAATTGCTTGAACTTTTCCAACAATGCCTCAAATCCCTTCACAGAAATAACCTTACCTTGTAAGGCAATTCCCATGTTTTTCTTTGAAACTTTTAGAAACTGAAGCACTCCAGGAATAATCACTTCTTTTCCATCCGAAAAGCCAAGCAAGGCATACTCGGTCTCAATTTCCTTGTAATCTTCCACCATGACCTTGACGTCCCTACTTCGCGTATTGATGATGTAATCCAAAGCTTCCGACAAATCCTTCACATTGTCACAACGTCTCATGCCACCCTTGCCTCCATTCATGGTAGCCAAAGGCTTGGGAAAGACAGGATATTGCAAATCGGACGGGTTGGTGTATTGTCCGTCCTTAATCTCAACTATCGTGGCGTTGGTTACATTCAAGCCAATCTCCTTTGCCAATTGTTTCTGATGTGTTTTCTCCATCCAATACTCCATCGAAGACGGCTCTTTGGCGATATGAGGAAACAAGAAATGCGCTTTTAATCTGTCTTTGTTATTATCGATGGCAGCCACCACGTCGTCGCCATCAGGAATCAACACAACCTTCTGATTTGGGTCAACGCATTTTTCGAGCAACAGCGGAACCAGCGAATCGCGCTCACGACGAACGCAATAGTAAAAACGGCTGACGTATTTGCTGTAGCAGTCAATCGGTTTAACAGGTGTTGATTTCTTGTCCTTCGTTTGTGTCATCACCACGACAGTGACTTCACATCCGATTTGTGCCACGGCACGAATGAGACTCAACCGCGAGGAATAGCTATGCCCTATGATGACAACTTTGGGTTTCATTAATCAAAAAACTATATATGCAACAAATGCTCAATCCCTACAATGGCTGTTTCTCGGTTCTGTTCTGAACGCAGCGTATGGAGCGCAAACATCAAATCTCTTTCGTTGTATTTATACAACCACTTTTTGTAAGCAGCAGGAAAAAATCTTTTCAATTTCAACCTCAATTTTGAGGGACTTCTGAAAGCAGTAAGATATAAACGCAACTCTTTGTCGCAGAACTTCTGCAATTCTTGATACACATAATCCTCGTCTCCAACCTTATTCGAACGTGCATTGAATTCCAACAAATCCTGCTGTTCGTCATAGCGCACAAAGAGGTTGTCAACAGATTTAACCTTGTGTTTTTTGATCTGAACTTGCCCGTTCTCAATGACTAATTCCACAATTAACCCTGTATCCGTTAGTCCTGGAGCAAAGTTCTTGAGCAAGAAATCACCTTGACCATAAAGTAGATACGATCCATTGTAATATTCCTCACATCCAATGCAATGCGTATGCTGAGCAAGAATCAAATCCGCACCGCAATCAGCCATACGATGAAAGCGTTTTCTCGTCTCAGGCGATGGATAGTGGAACTTTTCAATTCCACCATGATATAACACCACTAAATAATCGCATTGTTTCTTCAACTGTTCCAACTCTCGACAAACCACATATTCGTCATACAACCAAGCTCCTGCGGTATTGTCTGTAGGTTTGTTATACATGGTTTCACTGACATTGTAGAAACCGATGTTTATTCCACCAACTTCCTTAACAAACGAACGGACTATTTCATTTTCATTTTTGCCAGCACCGATATGCCTAATTCCAGCATTATCCAAAGTGCGCATCGTATCTATCATGCCTTGGTGTCCACCATCTGTGGCATGGTTGTTGGCTAAAAGACACAGATCTATTCCCAGTTTCTTGTAAGCTTCAACGGCCGATGTTGTTGCCACTTTAACTGGGCCAGTTTTTCTGCATTTGTCAGGATGGTCGGTCAATGCGCCTTCGAGATTACAAATGGTGAAATCCGCACTAGAAAACAATTGTGTTATTACTTTGCCGAACAATGAGTCCGTGTCACCCTTTGAAAAGAATGAAACATTTTGTTCGGTAGGGAACAGATCGCCGACAATAAGAATAGTATTCATTTTACTTGTTCTATGGATACAACTGAATATTAATAATGGAAGAAAAAAAACTCCTTTACTTGCCAAACAATTGTTTGACGGTTCTCTTAAAGAACTTTTTTCTAAAATCCCTCATAAAAACTTTTTGAGGCTGAGTATCGTTTTCGTCATCAATAAAATTAATCTGAGAAGTCTTTTTTAGATGTAAAAAGGCCTTGGTACTCATATATCCATTATACCAATCGTCAAAAGCCATCCTTTCGTTGAAAAATGTTGCACTTTGAACAATCTTCTTATTCAGGTCATCAATGTTTTCACCTAAAAATGATTTAATCATCATTACCGGCAGGTTGACTCCGGTTTTGGTATAAGCATATCCCGAGCCTCCAAAGCGCATATTAATCTCAGCAAAATAGATCAAGCCTTCGCTTTCATAAAAATCGATGTCAAAAATGCCAACAAAACCAATCTTTTTAATAAGCTGTGAAAATTTCTCTATAAGGTCATTGTCTTCTGCGGGAAAAACCTTGCCTTGCACTGCTACGCCGAAATGCGTTCCGTGAGCCAATTGCAAGATTTCGATAATTCCGGGAATCACAACCTCTTGTCCGTCAGAAAAACCCAGCAAAGCAAATTCCCTATTAATCTTCTTAAAATCCTCAACTAGAAGTTTTATGTTTCTATACCTTTCATTCAAAGTGGGCAATTGAGTCAGATGTTTTTCCAACTCCATTCTATTATTGCATTTTTTCAAGCCCAACTTTGCTCCTACCAAAGAAACTAACGGCTTTGCAAAGCATGGATACGAAATGGTGTCAGGGATGATGTATTTCCCATCCTTAATTTCGATGACCAAAGAATTCGGCACATGTAGTCCAACTTCTTGGGCCAATTGTTTTTGACGCTCTTTATTCATCCATTCCACAACAGCACCTTGTTTCCAATTGATATTTGGACAATAAAAATGATCTTTCAAGACATCCAATGACTGGTCGATGGCTGCCGCAGAAAAATCGTTATCAGGAAAAATGAAAGTCTTTTGGTTAGGGTCAACACATTGAGTAAGAAGCAAATCGATAAGCATTTCCTTATTGTATGTCTCACAATACAAGGTACGATTCACGTATTTGCTATATGCGTCTATTGGTTTGTCCTCCACTAAACCTCCATTAGTCTTGTTGCGATGTGTCAGTACAATAAGCGTAATGTCACATCCTATTTCAGCGACGGAGCGGACAATACTTAACCTTCCTGTGAATCCTTGACCTATAATAACAACTTTATTTTTCATTAAAAACAGTTCTTAAACAATAACATCAACCAATACCTAACTTTCTGGAAACCTTTCTACAAATAAATGAAATCATCCGGGAACGCTCAATTCTTCCTGGCTTATATTGCCACTTGGTCAATCTCTCCGACCATTTGCAACGTTTATTGATATACTCATCCGAAAAAGGGCATCCATTAAGCCATTTCACTATCCTTACTGAATAATGGTCAGAGTTTTTTGGAGCAAAATAGGCAACCACTTTATACCCATCTTTTCCTAGCACCTTCAAAATAGTGTGATTGTTTTCTGCTGTGTCACCTTGATTCATATCAGCTCCGTGAGCTAAGGTATAGTCATATTTCAAGGCATTCATGTCCTCCAAAATACCAATTCCTTGGTATTGATTTAATATGCCAGTGAAACACCCATGGGCCACTTTTTTCCCTTTGTTCCACCAGTTTTTTCCTTGGAAGAATGTGACCGATGTGGTACCGACTAATTTATCTCCGTCCATGGCCACCCAACACTCACCTTCTTCGCCCAGCATTTCTTTGATTTGGTCGCCTGTCATTTGAGAATAACCTAAAACTATTCCTTTTTCATAGTTTTTTTTATGTGCTGCAGCCAACAGTTCATGGATGTCATCGTATGAAACCCAATCGGGCTTGGGCATTACTTTTATATCTTCCATATCATTTATTTTTTTCAGTTTTAAAACCTTGCATCAACTTATCATAACCAAATTGGATATAATATGACAGCACCAACATCACAGGAAAAACGACACCTGCCATATAGAGCCATTTCAACCAAACAGTCGATGGATTCCAAATCATTTCACCTGCCCAAAAGAAAAAGCGGTGGAACATATAACAGGCCATGCTCGCATAACTTACATTTTTAATTAACGAGCCAATTGGCGAGACCACATTACTTGCATTATGACGAAACACCATGTTAGCAATATACTCACAAACAAACAAGAGAGCAAATACGCCAACAAATGCTGAAGTTCTTTTAAACAACACGTTTGGTGTCTTTAAAAAGGTTACGGATAGTAATCCAACAAAAAACACCACTACTACCCACTTTATCCATTTACGATTCTCAAATTTCCAATTAAAATAAGGCGCTGTAACCAAACCCACAATATATAACGACATGTTAAATAGGAATCTAAAATCTAACGGATGGATATAATTCCGTATAAACCAAACTATTAACAACATTCCAGCTCCTATTGTCAAACGCCATGCAAATGACTTTCTACTAATGAAAGGAGTAATGAAATAGCACCAAAGTATAACAGGTATATACCACAGTGTCATTGGCCTAGGTGTTGTGAACGGGGATATGCAAAGCACACCATTCAAGGTGGCTTTGACACTATTAAAGCCAATCAAATAGAGGATGACTGCAGCAAGCAGAAAAAGCGGTATGATTCGCAAAACACGTTTCTTATAGAAAGGCCATATCCTTGTGTTGCCATCTTCTCCAAAAGAATACTTGCCGCCAAGAAGATAACCAGAAGCAAATGTGAAGAGGCCCAAACAAGAATTAGTTAAAATGGCAAACACTGGATGCACATAAATCGCAGAAGTTACTTCTGGATGTATGTATGCCCACAAATGCACAAACGCGACAATAAAAGACATACACAAAACACGTGCAACATCAAATCGGTAATCTCTCATATATCAATGTATTGTATATCCGCCATCAATTACCAACGAGGTACCTGTAACCATTTGCGAGGCATCCGACATGTAGTAAATCACGGCGTATGCAATTTCTTCCGGTCTGGCAAATCGGCCCAAAGGATAGTTGCTCCGGATTTCGCTCAATGTTTCCTCGCTATACTTGTGAATCATCTCCGTTTCGACGAATGCAGGTTGAATGCAATTCACTCGGGCTTTAAGCGGCAATACCTCAAGCGCCAAAACTTTGGCGAACTGATTGACTGCCGCTTTTGAGGCAGCATACATTGCATTGGATACCGAAGGATAGAACGCAGAAACAGATGACATGAATACAATAGAGGCTTGTTTGGCTATTTTTTTATCTTTCAGTAAAGATTTGACCAACATAGCAGGTCCTGAAAGATTTGTCGAAAGCATCTTTGACACATACTCATCATCAATCTTCTTGATGATCATTTTGTCATTGATGCCAGCAATTAAAGCGATTCCATCCAATACCGAAACTTCTTCTGCCAATTTCTGAATATCTTCTAAATTGGTCATATCAGCCGTTATGATGCAATGATTACCCGGAGCCATTTCCGAAAGTGTCTGTTCCAACCGCTCTTTATTGCGTGCCGAAAGAAAGACATTGGCACCCATTTTAGAACATTCGATGGCAGTTGCCTTCCCTATTCCAGAAGATGCGCCTGTGACCAAAATGGTTTTACCTTCAAGACTGAAAATAGCGTTATTCATGCTCATTAATTATAGTTCGATTTTTTTTGCAGGATTACCTAGGACCGTCTCACCATCTTTCACTTTGCGACTTACTACACTGCCCGCTCCAACTGTACAGCCCTCCCCTATTTTCACATCTGGATAGATGATGGAACCCGTAAAAAGAGATGTGCGTGTCCCAACTTTGTTTCTGCCACATAATTTAACTCCCACGTATAGATGTGAACCTTGTTCAACAACACCATCATGTCCAATATTACAGTGGTCTTGTATCAAAACGTCATCATGAATATTGGTATTAATAGAAACCGTAGTGAATGCACCAACGACGACTCCCGTACCTAAAACACAAGATGGTGCGATATTAGCAGATGGATGAATAATATTGACAAAATGCCCACCTTTTTCACGTATGATACGAGTTTTTTCGACCCTATCTGAAGGTTTTGATTCAGCACATACAAAAACATCATCCGGTTCAATCTGATAATCATCTACATTATCAATATGACATTTAATATCCCATTCAACAAGATAATCTTTACAGATAGAAGCGTACCAATGTACGATTTGACCTACATTGCCTTTCCCTATAATAATCAAATGTTTCATAAATTTTATAATGTCATTAGATCAGGAATCAATATTTTACCATGAGTTTTTATTTGGGCTACACCAAGTGAGAAACCAACACCAATGGTCGCAGCGAGCAAATTAAGAGGTCTATCATACAACTCATGTTGTAACTCTGTAACCATTAATAATGGAATAGTTGCGCCACTAGTATTACCAAATTCCTGTATGTTATAAGGCACCTTTTCAGGAGGAAACTTCAACTTCTTGCGTAGTTTCTCACAGAGGAACTTATTGGCCTGATGCAACAGTAGATAGTCAACCTCATCAGGCTCGATATTAAACTTAGCACGCATCTCTTCATAAACCTTTGGGATGAAATGTGTACCGTAAGAGAACACCTCGTCGCCAATCATCTTCTCATGCAAGCGGGTGCGACGGATGCCGTTGCCACAATCTTCCATAATAAACGATTTTTCGTTGACAGGGTTGCGCGAGCCACCGTCAGGCAAGATAACAAATTCTCGTCCTGATCCATCGGACATATAGGTGATGTTGATCTCGTCTTTCGAATTCGGGTCATACTCAATAGCCGTAACCGTACCGGCATCGCCAAGTAGGAGTGTCATGCTGCGGTCTTCTGGACTAGCGTATTCCGACTGGGTGTTACCCACCATCAGTAATCCTTTGCGGAAAGAACCCGAAGACATCAAGTTGCCCATCACGCCAAGTCCCACAAGGAAACCAGAGCATCCAAGAGTGATGTCAAAAGCAAGACAAGAGGTTGGAATACCCATCTTATCCTGCAACACAATTCCTGTAGCAGGGAGTTTATAGTCTGTGGTGTGTGAAACAAAAACTAAAAGATCGATTTCGCTCTTATCCCAGCCAAGGTCTGCCAAGAGTTTTTCAGCCGCTTTCTGACACAAGTCGGAAGTGCAAATGCTTCCATCGTGTATGGCGCAATGACGGCGAACAACGCCTGTTGCATTGATATATTTCTGGATTTCTTCAGGGGTCATGCCAGGATAATCCTTGTTCTCTTGTACACGTTCAGGTACACACCCAGCCATGCCTTTAATAGCAATATTTTTTACACTAATTGATGACATATATTCAAATTTACATTTTGGAAGAAAGGGAAGCACACACTCAGTAACAATGTGTGCTTCCAAAAGGTTTTGGTTTACTTTGACTCCACGAGATGATACAGGTCCTCGATAGTTGTACAATTACGCAGGTCAGCGCCAGTAACGCGCTTGTCCATCTCATCATCAACCATCGAAATGATTGAAAGCGCTACTAATGAGCCCCACTCATCCAATTCTCTATATTTGGTTGCTGGGGTGAATTGTTCTGCCGGTGTGTCATCAAACTCGGCGGCAAATGCTTTTACAAATTCATCTAATGTCATAATATAAAAATTTAAAGTGAAAAATATTGTTAATTGATACTATTTAGCCTTCTTTGATCACTGAATAATCCTTAATTTTACCTTCATAAAATGGAATGTGAAGTAATGAGCTTACATAAGCGTGAGGCTTCATGCGATTCACTATTTTTTGAAGCGTATCATCAGTACCGACCTCATAATAGTGTGTCACTCCATCGGCATCCATATTGTTAACCATATCCGTCCACAACACACTGCTGGTGATATGTTCAATTAAGTTAGCACGCAACTCGTCAGGATTGGTATGCGGCTTGGCATCCACACATTGATAAATGGGGATGCGAGGTGTTTTAAACTCCACTTCATTGATGATAGCACCCAACTCTTTTTTAGCCTCGTTCATAAAAGGTGAATGGAATGAGCCTCCGATGGCCAACGGCACAGCCTTCTTGGCACCTTCGGCCATAAAGGCCTTGCAGGCCATGCGTACACCTTTCTTGGTGCCAGTGATGACTACTTGACCCGGACCATTGTGGTTGGCAAAATAAATAGCCTCACCCGTTTCATCCCAAATCTCTTTGATACGCTTGGCTACATATTCGTCTGAAAGACCAATGACCGCGCCCATGCCAGTTTTTACCGGAGCGTTCTCGTATGCCTTTTGCCCAATCAATGCACGGTTAAGTACTAGCTTCAATCCATCTTCAAGTGAGATGGCACCAGCAATCACTAATGCGGCAAATTCTCCAAGTGAATGCCCTGCCACTACATCAGGAATAATCTCATCCTGAGCCATTGCCAAGGCCACCTCATATATAAACACGGAGGGCTGTGTATTGCGTGTTTCCATCAGTTCCTCTTCCGTACCATGAAACATCACATCGGTAATCTTCCAACCGAGTGCCTCATCAGCACGGTCAAACAATTCTTTCGCTTTGGGAGAGAAGACATACAAATCCTTTCCCATCCCTTCTTTCTGGCAACCTTGACCTGGAAATATAAATGCTTTCATATACTTTGTATTAATCTTTTAACCACGTATTTGGCCTAGGCCATAACTCTTTGATGATTCTTTCCGTATATTCTCCCATGCCTGAACAGAAAGCCGATTGGCTTAAACCTGGATTTGTATTAAATTCAATCAATACAGGTTCACCAGATTCTTCAATAGCGACATCCCATCCGACAAGATTGAAGAAAGGCAAGCGCAAATGAAGCCTCTTAACCAACTCTATCGCCTTGTCGTATGATGGCAGCTGATACCCTTCCAACACAATTCCCGTATCGGTCTTGACAATATTGTCTTCACTATAACCTCCAAAGGCTTCTTTGCCCAGCTTACCGTCTTTTGAAATGGTTGTACTGATACCTCCAGAGCACTGATTGTCGATAACTTGATTCAATCGGCCAATTCGAACAACTGAATAAATAATCAAAACTTCCATTCCAGAACGGTATGAAAGAATACGCAATGTATTAACCGATGTCGGATTTAAGGCCGCCATCCTTTCATGTTGCTTGACACATTCTTGAACAAGGAAATTCTTTTTATACTGTTTAAATAAATCCTCGACCGTTAAGCCATCCAAAGTCGTCTTGCCGTCTTTTGAACTGAACAGCTGCACACCACGGCCTTGAGACTCTCTAGAGGGTTTTATGATCACTCTATCCAAGTTACTACATAACGAAATAGCATCTTCTTTAGAAACAGGATTTCCTTCGAAGTAGAAATACCCATTCATATTCTTCAGAATAGTATGCGCTATGTTTTCATTCGGAAACAGCAGATCACACATATTCTTGTCACCATACGCTTTTAGCAAAGAATGGTCATTTGCTTTGGGTAGGATTTCACAAGCATAGATATTGGTGGGCACATATGCTTTATTAAACACACCCGTTCTAGAATAGAAGTATTCATGGCTATACAAAGGAATCTTCTGTCCTATCATGCCTTGATAAAAATCTTGAACCTCCTTTTCTTGTTCTTTGGTGAGCTTTCTCAGATGTTTTAAGTCCTTGAAATTCTTAGTGATTTTTTCTTTATATTTTCTAAGCTCACGCTTTTTCTTTCTGTTGCGTTTTAGTTTTTCAAACATAATTATAAATTTTGTTTCATTGTCCACATCAGCAGATTCCGCCTTGCGTCAAAAGAATTAGGCAATGTCAGTCTAATCTGAACATACTAGACTCCATAACAAAGGCTGGTTCCGCCCCAGCGCTTCATGTTTTCAACAACATGCGTGCTACTATTACACCACTTTTGGAAACACTCGGTTTATAATCCTTGTATTCTATTAATCATTCGGTTTAAGCTATCAGAAACCAACCTTCCTGTTTCGGGCTTCCAAACCTTCTCAATAAAAGGTACAACTGCCGTATTGTATTCCTTGCCTTTACAAGTTTTATCATTGAGCGGAACCGATACTTGAGCTCTCACATCGGATTTTGTAGAGAGATGAGCCAACTGATGTGTAAAATGCCATGATGATTTCACATTCAAGGAAATCTCTGACAATGGTTTCCGCCCTTGCATTTTCTGAGGAAGAAATTTCGGCATTTCAGTAAGCGGAATTCCAAAATAATACGCAAACCCTTCTGTGTCTGCCATCAACCAAGCCTCCACTTCATCACATGCGATGTTAATAACAAACCCCGATGATTGTGTGATTCCATTGAGTAGGTTAGTCTTTCCGATGGGTGCACATGGGTCATCATCCAGGTCAGTCAACAATATTATTGGATATTGTCGGGCAAGCTCGTTAAAACTTGAGATCTTGCTTTTTATTTCAGACCCTCGAGCTGGCAAGCTTTGGATAATATGCAATTTTGGATTGTAGTCAGACACTAAGCGTCTTATCACAGCCCTTGTTGCATCATCTTCGCCCGAAATAAAAACGTCTCGCATTTTTATGACTCTTTTACTTGTGCGTTCATCTGCGCAACAGTACTAGGCTTGACGTACGGGATAACCACATCTCCAATGGTAAGCCCCGCCTCGATAGCGGCTTTCAGAGCCGGAATATCAGACACCACTTTTACAACGGTGCCCTCATTGGAAGTGTCCAAAACGAGCACCTCTTGCATACTGATACCAGCATTTGAAAGCATTTCATAACTATGGGTGGTGACGAAAACCTGACGTTTCCTCCCTCTCTGAACACTTGCGATAAACTCGGGCATTTGCTCGACAATTCCACTATTGAGATTTATCTCGGGTTCCTCAAGCAATATGATTCCGTTGCCGTCCAACATGGCAAAAAGGAAACCTATAAGCCTTAAGGTCCCGTCAGAGAAAGCTGTTTCGTCCTGCATACTTCCACTCTTGCGCCAATGCTTGTATCTCGCCTCTATGTGAGGAACTCCCATGCTGTCTTTTTTGAAAGTCAACTCATCCAACTGGGGAACCACCGATGCCAAAATCCCGTTTATTCTTTTCAGATAGCTTTTCTGTGTTCTTTCCGACAAAAGAGAAAGCCTATTCAGGAAATTCCTACCGTAATAATCTTCTTTTCCAGAAGTGAGTATGGTTGACCCCGACTCCCTTACCAGTTGAGGAATCACATTCAAGTATTCTACATCGGCAAAAGCGTCGCGGATAGCGCGAAAACTTCTGTTGGCTGTCGCCTGTTCAAGATGAGTATATTTTAAAGTGTCGGCATCTTCACCATGGTCATTGGACGACCTTTCGAGAAGATATTCTTTAGAGACGGCATCAAAAACTTTCTCTTCCAACACATTAGCCTGATTCTTAGTAATACCGCCACCCACATTTTTGATTTTCAATGAATAGACCCACTTCAATTCGCCGCTTTCCATGTCTCTCAAGTCTGTCTCAATTGAAATATCAGTGCGTTTTCGTGCCGCAAGGCACCGTATTTTTGTCACCCCACCCCGCTGGTCAACCGCACTTTGCAAACCACCTCCTTGTCGGGCCACATCACGGAGAAACCTAATGCAATCCAAGAAGTTTGACTTTCCTGCAGCATTGGCGCCTATGATAAAACAACGTGGTGCCACTTTCACATCGCACTCGTGGAAGTTCTTCCAATTATAGAGTTTTAACCTTGATATATACAGACTCATATTTCCCGTCTTTTTATAATCGATGCAAAGATAGTCGTTTTTGAAATATAAAGTTTTTTACTGATAAGAAGAAAAACACTTTTGTTTTACAGACAACCTCTCTTTATCGTCCACATCAGCAGATTACGCCTTGCGTCATGAGTAAGCAGACGCAATAATGAATAGTCGTTAGTTTTGTTTTTCCCTCTAAGTTTATCTTTCCAACAAGTAAACAATAACTTGGTACACAGTTTCAATGACTGTGGATGTATCGTCTTGTCAATAATAGACATCTCCTTCATACCCAAATCAGTGCATATCTTTTTCAGATATGTGTTATATTTATCCTTGTTAGTCAAATACTGGCAAATGGTTTCATTGTGCTTGTTACGTGCTTCGTCATGATTAATTTCGATTCCAACATTATCCACATTTCTCGTATTCACCACTTCCCAATTCAGTTTTCCATCGGCAATGGTCATCACCACGCAAAGACCTTCGTACCAATGCGGACGATTGGTGGCACGATAGTCGTAGCCTTCTTTGCTGTTGAATAGGAAGTTACCAAGACTATAAAAAATAGGCTTTCCGTTGTATTCTTCCCAACCTTGTGGACAATGAGGGTGAGCTGCAATTACGCCGTCTGCCCCATAGTCTATAAAATCGCGGTAGCGGGCAATTGTTTCAGGCAAAGGGATATCGATATATTCAATACCGTCGTGTGGCAAAATAAAAAGATAATCCACTTCCTTTTTTGCCTCTATGATGACATGGTTCACTTTCAGGTCGTTGATGTAGGCGCAACCCAATCCATCGTGTTTGATAACATCGTCAAAAACCCCAGTATATGCAGCAAAAGACAAACCAAGGAATCCAATCTTTATCCCATTCACTGCCACAATCTTGGGTTTATAGGCTTCTTCGTACGTACCGGCCCCAAAGGCAGCCTCACCCAGGGCTGCTTTCGTTTTTTTGAAGCCTTCATCGCCCCAATCGAAGGCATGGTTATTGGCCAAAGAAAACACATTGAAACCAAGTTCTCGTAAAAAGTCAGGGACATCATCGTGTTGGAAAAAGCGTTCCCTACCTTGCGGAGGCATTTCCATTTCTGGTTTCAAAGGCACTTCGAAATTAATCACTTTCACATCACAAGACTTTATCAGACTCTTCAAATAGTCTGATACACTAATTTTTGATGTTGAGGGTTTGGAGCAGAAATCGCCAGCAAAAAACAGTTTTATTTTATTATCCTTTGACAGCATATTGTATTACTTTTTCACACCATTTGAAATAGTCTTGAATAAGCTTCCTATTGCGAATATAAATGTGCCACGTCAACACCAATTCGCCTTGATATTGATTCACAAAATCAATTGTTGATTGAATATCCAACCATCTTTCATTTTCTGACTTTACTTTCTCATCATAGCGAATTACTGTGTCCATGATCTGGCAGGGATGCTCAATTAAATTCATAACCCGTCTTTGATAAAGGTCAAATAGACGATAAGGAACACAAACACCACTTCTAAAGCCCTGTCTTTTATGGAAAACACAATTACTGATGTGCAAAGGAACTTCTGTAATGCTTTCCCACAAACGCAATGTCTCATGATTATAAAGCAAATGATGATTGCGACCAATAGTTGGTTTTTCTTGAAGTAATGTGATAATTCTTGATACTTCTTTATCCCATTGCTTTTTATTTCCAAACATATTTTGCGAAGGATGAAAACCTAAAACAATTTTCGCATTGTTTTTTTTCTTCAACTTTTCAACAATTTCTTTTGTCTCCTTGTCACCAAACAAATAAGTAGCTTCTGTTTCCCCTTTTCCACATACCTTAAAATAAAACCATTCCAGTATATTGTACTTTTCAGCCAAAGCCGTATACAAGCCAAACTGACTATATCCCTTAGGAAATGTGCGTCTATATTTAATTTCCTCCATCCAGGTTAAGTTCAATATTTTGTTTTTGGGAGCTCCGTGAACGGTTTGTCGCACAAAGTCTTTCACAATTCTCTTCCATGAAGGAGTAATGAAACCATCCACATCATGAGAAAGCACTACTTCATATTCACGGGAAGTAAATTGGATTTCAGAAGGAAGTAGTTTTCGCAAAAAAACTGCATACTCGTTTACAAAAGGACGATTGGATATGCCATGTTTCACAGCAAACAACAGGGTTTCGTCACAATCACCCTTTTCTTCCCTTCCCAGTAGCGACTCCTCCCAACGGGTAAGCATGAAAAAAGTGGAAGCAAAAATATCCAAACCAATTACTATAGTATCATCCTTTTTCTCAAACTTGTCTTCACCATATATAATCGGTAATTCTTGTTCTAAGCCATGAAACCAACCCAAACTTGCTGGAACATTATTTAAATTCAAATAGGATAAAGGATCCGTATACTGATTGAAGAAATGGTCTTCAATGATGAGTTTACTATTGGCAACGCTTAATTCATAGTTCACAGCATCATCCCTAAACTGGATAGCATAATCTTCATGTTTGCAGCCTAATATATCTGCAAATAGGACTTCAATAGCATAAACCCGTTCTGGGATATTGTTATTTGGACAATTAATCTGTATCATAATTTATGCTTTTTTCTCTCCCAAAATCGAAGCTTTGCGGGGATAATGGTTAGAAAATAAGTATATGATTCTGGTTTGAACACAACGGACCAACCAATATAAATTACCAGGAACACCACTAACATCAACAATCCATTAAGATACATATTACCTTTTATTAAATAGCCAATCACAAAACCTACAACTGCAGCCAAAACGGACACTGCGGTAATAGGGAATAAATCTTTTAATTGTTGAGTCCATTTATATCCAATATGTTTCGAAACAAGTCCAATATTAACCAAATAAGAAAACCAACTATTAATCGTTACACCAACCAAAAGACCTTTCATTCCCCACAAAACCAATCCTCCAACTATTGCCAAAACGCCAATTCCTCTTTTCAACAAAGTCCAAAGAAACATCGTTTTACTTTTACCAATAGCTGAGATTGTTTGAAGATTAATTGCTTGTAAACAATTGGGCAAACCCGCAACACAGAGTACTTGAAAATAAGGAACACTTGCCAACCAACGTTCAGAATATAGCAACACAAAAACTGGCTTGGCAAGCAATATCATAATGAACATCAAAGGAAATGTAAGATAAGAAAGTGTCGTGGTTAATCTTTTAATCATATTAATCATCATCGCTTTGTTATCTTGAACTTCTGCATACAAAGGATATGTCACTTCTGTCATCACTTTGGAAATACTATTGGAAACAAGTTTTTCAACACCATGTGCCTTAGAATAATAACCCATAGTAGAAGAATTATATACTTTTCCAATTAGCAAGCCCTGAATCTGTTGTCCAAAATGATTAACCAAATGGGTCAAGAACATATAAAAACCAAAACTAAATAATTCCTTAAAAGATTTCCATGAAAAAGTCCATATCGGCCGCCATTTGATGAAGAACCAAAACACAATGGCAGGAATTGCTGCTGTAATCAAGTTTTGCGCCACCAAAGCCCATACGCCAAAACCTTTGTAGGCCATAAAAATGGTAACACCTAATGCAATAATTGATGTAGTTATTGTTACGATGGATAGCACTTTAAAATTCAACTTTTTCTTCAGTTGGTTACGCTGAACGATGTTGAAAGCATATATGAATAGCACCAAGCCCTGAACTCGAAGTACATCGCTCAATAGCGAAATGTCATAGAACCTCGCAATTGCAGGTGCACTGAAAAATAAGATAACATACATCAGAACAGCCATGCCAAGGTTCCAATAAAAAATAGTTGAATAATCCTCTTGAGTAGGTTTTTTCTTTTGAATCAAGGCTGAGCCAAAACCTCCGTCAATAAAAGTCTCGGCTAACACCATGAAAATGGAGAGCATACCAATGCAACCATAATCATGAGGAGTAAGTAACCGAGCTAAAATGATGCCCGAGACAAACTGAATGAACATCATTGAGTACTTCTGCAATAATGTCCACACCATGCCGGAGGCGGCTTTTTGTTTTAAGCTTTTTTGCTTTGCCATAAACGCTACTCTATTATAGCCTTTTTAATATCTTCCACCGTCACATCTTCTTTCCCTAACAAATATTGGATTGTCCTTGCCCCCGATTTCAAATCCTTATTCAACAAAGCGGAAGCTAAGGACATGATACCTTCTTGTATGGATGTATCCACTCCCACCAACTTAGCAACAGAAACATAAAGACCCAAGCCCATCGGGACATCCTCCAATAGGTAACGATGGTTGATAAAGGATGGACCCTTGTTGCTTGAATCAGCAAACGAGCGGAACACCGCCATGGCATCAATGTTCAAATCTTCCTCGTTGCGCCATTTAGCAGCCTCAAAATAGTCCAAAGGTTCACAACCAAAGGCTTGCAACACCTTGTTTTTCTCCACATCAAAGGCTTTAATCACATTAACCACCGAGGGAGTAAAAGCCTCGCGATACATCCAAAATTCACCATTGCTATATTCAATGCGTGAAGCAGAAAAAAGAATACCTATAGGGTGTACAATCATGTTAGGATTGTGGAACGCCGATTCAAGGATATGCTTACGGGTGTATTTGGTATTGTCAAAGCATTGTGAAAGCACATCCAATACCTGCTTTGTACGACTGACAGGCAATACAGAAATGGCATTACGAGGATTGTAAAACGAAATCCTTACATACTCATTGTTAACAATACGACCATTATATGCCGTCGTCTCCCACTCACTATAAGTGACATCTTTGTCAATGTATTTCTTAAAAATCAAGCTGCCCATATAGCCAGGCACCAGGATGATAGTTTGCCCATCCCTGACATTCGGAGCTATCAATTCTGCCACAAACTCATGTTGTAAGGTGGTAGTCGTTACCATAATAATGTCAGCAAACCTTACGGCTTCTTTCACATCACGAGTGATGAGAGCGGGCTTCACAAAAAACGAACGGCCGTTACCTTGAATAGTGTCATCCAAAGCCTTAAACCCACCTTGTTCGTTCATGATATCGAAAAATCGCCCGTTGGTGCTTGAAGTCTTCAACAAGGCTACTTCGTGGCCTTTTTCATATAGCTTGGCAGCATGGATAAGACCTGAATTGCCACAGCCTATTATTGTGAATTTCATAAAACTATCGAGTTATTATTTGTTTTTACTATACTCCCTCAACATCGTCGAAGAAATTCCCTCTGTCCTGGGTATCGTCACCACTTTTTTCCCATTGGCCTCACACCAAGCTACGGCTCTTTGGAACCCCGCATGTTGCTGGTCGGGGCCTTTGGCGAAAACATCGAAATCTATCTTTTGGATATCCACATCCACATCGTTATAGGTCACCACCTCATCCACCCATCGCACCGCACTTACCATAAACATACGCTCTTCGGTGGAATAGACCATCTTGGTGCCGGGCTTGTATTTCAAAATACAATCACTGTCTTGCACAGCCACAATAAGTTTGCATTCCTGATCGGGAAATTGTTCTTTGATATGTTTGAAGAGCAGGATGTGCCCGATATGGAGCATATCATAAACACCAAAAGTGAGAATTTTTAGCATAGAAACAATCTTTTCTTTGATTAAGGTTTTGCCCCATCCATCACATTCCTTGTGATGACAAAGAGATGCCAAGTTTATCGGTTAGAGTACATATCCTCATAATATCTAAGATAATCCCCGCTTGTCACATTATCCATCCAATCCTGGTTGTCCAAATACCAACGGACAGTCTTCTCGATGCCCTCTTCAAACTGCAGGGATGGCTCCCAACCCAATTCTTTCTGGAGCTTGGTCGAGTCGATGGCATAGCGCAAATCGTGGCCGGCACGGTCGGTGACGTAGGTGATGAGATCCATATCCTCACCTTCTTTACGACCCAACAGCCTGTCCACTGTATTGATGAGTACCTTTATCAAGTCAATGTTTTTCCATTCGTTGAAGCCACCGATATTGTATGTTTCAGCAACTTTTCCCTCATGGAAAATGAGGTCAATGGCACGGGCATGATCTTCCACATAAAGCCAATCACGCACATTCTCACCTTTGCCGTAAACAGGCAACGGCTTGCGATGACGGATGTTGTTGATGAACAGCGGAATCAACTTCTCGGGGAACTGGTAGGGACCGTAATTGTTCGAGCAATTGGTCACTACCGTAGGCATACCATAGGTGTCGTGGAAGGCACGCACAAAGTGGTCGCTTGCAGCCTTGGCGGCACTATAAGGACTATGTGGCTGGTATTTCAAATCCTCGGTGAAGAACTTGCTTCCGTATGCCAAATGATGCTTCCCACTGCTGGCCTTGGTGGTGAAAGGCGGAATAATGCCTTCAGGATCTGTCAACTCAAGAGCACCATAGACTTCGTCAGTACTAATATGGTAAAAGCGTTTGCCCTCCCATTTTTCAGGCAAGCTTTCCCAGTACAATTTAGCAGCTTGCAACAACGACAATGATCCCATCACATTGGTCTGCGCAAAAGTGAAGGGATCCTTAATCGACCTATCCACATGGCTCTCGGCAGCAAGGTGGATGATGCCGTCGACATGCTCTTCTTGCATCAACTTGTAAACGTTGTCAAAATCACAGATGTCCATTTTGACAAAGCGGTAGTTGGGCTTGTTCTCAATGTCTTTCAAGTTGGCGAGGTTGCCGGCATAGGTCAGCTTGTCAAGGTTGATGATCTTATATTCGGGATATTTATTCACGAACAGGCGGACGACATGGTTACCGATGAAGCCCGCGCCACCTGTGATGATGATAGTACGTCTCATAATTGTAAGGTTAGTTTATTTGAGGATGTGTCAACGTATCAGAAGTAATTTCCGATTTGTATTCATCAATGACCTTTAGCAAGTATTGCCCATACTGGTTCTTCAGCATTGGCTTGGCCAATTCGCGCATCTTCTCTTCGGTAATCCACCCGTTGCGATAGGCAATGCCTTCCAAACAAGCTATCTTCAACCCTTGCCGTTTCTCAATCACTTCTACGAAAGTGGAGGCTTCGGCAAGACTGTCATGAGTACCTGTATCCAACCATGCAAAACCGCGTCCAAATACCTGAACTTTCAGTTCGCCATCTTGTAGGAACATCTGGTTCACTGTGGTAATCTCAAGCTCACCCCTTGCCGATGGTTTGATGTGTTTAGCGACATCCACTACCTTATTAGGATAGAAATACAGCCCCACCACGGCATAATTGCTTTTGGGCTCTTTCGGTTTTTCCTCAATGCTCAGGCAGTTGCCTTGCTTGTCAAACTCAGCCACACCATATCTCTCGGGGTCAGCCACCCAATAACCAAAAACGGTGGCTTTTTTGTTTTCCTCAGCATCTATAACTGCATTCCTAAGAAGGTTTGTGAAACCACTGCCATAGAAAATGTTGTCTCCCAACACCAAACAAGCGCAATCATCACCAATGAACTTTTCACCAATGATAAACGCCTGTGCCAGACCGTCGGGACTCGGCTGTTCGGCATACTCGAAACGCACACCGTAGTCAGAACCATCACCTAGCAAACGCTTAAAGCCTGGCAAATCATACGGCGTCGAAATAATAAGAATGTCTCTTATGCCTGCAAGCATCAGAGCCGAGATGGGATAATACACCATCGGCTTGTCGTAAATCGGTAGCAATTGTTTACTGACCCCCTTGGTAATAGGATACAATCTAGTGCCAGAACCTCCAGCCAACACAATGCCTTTCATAGGTAAAATTTAAGATTTTTTATTTCAAGTTCATCATTTGGTATCAATAGCGTCGAAAAAAATAGGCTTCTGCATTATACAGCTTCGCCTCCTAAGTCCCATTAAAACCAATCAAGGAACTGAAAAACAATAGATTACATAATCGCCTATTGATACTAAATAAATTATTTTGCAAAAATATGGAAAAAAGAGATTCAAAGTACCATTTAGAACAGAATTTATTTTCCTTATCTTTGCGCCAAAATATCAATCTATGCCACAAACTCCACTTTATCCCGTCATCCGACTCAACCCAGGCAAGGACGATGCCTTGCGCCGCTTTCATCCATGGGTGTTTTCTGGTGCCATCTACGATGCAGCCAAAGGTCTACAGGCCGGCGATACCGTCACCGTCACCGATTATGATGGCAACATCCTGGGCACCGGCTTCTGCGAATCGGATAGCATCGCCGTGAAAATCCTCAGCTTCGAGAACCGCAGAATCGATGAATGGTTTTTCCTCGAACGCCTTAACCAAGCCTACGAAGTGCGTAAGGCTGTGGGACTCACCAACAATCCCCACACCAACTGCTTCCGCCTCGTCCACTCCGAAGGCGACGGGCTGGCAGGGCTTATTGTTGACGTTTATGGCCACACCGCCGTTGTGCAAGCCCAGACGGAAGGCATGGCACTCCACCTGAAGGAAATCGTCCGCGCCCTCAAGTTGATGCCCGACCTTGGCTTGCATGCCATCTACAACAAAAGCGCTGAAGCCATGCAACGCATGGGCAAGGAAGACGCCGTAATCGAGGATGGTTATCTGTTTGGCGACAGACTTAACGAAGTGATTCTGGAAAACGATAGCCGTTTCCTTCCTAACTGGGAGGAAGGCCAAAAAACCGGTTTTTTCCTCGACCAACGTGAAAACCGGGAACTGGTTCGACACTTTGCACAAGGCAAGACTGTACTCAACGCTTTTGGCTACACAGGCGGCTTCTCCGTCACGGCTCTAAAAGGTGGTGCCCGCAGGGCGGTCACTGTCGATGCCTCTAAAAAAGCTATCGCTGCCGCTGAAGCCAACCTCGAACTGAACGGTTACTCAAAAGAGGAGAACCCTTGCTATGTGGCCGACATGAAGGAATATGTGACACAGATGCGCGAAGGTGCTTTCGACCTCATCATCCTCGACCCACCCGCGTTTGCCAAGCGGCATCAAGACAGGCATCGCGGCTTGGGTGGCTATAAATACATCAATGCTGAGGCCATCAAACGCATCGCCAAAGGTGGACTGCTGTTCACCTTCAGCTGCTCACAAGCTGTCGACAAGGCCACATTCCAAGGCATCGTCACCGCTGCTGCCATTGAGGCCAAGCGCAACGTTCGCATCATCGACCAGTTGTCGCAGCCTGCCGACCATCCCATTAACATCTTCCACCCCGAAGGGGCATACCTGAAAGGCTTAATGCTGATGGTGGAATAAAAAAATGTAGAGACGCGCCATGGCACGTCTCTACAAAAAAACACATGTTTTCGATTGTTTATCTGTCGCCAAATAATGCACCGGGACCCTTGTGCGGATGGGCAGGCACATTTCTGCTTGCTGACTTCGTGGTCTTGCTGACACGCTTCAGATAAGCTTTCTCCATGTAATCAATACCATATTCGTTCTCATAGGTAAACGAATCACTGGTCAAGTTATCAACTTGCAATCTGAACGGACGTGCGCTATTAGACATATTCATGTATAAGCTGTGGTCGTTCTTGTCGTAAGAATAGGTGAATTTCGTCACCACAACCGTGTCGGGACAATGGATGTAAACCGTGTCATTGTTTTCAACCTTTGGAATTGAATCTATGGCACTGTCGCGCATTTCTCCAGTCTTATCCGTTCTGAAAACCAACTGGATGCCATTGTTAGTATCATTCGGATCGAATGTGAAAGTCTCCAACGACGCAGCAATCGGGTTGCCCGCATAATCGATGTTGTAATACTCAATTTTTTCCACACCCCAAGTACCAATGAAAGTCTTGTAATCTGTCTTTGAGCATGAGGCAAACAGCATGGCCATCATAGCCATCATAGTTAATAAGGTTACTTTTTTCATTTTTTAATAATTTAAAGTTAGTCAATTCGTTTCAAGAAAAACCGTTCAAAAAAAGGCGTGGGTTCCGAAAAATAGTTCGTCCACGATGCCCTAATGGTGTTGTCCGTCACCTCTTCAATAAGCATATCAGCACTCGTAGCATCGGAGAATGCTGAAATAATCCAAGAGGTGTTATAGATTGTAAGTATATGATTTGTTGTATCATAGTCATAATCACAATTGAATTTCTTGATCAATGCAGGGCTGTCATTCAGCAACAACTTGCCAGAACCATCAGCATAAAAATAGACCTCATATCCATGTCCTTCTCCAATCTCATATTCAAAAGTTTCCCATTTCTCAAAGCCAGTGCTGTCGGTACGACAACTGATGTATTGCTCACATCCCCAATGACCTATGAGCGGCGACTCAGCATACTTCTCCTCCTTATGGCATGAAGTCGCAGCCAGCAAAACCAAGATTGTCGTGGTCAGAAAAACTATATTTATCTTTTTCTTCATTAAAAATCCGTGCAAAAATAGGAATAATTCAAATATCGCGCCATTTTTTCTATTTTTGCTGCAAATTTCCTGCCAAAAAATGAAAAAATACTTGCTCATTATCATAACTTTAGCCATTATGTGGGCTGTCATCCCTGCCAAAGCCCAAGACACCCTCACCGTGATGCAATACAACCTCTTGTATTATGGCAACTACCAAAGCGGTTTTGCCGACTGCTTTGAGACCAACAACAACACGCAACGCAAGGATGAATGCATCCGCACTATCGTGAATTATGTGAAACCCGACATCTTCACCGTTTGTGAGTTTGGTGCCACACAAGCCCTTCAAACTGATTTTTTGCGCCATAACCTCAATATCAACGGTGCCAATTATTGGCAGTCGGACAACATTATTAATTATGCAAACAGCAACATCATCAACCATATCTTCTATGACTCGCGCAAGATAGGCCTGAAAAAGCATGTGGCCTTGCGTACCAATCCCAGAGACACCGACGTTTACGAATTATATCTGAAAACCCCTAGCTTGGCTGCTGGCGACACCACCAAACTCGTTTGCATCGTGGCCCATCCCAAAGCGGGAATGGGCTACGAAGGACAACGTCGCGCCTTGATGCAAATTGCCATGGATTATGTCAACCAGTACTATCCAAATGACAACGTGCTGATTATGGGTGATTTCAATATGTATGGCGCCAGTGAAAGTGGCTATCGCCTGCTTACACAGACTTACAGCAATCCAAGCATCTGTTTCATGGATCCTTTGGCTATTGTTGGTGGTGTGGGCGAATGGACCAACAACAACCAGTTTACGGCTTTCCATACCCAGTCCACTCGTTCCTATTCAGACGAATGCTTCTCCAGCGGCGGTTTGGACGACCGTTTCGACTTCATCCTCATGGCTGATGAGATAGCCTTCAGCTACAATCACTTGCGCTATGTGCAAGGCTCATATCATGCCGTGGGCAACGACGGCCGTCATTTCAACATGAGTGTGAATCAAGGCAACAACACAGCTGTACCCACTGAGGTCGCCGATGCCCTCTTTGATGGCTCCGACCACCTGCCTGTAACGATGAAGATCGCGGTGGATGCCCACCTCGGAGTGGAGGATAACGAAGCGCAAAGCCTTTATGCCACTGTGGCGCCTAACCCAGCCACTGACCAAGCTATCGTAAACTTCTTCAACCCCATGCAAGGGCAGGTGCAGTTTGAGTTGTATTCGTTGCAAGGGCAATTGCTGCAACGCAATACTGCCGCTTTTGGCGAAGGAGCACAGCAGTTTGAGCTGACGCTGCAAGACATTACCAAAGGGTTTTATTTGCTTCGCATCAAGCATGAAGGTGGGATCTGCCAGGCATTAAAGCTTATTGTTCAGTAAAAGCAGGCTTCAACAGGTATGTCATCCCTACGTGGGCTCGCGGGCAAAGGCATGGGATCTATAGCTGTTGAGGCCGTCCTTTAATGGTTCTAACCACTTGTACCGCCTCCCATAGATTCCCACTCACCCACAAGCCCCCGTTGGAATGACATGGGAGGCTAGCTGAAATGACAGGTGCAGCGGGGCTTTGACATGGGAGGCTATGCTTTTTACCGCTCAAATAAGTCTTTTCTCTCAGGATTGATAGTATCTATCAGCCTTTCTTTTTCTGCTCTTGATAGCTTTTTGATTTCTTTTTCCCTAACTATCGCCTTATCTATCAAACCAAAGTCTTCGTAGTACACCAACTTATGGCACTTATATTTTGCAGTAAAAACAGAACCACTTCCTTCCTTGTGCTCTAACACGTCTGTCAAGATTATTCGTGACACCTGTGTATAAGGCTCTGCCATTTGCACTTTGCATCATATAGACCCAATAGGTTTTCATCGGTTGAATCTTTCAATTATTACTTCTTTAAACCGCCTCCCATAGATTCCCTCTCTCGCACATTCCTCTGCTGGAATGACATGGGAGGCTGGCTGGAATGACAAGGAAGGCTAGATTTTACCATGGATTAAGCAGGCTTCAACAGGTATGTCATCCCTACGTGGGCTCGCGGGCAAAGGCATGGGATCTATAGCTGTTGAGGCCGTCCTTTAATGGTTCTAACCACTTGTACCGCCTCCCATAGATTCTTATCCTACATCCCGCTGCCCATAGATTCCACGCCTACGCACCTACCTCTGCAGGAATGACATGAGCAGCGGGGCTTTGATATGGGAGGCTGGCTTTACTCACCTACCTTCACCTTCATCCCATCCGAATAAGCGCTGAACTCGGGAGCATACTGGCACTGAATCAAGGCGTAGCCGTTGTTGAGGTGGCCTTCCTTGGTAACGAACAGGTTATACTCCAGCTGGTGCGTGCCCTTGGGCAGGAACTCAATGAAGAACTCCATATCGGTGTCAGTGTTGCTCTGGTAGTAACTCATGCGGTCGTTATACTCATAGCGCGAAATCTGCTCAATCGGCTCGAAGCCCGCAGCGCGAAGGTCCTTCACGAAGACAAAACTCATGTCCTGCTGGTTAGTGAAGGTGATCTTCACGATGAGCTTATCACCAACTTTTAGGGTCGGCGTTTCGACGGGCTCAACGTCCGCAGGTCCCTGAGCCTGTCGAAGGGCCGTCCCCACTGGTACCAACTTCTTGCCCTTGTCGGTCACTGTCTCCACAAACAGTTCGCGCTTGATGGTGAAGCCCGACTCGTCGCTCTTGACTTCGTCAATCGGGACGAAATACTGACGGAACAGGCCGCCCCAAACCAAGTGTGGGGTTGGGTTGTTGACGGTGAGCTGGCGCATGTCCGTGGTCACCTCGTTGGCGTTCCAACGGCGTTGGATGAAGCCCGTGCCGGCCACGCCGCCCTCGGTGCTGATGGGCGTGTTGCCGAAGCGCAGGGTGACTTCCTTGCCTTCCTCAAACCAGTCGCTGCCACGCATCAGCAGGGCATAGATGGCATCGGCGGTGGAGGCAGAATTTTCCCATTTGTTGGTCTGCTTCTGGGTGAGCAGCCACACGCGCAACTCGTCGATCATCTCTTGGTTCTGGTCGATTTCGGCGAAGGCGGCCATGATGTTGGCGTGGGTGGCAATGTGCGACTCGAACGAGAAGTATTTCTTCGGCCAGTACATGCCAATTTGCTCGTTCTTTTGGGCACACTCCTTGAAACTCTGGATCATCAGCTTGGCGGTCTTTTCGTTGCCGTTGCGGTAGAGCACCAACGCACCCTTCGAACGTTGGTTGAAGTTGAACGAGGTCCAAGTCTCGTCAAGGCTCTTGAGGTAGTATTCCTTGGCTTTCTTGAAGTCGCGGTCAGAGTTTTGTCCTTCAAAGAAACTCAAAGCATAGAGTTCGTTCAATGTGCTGGAACCGATAGGCCAATCCTTGCCTTTGCTATGGGCTTTCATATAGCGGTAAGTCTCAGCCACATCGTATTCGAGGTAACGCACGGCCTTGTCGCAAATGCTTTGTGCCGTGTATTGGTCGGACTTGCTCAGTGAACTCCAAGCGCCCATTTTCTGCAACTTGCCGAAGCCTGTTAAGATATAGGTGGTAATGTAAGGACTCTCGGGCATACCATCCATCCAAGGCCAGCCGCCATTGTATTTCTGTTTCTGCTCAATGAGGTTCAATGCACGGGTTTGTTGGCCACGCAGTGTGTTGATTTCAAAAAGGTTGGCGATGCGGCTGCGTTGCTCGGTCTCACTCTTGGCCTCGAGCACCCACGGTGTTTCTTGCAGCATGATGGCCTTCAAGTCTTGGTCCTTCTCAAGTTGCGAGAGCAGGGCATCGGGCGTTTCAATCTGCCATTTCTTGATGTAGTTCAAGAGGTTCGGGATGTGGTCGGCGATGTAGGACGAGAGCGTGTTGGCGTTGAACACATAGAAGGCGGTCTCAGCGCGATTGGTGTTGACATTGGCCAAGTAAGGCAAGGCCTGCACAGCATACCACACGGGGTTGGTGCTGAAGTTGAGCGTCAGACTATAATCACGCTCATGGCTGTCGGGGTTGGCGATGGCCTCAAAGTCGAAGGTCTTTTCGGTCTCAGCCTTCACCGTGATGGGCAAGGTCTGCGTCATGAAAATCTCGCTGCTCAACACGGGCAGGAGGTGCTGCTCGGCATCGCTGAACTGTCCCGCATAGGCAGTGAAGCGGAAGGCCAAAAGGCTGAGGTCGTATTGTCCCTTCACCTTCCAGCGCACTTCCTTGCTGCGACCGGGTTGGATGGTCTCCATCTGAGTAGTGCAGGTCCCTGAGCCCGTCGAAGGGCCGTCATTAACAATCAAATTCACTGGTTCCATCGTTCCCGCATCGAAGATCTCAAGTTTCGCCTTCGGGGTTACCGCCTCATCGCCCGTGTTGATGACATTGGCCACAAACCAAAGTTCATCGTTGTCGTACATATAGCGCGGCATGTCAGCCATAATCATGACAGGTTTAGAAGAAGTGAAAGTATAGTCTTTGCTACCCGTCTTGCGGTCCTTGGTGTAGGCCATCAGCATCAGACGCCAGCGCGTGAGGGCATCAGGCATGGTGAAACTGAAGGTCGCGCTGCCATCGGCATTCGTGCGCAGTTGCGGGAAGAAGAAGGCCGTCTCGTTGAAGTTCTCACGGAGGGTAGGCTCGGCGGGTTCCTTGGGCTTTTCGCCTTGACCTCCCGTTTCATAAGGATACGAGGATTCCTGTTTCGATATTTCAACCATCTCTTCATCCTCAGCGGTATCAACAGCACCATCAGCCATAACTGCGTTCTTTTTCATCACGGCATCTGACTTGGCTAACATTGGCGCTGCACATTCTTCCACAACACCATAAAGCTCACGGCCTCCTTTCCTATAACGGCGTCCACCATAGCCATAACCGTAGTCAAAGAAAGGCGCATCGGAAGGCAGGCTGAAGTTGAAGAGTTCGACGAAATAGAAGTACTCCAAACCCGTGTTGGACGAGGTGAAACTATGATTGTCGGTGCCAAAGCCGTTAGCGTACACACCCGAAGGCGACATGTTGAACCACCAATAATTGCGGGCAAATTCATCCAATGATGCATCATACATACCCGCAAGCAAGGCTGCTTCCAAAGGCTTATCCTTATAATCGCGGACGGTCACTTCCCAAGTCTCTTCGGCACCAGGACTGAGTTTGTCGCGCATGGTAGCAAGTTTCACATCCAAATCGTAGTTGTCGAACGGCACAGAAACACTCAAACTGCTGGTGTTGAAGCTGTTTTCCTTCACGAAGACATAACGCCAAGCAAGGCCGCCACGGTCGTTCTCGGTCACCTTATAAGATAAGGTCTGCACACTGTTGCTGACGGTGATTTTCTTGTCCATACGGATTTCATCGCCGTGGAGCAATTGCACCCAGATGTCCACATCCTTGGCCGAGCTGCCGATGCTGAAACGGATTTCATCACCCGGCTTGGCACTCGACTTGTCCTGATGCGCCCATTCCATCTTGGTGAAAGGTAGCTTCTTGGAGTCGTTCTCAAACACGGTGAATTGCTGCGAAACCTTCGCCAAGGGGTCATCCAAACTCACCAATTCCACCACATATTTTCCAGGCTCCAAGGCCTTGCCTTCGTAGAACTTAGCTTTGTCGTCGACGGTGATTTCGGATTTGTCAACCAAGTGGGCCGGCGTTTTGACAGGCTCAAAGACCTGGCTTTTGTCATAGAAGCTATACTCTGGGAACAACCTCTCCAACTCCGCATCACTCAATATCTGCCTATCCAGCTTTTCGGGATACCCCATTGCCTCGAAATAGTTGATCTTAGCGGCATTTTCATAGCGGTAAATCTTGCGCTTGATGCGACTCTTGGCAGGCTGCCAGCTGAGGTTGCTCACCGTGATTTGGTATTTGCCGAGGTCTGATTTCTCGATGGTGCGAGGCAGGTCGGTGCTGATGGCGATTTCGTTGTAACCTGCTCGGATGCTATAGGTGTCGGCATGGGTTTCGCCCTGCTTGCTCGTGGTGGTCACCTCGATTTCGTAGGTGAACATTGGCTGTTTCTCGGGCGCGATGGTCTTTGAAGGCTTCAGGTTGAAGGTGATGGCGAACTTGCCGTTCTCGTCGGTGCGGGCCTTGCCGTGGGTGATTTGCTCGTCATCGACGACTGGGTACCACCACCACCAGCAACGCCACGGGAAGGAGGTCTTGCGGACAACGCGGTAGCTATATTCCATATCGTCCAAGCCGAAACCGGCATAGGCTTTCACAT
This sequence comes from uncultured Bacteroidales bacterium, assembly GCA_946185535.1. Taxonomy (GTDB): domain Bacteria; phylum Bacteroidota; class Bacteroidia; order Bacteroidales; family F082; genus Limimorpha. Next base: position 75,981 of record CAMHJX010000015.1, read on the forward strand.
CGCCATGCACCGTAACTTCTTGGTTGAGTTTGTATTGTTCTTTTGGCTTTTCAAAGGTCACCTCGAAGGTCGGGCGCTTGTATTCCTCCACGCGGATGGTCGCGTTGCCTTGGTTAGCGTTGAGGTGGAAAACACCATTCAATCGGTCGGTAGGAATGACGAAAGAACCGCTGAACGAACCGTACTCATCGGTGGTAAATCTTGCCGAACTGATTTCCTGCCAATTGGCATCACGGAAAGAAACATTCTCATTGTAATTGTGGACAAGGCTCACATCCTCGCCTTGACGGCGCGTAGTGATGCCTTGGAAATAGACGGTTTGTCCAGGACGGTAAATCGCACGGTCGGTGAAGAGTTTCGTGCTGTATGTTTCATTAGCGTTCCTATAGCGTTCGTAAAGGTGGAAGTAATTGTATGACAGAAGGTTGTCATCGCCTTTGCGCAGGTTGATGCTGAAGGAATTGTCGCTTTTCACCTTACCGTCAAGCACGGCGCATCCATTTTTGTCGGATTTCATCGTAGCGAGGATGGAGGTCTTGTATTCACGAGCCTTGTAGTCCCACTCGCGGCGATACAATTCCACGGTGACCCCTTCCACGGTTTTCCCCGTTTTACGGTCGACGGTCACCACGGTCATCTTGTCGTCTTTTTGGTCGGTGATGAAACCAAGGTTGGAGACTTGGAAATTGAGTACCAGTGTTTTGTCCTCACTCTTGATGCCTTGCTTGGTGGTAGCGGTCAGGTAATAGATGCCTTCCTCTAAGGCGGGCAAGGCTATCAATGTGCTGTGCTGACGATAGTCGGTCTCTACAGGTAGATTGAGTTCCTGCTCTTCAACGGACATCTTTTTGTTCAATTCATTGAGTAAATCTGCCTTTCGCATGTCGCTCAGTTTCTTCAACTCCTTCTCGTCGACCTTTACAATTCTATAATAAGGTGCAGTCGTGTTCTTGTATTCCAACACGGCGGGAATGGCCTCGTTGGGCAGCTGCACCGAGTTCAGTGTGATGTCGATTTGTGGCTCCTCAATGCGTTTGATGAGACCCTGGCAGTTCTTCGCGCCCTGCGACTTCGGGAATTTGGCTATGGCTTCCTCGCACATCGCCTTGGCTTTCTTGTAGTTGTCGAAGTAACTGCTGTCGCTTTCGTTTTGGTCCTGTTGGTTCATCATGCTTCGGGCAACCAGCGAAGTAATTTCTGCGGAAAGCGGGTTGTCCTTGTGCTGCGCCTTCAGATCCTCCATAGCGGCTTGGTACTGGGTGTCTTTCTTAAGAAGACTTCTCACAAACTCAAAGCGATGAAAATCATTAAAAATCAACACATCCTCGTTATTGTTTTTAAGATTGTAGGCAAGTAGGTCCTGATAGATTTTCAGGCATTTTATGAGCGCATTGTCGGCATCGCCTAAATCAAGTTTCACAAAGTCCTTGGCAGGCAGCCACCATGCTTCCGTGTCACCTGCGATATCGTTATCCTCAGAACGTATTTGATAGTAATTCGCCACACGGTGAAACATAAACTCGAAGAGCGAAGCCTCATATTCAATATACTCCTCGTTATTGTGCTTGTTTTCATACAAGGCCATAAAATCCTCTGTCTTGGCCTTTTTCAAGGCTTCAACGGGCTTCAAGGCTTCGCTGTAATATTGGTTGATACGCGTTTTAAAACTCTCCTTGTCCCAATATTTCATCTCCACTTTGGAAATGTCACCATCGATAGGCAAGTTCTCGTTGATGCGCCAATCGTTACCATCCAAGTAATTGGCGTATGCCTTGGCGATTTCCTCATGCAACAAGGCATCGTGTACCTCGTCCAACTGTCCTACTTTGGTCTCGATATATTGGATGAAGGCCTGGTCGGGATCTTCCTCGACGGTTATCTGCATGATATTCTGCCGATAGAGCCAAGCCTTCAGCAATTGGGTTTGGTTTTTGTCTTTCGAGGCCTTCTCCTCAATGGCATTCAGTTCTTTTTCAGCCGATTCCGGCAGGTCTTTCTCAAGGTTTTCCTTTACTTTTTTCCACATAGTCTCATAGTTGTTTTTCGGAGTTTTGGGGTTATCGGGAGTGTCGGGATTGATAGGATTCCTGTTTGGCATGGCAAAAGCCAGCACGCCGACGGCCACTAAAGCAGTGATAGCGATGATGATTCCGAGGTGTTTCATATTGTTGAGTGTTTTATTTTTCGTTATAGATTCCCTTGCGGGAATGGAGAGCAGTTTGTGTTGCTTACTGCGGCGGCTTGTGGCGTTTACCTTCCGAAGAATCTACATGCCGCCGCCTTTAAAACACATGACCAATTCCATTCCCAACGGGAATCTCTCGTGTCATTATAAACGTAAAAATAGCAAATATCGTGCAAAATTATTCCGTTTTTTAGTGTTAGAAATTTAATTATCTTTGCACTCGGAAAAAAACACATTGCAACAAGCACAATCATGGTAGCAATTGAACACTATACAAAGAAGGATGGTACAAATAAAAGCAGTGATGATTTTGAATTGCTTGTTGGGAATATTCAGTCGACAAGCAAGGCATTACAAGAAGACGCCCGACTTGTCATTAACCGGAATGTGACGACACGAGCCTGGCTGACAGGCTTCTATATTGTGGAATATGAGCAACATGGTAACGACAGGGCAAAGTATGGCGACAAATTGTTGAAACGTTTGGCAGAACGACTTGATGATAAAAGTTTTAGTCTGACAAACCTTAAAAACTATCGTTCTTTTTATTTATTATTTCCAGAGGTGGGTTATCCTGTAGTGCGATACCTAAAACAAAAATTTGAAAAAAGTCAGACACTGTCTGACCTTTTGTTATTAACTGATTATCAATATTTTGAAAAAAGTCAGACACTGCTTGACTTTTTGGATTTACGAAATAGCAAAGGTTTTTCGAAAAGCCAATCGCTGATTAGCCTTTTTAATGAGTCAACAGATACTGCTGTGATTTCATCCGATGGTTTTGCCATGCAAACCGAAGACGGCGAGGTAATGCCTGTTCCACAAATGGTTTTTGATAGAATGTCATTTTCGCATCTGACATTGCTACTTCACATTAATAATCCTTTGAAACGAGCTTTTTATGCCATCGAAACCATGCGTGGTCCTTGGAGTGTAAGAGAACTACAACGTCAGATAGACTCCAACTACTTTGAGCGTAGTGGCTGGAGCAAAAAACCGGAATTGTTGGCAAGCAGAGTGAATGAAAAGGCTGAAAAGCCTTCGTTCCGAGAGGAGCTTAAGTCACACTATGTCTTTGAATTCTTGGGACTTGCAGCAAAGGATGTCGTTGAAGAAGATGAACTGGAACAGGCTCTTATAGACCATCTTGAGGAGTTTATGCTCGAATTGGGCATGGGTTTCTGCTTGGAATCTAGGCAAAAGAAATTACTCATCGACGACCGCTATTTCAAGGCAGACCTGGTGTTTTATCACCGTATCCTGAAATGCCACTGCATCGTGGAGTTAAAAGCGCATCGTCTTGACTATGCCGATATGGCACAGCTTAACATGTACATTGAGTACTACCGTCGCCACTATATGCAGCCTAATGACAATCCACCAGTGGGCTTGCTGCTTTGTACAGAATATGGTCAGGAAATGGTGGAATACGTGACTCCAAACATCGACCCAAACGTTTTCGTAGCCCAATACGAACTGCAGTTGCCGAGCAAAGAAAAGATAAAAGAATTCTTGATGAAGGAGAACAAGGGATAAGAAAAAAATGAGTTTTGAATAATACTTTCTCACCCGTGAAATCATTAGAACAAATCATACTCCCTATCGCCGCTGAATTGGCACAGTTTGAAGCCTTTTTCGAAAAGACTTTACATGCCGAAACCGAGCCGATGGACAGCATCATGCAGTATGTGCTTGATTCAAGAGGCAAACGCCTGCGACCCATTTTGGTGCTGCTCAGCGCGAAACTTTTTGGCGAGGTCAATGAACAAACGTTGCGTGCAGCCACCTTCGTGGAGATAATCCACAGCGCGACGTTGATTCATGATGATGTGGTGGATAATGCGGATGAACGTCGTGGCAAAAGCTCCGTGAAGGCCAAATTCGGCAACCTTTCGGCGGTGCTGGCAGGCGATTACCTCCTGGCCAAAGCCATGCTGCTCCTTGCCAACCCAGGTGACCATGCCATCCTGCAGGAGATGCTCAGCACGACTGCCACAATGAGCGAAGGGGAATTGACGCAAGGGTCTGTAGGGCTGTCGTACCACGGCAGCCGCTGTGATGCACCACAACAGCGGCTGCCACAATGTGGCAGCCCTACAGACCAATACCTTGACATTATCACCCGCAAGACCGCCATGTTAATGCGCTCGTGCTGCACGGCGGGGGCCCTTTCGGTGGATGCAACACCCGAACAAGTCCAGCAAATCACCGACTTTGGCTTGAGTTTCGGCATCCTCTTCCAATTGCGTGACGATATCCTTGACGAAGAGAACATAGAACAAGCCAAAGCCTTGTTACCCATTTATTACGAAAAGACCTTGAAAGCCTTGGAAGGCTTTGCCCCTTCGGAAGCCACTGCTGCACTGCGCGATTTGACCGTGTTTTGCGCTAATCGAGAAATATAGATTCCCTTCGGGAATGGAATAATTGACTCGTTGTTATCGGCGGTTTGAAACAGTTGCAGATGAGGAATCGGCTTATGCCGCCGCTTGTAACTTTATGCTTCACTCCATTCCCGTAGGGAACCTCCAAATAGTTTTTTTTCACATTTCTAGCACCCATTCTCTAATTAATTGTATCTTTGCCATCAAATATAATATTATTCATTATTTACGATTTTTTATATTTATAGATACAATAGTATGCCTTTACTTTACGACTTCAATATGGACACTGCGGATGAACTCGCTGCACACCTATCAGAGAATGTCAAGCACCGCAGATTGGAGAAAGGTCTCTCGCGCAGTGCCCTTTCTATGATGAGCGGCGTGCCTGCTCCCACTATTGCCAAGTTTGAGCAACATCATAGCATTTCATTAATCGGTTTCATAGCCTTGGCCAAGGCCTTAGGCTATACTGATGCGCTAAAGTCGCTATTGGCTGAGCCCGTCTATACAACTATGGAAGAATTAGACACCATCAACAAAAACAAGAACAGAAAACGCGGAAGAAATGAATTCCATCAATAAACTATATGTCAAATACCACGGGAAAACAGTCGGCGAACTGACTATGACCCCTGACGGAAAACGCTGCGTGTTCCGTTACAACAAGGAATGGCTAGCCACAGGCTTTTCCATTTCGCCCTTGGATTTGCCTTTGAAATCGGACTTGTTCATCGCTTCTGAACGACCTTTTTGGGGCAATTTCGGTATCTTCGAAGACAGCCTCCCCGACGGTTACGGACGCTATTTGCTCAACAGGATGTTGCGCCAGCAAGGCATTGATGAATCGCAACTGACCCCTTTGCAACGACTGAGCATAGTCGGCAGTTTAGGAATGGGAGCCTTGTGCTACGAGCCTGAAACCAAGATGGATAGAACAGATGAAAAACTGTCGTTCGACCGTCTGCAACAACTGGCTTTGGAAGTCCTCGCCGAAAAAAACGAAAAAGATGCAGCACTCCTTTATTACAACAGCGGCAACTCAGGCGGTTGTCGACCCAAATGCCTCTACCATGACGAGGATGGCGATTGGTTGGTGAAATTCAGGCATACCTACGACCCGAAGGATTTGGGCTTGAAGGAATATCAATACAACGAAATCGCTCGCCAATGTGGTATCGAAGTACCTGATTTCAAGTTGTTTGAGGGAAAATATTTTGCCACACGACGATTCGACATCCAAAATGGCGAACGCCTTCATGTGGCCACTGCCGGAGCCCTGCTCAACGAATCCATCGACTTCCCAAAACTGGATTACAAAACCCTATTGCACCTCACCGGTTTTTTGAGCCAAGACCCCAAGCAGGTAGAAGCTATGTTTCGACTGATGGCCTTCAACGTATTCACCGACAACAAAGACGACCATGCCAAGAACTTCAGCTTTATCTACCGTGAAGGCCATTGGCATCTGGCACCCGCCTACGACTTGACACCTGTCCCCGAAGGCTACCACGGAGAACATGCCACATCCGTCAACGGAAACGGCAAGCCTTCCATCGATGACATGCTCATTGTCGGAGAGAGCATTAGAATACCCAAAAAACATGGTTTGGAAATCCTCGAATTCGTTCGGGAACACTGCAAAGAAATAGTCTCAAAAGATTATCTGTAGGAGTATGCAAAATATTTTGTATTTTTGCACCTCGATTTAGGATACTTTTGGTATTATGAAAAACAACTACAAGGAATATAAACAGCTGAATCTCACCGAGACAGCCGATGAAATCCGTAAGTTTTGGGAAGCTGACAACACCTTCCAGAAGAGTTTGGATAACCGTGATAAAGATAACGCTTTCGTTTTCTTCGAAGGTCCGCCGAGTGCCAATGGCACCCCGGGCATCCACCATGTGATGGCCCGCTCCATCAAGGATGTGGTGTGCCGCTACCAAACCCTGAAAGGCAAACATGTGGTGCGTAAAGCCGGTTGGGACACCCACGGCCTGCCTGTTGAACTGGGCGTGGAGAAGAAACTTGGCATCACCAAGGAAGACATCGGCAAGAAGATCAGCGTCGATGACTACAACCGCGCCTGCCGCGAGGAGGTGATGAAATACAAGGACATGTGGGATGACCTCACCCGCAAGATGGGCTACTGGGTCAACCTCAACGACCCTTATATCACCTTCACCAACGACTACATCGAGACCTTGTGGTTCCTTCTGAAAGACCTCTACAACAAAGGCCTGCTCTACAAAGGCTACACCATCCAACCCTATTCGCCCGCTGCCGGCACCGGCCTCAGCTCGCACGAACTGAACATGCCCGGCTGCTACCGCGATGTGAAGGATTTGACATGCGTTGCCTTGTTTCGCCTGAAAGCGCAACAGAGCAAGTTCACGAAGTTGCCTTTTGACGTTGATGTGCCATTTGGTCAGGTGCAAGTCATTGCCTGGACCACGACCCCTTGGACCTTGCCGAGCAACACCGCCTTGTGCGTTGGTCCGAACATCGAATATAACCTTGTCCGCTCGGTCAATCCCGTTTCGGGCGAACCTACTTACCTCATCCTCGGCAAGCCGTTGATGGCCTCTTTCTTCCCCGCCGAAGAAGAGAAGCCCAACTTTGAAGATTGGAAAGTCGGCGACAAGAAACTACCTTACGAGGTGCTGGGCACCGTGAAAGGCAGCGAACTGGTTGGCCTCGAATACGAACAGCTGATTCCTTGGGTCAATCCGGGCGAAGGCGCCTTCCGCATCATCCCTGGCGACTATGTCACCACCGAAGACGGTACGGGCATCGTCCACATCGCCCCGACTTTCGGTGCCGACGACAAGCGCGTTGCCGCAGCCGCTGGCATCCCGCCCTTGCAAATGATCGACAAGGACGGCAAGGCGCAGCCTATGGTCGACCGCACGGGTAAGTTCTTCCGCATCGAAGACCTTGACCCTGAGTTTGTCAAGAACTGCATGAATGTGGAAGCCTATCGCCCCTATGCCGGACAGTTCGTGAAAAACGCCTACGACCCCACCAAGACCGAGAAAGACAAGTCGTTGGACGTCGACATCGTGGTGATGCTGAAGGAAGAAAGCAAGCTCTTTAAGAGCGAGAAACATACGCACAACTACCCGCACTGCTGGCGCACCGACAAACCCGTTCTTTACTATCCCCTCGACAGCTGGTTCATCAAGACCACGGCCCTCAAAGACCGCATGATCGAACTCAACAAAACCATCAACTGGAAGCCCGAAGCTACGGGTAGCGGCCGTTTCGGCAACTGGCTCGAGAACCTTGTCGACTGGAACCTGTCGCGCTCGCGCTATTGGGGCACACCGCTGCCCATCTGGCGCACCGAGGACGGCAAGGAAGAGATCTGCATCGGCAGCGTCGAAGAACTGCGCAACGAAATCGAGAAATCCATCAAGGCGGGATTCATGACCGAGAATCCGTATGCCTCTGAAGACTATACCAAGTTCGACCTCCACCGCCCGTATATCGACGGCGTGGTGCTGGTCTCGCCCACTGGCAAGAAGATGATGCGCGAGCCCGACCTCATCGATGTGTGGTTCGACAGCGGCGCCATGCCTTACGCCCAATACCACTACATGGGCAAGGAAGGCCAGCTGGGCAAGGATGTGTTCCCGGCCGACTTCATCGCCGAGGGCGTCGACCAAACCCGTGGCTGGTTCTTCACGCTTCACGCCATCGCCACGATGTGCTTCGACAGCGTTGCCTATAAGAACGTCATCTCCAACGGCTTGGTGCTCGACAAGAACGGCAACAAGATGTCGAAACGC
>CAMHJX010000016.1 GCA_946185535.1 uncultured Bacteroidales bacterium
ACTCTTTACCTTGATAATTAATGTTTAACCGTCCAACTTCTGGGGGTCACATCACGTTGCCGGTCTTTTTTTACAACTTCCTAGCGACTTCCTTCTCGGTATAACCTTCGATGATGTCGCCGACTTTGATGTCGTTGAAGTTCTCGATGTTCAAACCGCAGTCCATGCCGGCACTGACTTCCTTGACGTCGTCCTTGTAACGCTTCAAGGAGCCGAGCACACCCGTGTAAATGACGATGCCATCGCGGATGACACGAACCTTGGTGTTGCGGGTGACCTTGCCGTCCAAGACCATACAGCCCGCGATAGTGCCAACCTTGCTGATCTTGAAGGTCTCACGGATCTCGAGATTGCAGGTGACCACTTCCTCGATTTCGGGCGCCAACATGCCTTCGATAGCGGCCTTGATCTCTTCGATGGCTGTGTAGATGATGGAGTAGAGACGGATGTCGATCTTCTCATTCTCGGCCATCTTACGCGCTTGAGCGGTAGGACGCACGTTGAAGCCCACGATGACAGCGTTGGATGCCGAAGCCAGCATGACATCCGACTCGCTGATGGCACCCACCGACTTGTGGATGACGTTGACTTGCACCTCCTCAGTGGAGAGCTTCAACAAGCTGTCGGCCAGAGCCTCCACGGAACCGTCCACATCGGCCTTGACGATGATGTTAAGCTCCTTGAAGTCGCCGATGGCAATACGACGACCAATCTCATCCAAAGTGATGTGCGGACTGGTACGGCGCGTCTGTTCACGTTGCAGCTGCTCACGACGGTTGGCGATGGCTTTCACCTCGCGCTCATCAGTCATCACATTGAAGGCATCGCCCGGCATAGGAGCACCATTCAGACCCAGCAACAGCACCGGCGTGGAAGGACCAGCCTCCTTGACAGGACGGTTGTGGTCGTCGAACATAGCCTTTACTTTACCGTAAGTGGTACCAGCCAACACCATGTCGCCAATCTTCAAGGTGCCGTTCTGCACCAGGATTTTGGCCACATAGCCACGACCCTTGTCCAATGCCGACTCGATGACCGTACCCTTAGCAAGACGGTTGGGGTTAGCCTTCAGGTCGAGGAGCTCGGCCTCAAGCAACACCTTTTCAAGCAATGCATCGACATTCAAACCGATCTTGGCAGCGATTTCCTGGTCTTGATATTTACCGCCCCAGCTCTCGACGAGGATATTCATGTTAGCCAGTTGCTCACGAATCTTGTCGGGGTTGGCAGTGGGCTTATCAATCTTGTTCAGTGCGAAGACGATAGGCACACCAGCGGCCTGGGCATGGTTGATGGCCTCGACGGTTTGCGGCATCACACTGTCGTCGGTAGCGATGACGATGATGGCGACATCGGTGATCTTGGCACCACGGGCACGCATAGCGGTGAAGGCTTCGTGACCAGGGGTATCCAAGAAGGTAATCTTCTTACCGCTCTCGGTGGTCACCTCATAAGCACCGATGTGCTGGGTGATACCACCTGCCTCACCGGCCACCACATTGGTGTTACGGATGTAGTCCAAGAGTTTAGTCTTACCATGGTCGACGTGACCCATGACAGTGACGACAGGAGCGCGGGGGACAAGGTCTTCTTCGTGGTCAATCTCTTCTGTCTCTGCGATGGCTTCCTGCACATCGGCGCTGACGAAGTCAACTTGGAAACCGAACTCCTCGGCAACCACAGTCAGGGCTTCGGCATCAAGACGTTGGTTGATGGAGACGGGCATACCGAGGCTCATGCAGGTGCCGATGACCTTAACGACGGGCACATTCATCATCGTGGCCAGTTCGTTGGCGGTCACAAATTCGGTCACTTTCAGCACCTTCTTGTCCTCCTCCTGACGCATCATCTCTTCCATCATGGTGCCGGCCACTGCCTGACGCTTCTCACGACGGTGCTTTGAAGTCTTTGACTTACCCATGGGGGCAAGACGTGCCAAGGTGTCCTTGATCTGCTTCGAGATTTCCTCTTCGCTCAGTTCGGGCTTTTCTTCACGCTTCGACTTCTTGTCCTTCTTGCTCAGTTTCTGATTATCCTTCGGTCCTTTCTTACCACCTTGGTCAGCGGGTTTTTGGCCCTTGCCAGGTTTATTGCCGTCCTGTTTCTTGCCGCCTGCGTTCACATTCGGGCCTGTAGGATTCTCCGACGAGCCTTCAGGCTTGGCGCCTGAGATGCGTTTGCGTTTCTTTTTCTTCGATTCGCCAGGCTTGCCGCCTTTCTTCTCGACAGGCAGTTCCAAAGTACCCAAAACGGTGGGACCCGTCAATTTGGGAGCTTCCAAACGGATGACCTTAGGCTCAACATGCTTCTCTTCCACTTTGGCGGGAGCGACCTTGGCAGTCTCTTCCTTTTTCTTCTCCTCTTGTTTTGGCTGAGGCTGAGGTTTCTCCTGTTTCTTTTCCTGAGGTTGGGCAGGCTTTTCGGGTTTCTTTTCCTTTTCTTTTTTCTTTTCCTGCTTCTCACGAGGCTTCGGCTCCAGGTCAATCTTGCCGAGGATATTCAGCGAGATGCCCGAAGTGCTGTCGTCCTTCTTTTCAGGTTCTGCCTTCTCAACCGACGTTTCAACTTCTTGCTTCGGGGTTTCTTCCTTTGCCTCTACCTTCTCTGGCTCAGCAGCTACAGGCTTAGCCGTCTTCTTAGTAGGCGATGCTATCGTATTCGTGCGGATGATCACTTCCTCGTGTTCTTCCTCATCGACGGGTTTTTGCGATTGCAATGCCGAATCAACGGAAACACTACCACCCTTGAAAGAGAGGTTACCCAATTTCATGGCCTCGTTCTTCACTTCCTTCTCGCCCTGATATTCCTTCACGAGCAGCGCATACATGTCTGACGTGAGCTTCGTGTTGGGAGAGGGATCAACCTGGAATCCTTTTTTAGCAAGGAATTCCACGATGGTGTCCTTTCCCACATTGAATTCTTTTGCCGCTTTCGACAATCGAATTGAAAAATTAGTTTCTTCGGACATAGTTTCTTCTCTTTGTTTCTCGTTTATTTATTTGCCTTGGCATCATTCGGCATCTTGTTCAAACTCGGCCTTCAAGATATGGAACACATCCTTGACGGTCTCAATTTCGAGGTCGGCACGGTTGGCCACCTCCTCTGGAGTGTACGACAGCACATCTTTGGCTGTGTCGCAGCCCATCTTGATCAGTGAGTCGATGACCCACTGGTCGATTTCGTCGGAGAACTCTTGCAGGTCGACATCCTCTTCGGCATTGTTGGCCTCGCTGTTGCGATAGACATCGATTTCGTAACCCGTCAGTTTGCCAGCCAGCTTGATGTTGTAGCCACCCTTACCGATGGCGAGGCTGATTTGGTCGTTCTCCATATAAACATTGGCCATCGTGTTGTCACTGCTCAGCACAATGTTCGTAATCTTAGCAGGGCTAAGTGCGCGGGTGATAAGCAGCACCGGATTGGTGGTCCAGTTGATGACGTCGATGTTCTCGTTACGCAGCTCGCGGACGATGCCGTGGATACGCGTTCCCTTCATACCGACGCAGGCGCCGACGGGGTCGATACGGTCGTCGTAGGACTCAACGGCAATCTTGGCACGCTGACCAGGTTCACGGACAATCTTCTTGATGGTGATGAGACCATCATAGATCTCGGGGACTTCGGCCTCAAGCAGACGCTGCAAGAAAACCTCAGAGGTACGCGACAAGGTAACCACAGGCGAGCCATTGACACTCTCCACGCTCTTCACGATGGCACGGATGGTATCACCTTTCTTATATATGTCGGCAGGAATCTGTTCTGCCTTAGGCAGGATCAGCTCGATGTTCTCGTCGTCGATGACCACAATCTCGCGTTTCCACACATGAGCCACCTCGGCAGTGATGATTTCACCAACTTTTTCCTTGTACTTCTGGAAAATATTCTCCTTCTCGTACTCAGAGACTTTGGTCTGAAGGTTCTGGCGCAGAGCAAGGATATCGCGGCGACCAAAGCTCTCGATACGCAGTTCCTCGTTCACTTCCTCACCCACCTCGAAGTCAGGCTCGATCTTGATGGCATCCGACAGCTTGATTTCGCGCAGCGGGTCTTCCAGTTCGTCGTCTTCAACCACGGTGCGGTTGTGGTAGATTTCAAAGTCACCCTTGTCGACATTCACGATGATGTCGATGAAATCGGTGGTGTCGCAATCGAACTTCTTGTTCAGCATGCCACGGAACACATCCTCGATGATGCGCATCATGGCTTCGCGGTCGATGTTCTTGAATTCCTTGAATTCCGAGAAAGTTTCTACTAATTTGTAGTTGTCCATTTTTGTATGTTGATTGTTTATTGTTTAATCGTTGAACTGTTGGTTCGGGGCCTTCGACAGGCTCAGGCGCCCTTAGCTTTTGCAGGTCCCTGAGCTCGTCGAAGGGCCGTCCTAAAAGATTATTGCGGGTTTTATTTCCACTTTATTGCGTTCAAAAAACAGGTTGGATTGCTCTTCCACGGGTTTCTTTTTCGAGGTTTTCTTTGGTGTAAGAACAAACTCCACCTTCTCGGCATCGAAACTCACCAACTTGCCTTGCATCTTACCCGTCTCTTTCGTCTTCACTTCCACATCCTTGCCCACATACTTTTGCAGTTGGCGATCCATCTTCAAGGCGCCCGAAAGACCCCAGGAGAGCACTGTCAACTCATAGTCCTCTACATCGCGATCGAGCTTTTCGTTGATGTAGCAGCTCAATTCGGCGCAGTGGTCAATATTGACAGCCGTGTCGGAATCCACGTAGACCTCAACCACATTGTTGGGCTTCACCTTCACTTCCACGAGGAAGCGGTCGGTGTTGGCGAGGGCTTCTTCGCAGAGGGTTGATACTTGTTCATTGTTAATCATTTAAAATTCAAAATTTAAGATCCCAACTTCAAAAAAAAGACCTGTTACTCAAAGTAGCAGGTCTTTTCTTCCACCTTAAGTTGTCGAGCAAGGATTCGAACCTTGACAGGCAGAACCAAAATCTGCAGTGCTGCCATTACACCACTCGACATCATTCGTTCCCGAATGCGGCTGCAAAAGTACAACTAATTTCGTTACGCGCAAGCGTTTTTTTCATTTTTTTCGAAAAAAAGCAAAATAATAATCATTTCATTTCATCGTTTATAAGATTAAAACGCTGTATAAATGTAAGAAAACAGCCTAACATATTCCAAAAAACCCTATTTTTGCAAGCTATATTCGATTGAATTATCAATTACAAACAATAAAATGAAGAACGTCAGACTGATTCTTGCTGTTTTGCTCGTTGCAGCATTCAGCACCGTTTCATTTGCCCAAGAAGGCAAAACTCTGAAACGCAAAGTGGCCATCGGCCGATTCACCAATGAGACCCAATATGGGAAAGGCATTTTCTACGACCGCGAGAATGATCCCATGCGCAAGCAAGCCATGGACATTCTTTCGTCGAAACTTGCAGCCAGCGAAAAGTTCATCCTGTTGGAACGTGACGACCTTGATGTCATCGTCAAGGAAGCCGGAAGCGAAATGCAGAAGATTGGTGCCGACTATATCATCCTCGGCTCCATCACCCAGTTTGGTCGCAAGACCGAAGGCGACGAACGCATCTTCAGCTCCACCAAGACCCAAACCGTGGAAGCTGCGGTGAACGTGCGCCTCGTCGACGTGGCCTCGGGCCTCATCATCTATTCCGACGAAGCCAAAGGCCAGGCCGAAACCTCGTCGAAGACCACCTTGGGCATTGGCGGCACGGCTGGATTTGACGCCACACTGAGCGACAAGGCCATCTCGGCAGCCCTCACCCAACTCGTCGAGAACATCATCAACAAGTGCATGGACAAACCGTGGCGCGGCTATGTACTGACCATCGAGGACGGCGACTACGTCATTTCGGGAGGCGCTTCGCAAGGCATCACCCCTGGCTCCAAATTCGGCTTATATAAAAAAGGTAGGACCGTCAACAACCCACAAACCGGCACCAACGTGGAGCTGCCTGGCAAAATGATGGGGCGTGTGACCGTGACTGCCAACTATGGCGACACCCCCGAAACCGAATTCTCCTTTGCCACCTACGAAGGCGAGACAATCGACGCAGAACATCTTGAAAACTATTATCTAATGGAGGAATAAACGATGAAAAAAATCATCATTGCAAGCATTTGCCTATTTGTGGCCACGCTCTTCAACTCATGCGGCGTTGGCAACTATACCGTCACTTCGGGCATCGAGGATAAGGCCGTCATCTGCTTTACGGACTCAAGCGCCTATGACATCAGCGTCAGCATCGACGACCAACAATACGAAACAACGACCGTCAAAGACATCGCCCACAAGACCCGACGCGAGATAAAGAACACGGCCAAACACGCCATCAAGACGACGCCTGGCAGGCACCAAGTGGTGGTGAAACGCAACGGCCAGACCGTTTACTCAAAGGAAGTGGTGCTCTCGACCGGCGACACCAAAATCATCGAACTATGAAGAAGCTGCTCATCGTCATGAGCTTGGGCCTGTTGCTGAGTTCGTGCACCACGAAAACCTATCTCTACAACTGGGGCTCCTATCGCAACAGCAAAGAAGCATCCGACTATGAAGTGGTGATGTATGACTACTATCACACGCAAAGTCCCGAAAGTGTTTGCGCCTTGCTATGCCAATACGAGTACATGGTGAAGCATCCCGGCGGCACGCGAGGCGTGATTCCCCCCGGCATCTGCGCCGAGTATGGCTACCTTCTGCTCCAACCCGAAACCGCCGCAAACTTCCTCAGCCACGCGACCAAGAAGCAAAAGGAAACCTATGGCCAGATGGGCGACTACGGAGCCATGTTCCGCGAAAAAGGAATGGAAATGCTGCAAAAGGAGATGGAACTTTACCCCGAATCGAGCGTTTTCATTGGTCCACTTATCAAGAAATTCAGCCATCAGTAAGCCATGAGAAAGACCCTATTCATCCTTTTGGCGGCCTGTTCCGTCATGTTTGCCTCCTGCACCACAAAAAAGTACACGCGAGGCCAACTCTACCCCAAAATGTACGAGGAAAAGCCGGTAACACTGCTGGTTATGCCTCCTATCAACAACTCCAACAACGTGGAAGCCAAGGACTTGCTCTACACCTCTATCAGCCAGCCATTGGCTGAGGCAGGTTATTACGTCATCTCGCCCCACTTGGCCATGGAGATTTTCAAGTCAGAAAGCGCCTACGACGCCGAGAACTTCATCGACCAAAACGTGGGAACCTTCGGCAAGGTGTTTGGCGCCGACGCCGTCGTGTTTTCGGTGATTGACGAATGGAAGAAGAAAGGGTTCGGCATCGAGACCAAGATTTCGTACATCGTAAAGTCGACCCGCACCAACGAGGTGATCTTCGACCGCACTTGCGACCTCTACCTCGACCTGAGCGACAACAACTATTACGGAGGTGGCTTGGTCGGTGCCTTGGCCAACATCGCCGTTTCAGCCATCAACACCGCCGTCACCGACCACATTGTGGCCGCCCGACGCTGCAACGAGTTCATCTTTGAGGACATCCCTCAAGGCAAATACAAGCCAGAACATTTGCAAGACCAAGAAACTCCCGCTGGAGACCAAAACGCAAAGACAACAGTCAAACAATAAATCATTATGACATTCAAAAGGTTAAACGCGATTACAGGATGGTTGGTAGCCATTGTTGCCGCCGTCGTGTATTTCCTCACCCTTGAGCCTACCGTGAGCTGGTGGGATTGCGGTGAGTACATTTCAACGGCTTACAAACTGCAAGTGGGTCACCCGCCTGGGGCACCGTTGTTCCAGATGATTGGGCGTTTCTTCACGCTCTTTGCGGGCGGCGACGTCACCAAGGTGGCCATGATGGTCAACGTGATGTCGGCCATCTGCAGTGCCCTTACCATTGCTTTCCTCTTCTGGACCATCACCATGATGGCGCGCAAAGTGTGGATGAAAGAAGGTGAAGACGCACCTTGGGTTAATAAAATAGGTGTGCTGCTGGCTGGCGTCGTTGGCGCAGTAGCCTACACCTTCACCGAATCATTCTGGTTCAACGCTGTGGAGGGCGAGGTCTACGCCATGTCGTCGTTCTTCACCGCCGTCACCTTCTGGGCCATCCTGAAATGGGAACAGGTGGCCGACGACCCAAAGAGCACCCGATGGATCATCTTCATCGCCTTCCTTATCGGCCTCTCCATCGGTGTCCACCTGCTCAACTTGTTGTGTGTCCCAGCCTTCGTGTATGTGGTTTATTTCAAGAAGTGGCAAAAGACCTCGTTCGGAGGCTTCGTCTTGTGCGGCCTGGTTTCTTTGGTCCTGTTGTGGTTCCTCAACATGTTCCTCGTGCCTCAAGTCATCAACTTGGCTGGCAAGACAGAACTGTTCTTCGTGAACTCACTTGGCGCACCGTTTAATATGGGTGCCATCGTTTTCTTTGCCGTCATCACTGGCCTCATCATTTGGGGACTATGGCTCTCCAAGAAAAAGGGACATGTTATTGTCAACACCGCCATTCTCTCCCTTATGTTCATCCTTATCGGCTACTCTTCGTTCTTCATGCTGATTATCCGTGCTAACACCAACACGCCTATCAACGAAAACGAACCCAAGGAAGCCCTTTCGATGCTGTCCTATATCAACCGCGACCAATACGGTAGTTGGCCTTTACTTTACGGTGCATACTATAACGCTCCTGTTTCCGGCCTTAAGGACGGCAATCCCATCTATGTCAAAGACAAAGAGCAAGGCAAATATGTCATCACTGACGATAACAAGCGCAGTCTGCCGGAATATCCTGACGAACTGAAGACCCTGTTCCCCCGCATGTGGAGTACGCAAAGAGGCTCGCACTCAGAGATGTATGATACCTACAGGAAGAATGAAAACGGCGTGGTCACAGGTAGCACCGTGCAGGTAAGGAACTACCGTGGAGAAATGGTCAACGTGAGCAAACCCACTTTCGGACAAAACCTGAAGTTCTTCATCGATTACCAATGCAACTGGATGTATTGGCGTTACTTCATGTGGAACTTCGTTGGCCGTCAGAACGACATCGAAGGCCAAGGTGAACTCTCTCATGGCAACTGGCTCAGCGGCATCAACTTCATCGACAGTGCAAGGCTTGGCGACCAGACCGATATCCCTGACTGCTTGCAGAATCCTGGTCGTACGACCTATTATTTCCTGCCACTCATCCTTGGCCTCATCGGTTTGTTCTGGCTGCTCAGCAAGGACTGGAAACAGAGCTGGATCATTTTCCTGCTCTTCTTCATGACAGGTTTGGCCATCATCATCTATCTGAACCAAACGCCTAACCAACCCCGTGAGCGCGACTATAGCTATGCCGGTTCGTTCTATGCCTTTGCCATCTGGATCGGTTTCGGTGTCATTGCCCTTATCGACTGGATTAGCAAGCTGGTCAAGAAAAACACCATGATCACCACCGTTGCCGTCGGCTTGGTTTGTTTCCTTGCTGTACCTTGCGTACTGGCCGCCAACGGATGGGAAGAGCATAACCGTTCAGGCAAGACCTCGGCTCGCGACTGGGCTCGAAACTATTTAGCCCAATTGCCGCCCAACTCGGTCATCTTCACCCGTGGCGACAACGACACCTTCCCCTTGTGGTATGTGCAAGAGGTTGAGGGTTTCCGCACCGATGTGCGTGTATGCAACTACATGCTTTCGAGCGGTTATTGGTATGTCCACCAGATGGGACGCAAGGTATATGAGTCCGAGAAGCTTCCGCTCACCTTGACCCAAAAGGAATACGATAATGGCGTCAACGAATCCGTGCCTATTGAGGAGGAAGACTATTTCAAGGGCAAGCAGGTGGAGCTGAAACAGGTCATCGACTTCCTCCACAACCCCAAGGCTGTGAAACGTTACATGGGTAATTCCTACAACTATGTGCCCTGCCGTAACGTGAAACTTACCGTCGACAAGGAGGCTTGCCTACGCAACGGTATCGTTCCAGAGAGCATGAAAGACCAAATCGTGGACGAAATCACTTGGGAAATCAAGGACAACTACCTCTACAAGAACGCCATCATGCTTTTGGATTTCATGGCCACCAACAACTGGGAGCGTCCCGTTTACTTCACCTCGTTCAGCGACATGTCGAAGGTGCTTGGCATCGACAAGTACCTCCACATGGAAGGCTTAGCCTATCGTTTCATCCCCGTTGAGGCCGAAGATTACCTCAAACGCTACGGCGGGGTTTACCGCGAAGGAAGCTATGATCTGTTGGTCACTAAGGCCAACGAAGGCATCGTCAATTGGGGTAGTCTGAACCAGGAAGGCGTAGTGCCCGACCGTGAAAGCGTGCGCAACATGAGCTATGCCCAATTGGCCTACTCACGCTTAGCGCAAGCCTTGGTCAACCACGACCAATTCGACTCTGCCGTCATCGTGATGGACAAGTTCCAGGAATTCTTCCCCAATGAGAAATTCCCGGCTGAAATCCACACCTACCAGTTCCCCGAGATGTATTACATCTGCGGAGCCACTGAGAAAGGTGATGCCTACCTCATGACTCTTGCCAACAACTACTGCGACAAGATACAGTACTATGGCAAGATGAAGCCTAAGTTCAAGAAGTACTATGAAGAAGATATTGACGAAGGCATGAGTTTGCTGAAGCACTTCGTCGATGTGGCCAAGAAATACGAGCGCAACGAATTGGCGCAGGACATTTCCGACCGCATGATGCGGTACTTCGATTTATACTATGAATAAAGCCTCATCAAGTCGCAAAAAGAAACCAGCGTTCGGACCTTCCGGACGCTGGTTTTGTATAATCTCTAAACTCTAAACCCTAAACTCTAAACTAATAATTATATCCCTTCCCTACTATCATCTTTTCAGTCTGGTAATGGCCTAGATAGACGATACCAAGGTTGCCGTCAATGGCGATTTCGTCGCCCATCTTGAGCGGATGACCGTTGAGCTGACCGAACTGGTCGTCAACATCAACTTCGAGGCCATCACAGCTGACCACGCAGACCTTACCAAGACGGACAGCCGTCACTGCAGCATGTGAAGTGGCACCGCCACGAGCCGTCAGTAGGCCGTCGCAGTCGAAAATCATGCCGATGTCTTGAGGAACGGTATCGGGACGAACCAAAATGACATTGCTACCGGGATGTTCTTCGCGCAACAACTTGATTTGGTCTGCATTGAAAGCCGCCAAACCGTTCATAGCGCCGCCTCCGATTCCCATGCCATGTCCCAACTGCTTCATCTCGTCGGGTGGCAATACAAAAGCGGTCTTCTCCTCCTCCGTCTTCAGGTCTTGGTCACGAATCTGCAAGATACGGAAATCTTCAGGCTTGTCGGACTCAAAGGTGAATTCCATCTCTTGCGGACTATAGCCTAGATTTTCGGTGAGTTCGACGGCAATGGAATAAATCTTCTTGTAGATGTCGGGTAGCAGCGTCTGCATCGAAGGCCCTTCAAGGCCTGCGGCCTTTCTCTGGGTCTCGCCAATCGGCAGAGGCTTGACCAAACCACCAACGATGTCCTCACCCTGACTACGCATAGTGAAGTCGCCATAAAGGTGGACACCTGGGCGTTCACGGTGCGGGTTTTGTGTGAACACCACGCCCGAACCCGAGGTCTCGCTGCGGTTGCCGAAAATCATCTGCTGGACGATGACCGCGGTACCCCAGTTTTCGGAAATGCCCAAATGACGGCGATAGGCCAAAGCGCGTTCCGAATTCCACGACTCGATGACCATATTCACACACTCTATCAGTTGTTTGAACGAATCCTGTTCAAAGTCCACATTGTGGTCGGCGAGGATGCGTTTGTAGGATTGCGCCACCTCGCGCATTTGGTTAATGCTGAAGTCAGCCTTCATCTTCACACTGCTTTTCTGCTTGAAGGCGTTGATTTCGTCATCAAAGACATCGCGTTCAATGCCCTTGGCCATGCCCCAGCTCTGCAAGAAGCGACGGTAGGAATCCCACACCGCCCAAGCGATGCTTTCGTCTTGAGCAATGGCTTCGGTAATCTCATCGTTCAAACCCACATTCAAGAAAGTGTCCATGGCTCCAGGCATGGAAATGGCCGTACCCGAACGCACCGACACCAGCAAAGGATTCTCAGGAGCGCCAAACTTGCGACCCGAGATGTTTTCCAACTCCTCAATGTGTTTCCGAATCATGCCGTGAATCTCCGTGCGCAATTCGGGAATAGTGTTGATGGTCTCATTGCGACGGAAAGTCTCCGTGGTGATGACGAAGCCCGGAGGCACTGGCATACCATGCAAATACAAGTTTTTCAAGTTGTTAGCCTTGTTTCCAATGAAGACTTGGTTGTCCATCTTGGGAGTCTTTTCCCAGAACGGACTGACCAGCATCTCAGAGTTGTAAGTCATGATGTCGCTGATGAGCTTCGGGTCGAGGGTGGCTTCCATGGTGCGCAATGAGTTGAGGATACGACCGATGAAGTTGTCCAAAGGCTGCATCAGGAAGGCATCCGAAAGCAAGTCGCGATGGAATTCCTCCGACTTTGTGTTGACCAAAGCAGCGGTCTCACGCTCGTTGAGTTTCCCATCAGGGTCGAAGAGCTGCGGAATGACAATCTTCAGCGGATATTCGTACGACTTCAGGAAGTACTTGATGATGATGCGGCGCACATCCTCAGCGATGAACTGGAAAATGTTAATATACTGGCCGAAAGAGAAGCTTCGCGAGGTTAAGCTGTAGCGCAACATGTCGAGCTTGGAGTTGAAGCTTTGGTTGGTGATACCGTCAAGTTCAAGGCCCTCGCGGAAGTATTCAAGGATTCTATAGATCTGATTCAGGGTGCGTTCCGAGATATAGTCAAGGTTGATGCTTTGAACAACTTTTTCCATCAGTTGGGTGGCCACGCGCTCAAGGCGGAAGGTTAGACCCATGGCCTCGAACTTGTTCTCGCGATAGGTGCCATACATCGACGGGATGCCGATGGCGATATGGCGCTTGTGGTAGATGTTTTCCCAGCCTTCGCTCTGTTCGGGGTTGAAGATGACGGTTTTGAGCTTGTCCATGAAAGAATAAATCATCGTCAGCGACTTGCCGAAGTCCTTGGCCTTATACACCTTCTCGAACTTGTCGATTTCCTCGTCAGGGATGAAGGGGAAGCTACGTAACGAGCTAAAAATGTTGACCGACTCGAAGCTGTATTTCTCACGCAGGTAGGCATATAGGTCACGGATGTCCATCAAGCGGGCACGCTCACGCTGATAGAGGTCGTCCTCCAACTCAAGGCGACGCGCTGCTGAACCGATAAGGTTCTCATAGTCGTCGCGCGAAAGCATCAGCACATCCTCGGGATTGAGGCACGAAATCTCGCACATGGTCTGCACAAGGTTGTGGATGGGCACATACCAAGTGCTTTCCTTGTCGATGCTCTCGAAGACGTTATTGGGCAGGATGGGCTTCAGCAGGTCGAGATTGCCATCGCTCCAGAACTTGAACACGTCGAAGGTCAGGCCGATGAGCGTGTTGTTGCTCTCGGTGTGCACCTGCTTGCGAAGGAAATGCACCAGCTTGTCCTGACGGCCCGAAATTTCGTCCATGTTAGTGGTCACATTTCGGATCTCACCCTCGGCGCCGATTTCGTTAAAATAGACGGGGAAGATGCGTGTCAGCTGTTTCACCTTCTTGTAATATGGCGTGATGTTGGAGTTGAGCACCTTGGTGATTTCGCGCTGGAAGAGGTCGGTGTCGCTGAGGAAGATGCCACCCAACTTCAGGTTGACAATCAAGGCGGAGAGCAGTTTCTCCAACGGCGACTTGGCGTGTTCAATCAGCTCGAGCCACACGCGGATGTTCTTGATATGGTTCTCATCCACAGAGAGTTGCCAATCCTCTCCCACAAACACGTTGCCCGGCGTGACAAAACCGAAGTTGATGAGTTTCTTCTCGAAATAGTTGACAATCTCCTTCTGTTCGGTCTGGTCGACGTCGATAATCTTGAGACCAAGTGTCTGTTGGAAATCGAGCACGGCCGACATGTAATCCTTACGCAGCTCTTCGGCCAAGCCAAAAATCGTGTCGATGAAGGGTATGAGTTCCTCTTGCGGCATCTCGTCGACGGCGTCGCGCATCATGCGGTCCATGTTCCAGATGAGGCGCTCACGCTGGTTTTCCATGCCTGGCAGATGAAGCAGGAAGAAGACGTAATGGAACTTGGTGATGAAATGTGGGAAGGCCTGCTCCGACTCGGTGAAGCGCTTTGCAACTTGCTCATAATGCGGCATAATGGTCAAAGCTTCCCAAGTTTCGGCGGCGGCCAAATTGGTGTTCAACTGTTCAAAATAGGGCTTCCCGATTTCGTTGCACACAGTCTGGATTTCCTCCTCGGTCAAGAATTGTTTTTTGCTTTCAATCCAGTTCTCCACTTGCGAGGTTTGTTGCCAATAGCGGTAATTCTCTTGCAGCATTTTCCGCAACAGGGCGCAGGCCTCATCGCTGAAACGCTCGTCGCGAGCCACTTTGTCGAGATAGCGACCCGCGTGTTTTGTCGCCAAAATGTAGACATCTTTGTTGGCTTCAAACTTCTCGTTCAAGATATTGAAAACCAACAAAATCAATTCGATATGTTTCGACGATTCAGCAATCACTTTGTTGGCAAACTCCATCAAGGTGATGACGATGTTGAGGCGCAGTTTGGCCGCCACTTCGGGTTTGAGCAGGCTGTGCATCATCTCCAAGGGAATGTTGTACGCATCGGCAGGGATGTCGTCGCGCGTGTAGAACCAGAAGTCGTCGAGGAGCATCTTGCGCAGCTCCTCGGTCACGAAAGTATGGTTCGACAGCGGGTGATGGTATTCGGTGATACATTCCTTGGCCCGCTTGTTGATGCCGAAGTATTTGGCCGACAGGGCGATAAACTGTTGGTGTTCTTCAGGGATGAAGATATCTTTGTAGCGCGTTTGCGCCAGATTGGCTTCGAGGGCGCTTGATTTGAAAGGTTCGGACATGGTTTGAAATGTTTTAATTTCAGATAGGGTTCTTGGCACAGCCGCATCAAGAGTTCCAAAATGTGAGAAACGATTGTGCAATACGATATCATCTGAAATGCAAAATTACACATTTTTCCGAACCCACCGCACAAAAACCCAAAGGCAACCCGAAGGCCGCCTCAATCATCCATTCTCTTCTGCGCCCGTGCCGCAACGCGCTCTCACGCCCGCAGCACCGCACAGCTCGTTTAGTTGGCTTCCCACACCAAACGGACACAGCAGCCAAATTCGCGAAACTTCGCACTCGTCGTGGAAATCCCATCTCTGTTAAATGACACAACATAAGCATAATGGTCAGACGTTCTCTATTTCCCACAAAAACTCGTCAATGTTTATCACATTAACGACAGGAAACACAACGGTTTTCAAAAACACAGGCAATAATCACCCGCAAGGAACGAAAGCCAAATCTTATGGTAAATGTTCCTTGCCGAGATTGCCATGATGAGGCTGTTTGTATCCAATACAATGTTGGCCATGCTATTGGGCTGGGTATGAGTTGGTTCCATTATGCTTGTTTTTTAAAGTAAGTAAAACTACAAACTTTTTCCCATTCCGCAAGGGGTTTTTGAAATTATTCTGAAAACAAAAACACACCAACCAAATACCAACCTACCTGACAAATTAGTTTGGGCTGGAATTCCGAAAACCCCGGCAGGCAAAAAACACATAGAGACGCCACATTGTGACGTCTCTACGATTCTCATGAGGGAATGGCATATTCCCCTTCCCTCTGCTTGCGGAATTGGAAATCCCGCCTCCTTGCGAACCGCTTAGTTGGCATCCCACACCAAACGGACACACATGCCATTCTCGCGGTCCAGGTACGAACTTGCCTCTCCAACGGTCGATCTGTCAAAATAGAAAGCTCTGCTGGTGTGTGAAAATTCGTTATACGCCCCAGAAGTAGACGACCAATAGTAACCGTAGGCATCCCGCTTAATACTAGTTAAGTACACCGCCTGTGTGTGGCAGAGATACTGATAGTACATAGTACTAATACGGTATCCCGCAGCAGGCAAGAACACTGCTCCGGCAGCCAACATCTTGTACGAATTGGAAGTCGGATCAGTGTACAACTTTGCGTCGGTCCACTTATTACTTCCATCAGGAGCATCAACTAAAACATAACCCGAACCAGTCGAAGCTGAAGTGTTATAATTATACGTGATAGTCCTGGAGAGGCCAGTAGGTTCTACATAGTCGTCGGGGAACAACAAAATGCCTTGAACGGCAAAAGGTTCTCCCGATTCAGCTAACTTTAGACACACCTTTAGGAAACGATTTTCTTGGCTCCGTCCATTGAACAGATAATCCCATTCGTCGATAGTCAGGGTGCGCCAATTGCCGCCTTCAGGGGAAGTCTCCGAGAATGCACATCCCCAATCATTTCCATCAGTCTTGCTCAGATTAGTGGTTATTGCCGGCCAATCATCTTCATACATCCCATGATTGCCGTAAAGCCCCCAAGCAAATCTATCATTGGTTGATTCAGAGGATGGAATGGCTAAACTACCTGAACTATTTGTACTATAGCCGGGAGAAGCAAAACTCGCGTCAACCTGATTTTCATGGAAACTCCAGCTGCCGTCATTATTATTGTATCCCACAAACCTCAGGTTCGCCTTCGAGAAATAGACCTTCTTACCGTTTGCATTCACGGTAAATTGCGAAAGATCACCGTTACTCTTTTTGACGGCATACTGTGCATCAGGCGCAGCAGGCAAGGGCAGAGGATTGTTGATGCTGATGCCGGAGTTGACATAGTCGTTGTATGCCAATTCTGCTAAGTTAACATCACCACTATAGGTAATAGTCAAATCATTGTGGCCAGTGGAAAGGTTGGTGCCAGGCAGCAGGATGGCCCATCTGATAGCGGTGTTTCCTTCCTCGCCATAAAGGGTCATATTGGCATTGGTTTGGCCCTCAGGGGCCACAATGGCGGTCTCAGCAGTAGGATTGGCGAAGTTGACGGTGGCCAGCGTAGGCACGTTTGACAGGGTAACTTCATAATCCCCTTGATTCTGAAGGTCGAACCTCACCAAGGCGCACTTGTTCTTCAGCGTGGTGGAATAGGTGGTGTTCGGGCCGGTGAAAGGCTTCGTGGAAGCGCCGTAGGAAAGCACGGGCAGGTTCTCGCTTTGGTCGGCAATGTTGATGCTGAGCGAAGTGGTTTGGTTCACAATAGTGTCGCCATCAAGTTCCGAATTGCCCAAGAAATAGAAGTGCAAGGGCTGGTCGGTGACGCTTGCGTCCGGGTAGATGGTGCCGTCGAAAAAGCCGTTTTTGAACTTCAGTGTGCCCACAAATTCGCCATTGTGGCCCACATAGAGCTGGTCGCCGCTGGAGAAGGAAAACAGACCGTAAGCCGGGGCGATGTTGTGTCTTTCGCCGTTTTCGCCCTTGCCGCCGTTGTCTTCATTTTCTCCCACGTTCACGGTGATGTGCACCCCCGGGTTGGTGGGCGTGGTGTTGCCCGTGGCGGGTGTTTCCTGTTTCTTGCATTGGCTCATACCAAGCACGAGAGCCAAGGCCATGATAATTGTGCTAAGTTTTTTCATTGTAGATTGATGTGTTTTTAGTTGTTTTCCTGTTTTTTACGTTTTTTTGAAAATGCGTAGGCCGCGCCAGCCGCAGCCATGATGAAGAGTCCGCTGCCGAGCGGTGCGTCGTCGCCGAATTGCTCGGTGCCGATGTTGAAGCCTCCCTCGCCACCGCCATTCTCTCCGCCGAACTGTTCGACAGAGATGTTGAAGCCTCCCGAAGTGCTCAATAGGCTTCCTTGCGAAGCGTTAGCATCCGTTTCCGAACCTCTACCAAACAGCCCGCCGCCAGGTTGGGCGCTCAGGTTGCCCGCTGTCAGCCCCATGGCCGCCAGACCAAGCGCAAACGCGACAGTTTTCAAAGATTTGGTTGTTTTCATATAGCTAATAATTTAAAAATTGGTATTGAAAGATTTAAAATTGGTATTGAAAGATTTAATTATAGATTCAAGATTTGGTCGGGGGCGTTTTTTGCCCCCCCCTAACCCCTTTAAAAGTGGGACACCTACCGGACGGTGGCCTACCGGACGCGTTTTCTCGATCCATCTCTGCGCCGCTTTGCGCCGTCCCCCTTTTAAGGGGGCGAAGACCCGCTTCTCGTCGCTTCGCGCTTCACGAAGAACGGCACAAAAAAAATTCCAAGACAAGCCATTCCAACCTGTCTTGGACTAAGGGAATGCGAAAGCATGGAAAGGAGATTGCCTCCCCATTTTTTTTGTGTAACCTATTGATATTCAATATATTACAAAGGTTTTTCATTCCTTTTCAACAATTTTGCGGCCGCAAAAATACGAAAAAATGACATAATGAATCAAAAAAATAGGTAATTTTGCGCTGTCATTTTAATTACGAACAAACAACTAACCCGACTACAATGGAAAAGATTAAAGTAGGTATCAATGGTTTCGGCCGCATTGGCCGTAACGTGTTCCGCATCATCTGCGAACGTCCGAATCTGGAAATCGTGGGCGTCAACGACCTGACGAGCACCAAGGTGCTGGCCCACCTGTTGAAATACGACTCCACCCAGGGCAAGTTCCCCGGCACGGTGGAATATGATGAGACCGCATTGATCGTCAATGGCGTGCGCGTCCCCGTCACTGCCGAACGTTCACCGCTGAACATCAAGTGGGGCAAGACTCCCGATGTCGTGGTTGAGTCGACCGGTGTATTCCGTTCGAAGGAAAGCAGCAAGGGCGGCTATGGCGACCACTTGAAGAACGGCGCCAAGAAGGTCATCCTCTCGGCTCCCTCGAAGGACGCCATCGACGCCACCGTCGTGGTCGGCGTGAACAACAACGACCTGACCGACGAGGTCGAATGCGTCAGCAACGCCTCCTGCACCACCAACTGCCTGGCTCCCGTCGCCAAGGTCTTGAACGACCGTTTCGGCATCGAACAAGGTTACATCACCACCATCCACAGCTACACCAACGACCAAGTCATCCTCGACGGTCCGCACAGCGACCTGCGCCGCGCCCGTAGCGCCGCCATGTCGCAGATCCCGACCACCACTGGCGCCGCCAAAGCTGTGGGTATCGTCATCCCCGAACTGAATGGCAAACTCGACGGCATCGCCGTCCGCGTTCCTACGCCCACCGGTTCACTCGTCGACCTCGTCTGCACACTGAAGACCGAAGCCACGAAGGAAGAGATCAACGCCGCCATGAAGGAAGCCGCTGAAGGTCCCATGAAGGGTGTGCTTGAGTACACTGAGGACCCGATTGTGAGCTGCGACGTCATCCACAACCCGCACAGCAGCATCTTTGATGCCCAAAGCACCATGGTGATGGGCAAGATGGTGAAGATCATGTCGTGGTACGACAACGAGTGGGGTTATTCCAACAGAATGGTCGACCTCATTGAGATGATGAAATATTGATTGGGATTGGCCTTCTGCCAAGATTTCTGTAGAGACGTAGCGCGCTACGTCTCTACATTTTTTTATCTGACAATGGTGATTGACCCTTGCAGATGCATTGTCTCCTCCCCTGCCTCACCCATGTAGGAGATGTCGCAAACATAAAAATACGTGCCAGACGGGCAGTCCATCATAGTTTGCTTGCTCTTACCATCCCATTGGATGAGCGGATCGTCGGTATCGCAGAGGATGTTGCCCCAACGGTTGAAGATGACCGTTTTGGCACTGACAATTAAATCAGCACCTGTCACTTTGGGTTCAAAAATGTCATTGTAGCCGTCACCATTGGGCGTAAAGACATTGGGTAAAGTGTAAGAAAACGCTTCAGTAGGCTCTTCGTGTCCGATACGCACCGTCTTAATGGCGGAATAGTTGACCAATGGCCTTACAATACCATCCATTGTGTAATGTCCAAAGGTGCGAACATAATAGCGATAGGTCTCATCGCTCTCCACATCGGTGTCGGTATAGGCCATATCCATCACTGTAGCAATTCTCACGAAACGGTTTTCCACTTCCTTCAGGACTTGAGTGCTGTCCACAATCCAAGGCACAGCTTCGGTCCAAGTGAGCAAGGTTTCATCGTTGGTTCCGCTCACCGATAGCATGACGGCAGAAGATGTCGCACTCGTTCCCATTAATTGGTGCTGGGCATCATGCATTTCCACTTTATATATTAATAAGGTGTGCTCCGCCAAATCCACCGTTGCATCGAGGAAGGTCGTGTCGGCACCTTCGTAAACGACAGCAGTCTCACCGTCGAGGACGCGAGTCAAAGCATAGCTAAAAGGCGCAACATATTGGTCATCAATCTCTTTTGGTTTTGCCCAACAAGTGACAACATGACCTGAGACAAGGTCAATACTGTCGTTAGTGACATGGGTCATCAGCGGACTGTCGTTTTTCAATGTCACACAAGCCGCATCACTGACAATGCTTAGAGCACCATCAGGGAACTGTGCCAAGATACGATATTCGTAATCCATGCCTTGAGGCAGGTCATGGTCGGTGTAGTCAACCGCCGAAGGGTTGTCAAGGGTGGAGATCAACTGGTAACCCTCGCGGATGCCCGTCTCACAATCGTCAGGCTCATAGCCATCACAGCCCGCCTTGCGATAAACAAGCAAAGCCACCGCATTAGGGCAAGGATAGGTTTGCCACGATAAGGTCACATCACGGCCATGTACTTCAGCGGCAAGATTTTGAACCTTGGGAGCCATCACGCTGATGGTCACCGTCTTGACATTGGTCAAGCTGACGGGGGTATCATCATCCTTAGCATGAATCACCAACTGATATGGTGTATTGTGGATATGGGCATAGTTAGTGTTCCAAAGAAATTCTATCTGAGGCTGTAGTCCGAAAGCTGTCGGAGGATTGAGTAAAGCAGGGCTTACCGCCACTTCCAAAGGCGCACCAGAAGCAGATAGACTGACATTGTCGCCATCAGGGTCGGAAGCCGAGATAATGAAGTCCAACTGCTGGCCAGCCACAAGACAATACTGATCATCGCACTGGATTTCAGGCAGATTGTTGCTGCAATTCGAAATCAAGATCTGCATATCACGGATGACAGAGCCAATCTTCACGCCATGACGCCACTCTTCCACCATGAAAGCCACATTATATTCGCCTTGCATAACAGGATTTTCCCAGCGCAATTCACCCGTGAGCGGGTCAATGTCAAAAGATTGCGAGGCTTGAGGGAACGTGTAGCCTGCAATTTCAATGCCATCTTGCCCTTTGCAGGTAACGAGTTTATAGCTCAAACTGTCGCCATCGGGGTCATAGGCAGAAGGATTATGCAGGTAGAGCTTGCCCACGCAGCCCTTGTCGACAGGCGCATTGAGCAACTGCACCGAATTGTTGTAGCCCAAAAACGGGTTGATGACCAACTCTGTCTCGATATGCATAGGCACCATCACCGAGTTAGGCACGTTGACGACACCGAAATTACGGTTAGCGTCCTCCATGCTGATAGTATAAGTGCCTGAAGTTGAATAGTTATGAATTTGCTTGTATACATTGAGCGTATAATCTTCGCCCAAGTTTTGCAGCACCACGCGGGGAATAAATTC
Source organism: uncultured Bacteroidales bacterium (assembly GCA_946185535.1). Taxonomy (GTDB): domain Bacteria; phylum Bacteroidota; class Bacteroidia; order Bacteroidales; family F082; genus Limimorpha. The sequence continues at coordinate 21,496 of CAMHJX010000016.1, forward strand.
CTCGGAGCCGTCGCCCCATTGAACGAGTAAGGAATCTCGCTGAAGACCTGCAGGGCTGGGAGTATAGGTGTAGCAAGTCAGCGTAAACTCGTAAGCATTGCCGCCGAGCCATGTATAGGTGATTTCGGCCGCACGCTGGTGGGTCGCCTTCGCGGAAAAGGCAAGGCAAAAGAGAAAACCAAATATAAATACTAGTCTACGTTGCATTGAAACAATCTCAATTCCTAGATTGGTACACCATATTCATAAATGGTGTCACTTGGCAAATCAATTCGGTCACTCCAGTAAATACAGGTGCGACTGGTATCCAGTTGAGCCATTGGCCACAAACCTATTTCCGTGGTCAAGCTCTTGAATTCCTCAAGTGTATCAATATCGTCTTTCACATCATAACACACTTGAAAGCCATCATCAAAAGTCACCAACAATTTCCAATTGTCGCTTATTTCAAACTGTTTAATTCTCGGTATCATAACGGTGCAATCTTACCCATTTTTTGCGAATTCCACATCTCCACCAATTCATCATAATGCAAACCTAACCACTCTTTCACCAATTGTTGAGCCTTTATCGGCAAATCACCTTCCATCATTTCAAAAGTCTTAATGTCAAAAATGCCAACATTCTCATTATAAATGGCATGAATATGCGCAGGCTCATGCTCCTTTGGCTTAAAGAACATTTTAATGATGATTCCGTAAAAACGACTTATTTCAGGCATAACAATTATTTTTCTGCAAAGATATACATTTTTTCAATAACATGAAACAAGGCGCACCTTTGGGCGCGCCCTGATTCATTTTCAATCCGCTTGAAACAATTACTTGTTCTTCAGCAAATCGCGAATTTCGGTGAGGAGTTCCTCTTGGCTTGGGCCTTTGGGAGCTTCAGGTGCAGGTTCTTCCTTCTTCTTAGCCTTGTTGATAGCCTTAATCATCAGGAAGATGCACAGCGCAATGATGAGGAAATCAATGATGTTTTGGACGAATTGACCCCAAGCGAACACGGAAACACCGGCTTCTTGGGCAGCTTTAAGTGTAGCAAATTTCTCATCATTCGTAAGATTGACGAAGAGGTCAGTAAAGCTCACGCCACCAGTTGCCTTGCCAATCAACGGCATGATGATGTCGTTCACCAAAGAGGTGACAATTTTGCCGAACGCGCCGCCGATGATGACACCGACAGCCATGTCCATCACGTTGCCTTTAACGGCAAACTCCTTGAATTCTTTGAAAAATCCCATAGCGATGATGTTTAATTGTTGTTTATTGAATTGTTGAATTGTTTATCACCGCAAAATTAGGGATTATTTGAATTGACGCAAGAAAAAAAAAAGAAAAAAAACTATTTGAATGTACATCATACCAGCAAGCCTCAGCAGGGATGTCATCCCTACGGAGGCATGTGGGCAAAGGCATGGGATCTATACCTGATGAGGCCGTCTTTTAAGGTTTTGCATCTTTGAACCGCCTCCTATAGATTCCTCTCCATCGCACAAGCCCTTGCAGGAATGACATAGGAGGCTAACGGAAATGACATGGGAGGCTTGGTTACTAAAACTCCGAAGTGAAATGGAACTCAATGTCCGGATATTTTTCCATCGCCATCTGCAAGGCATAAGGCGACTCGGCCAAGAAGACATCCCTGCCCTCTTTGTCCTCAGCCAGATTCAAAGCTTTGCGCATCTTGAAGTCGGCGAGCTGGGCCTCGTTCGTGCTGGTAATCCACGCGGTCTTGTAAAGCGAGATGGGCTCGTAGCGGCAAGAGGCATTATATTCATGCAGCAAGCGGTATTGGATGACCTCAAACTGCAACTCACCCACCGTACCAATAATCTTACGGCCTGTCATCTTGCCCGTAAAGAGCTGTGCCACACCTTCATCCGTGAGCTGCTCCAAGCCCTTGGCCAGCTGCTTCGACTTCATCGGGTCGGCGTTCTCGACATAGCGGAACTGCTCAGGCGAAAAACTAGGAATACCTTTATAGTTGAGGATTTCGCCCTCGGTCAAAGTGTCGCCAATCTTGAAGTTGCCGGCATCGTAAAGGCCCACGATATCACCAGGATAGGCTTCATCGAGAACCGATTTTTTCTGTGCCATGAAAGCTGTAGGATTGGAGAACTTCAACTCACGACGTTGGCGCACATGGAAATAGTTCTTGTTGCGCTCGAAACGGCCCGATACTACACGCACAAAAGCGATACGGTCGCGGTGGTTGGGGTCCATGTTGGCGTGAATCTTGAAGACAAAGCCCGTAAACTTCTCTTCCGTCGGCTCGATACGGCGTTCCACCGTATCACGGCCAATAGGCGTAGGGGCAATCTCGATGAAACAGTCCAACAATTCCTTCACGCCAAAGTTGTTCAAGGCAGAGCCGAAAAACACGGGGCAGATGTCGCCGTTCAGATAGGCTTCTCGCGAAAACTCATTGTAGACACCTTGCACAAGTTCGGTCTCGTTGCGCAAAGTCTCGGCGTCCTCGCCAATCATCTTGTCCAGATCAGGATTGTTGAGGTCATCGAAAGCGATGCCTTCGGTAATGTGTTGCTTGTCAGAGTTGAAAAGATAGAGGCTCTTGTCATAGATGCTATACACGCCCTTGAACTTCGGGCCGCTGTTGATAGGCCAGCTCAACGGTGTGAGTCGTATATTCAGCTTCTGCTCGATTTCATCCAACAGTTCGAAGGGATCCATGCCAGGTCGGTCCATCTTATTGATGAACACAATGATGGGGGTATTCCTCATACGGCACACCTCGACCAGTTTCTCCGTCTGCGACTCAACACCTTTAGCCGCATCAATGACCACGATGACACTGTCAACGGCAGTTAATGTACGAAAAGTGTCTTCGGCGAAATCTTTGTGGCCAGGGGTATCCAAGATATTGATTTTGATATCCTTATAATCAAAGCCCATCACTGAGGTAGCCACAGAGATACCACGCTGCCGCTCGATTTCCATCCAGTCGGAAGTGGCGGTCTTGCGGATCTTGTTCGACTTCACGGCACCGGCCACCTGGATGGCACCGCCGTAGAGCAGCAGTTTCTCGGTCAATGTGGTCTTACCCGCATCGGGGTGGCTGACGATGGCGAAAGTGCGTCGCCTGTTGATTTCATCAATAAATGACATAACGCTCTCGTTTTCAACAATCTGATTATAAAACAAAAGCGCAGGTCTTTTGGACTTGCGCTCTTGCGGTCCGGACGAGACTCGAACTCGCGACCTCCTGCGTGACAGGCAGGCATTCTAACCAAGCTGAACTACCGGACCAGCCTGAAAAAGAACTCTATTGCTTTGCTTTGCGGGTGCAAAAATACAACCTTTTCTGAAACTGACAATGTTTTTTTGAGATTTTTTTGAAATATTTTCCAATAAAACTAACATTCAGTTGATTTTCAATATAATACAAATCATGATTATTTCAAGACAAATCCGACTTCCATTGCTCCTTCCCCTATATTATAATAAGGTATGTCCAAATCCTGCGCCTGAGCAATCCACTTCTCGGACAGATAGCGCGGCACCGAGCCATCGATAACGAGCATCTTTGCCTCATAAGCATTCACAGCCGATTGAACATCTGGTTTTTGTTTTCCAACAATCAGAAGATAATCCACAGGAAGACGGAAGGAAAGGCTGTCACTAATCCATTGGTCTTCCCAAATCGCCAGCAACTTCCCGTCGAAAGAAACCAGGTTCGACTTTTTGCAAAGATACTCGTTCGCATAATCCTCCTCAAGACCAATCACTTGCGGATAATGCGACAAATGCCGCTTACTCCATGCGCCTTTCAAGCTGTAATCAACAGTGGATTCATCAGCCATCAACGCCGAGTCAGCTAAAAGGATATGTTCCCCTCCTCTAAAGTAATCAATAGCCGTATGATTTCGCAAACTGAAAACCGTCATACCTTGTTGATGGTCAGAATTATACATCCTGATAGTTAACGAAGTCATCACCACCAAAAGCGATGCCAACATGGCGATGAACAGACGCCGTTTGCGCAACATGAAAGTAAGCATGAGCAGCAGCAAAGCCATGAGTAATACAGCAAACTCAAAATCGTTGATGTACAGGCCTTTAATGATAGAATAAGGTATGCTCTCAATCTTAGCCACTACCCAGTTCATCACATACACCGAGCCCCAAACCAGATAGCCGACCAAGGTGTTGAGATAGGGAATCCACGACACCATCAGCAGTATCATTCCACTGATAACCACGATAAAAGAAATCGGAGTCATGAACAAGTTGCTAAGCCAGAAATAAGTGGTGAATTGTTGGAAATAGAACAAAGTAAAAGGTATTGTAGCGATTTGTGCTGAAAAAGCTACTGCCGTAATCTGCCAGGCCTTATCGAGCAACTTATTCTTGACATACAACAAGTTATAAATCGGTCTTTGTAGCACCACGATACCCATGACAGCGGCATACGACAACAAGAAACCTATTTCGAACAGATTGTTCGGGTTGATGCAGAGCAAAATGAAAGCCGAGGCCGCTATAGAATTGACGATGAATCCCTTACGACGAATTATCTCCCCAATGATGACAAAGCTGATCATCAGTGAAGCGCGCAAAATGGAAGGCGAGAGTCCAGCAATGAGGGCATAAAACCAAATCAAGGCCAACAAAAGCACATGTTTCAAGGTCTTTTGCCATTTCTTGCGGTTGAGAAAACCCAAAAGGAACGAAGCTAAAAGGTAGATGATACCCACATGCATACCCGAAACGCACAAGATGTGCATAGAGCCTGCCGCCACATAGTTCTTGCGCACCTCATCGGCGAGGTTGTCATCGTAGCCCAACAAAATGGCCGCTGCAACACCGAATTCATCATCGTTCAACCCACTACGCTGCAACGAAGTCAACAATACATCACGAAAACGATAGGAAAATGCATAAATCGGATTAGCATCATTGACCTGCAAGTCAATCCAGTCATCATCCTTCAAATAAGTCTGTCCCGTTATGCCTTTCCGCGCCAAATAAGCTCGATAGTCGAATTCCTCGGGATTCAAAGGTGGCGACACTTCACGAATAGGAGCAGGAATGGCAATCAAGTCGCCGTAATGCAAAGCAAAAGCCGAGTCCGATTTGGGAAAATACGCCATCACCTTGCCTGAGACAGGTCGTGAAGGTAGACTATCGCCAAACTGATACTCAAGCTCCAACACCGTACGGATGGAATTGGGACGCTCTGTAGGATAATCGTAAACGCGTGCCACATAGTAACTTGCATCCGCTTGAAAATTACGATAATAGCTTTTCTGAACCTCTGCCCCATGTACCCGTACCAGCGAATAACCCGTCATAAACAGATAACATGCCATAACAGCGCCAAAAAACCAACTGTTCCGTTGATGTTTCAGCAAAAACGCCGTCAACACTGCCATGACAAGAAGCGCCATTGACGCAGCAATCAAAAAAGTGGACGACAGCCGGAGGGCAACAACAAAAATGCTGACCCAAATGCCCAAGGCAAAAGGAATCAGCATCCTGACAAAGGGATATTTGCTCCAGTCGGTCATCGTTCAAATGGGTTTATTTGCCTTTCCTCATTTTTTGGTCAAAGGCGCAGGCATCCTTTAGAAGCTTTCGCAAAGGCACCAAGAGGGTCAGACGTGCCTCCACATTCTGCAGATATCGATTGCCCAATGTCTCATGCTCAATGTCGCCCCAACCCTGGAACTCAACATCTTCTGCCTCTTCGTGTTGCGAGAAATTGTTCAAAACACTGATGCCGTATGAAAGGTCGAATTTCACAAAGAACTGCGCCCTACTTATCAAAATGCGGCTACACACGCCCACACCCAACACTGCACTAAGGTCGTATGGATCCATTGTAACGTTGTTCAATTCGCTTTCAAACACCAAAGGGGCATAGCTTCCGTCGTCATAGGTACGCTCCCATCGAACATTGCCATTCAGCCAAAGGGTAAACCTTGGCGCGACATAAATATAGGGTTTGATGATCTCTTCATATCCAAAATAAAACGTTATGGGAAGACGGGCTTCAACCCCATTCATAACCATATTATAGTTTACGCGGGCATAAGTCGAGCTGGTATAGCTAGTAAGAAACTCTGTAGCAAAAACCTCATGGGTACCGCGCATGACATAGGAAACATCCATGCCGATTGAAACACTGCGCATTGTGTTCCATTCCGCCGCCAAGCCAAAAGTCGGAGCCATAAAAGGCGTCAGTTTCGACTTGCTGACCGTAGTATAAAACATATCGTTGGCGGCAAAACTCCCAGTGAGGCCCACACTGAACAAACTTGTATTGCTGGAAAAGTGATTCCTGTTTCTCAGCGGTTTAGCGAACTGAGCCTGTGATGAAGCCACTAAAAACACTTCAAAAATCAGAAATAACAGGAACTTTTTCATGACCTCATCAGTTTTGTGAGTTGATTAATGATTCGTCGTACCAATTGCTGGCTTCAGCCATGCTATCATGATCCTTAAAGATGAATATGGAGTTGACGGGATAGACCGTTGGCGGAACAACAGGATCGTTGTATTTCATAATCTTATAACCATATCTGAAATTTTCGACTCCAGAGGCGGTTAAGGTACCAGAAAATAGCACTGCATGTTCAGGATGGCCGTCCGTTTGCTGCACCTCGTAAAAGTAAACCGTGAAATTATCACCTCGACCTGTCATGTAGACTGGCGAAATCACTTTGCTGGTGCTCTCCACTGAGGTCATACTGATATAGTCGGCAATCTGAAGATACTGCTGATTAATCTTATGATAATGCATAATAGGAGAAATTTCTCCTGGCTGTGGATGATGAAACATATCTGTGACGACAGTCTCATACTGGTACAACGATTTAAACTCCATATCAATTACTGGTGGCTGGTCGCCAAAGAACACATTATCCTCGCCGAACAATTCGAGCAAATCAGCAGGAAGATAATCCGTAATTAAAGGAATATCCTGCGGGTCGTTGACCAAAATCGTCTTTTCGCCTTCTTTCAAGCAGGATGGCATGATAAGAAGTACTAAGACCGTCAAAAACAAATATTTATTATACAATCGCCTCATAGTCTTAGCGTTTTAATATGAGTTTTCGTATCAAAGCACCACCCTTGGTTTTCACAACAAAACAATATAGCCCATTAGGGACATCTGGCATCAAATAAGTCATCTGTCGATCTTGGATTTCATCTATAATGAAAGCATCCACCTTTTGGCCTAAACTATTGAAGACATGCACTTCTGCCCTTCCCTGTAATTGGTCAAAACAAAGGGTTACCATCCCTTGGGTGGGATTGGGAGCCATCACAAAATCAGCATTCTGTGCATTCTCATCCACATCATAATAGGAAGTCTGGATGAAGAACTCCTCATGCACCGTGTCGCAACTGTTGATGGCCCAGGCATGAAGCATAACTGGCTCAAGGAGATAAGAGAAAATGTATAAAGTGCATTCCTCGCCTTTGTCGCCATGCGGTTCAACATACCAATTCGGGCAATCAATCTGCCATAGCACCGTATCCACTTGGGCGCGAGGCTCATTCATTTGGACAGCATACTCGTTCATAGTGTAGTATGTCTCGCTACCGCCGATAGGCCAATGCGTGCCGACAAACTCGAAATTCGGAGTGAAACCCATATCAAGCGTGAAACGGAAAATACTATCGCAGTCGTTGACATTATGCACGTTCTGTTCATAATATCCCGATTCAGTATAAACCTCCCCGTGAAACTCAAAGACATCCTCGTCACACGCCACGTAAGTAATATCAGCAAAACCAGCAGCATCCTCCACATGGACTGCCATCGTCAAGGTGTCGTAAAACAGTTCATACGTATAGTTATTGTGACCCTCAACAATTGCGCTCACAATGAATTCGCCGGATTGGTTGTAGGTATGCGAAGCTGTAACGCCACCTGAAATCGGCGTGCCGTCGAAATCCCAAACCACGCTTTCCACGGAATAATTCGTCACGACTTCAAAATCGGCATCCTCGCCAATACAAAGGTGCAAACCGTCAAGATAGTTGGCGCTCAACTGTCCGTTGGCAAGGAGCGTACTCGTCAAGTTTTCCACATTGGCGCCAACACAATAGGCATAACCTTTGGCGTATCCGAATCCATAAACATGGCCTATTAATCCCCTTTCGCAAGAAAGATGATGCATTCCATGACTGATTTCCACTCGTGAATAGGAAAGGTTCTGATTCCCAATCAAAGGTTGAAAGTCGTTGGCATCCAACAAGACACCATCCAAGTACACTTCATGCACGCTTTCGCTATCCACCACTATATTCACATAGTGATTGTCGATTGTTGCATTATAGTGATTAAAAGTACAAAAGGTAATCTCATTGATTCTCTGCTCAATAGGCGGAATCCATACCATCGAAGGGTCTCCATTCTCCTGCGATGTTGCCTCTGGGTCAAGACATGTTGTATTATAAAGATAAACCATACTAGGTTTAGAAGTCTCAACAAAGCACGACCCTCCTCCAAAAGGATGGTCTCCAGACATACTAGCATAAAGCCAAAAAGTGTACGACTCACCTTTGTTCAACCTGGTCTGCTGCACACCGTTGCACCACACTACGGTATTGCCAAACTCAGCAGTTATTTTCACTTGGTCACGGGTTCGACTGGAGGAACCTGTGATGGCAAAACGTTTACCCCATGTCTCAACAGGAAGTGCTTGCTCAAAGATATGATCGTAACTATATTTGGTGCCACTGAGCGAGGGATCGGGGATAGAGGTCAACGTGTTACCATTGAACACCGCGATTCTCTTGCCGCCTCTTGCTTTAATACGAGTACCAGAAAAATCTCGAAGCGGATCACCTGCATTATTTTTCGAACGCATGAAATAGGTCTGCCCTCGATCTAGAGTAACGGAATAGTCGATAACACTTGCGTGTCCGTCGATGGTGGTTACTGACGGATTAATGTCAATCACGGTATTGTCCTCAGTAGCCACAATAAGGAAAGCGCTTGTTTCCATATCACGGAAATCAAAAATGACAGAATACAATGTACGCGATTGCTTATCGCATTGCACGATATAACTGGAGCCAAGACTCTCAACAGGTAACACAAATGAGGCATCGAACGATTTGTTGGCGCAATTGGCAATAAAAACAGAAACCGTATCGGTGGCCATCAGCAACAGGCCCAAATCGGAAGGAACGCCTTCGTTACCCTCATTATAACCCTGTGTTTCAGGAATGGGCAACACCACGACGCTCGCGCTATCAACCGTAAACGCCTGCGACCATGAGGTGCGCGGATTGGTAATCGTCCCACTGCAAGCCCGTTTCGCACTAATCATCACCTGAGTTTCCACCCATGTGCGATTGTTCTCTTTATAGCCGTTATGCATGAAAGAAAACCAAAATTCCGTGCCTTGTGTGGAGTTCTGGGAAAAAACAGAAATGCTGATAAAAAACAAAAGAGATAATAGTGTAAGCCTCATTTTCATACCACTTTGTTTTTTATTAACACCGCAAATATAGAAAAAATTTCAATCATCAATAAAACGATAAAAAATTGATGAAAAAGAAATTTTTCGATTGAAACGAGTTATTTCCTCGTTTTCATAGCTTCCATAATGACCTCGGCTGCCTTTTCGGAAGCGCCAGCATTGCCAAGCCGGTCTTTCAGCTCGACATAATCCTCCAGTAGCTTGCGCTGACGCTTGGCATTGTGCAGCAACTGGTCCAATTCCTTCACAAGGTTGTCCTCGGTCAGGTCGCCCTGAATCAACTCCTTGACCACTTCCCTATCCATCACCAGATTAACCAATGATATGAACTTCACCTTAATCATCCATTTGGCAAGACGATAGGAGAAGTCAGTCGCTTTATAGCACACTACCTCTGGCACGGTGAACAAGGCCGTTTCAAGCGTGGCCGTTCCTGAAGTGACCATGGCAGCACTAGAATTCTGAAGCAACTCATAAGTTTGATTCTCAACCAAAAAAACATCGGCATTGCCGATGATGTCCTTATACAAGGCCTTGTCGAGTGATGACACTCCAGCGATGACAAACTGATAATTAGGAAAATGAGGCACCACCTTCAGCATGACAGGCAACATGCGTTTCACCTCTTGTCGGCGACTTCCAGGAAGCATGGCGATAATTTCGCGTGACTCGCCCAAACTGTTACGACGCAGGAAAATGGAACGGTTGGCCGTGCCAAATTTCGCCAACTCGTCCAACAAAGGATTGCCGACATAGGTCACATCCACTCCATACTGCTTGTAGAACGCCTCCTCGAAGGGCAAAATCACCAGCATCTTGTCAACCGAACGCTTGACTTTCTTCACGCGCCGGCGTTTCCATGCCCAAAGCTGAGGCGAGATGTAATAAACCACCTTGAAGCCTTTCTCATGAGCGAAGTCGGCAATACGGAAATTGAAGCCTGGATAATCCACCAAAATAACGACATCAGGTTGATACTCAAGGATATCCTTCTTACACAGCGAGATATTACCCAACACCTTGCGCAAATTAACTGCCACCTCCACGAAGCCCATGTAGGCCATCATTCGGTAATGCTTCACCAAGTCGACACCTTGCGCCTTCATCAAGTCGCCACCAAAGCCACGAAACTCGGCCTTCTTATCCTTCTTCTTAATCTCGGCAACTAGATTAGAAGCGTGCAAATCGCCTGAGGCTTCACCTGCTATGATATAGTACTTCATTGGTTATCAGTTTACTAAACAAGGAAAAACACCAACAGCATCCCAACAATGGTGACTGCAAGCACACCTCTTCCCATCTTGTCGAGGTTCCATTTCACCAGCATCATCCGGAACAGGACGACACCAGGGATGAAGGCCAAAAGGTATGGGGCACGCGTAGAAAACCTGCCGAGGCTTTCCCTAGGAATCAAGCTGAATAAGAGGAAAAACAGCCCGAAGCTGGCCGCTCCTATCAACAATCCAAGCCAAAAGTTATCTTTGATTTTCATCGTAATATGCTTAAAGTTTCAAATTCTTTCATCGGTCCAATCTGCGAATGTGCCGTCCAGTCGAAGCAGGTGGGGACCACCGAGATGTAGTTGTTTTGCAATGCCCAAAGGTCCGTGTCGGGCAAGATGTCATCACTCTCAAAGGTACCTTCCAAATCGTAGAACTGCTGCCCATTTTCGTCATATTGATCCTTGAAATACTCCACCCAACGACAAGCCGCTTGACGACATACCTTGATGCCTTTCATAGGTTCCTCACAGCGTTTGGGGAAGTTCACATTGAGGCAGACTCCCTTGGGAAGACCTTCTTTCAGTACTTTTTGCGTGATTTCAAGGATAGCAGTGTCGAGATGGTCGAAGTCGGCATCGGGATTGAGGCTGAAGAGGCTGTAGCCAATGGCGTTCAAGCCATTCATGCAGGCCTCGATGACCGCACCGATGGTTCCAGAATAGACCACCGTTGTGGCGGCATTCATCCCGTGGTTAATGCCTGAGACCACCAAATCGGGCCATCGTGGCATCAATTTCTGGTAACCAAGCTTCACGCAGTCGACGGGTGTGCCGTTACAGCGGTACTCCTTGAAGCCTTCCTCCTCGTGAACGAGACGCACATAAATCCTTTCGCGGATGGTGCAGGAATGGCTTTTGGCCGACATTACCTCATCTGTGGAAACCAAGGTCACATCGCCGAGGGTACGCATCAGCGTGACTAGCTTGCGCAGGCCTTTAGCAGCATAGCCATCATCGTTGGTAATCAGTATTTGCGGGCGCTTTTCAGTCATTACAATTCTAATAATTTGCAAAAGTAGAAAAAAACAAAGAACAAAACAATGAAATAAAGTTTTCACCCCTAGACTGCTTCTTCCGTCTTCACGGAATGAGGCCTCGCAGTGACGCAAAGCGAGTCAAAATCCTTTCAAACATTGATAGAGTTTTCGGGTCGGCAGGCCCATCACGTTGTAGAACGATCCTTCCAGTCCGCTGATGCCTACATAGCCAATCCACTCCTGAATGCCGTAGGCACCTGCTTTGTCAAAAGGTTTACAATGCTCAATGTAATAGTCGATTTCTTCATCATCGAGTTGGGCAAAAGTCACATTGGAGCGCACCGCAAACGACTCCGTTTTTTCCGCAGAGCGCACCGTAACGCCCGTCACCACATGGTGCGTCTTGCCCGAAAGCAACTGCAACATACGGACAGCCTCTTCCCTATCCTTCGGCTTGCCCAGAATCTCGCCTTCGCAAATGACAACAGTATCAGAAGTGATCAACAGATAATCTGCTGGAAGCTCATCATCATTAAAAGCCAGTGACTTTTGCAGACTGAGGTATTTGGGAACCTCATCCAAAGGCAAGTCTGTTGGATAGTTTTCAGGCGTTTCCTTGGTCAGAATCTCAAAGTCCACGCCCATACCGCGCAGCAACTCTTGCCGGCGGGGAGATTTGGACGCGAGGATGATATGGTATTTTTTGAGGTTGGAGAGCATAATAATAAAAAAAGTGGTTAACGTGATTAAATAAGATCCTTGAACTTCAGCCACAAAGCAAAGAACTGGTCATATACCGAATACACATTCTTGTCCTCAGTAATAAAATCCTTATCCAGCAGTCCCTTCAATGCAGAGCTTACGCTACTGGCCGAATTGAGTTTGTTCCTTTTGATAAAAGCCCCACTAGTGACCTCCTTAGCTTTTCCTTCCCTTGCAATAGCAAGAAACAGAGAACGTTGTTTCTCAGGCATTTGATAAAACAAAGATTCATACGTGTCGGAAGAGAGCCTGATGATGAACTCGACGGCCTCGTCTACCATCGAAACATCACAGGTTGCGCCCGTGTCAGTTCTAGAGAAAAGCACATTCATCACACGATGCATATAACTTGTCACCGCCTCGAAATGCTCATACAGCAATGCCACGACCGCCTTGTCAAGGTGTTTTCCCGCCTTTTCAAACTTATTCACACAGAAATCCGTGTAAACAACCAAATCCAGGGGCTGAAGGTTGATGATGGTAACTGCCTGATAGAAAGGACGTGAAGGAGAGGTGAACATCCCATTCATCATGTGGCGTTGTGAGCCTGAAAAAATGAAATGGGCATTGGTGCAACGCTGGACATACGTCCTGATGGTCGCCTCGATGGTTTCATCACCATATCGGGTAATCTGTTGAAATTCATCAATGGCCACCAAACAGGGTTTATCAGCTTTTCCCAAATAGGCAAAAATCTCATCCAATGTAACCGTCGGGTTTTTAATCGAACCTAGACCCACTCCCCAGACAGGCAATCCACTAATGTCAAACGAGATTTCACTGCGTAGCGATGCCACCATGTTCACAAACTTCTCCCAAGCCTTCCTGCCTTTGGGGCGAAGCTCGTCAACCAAGGCTTTGCCCAGCATGTTCACAAAATCACTGAGATTTTTGGTGGCATAGATGTCAACCACAAAACAGTGGTAATTCTTCTGAATTTCGGGATTATCGAATACATGCCAGATTAGATCCGTCTTTCCTATTCGACGAGGAGAAATCAATGCGATATTGTTCTCGTTGAGAAGGAGTTCCCGCAAAATCTCAGTCTCTTGCACACGGTCACAAAAATACTCGGCACCGGCATAGCCATTTGTAACAAAAGGATTCTTCATAGGACAGAATTATTTCACCCGCAAAAATACAAAAAATTTTGATTACTATAAAATGATTACCATAAAATAGTAATCATAAAATGGGAATCTGAATGGTTTTTGCAAAAACCACCGATAAAAAAAACGAATAGCGGAGATTATCGTGCTCCGCTATTCGTAATAATCTGAAATCTCGCCAAACTTACAGCAGCTTCTTCTTCAAGGTCTCGATCATGTCGACCGTCATCTTGTCGAGGTCGTACTTCGGATTCCAACCCCACTCCTTGCGGGCGCAGCTGTCGTCCATCTTGTTCGGCCAGCTGTCGGCGATGGCCTGACGGATCGGGTCGAACTTGTACTCCATCTCGAAGTTCGGATAGTACTTCTTGATGGCGTTGTAGATGATTTCCGGGTCGAAGCTCATGGCCGTCACATTGAACGAGTTGCGGTGCACCAGCTTGCTTGGGTCGGCTTCCATGATGTCGACCATGGCATCCAAAGCGTCGGGCATGTACATCATGTCCATGTAAGTGCCTTTGCTGATGGGGCAGTAGAACTTCTCGCCCTTCACGGCAGCATAGTAGATCTCCACGGCATAGTCGGTGGTGCCACCGCCAGGCAAAGTCAAGTTGGAAATCAAGCCAGGGAAACGGACGCTACGGGTATCCACACCAAAGCGAGTGAAGTAATAGTCGCTCAACAACTCACCTGTGACCTTGGTCACACCGTAGATGGTGTTCGGACGTTGGATGGTGTCCTGAGGCGTGTTGTCGTGCGGTGTGCTAGCACCAAAAGCACCGATGGATGAAGGCGTGAAGACGGCGCAATTGAAGATACGGGCCGTTTCAAGGCAGTTCACCAACGAGCCGATGCCGACGTTCCAACCCAACATGGGGTTCTTTTCGGCCGTGGCCGAAAGGATGGCGGCGAGGTTATAGATGGTGTCGATGTTGTAGCGTTTCACCACTTCAACGATTTGCATGATTTGCGTCGAGTCGATTCTTTCAAAAGGACCGGTCTCGACAATCTCACCAGTCAAAGGGCGAAGATCGCTCGCAACCACGTTTTCGTTTCCGTAGGTGCGGCGAAGCTTCTTCACCAATTCTGTTCCGATCTGTCCGCCGGAACCAACAATCAATATTTTTTTCATAGTTGTTCAGTTATTCAGTTGTCGAGTTGTTCAGTTGTCCAGCGGCTTTCAACTGAACAACTGAACAACTCCAAACTATCAACTCATTTCAAAATTCCCAGTTCTTTACCAATCTTCACGAAGGCGGCGATGCACTTGTCGAGGTGCTCGCGCTCGTGGGCGGCGCTCACCTGCACGCGGATACGGGCCTGTCCCTTCGGCACCACAGGATAGTAGAATCCCGTGACGAAGATGCCTTCTTCCTGCAACTTGGCGGCGAACTTCTGCGACAGCGGGGCGTCGTAGAGCATCACGGCGCAGATGGCGGATTGAGAAGGCTTGCAGTCGAAGCCAGCCTCGGTCATCTTCTTGATGAAGTAGGCAGTGTTCTCATGTAGCTTGTCCTGCAGGGCGTTGGTCTCGCTCATCATCTCGAACATACGGATGCCAGCGGCCACGAGGCCAGGAGCCATCGAGTTGGAGAAGAGGTACGGACGGCTGCGCTGACGCAGCATGTCGATGATTTCCTTGCGACCTGTGGTGAAGCCACCCATGGCACCGCCGAAGGCCTTGCCGAGGGTACCGGTCAGGATCTCGATCTTGCCACGGAGGTTATAGTGCTCGGTGACACCACGACCCGTGCGACCCACCACACCAGCGGAGTGGCTTTCGTCGACCATCACCATGGCGTTGTACTTCTGGGCCAGTTCATAGATCTTATCGAGCGGGCAGACGTTGCCGTCCATCGAGAACACGCCGTCGGTGACGATGAGGCGGAAGCGGCAGGCTTGAGCGTCTTGCAGTTGCTTCTCAAGGTCGGCCATGTCAGCATTGGCATAGCGGAAACGCTGGGCCTTACAGAGACGCACGCCGTCAATGATGGAAGCATGGTTCAAAGCATCGGAAATGATGGCATCATCAGGACCAAGCAACGGCTCAAACACACCACCGTTGGCGTCGAAGCAAGCCGCATAGAGAATGGTGTCTTCCGTGCCGAAGAACTCAGCGATCTTGGCTTCCAACTTCTTGTGGAGGTCTTGGCAACCGCAAATGAAGCGGACAGAGGCCATACCAAAGCCACGGGCATCCATGCCGTCCTTGGCGGCTTGGATCAGTTCGGGGTTGTCGGCCAAGCCAAGGTAGTTATTTGCGCAGAAGTTGAGGCAGACCTTGCCACCAACCATAATTTCAGCGCCTTGGGCACTCTCGATGATGCGTTCACGTTTATAAAGGCCATCGGCTTCAATCTGAGCCAATTCCTTTTTCAGATACTCTTGAAAGTTTGCGTACATATTAAATAAAGTTTAAAGATGTTCATTGGGTGCAAAGGTACGAAAAGCATTGATAGGTTGTACAGTTTTTTTGTACAAATTCTCATGCTACCGCTTTATTTTGTACTTTTGCGCAATAATTCAAAATCCCAACAAAGATGAACGGCACCTTATATATTTACAACAGCCTCTCGCGCTGCAAGCAACCTTTCAAACCCCTCAACGCCCCTCATGTGGGAATGTATGTCTGCGGTCCCACCGTCTATGGCGATGCTCATTTGGGTCATGCGCGTCCTGCTATTACTTTTGACTTGGTTTTCAGATATTTGCAACACCTCGGTTACAAAGTCCGCTATGTACGCAACATCACCGATGTAGGGCATTTAGAACACGATGCCGATGAAGGCGAGGACAAGATCGCGAAAAAAGCCCGTCTCGAGAACCTGGAACCTATGGAGGTGGCACAATACTACACCAACCGCTACCACGCAGCGATGGACAAACTGAATGTGCTGCGTCCTTCGATTGAGCCACACGCCTCTGGTCACATCATCGAGCAGATTGCCATGGTACAGAAGATTCTCGACCACGGTTACGCCTATGTGGAGAACGGCTCAGTGTATTTCGACATCGAGAAATATAATAAGGAGCACCCCTACGGCATCCTCTCAGGACGCAACTTCGAGGAAATGCTCAACACCACGCGTGAGCTAAGTGGTCAAGAGGAGAAGCACAACCCTGTGGACTTCGCCTTATGGAAAAAGGCTGAGCCCCAACACATCATGCGTTGGCCTTCACCATGGAGCGACGGTTTTCCGGGCTGGCACATGGAATGCTCCGCGATGGGTTGCAAGTATTTAGGCGAAACCTTCGACATCCACGGCGGCGGAATGGACCTCTTGTTCCCGCACCATGAGTCGGAGATTGCACAAAGTGTGGCCGCCAACGGCAAACAACCCGTCACCTATTGGATGCACAACAACATGATTACCATCGGTGGCCAGAAGATGGGCAAGTCTTTAGGCAATTTCATCACATTGGACGAGTTCTTCAATGGCAGTAGCCACAAGGACAAGAATGGAAAAGAAATGATTGAACAGGCCTACAGCCCCATGACTATCCGCTTCTTCATCCTGCAGGCCCACTACCGCAGTACCTTGGATTTCAGCAACGAAGCCTTGCAAGCCGCCGAGAAGGGCTACAACCGCCTGATGGAAGCTGTGAAAGCCGCCAAGAACCTGAAAGCAACCGAAGGCGCCGCCAACCTCGACATTCAAAAGATTGTTGATGCCTGCTACGATGCCATGAACGATGACTTCAACAGCCCTATCGTCATCGCCAACCTCTTCGAGGCAGTGCGTATTGTGAACACTGTTAAGGACGGCAAGGCACAGATCAATGCCACTGAATTGGAGTTGCTCAACAAACTGTTCAATGACTTCGTGTTCGACATCCTTGGCTTGGTGGAAAGCAATGCTTCCGACAGCAGCGGTGCCTTAGTCGACGGCCTCATGCAGACCATCATCGGCATCCGTAAGCAAGCCCGCGCCAACAAGGATTGGGCCACCAGCGACAAAATCCGTGACGAATTGGCCAAATTGCACATCACGCTGAAAGATGGCAAGGAAGGCACAAGTTGGGTAATGGAGTAACACCTTCTTAAAAAAAGAGCACTCTATGGCTTATCATTTCAGAAACTTGGTTTTCGAAGGTGGTGGTGTAAAAGGCATCGCCTATGTGGGTGCCCTTGAGGTGCTTGACAAAGAAGGCATTTTGAAAGACATCAAGCGAGTGGCTGGCACCTCGGCAGGTGCGTTAGTTGCCGTCTTAATTGGTTTGGGTTATTCTGCCAAAGAACTGAAAGACATCCTTTGGAGCATTAATTTCCAGAACTTTTTGGACAGTTCGTGGGGGGTAATCCGCAATACCAAACGCTTCCTCGAGGATTACGGCTGGTAAAAAGGCGAGTTTTTCCGCGAATTGGTCGCTGGCTACATCAAAGACAAAACGGGTGACGGAGAAAGCACTTTCAAGGATTTGGCCAAAGCGAAGAATTTCCTCGATATCAGTCTCATCGGCAGCGACTTGTCGACGGGCTATTCAAAAGTGTTCAACGCTGAATTCACCCCTAATGTCAAAGTGGCCGACGCCGCACGCATCTCCATGTCGATACCTTTGTTTTTCAGCGCTGTACGCGGTGCGAACGGTGATGACCACATCTATGTGGATGGCGGTCTGTTGGACAATTATGCCATCAAAGTGTTCGACCGTAGCAAGTATGTCAAGAACAAGAAAAACATTCGTCACACCGAGTATTATGATAAGACCAACAAGTCGCTGAAAAACAAGAACAAGCTGACCAACGAATACATTTACAACAAGGAAACCCTAGGCTTCCGACTGGATGCCAAAGAGCAAATCGAGATGTTTCTTGATCATAGCATTGAACCAACAGCGAAGGAAATCAATAGCCTATTTTCCTACACGAAGGCCTTGGTCACCACGCTTATCGACTTCCAAAACAATGTGCATTTGCACAGCGATGACTGGCAACGCACCGTTTATATCGACTCGTTAGGAATCAGCTCCACCGATTTCAACATTTCCGACTCGAAAAAGCAGAAACTGATTGATTCAGGCATCCTCCACACGCAGAAATACCTGGAATGGTATAACAACGATGAGGAGAAAGCCAACAAATAAGACTTACTCGGGATAGTCCACCTCTCGCAATAGGTTACCTTGTTCGTCGTACCATTTCCAATGGCCGATGTGCCTGCCTTCCTTATAGTAACCCTCCTGCAACAGATTGCCGTTCGACTGCCAGACAGTGGCTTTACCTGTGCGCAAGCCGTTCACGAAGGTGCCGATACTTTGTACACGGCCGTCAGGGAAATAAGCCTTCCACTCACCATCGCGTTTATCGCCTTTCATGCCACCTTCCATCTTCACCTGACCTGACTCATAATACTCGACTTCTTTCACGCAGGTGCCTTTCTTGTCAAAAAACTGGGTCTTTTGGGTCTTGCCATCAGGATAAGTCTCTGCCACTTTTTCCTCTAGTTTGGGCGTACATGCAGCAAAAGCAAAAACCATTGCCAATAATAAAAACCAATTTTTCATATCTATCTCATTTATAAATGTTTCATCTATTAAAACATAAACGGGTGCCTTTTTCTTCCTCATGAAAGGCTCCATCCTCAAACACCAAATTACCATTGACAAAGGTATGCGTCACGCGAGAATGCACCCCCACACCATCATAAGGCGACCAACCACATTTGGAGTATTCGCTCGCATTTGAAATACAGCCATTTGTATTCATATCAACCAACACCAAATCAGCATGATAGCCTTCACGAATGAAACCTCTGCGGTCGATTTGGTACAAGATGGCTGGATTATGGCACATCAGCTGCACCAACAACGGCATATCAACCAACTCTGCCATAATCTCCAACGAATGTTGGATAGATGGGAAACCAGATTTGCTAGTGAAATAATCATCCGTCATCTTCTCCTCAAGCAGATGCGGCGCATGATCAGTGCCGATGGTATCAATCAAGCCGTCATGCAAGGCTTGGAGCAAGGCTTCCTTGTCGCGGTGCGACTTGATGGCCGGATTACACTTAATCGCAAAACCCTTCCTCTCATAATCACGGTTGTCGAAACACAGGTAATGCGGACAAGTTTCTGCCGTTATCTTTTTGTCTTTCAACGGAATGTCATTCCTAAATAATGACAGTTCCTTTTGTGTGGAAATATGAAGCACATGCAGTCGGGCACCAAACTTTTCAGCCATATCAACAGCCTTTGATGAGGATCTATAGCAAGCCTCTGTGGTGCGGATGAAAGGATGAATACTTGCATCAACAACGACTTCGCCTTTAGCTGCCAAATCTTTACAGCGAACTGTATTCTCATGGATGGTTTGCTCATCTTCGCAATGCGCTGCAATTAAGCAAGGCGACTCACGGAACAAGCCTACCAAAACCTCATTCTTGTCCACCAACATATTACCTGTGCTGGAGCCCATAAAGAGCTTGATACCACACACCCTTTTTGGGTCTGTCTTCACCACTTCGCCAAGGTTGTCGTTGGTGGCGCCCAAATAGAAAGAATAGTTGGCCAAAGATTTCTCGGCGGCGAGGTCGAACTTTTGTTGCAGCAAATCTTGTGTGGTAGTTTGCGGCATCGTATTGGGCATGTCCATGAACGAAGTCACGCCACCTGCCACGGCGGCACGGCTCTCCGTGTAGATGTCGGCCTTATGGGTCAGACCTGGCTCACGGAAATGCACATGCTCATCGATGATGCCAGGGATGAGGTATTTGCCTGTGGCGTCAATGACTTGGGTTGAAGGTCGTTGAGCCTGTCGAAACGCCGACTCAGTATCAACCGGCCCTTCGACAAGCTCAGGGGCCTGGCTCTCGCGGATAATCTTGGCAATCTTGCCGTCCGAAACGAAAACACTTGCCACAAAGGTCTGGCCTTCGTTGACAAGTGTCGCATTTTTGATATAGTAGTTCATTAGCTTTTCCTTGGTTTAATCTTACCTGTCATGCCTCTCCAACGCAGGTTGATGACACCAAACACCGCCTCACGGAAGATGCCTTTGCTCATCTTCGACTGTCCTTCGCGGCGGTCGGTAAAGATAATCGGCACCTCCTCAATCTTGAAGCCGAGTTTCCATGCGGTGTATTTCATCTCGATTTGGAAGGCATAACCCACGAACTTGATTCTGTCCAAATCAATGGTCTCAAGCACCTTGCGCGTGTAGCACACAAAACCTGCCGTGGTGTCGCGCACCTGCATACGAGTGATGAAACGCACATATGCCGAAGCGTAATATGACATCAACACGCGACCCATCGGCCAGTTGACCACATTGACACCCGTCTTATAGCGTGAGCCCACCGAGAGGTCAGCACCATTGGCGCAGGCATCGTGCAATCTCTCCAAGTCGTCGGGATTATGCGAGAAGTCGGCATCCATCTCAAAGACATACTGATAGTCGCGTTCCAAGGCCCACTTGAAGCCGGTGATATAAGCCGTACCAAGACCCAACTTACCTGCCCGCTGAATCATGAACAAGCGGTCGCTGAACTCCGCCATCAGTGTTTTCACGATGTCGGCGGTGCCGTCGGGGCTGTTGTCGTCGATAATCAAGATATCAAACGCCATCGGCAGGTTGAAGACGTAGCGAATAATCTTCTCGATATTCTCTTTCTCCTTGTAAGTTGGGATAATGACCAAATTCTCTGACATACCAAATTCGTTTTCCTTTCAACGTGCAAAGATAAGGGAAAATTGCATATTGGTGCAAGAGAGCACAAAAAAAGCCCACCCGAAGGCAGGCTTTTCGTTTCAATTCATTTTTTATATTATTCTACAACGAAGTCCTTCACTTCCCATGTTGCCGAGGCACTGGTCGAACTCGTGTACTTGAAAGCGATGGTCACGGTTTGACCAACGTATGAAGTCAGGTCAGTAGTGGAAGTGATGAAGGTCCAGTTGTTGCCAGCAGGCCATTGGTCAAGATTCAACTCCGTCCATGTAGCATTACTGACATTACCATTATAGTTGGTGGAAATCATCACGCACAAAGTGCCTTGCGGCGAAGCATAGTTGACAGCTTGGCTGAAAGACAGTTTCGCCGAACTAACACCCGACAAATTGATGGCAGGAGAAACAAGCCAGCTTTCAGCCGCATAGTTTTGGCCAGAAACATAAGCACTAGCCTTCATGCAAGAGTAAGAAGGAGCGTGTTGCCAAACATAGCTCAAGCCAGAGGGCAAGTTGACATCCTCAATGGTGAAGTTGCCTTGTCCTGTAGCAAAGGATTCGGAGAAAATCTCCGTGCCAGGAGTGGGAGGAGTAACGCCGCCTTCCAGGACAAAATCAGCCTCGGTGCCGTTGCTGTCGCGCAAACCAGCCTGTCCGAAATAGTTGCGCAGCGTACCCAACACGGCCAACTGCTTACCATAATTGCCAGGATTGTCATACAGATTGACCTGTGTGCGGAGCGGTTTGCCGGAAGGCAGGTTCACAATGATGCAGTTGGCAATCTCGCGGCAAGTGACATCATCGGCAATCACCACATTCGTATAAGAATCAACGGGAATCGACCAAATCACATCATCATTGCTCGTAACGGTGCTCAACCCGTTACGCACTGCGCCGACAATGTAGCCTTGCACCCAAGCCGTGACACTCTGTCCTTGCAAACCGATACCTGAAGAAACATTATAAGGATCGCTCGCCGTGCCGCTGCCTGCACCTGGTCCAGGAGGTGTAGGCGGAGTTGGAGGCTCTTCACCACTTCCCTCTTGGATGGTGATGCTCTGGATTTCAATCGTGCCAGCCTTGACATCATCAGAGACATACTTCACTGCCAAAGTCACCGTTTGACCGACACATTGTGTCAATGAGATGTCAGCGGTCGTGAAGTCATTCCAGTTGTTGCCTTGGATCAAAGTGGCAGGTACTTCTGTCCACGAAGCGGAAGTCGGGGCACTTCCCCAAGTATAGTCCGTGGAAGCCCAAATAGTCACATCACTGATGTTGTTGAAGTAACGTGCGATATAGACCATGGTCATCTTGGCATCACTCACACCCGTGATGGCCACCGGAGAAGAGATGAGCCAATCTTCATTGGCATTGTTAGTGCCATTCTCATAACCCGTCATCTTGGCGGTGTTGTAGTCAATCATCCAAGATTGAGGACCATAGGCATCATAAGTCATGTATGTGCCAAACTCAGTGGCAAACGACTGGTTATAAGGCAAATACTGAGTTCCCCCACCAGGTGTTGGAGGCGTAGGAGGTGTCTCACCACTACCTTCTTCAATAGTAATGCTCTGGATCTCCATCGTACCAGCTTTGCTGTCGGTGGAGGTGTATTTCACCGCGAATGTGACAGTCTGACCAACGAATTGTGTCAACGAAATTTCAGCAGTCAGGAAGTCTGTCCAGTTGCTGCCCTCGCGTAGGTCGGCAGATACAGGAATCCAAGTAGTCTGTGTCGGGTCACTGCCCCATGCGTAATTCGTTGAAGCCCAAATGGTCACTTCGTTATTGATATTGGTGAAATAACGGCCAATATACTTCATGGTCATCTTGGCATCACTTACACCCGTAATGGCTACCGGCGAAGAGATGAGCCAGTCCGTATTGGCATAATAATTGGGGTTGACATAACCCGTCATCTTGGCGGTGCTGTAGTCAATCTCCCAAGACTGTGGCCCCAACTCATCGTACGTCATATAAGTGCCAAATTCAGAGGCAAAGCTCTGCGTGTAAGGCATATTCTGCACTTCGCCACCAGGATTTGGGCCAGGAGGAGGCGTTGGGCCACTACCCTCTTGGATAAGGATGCTCTGCACCTCGATGGTTCCGGCTTTGACATTGTCTGAGAGATACTTCACAGCAACACAAATCTTCTGTCCGGCAAACTGCGAGAGATCGATAGTGGTTGAATAGAAATCAGTCCAGTTGCTGCCTTCACTCAAATTGGCCGAGACTTGTGTCCAATTGGCCAATGTGGGATCACCAGAAACATAATCGCTGGAAACTTGGATTGTGACATCTTGGTTCAGATTCGCGAAATACCTAGCAATATACTTCATAGTCATGCTGGCCTGTGAGACACCCTCCAAGGAGAACCTGGCCGAAATCAACCAGTCTTGGTTTTCATTATTGGTACTGTTGACATAACCCGTCATCTTTGCCGTGTTGTAGTCAATTTCCCAAGACTGAGGACCTAACACATCGTAAGTCGAGTAGGTTCCAAACGAAGACGCAAAGTCTTGATAATAAGGCAATCCAGAATCCTCGCCTGGGACATAGCCTTCAAACTCAAGTTCACGAGCCGAACGGATGTAGAGTTGCCAAGTGTTTCCGTAAACAGTTGCGATGGCAGTCAAATTACCTGTGCCCTGCGGTAGCGAGTCGTTAGCGAAGTTGGCATAATTGCTGGTGCGCACAATGACGGTCTGAGAGTAGTCACTGGGGTCGGCCAAGGTGCGATTTCCGTAGCCAGAAGGATCTGCGAAGGTATTCTTTTCGGTAAACCTTACATTTTCCAGACGCACCAAACCCGCCATGTGTTGACCAGCATTGATGTTGGCAATAGTGGTCAAAGTGGGCTTGATAGGTTTGTCGTTGGCCAAGATGATGATGTGACCGTCGGCCTCGAAATTGCTTAACTGAGGCAAGTTATTATACAACGAATAGGTGACATCCTTCAGATAGACACGGATGGAGTCACCGATGCGTAAACCAGAAACGGCATCGAGGTGAAGCTCAAGGGCGGCACCCGTGGCGCGGTCTTGGATGAAGGCGGCCTTGTAGAAGTTGCCTGACTTCTCGTCGGCGGTAACAATGCCGTACACCGAGGCGTCATAGTTAAATACGGTACCCGATTCCATTTCAAGAAGATCAGCAATGGTGTAAACCGTACCAACAGGCAAGTCCTGAATAGGCGGTTCGGGATACTCTTTCTTGCAGGCGGTGAACATCATGCCCACCATGGCAAGCAACGTAAAGATGTTTAATACTCTGTTTTTCATTTTATTTGATGTTGAATTGTTAATCGTTGAATCGTTGAATTGTTTGGCTTTCAGCTATCAGCATTCAGCAAGTTGGCTGACGGCTGATAGCTGATGGCTGACAGCTCATTTTCTGACTGTCAAGCTAATGTAATAATTCAAACCGTACATATACGAATACTTGTCCGGGAACATATCGGGGTTGTTGGCGTTGAAGCGCAACTGCTCGTAACCGTAAAGGATAGCACTCTTGTTGTTGAGCAGGTTGTTGACACTTAAATTGAAGAGGAAATAGTAGCCTTTGTAACGCTTTGAGAAACCGCCATAGAAGTCAAGCGTGAACGTGGGCTTTAACGGGTTTTGACTCAGAACGTCCTCGATGCGGATGTCGCCCACGGCGTAGTGGTCCATACCGTGTTTCGTGTGGTTATAGGGGTTCACATCGAAGTACATATTGGCCATATAGTTACCGTTGAGGCTCACCCACCAATACTTAGGCGAGTTGTACTTGATACCTAACGAAGCCACCGTCTCGGGACCCGAAGAAACGTGATAGTTTTTCAGATAAGCCGTATGACCATCGATGTAGGCAATGTCGTTGTTATCGTCATACACCGAGAACAACGGGTTGTTGGCATAGACATGGATACCGTTGGCAGCTGCGGCCTGCAGGGTGACCGTTGGCGAGACATTATATTCAGCTCCCATTTCCAAACCGACGCAGCGTTGTTTGGTGCCCGTCATGATGAAGTTGATGAACTCACTGGTGTAGGAGTTAGCGCTAGTGGTAGTATTCTGATAGACGTTCTCGCAATAGAAGCTACGGTTCCAGATGATATTGTTATAGGTATTGTAATAACCTGTCAAACGGAACTTGAACTCAGGCGAACGGTACATGTAGCTCAAATCGACAGCGTTGATGCGCTCGCTCTTCAGGTCGCCTTCGACGACGGTGTGACGCGTACGCGGCGACACATAGATATCGCGGAATTGGGGAGACTGTAACATGTATGCCCAATTGACCACGATGTGGTTACGACCATTTATAGCATAGGAAATGCCGGCCTTCACACCCGGATCCAAGAAATTGTGCTTCTCATCATCACCGTAAGATCTGTCCGCAAACTCACCATTTTGGAAGAGGCCAGTACGCCAGATTTGAGTGAATGAAAGCTGCATACCAAGATACAAGTCGAAGTTGCCGACAAGCCAGTCGATCTGATCCCAAACTCGGCCATAGTTGCGGTTGGCGTAATAGTTATAATTAATGATGTCGCCGACCTTGGCCACATGGTTCGTGTTGAGCAGGTTGGTCTGACAGTCATCGGTTTCAAGGTTTTCGGCATACTTATTAATATCATAGTAGTAGTCGCCGCCAAGGAGATCGTTGACGCACTCGTAATAATGCGTTCTCGATACATTGACCGCCAAACCGCCTGTCATGATGAGGTTGGGCGCGAACTCATGCTTGAAGTATGAGGCGCCACCCGTTTGCATCTTGTCATAGTGGCGTTCAGCGAGGATATACTTCGAGAAACTTCCCGTCACCGTGCCGTCTTTTCCGTTGTTGGCGTTCTGTACAGTGAAAAGGTGGTTGCGATTAGCCATGTAGAGGGCATCCCAGTCGATCTGGGTGACTTTCGGATCGCGGTTACGCCATGCCTCAAACTGTGCCTCAATTTCAGCCGTACTATGGGCATTGGTTTCATAATAACTTGGCAGGTTCTTATAATAGTCAGGACGCGGGTCGGGAGCTTCACCCCATTCTAGCGAGGTCTGACCAGCCTTGCCAGCAAAAAAGTAGGCCGAAGTCTGGAACGAAGTCTTCCTGTTCGGCGTCCAATACCAAGTGAGGCTGGAGAAAGGTTGGTGATAGGTGCTCACACGTGAGTTGCGGATCACCTGCGTACCATTTTCGTCGATGGTCTGATAGCCCCAGTTGGGATTGTAGTAGTTGGAACCGACAAGGTCGTATGCTTCCTGCACAACGGGTGCCGAGCCGCCGCGCTGCGAGGGTGCGCCGAACACAGTGAGGTCGAGGCTATGCTTGTCATTGAGCTTTTTCTCCACGGAGAGGAAATAGCTGTAGGCCTGGTAGAAAGAGCCTTCCGTGTAACCCGTCACGGTGCTATACAAGTGGTTCTTCCAATTGGAATCATAGTTGCCATTGGCATGAATCCCTGAATAGCGTCCGCTGGCGGCAGCCATCAGGTACCAACCATCACCTATCTCGCCAGTACCTATAGAGGCCATGACGCGGTGGTTGTAGGAACGGTTGCTGAGAGCATAGCTCAGCGAAATCTGCTTGCGGTACTGAGAGGCGCGTGTCGAATAAGCCGTGAGGCCACCCAAGTTACCGAAGCCAGCATCGGTCTTTCCGAGACCTTCGACAAGCACCGAGTTGCGGAAAGCGTCGTTGAGACCGCCCCAATTACTGAAGACGGGGCGTCCCGTCTCAGGGTCGTTCATCAGGATGCCGTTAATCATCACGTCGCTGTACTTCGAGTCGTTGCCACGCACACGATAGCGCAGCGAGCCGAAGTTGTAGGCCGCGATGCTGTTGAACACGTCGCGTGACGAGTTCAGCAAAGTCGAGGCATCATTGACCGAGGTGGAGGACTCCTCGAAGTCGGAATCCATCAGAATCACCGTCGGCACTTCATTGTTGTTCAGGTCGGCAGTGTCAATAACTTGGGCATACGCCCCCGTCATCAGCATCGCTACGACCGCTAAAAGTAGTATTTTTTTCATATTGAACTTGTTATGATTTGCGTTGGGTTTTGCCTACAATAAGCAGGCAAATGTAGGAAAAGTTCTTTTACATCGGTGGTTTTATTATGGATTTTTTTGTTACTTTTGCCGCGTTATCAATCCAAATTTCATTCTCACCATGAAAAAGCACTATGTTTTCATATTGGCACTTTTGGCGTTCGGCCTTGGAATGAACCACATTTCAGCCCAAGAGCAACAAGCCTATAAGGTCGGTTTGGTCGGTTTCTATAACCTGGAAAACCTCTTTGACACCATCAACGACCCGAATAAAAACGATGAGGAGTTTTTGCCCCAAGGCGCCAACCAGTGGAATACCGAGAAATACCTCAACAAGCTTCATAACATGGCATACGCCATCTCAACTATCGGCACAGACATCACACCCGATGGTGTAGCTGTCCTCGGCATGTCGGAGATGGAAAACCGCACCGTGTTGGAGGACCTTGTGTCCCAACCTGAACTGAAGGATAGAAACTACCAAGTGGTGCACTACGACTCGCCCGACCGCCGTGGCGTGGATGTTGGATTGCTCTACAACCCGAAGTATTTCAAGCCGACCAACAGCAAGTCATACCGCACCGTCGTTCCTAATGACCCCGAATTCATCACCCGCGACCAGCTGGTCGTCTCTGGCCTCTTCGATGGCGAGATGATGCACTTCATCGTCATGCACTGGCCTTCACGCGCAGGTGGAGAGAAGCGCTCCATGCCAGGCCGTATTGCCGCTGCCAACCTCTGCCGCCACATCGCCGACAGCATCATGCGCGAGGACCAAAGCGCCAAGATCATCATGATGGGCGACTTCAACGACTACCCTGACAGCAAGAGCGTGACAAACTATCTCCGTGCCTCAGGCGACATGAAAGACCTGCGCGACGGCGAGTTTTTCAACCCCATGTATGAGCTGCACAAAAAAGGCTATGGTACCAATTACTACCGCGATGCACCTGGCGTGCTCGACCAGATGATCCTCACTCCTGCCCTGTTACCCAATGGCTACGACAGCTATCAGTTCAAGAACGCGAAAGTACACAATAAGGAGTTCCTGAAACAACATGGCGGCAAATACAACGGCTATCCCTTCCGCACCTTCGGCAGCGGCGTCTGGATGGGTGGCTACAGCGACCACTTCCCGGTATATGTCATTCTGCTGAAGAAAGCTTGATTTCCAAGTTACACTCTTTTATTGGGTAGTTATGCATCTATGATGTTGGGATCGAACAAGAATTCATAGATTCCAGTCATAACAATGCCGAAATCATCTCGACGCAACTTCATGCGTTCTCCAACGATCACCATCTTCTTGAAAGCGTCGCCTATCTGCTTCAATGAGCGCTTTTCCTGCTCCATTTTTTCCACATCGGGCATACGGAAGGCTGACTGGAGGTAATAACGGCGTGAGCTGAGGTTGCATACGAAATCAACTTCAAGGGTCACACGCTGCCACTTGCCATCCTCGGTTTTTACTCGGACACCCACATTGCCCACATCGACGAGGAAGCCTCTGTTAAACAGGTCGTTCTATCTGCATAGTAATCAATTATTATCCGTTGCAATTATACCTATTTTTGTAATAATCACATATTCTTTTTACGAAAAAAAGCAGTCATCGTATCATTATCTTATTTGTGTAAACTTTCCCTTCCGCATCTGTAATGCGCAGCAGGTAAAGACCTTCCGGCAGGCTGTTCACATTGACTTCGTTGGTGCCACGGACCACCTTTACCAGTTGGCCCAAGGCGTTGTAAACCTGGATTTCAGCCGCTTCAAGGCCATCAATCCGCAGGGTCTCCGAGGCAGGATTGGGATAGACCTCCACCCTACTGGCTTCGGTTTCGGCCATGCCATCGACCGACCAATACACCCTCACGAAATACTCGAACTCATTGTACTTCGACCTAGCAGGAGCCGAAAAACAATCATTGGCTTGGTAGTAGGCCACCACCTTATATAAATAGAAGGTTTCGTCTTCCAAGACACTATTGTCGATAGAGGAAGTGAGGCCAGGACTCACTGTCTTGATAACCACCCAGTCCATATCCGACTCCTTGGTGCGATAGACAATGTATTGTGTCAAGCCGTCGTTGTGCTCGGGGCACACCCAAGTCAGGTTCACTTTGTTGTTGGGTGTCATCTCAAACCAAAGGTTAGTGGCGGGCTGGCAGTCTTCGCCGACGGTGACACAGGCCTCGTTGGTGGGTTCGCTCTCGCCAGAGGCACAGAAAGCCGTCACATAGTAACAATGGCCGCCATAGTTTGGTTCTTCGTCGATAAACCCTGTTTCCTGCCCTGATACCGTAGCCAACAAAGTTCCATCGCGATACACATTATAGTTTTCTGCTTCGGCTGAATCGAACCAATCCAACACTGCATAATCGTCCTCCGCAAAAGCATACAAGTCGATAGGCCTACCACAATCCTCACCATTGCCGCAACTGTTGTTCGTATGCAGGAAAACACCATCCCTCAAATCGGCAACAGGACCCGAATAGGCATAGACCACTTGGTTTTCAGCGTCCCTAATGGTAAACGAAAGCTCAACGACAGCACTGTTTCCCTTGACCCAGGCGAAAGAAACATACCCCAACGGCACATCGACCTGGAACATGGCAGACGACGATGTCGGCGAGACGCTTCCATACACCTGCATGGCATTGTTCAGCACCTGAACTTCAGCCCCTTCCCAGCCATTTGAATTGCTGGTGCTACATTCGATGGTCCAAGTGCAACTTGGTCCGAAGCGCACCTCGCTTTGCGTAGCCATCAGACCTTGAATGTTGTTGTTTACCGCATACACTTGATAGTCGTGCAAGCCATAAAACGGCACTTCGTCGGTGATTTCCATGGCCGCGCCAGGCGTGACATCGTTTTCGGTATATATTACGTTTCCGTCGCGCTTGACAACGATTTGGTCAATATGGGTCAGATTGCTTTCATTCAGGTTTTTGGTGGGATTGTTCCAACGCACGGTACAGGCGTAGGACACATCGGAAAGCGGCTCTACGACCAATGCCGTTGGGGCTTTGGGCATATTGTTGAAGATGTCGAGAGGACGTGCGTCGGCAACCATCTTCTGTGCCAAGGTCCAATGCGTGTTGTAGGTGTAGAAATTGTCGATGCTGAAATAGCCATCCAATTCACCGCCCCAGCACCAGTTGATGTGAATCAAGCCGTTGGCATCATAGCCATCTAAAACAAAGGCATGGGCCGAACCGCCATCGGCCAAGGCTCCGTAGAGGATTGGGGTGGCCAAATCCAAGGCTTCATGAATGAGAGTGACCCACTGTTTGTAGGTATAATTCTCACGCAAGATGCTGTGTGAAGTACAATAGCCAAAATAAGAGCTCAAGGCCGCAGGGATACTTTGGTGCAAGGCGCCGCTTCCGTAACTGCCATAGAACATATTGACGCTCACACCGCAATGGTACATTGCAGTAGCCACATTCAGGTCATCGTCGTTCAACGACTCTGGCATCTCATCCCAATGATAAGTGGTCGCTCCGAAGTCGGCATATAAATCCCCGTACGGAGGACAGTTATAGGTATGAGTCCCCGTGCCGTGTTCAGGATAGTTCCAATACTTCAACACTTGCGCCATCGAAGTGGCCACACAGCCCGCATAGGTGTAACCGCAAGGGCCGTCATCGTCTTTTGGGCAACAGGCATTATAGTAGCAGCCTTGATCCCAATGTGTAGTAATCAATGGCGGAACAACGGCTGTTTTTGCAGTCTGTGTCTGACCAAAGCGTTCCAAATTCTCCCATTCTCGGGCAATCTCGAAATCTGCTATCTGCAGGTTTTCTTCCGCAAAATCAACAGACTGGCCGTAGCCGTCGAGGAAATAGGCCAAACCATCGGGGATGTTTTCCGTGTTGAACGATCCCGTTTCGGAATAGCCCAACACCGGACTCGTCAAGTCGCAGGCCGAAACGATGATGAAACCGCCCGAAGCGACATTGAAGACATAGCATGAGGGACGCCCTTTGCTGGTAAGGGTGGTGTAAACCCATTCCAGTTGGGTGTTGTGCTTGAAATTGGCCTCGACGAACTTCTTGCCCAAGGCCTTGGCGCGCTGCGTATCGACATTTCCGGCGAAGGCGGAAAACGACACCAGTAGCAGGGCAACCATCAGGGTGTAAAATCTGTACTGTTTCATGGCTAAAAAACGTTTTAATGATACCTTTTTGTTTTGTGCCCCCAAAATTATATAAAAAAACAGGCAATTTTTCAAGCCCAAGGGGCTAATACAGATTTTTTCTGGAACTTGGTTTTGAAAATCAATGGATTACAATAAAAATGTACAGATTTTTGTTGGAGAAAACCGCACAAAAAAGCCACCAAAAACATCCAAAATGTCCCTGTCGCCAATGGGATAGGATGGTTTTTTGGTGGCTCAACTGTTTTTTGGGAAATCCCCTATTCCTTCACCGCCACTCTTGCCGTATGGCTTCGGCCTTCGGTATCTGCAATCCGCAGCAAATAAACGCCTTGCGGCAAGTCCGTAACGGGAATTTCATTCGTGCCTTTAATGGTCTTCACCAACTGCCCAAGGGCATTGTAAACCTGAACTTCGGTGGGTTCTATGCCTTTGATTAAGACGTTTTCCTTGGCGGGATTGGGATAGACAGAAACCTGTTCTGCGGCTGTTTCCTCCACATCATCCCAACACTCACCGCCCGTCCATACGAGGTTGTCATCCTCGAAATAGCATTGCAAATAAGAAAAGAAACTACCTGTCAGACCAGGATCAAAGCGATGAGCCACGCCCGCCAGGCTGCCAACGCCCTCAATCCACGTTTCATTTTCGTCCATTCCCCAGCCATTATTGAAAACAAACTTTTTGCGTAATGTGCCATCCTCCATCTCCACCTCCTCAATGGCAACCACTTGTATAAAACAAGGCTCATCGTAACCCACATCGAAACTATCACCGACTTGCAGGTTGAAATCGTAGTACAGCTTTTCTTCATTAAAATGCAGAAGTCCAGAGTCCCACCATCTGACATATACTTTTTTGTCCTCTTCCCGAAAGGCACCCTCCAAGCCCGTAGAATAATGGTCACCGCCTTCCAACGTATAGTTCATCTTCCTGTACATCACACCGTCCAGCTCAATGTCGCCACCCAACCAACATATCAGATAATCGGATTCACCCCAAATGAAATCTCGTCTTGTATCCCACTGCTTCTCGCCTGTTTTTGGAATCAAAGGATAATACATTGTAATATCTTCAAAGAGTTGCGTCGTCCACACATATTCAGGCTGGACACCACTCCGTCCGGTAACGGCCACTCTTCCGTCGTCGAACACGTAGACCGAGGAAATGGCATCGTCGCGGTCGTCCCTGTCGTGGCGATAACAGCCCGTCATTTCGCCCGTTGCGGCATCCAATTTGAGCACGATGTAATCATAACCGTGTCCCGCCCCCAATCTTTGGCTCTGGCCACCCACATAGACATGCCCGTTTCTGACGAAAAGCGCATTACCGATGTCGGCGTTGTTGCCGCCAAACGCATAGCGGTTTTCCCAAAGCAGCTGTCCGTCGGGACTGTATTTCAGCGTGAGAATGTCGTTGTTGGTGTGGTTGGGCATTCCGTAATTCGAACCGAAGTGCCTGCCCGTTACATAGATGTTGCCTTCCTCATCTTGCACCATCGCCCTGATTTCGTCGCCCGACACATTACTGGGCAAATTGGTGCCATAATCATGCGCCCACACCAAGTTTCCTTCCGAATCGATTTTGGAAACTTTATAAGCCATTGTTGCCGTGACCAACAGATGATGGTCAAGGGTCGATTGGACGTTCGAGAATCCCCTTGTATCGCATGCGGTGCCCTCAAAAATCAGGTTGTTGTCGAGATCTAGTTTGGTCAAATGCCTGTTTGCCCCAAACAAAAGCAGCGTTCCGTCCATGGCGAAAACATCATAAAGGAAAGGATTGGCATCATTGGCATCAAAGTCTCTCTGCCACAACAGATTGCCATCAGCATCGTAGCAATACAACTGCGGGATGGTAACAGTGACAATGTAGTCATCGCCAGGTGCGGGATAATCGTATTCCCTGTAGGAGGCCAAAACCAAACGGCCATCGGAGGACAAAACCAGATGCTGGGCCATGAATGACGTGTCGGTCTCATTTTGGATGGTTTCTTCCCAAACCAAGTCGCCATCCGAAGTGAATTTCTGAAGGACAACTCTCGATTTGTAGAACTCAAGTCGCTCATTACAAAGGATATAGACATTTTCGGAGCCATCCATCTGGTAGTCAACAATCGCCTTTTCGTAGGATGAATGGGTGCCAATTGACTTTGTTGAAACAATGGTTCCGTATATGTCATAGGTGACCATCTCCAACTGGGTTTCACCGTTGTTGAGCGTCACTCCCGTCACCTCGACGTAGTCTTTCACGTCCTCAATGCCGCGGACGACAGGGGTACTGGAAATATAGTTGATATTTCCAACTTGATAGTCTTCTGACCAAAGCAGATCAGATTGTGCCTTCGCCATGCCCGCCACTGCCATAAAGGCAAGCAAAGTATAAATCTTTAAGTTTTTCATTGTATCGTTATTTTATTTGTGTATACTTTTCCCTCTGCATCCGCGATGCGCAATAAATAAACCCCTTCCACTAAACCACTCACATCTATATCATTCGTTCCACGCACCGTCTTCACCACCTGCCCAAGCGCATTGTAAATCCGCACTTCGGCAGCCTCGATGCCTTCAATGACAACCCTGTCTGTTGCTGGATTGGGATAAATGGTGACCACCTGCGAAACGTTTTCTCCTGTGCCCATAAGCGTGAATTGGCGGCTTTTAAGGACATTTCCTCCGGCACACGAAATGTAGAAAATGGTGTCGGTTCCGTCAATGTCATAAAGCCTGTATGTGGGAAGACCATATCCAGAATAAAAAGTCCATGACAAGCCGTCGTCTTCAGTATATGCGACACTTCTGCCGACTCCTGGCATATCTTCCTCCCATAGCATGGATACTCCCCACCCGTTCTCGGTGAACTTGGCTCTTATGTATTCTTCATAGAATTGGAAATATCCAGAGGTTTCACCACCTACCGTTTCAAAGGAGTCAAAACCGTCATAAGTATCCAGTAGGCCATAGCAGTTGTACTCGGAGACTTGAAATACGCCAAACAATCTTATGTGATTCTTGTCGTAAAAATGGGCATAACTTATCCCCTCTGTAATGTCCGTGACATTTTCCTTCAAAACCCATGTCTCACCAAAGTCTTCCGTTTTCGCCACCCCGGCACATCTTTCTTCTGGAAACAGGAAATCATCATTTCCATAATCCCATAGCAGATACCCAACATTGTCCTCAAAAAAAATCCCTCTTGTCTCATTGATGGTGAAATCAACG
Organism: uncultured Bacteroidales bacterium; assembly: GCA_946185535.1. Taxonomy (GTDB): domain Bacteria; phylum Bacteroidota; class Bacteroidia; order Bacteroidales; family F082; genus Limimorpha. The sequence goes on from CAMHJX010000016.1 coordinate 56,169, forward strand.
TCCAGTTTTCTCATGGTAGCACCACCATCGGTGCTTTTGTAGATGCCATCGAATGAGACAGCTACCACCAAATTATCAGTATCATTCAAAAACAATTCAGCACGGACAAATTGCCTGATTAATGTGGTGTAGCTATCAACCCATGAGAGAATGGGCTCGCCCACTTCATTCCAAGTTTCGCCTCCATCATAGGTCTTTACCAAAAACCACTGATGGACTTCCGTGTAAATGTCTAATATGGAATCACATACCGCATAGCCATTATTCGCGTCTGCAAAGCATATTTCTGTCATTTGACAACCCGTTCTGCGATACTTCTCCGCCCAGTGCGCACCACTGTCGGTTGATTTGAGTATCACCCCGTTCTGTCCACACACAAAAATCGTATTGTCATCGATGCAGCAGACATTGTAAAGGTCTTCAGCAACTCCAGTTTGGAGATACTTCCATTGTTGTGCCTTTGTCACCCCTCCCGCCATCAGCAGGAGCGCAAGCAGGGTGAAAAGTCTAATGTATTTCATCGTACCGTGATTTTGTTCGTGTAAATATTTTCATCGGCATCCGCAATTCGCAGCAAATAAACCCCTTGCAGCAAATCTGTAACGGGGATGTCATTCGCATCGTGTACGGTCTTCACCAACTGGCCAAAGGAATTGTAAACCTGCACTTCGGCTGCTTCAACTCCCTCAATATGGACCACCTCGGAAGTTGGATTTGGGTAAAGAGAAATCGGTGAAATGTCCATTTCTTCCACGGCATCAATCATGCAGGTGCCGTAATACTCGTTTTGCCAAAGCAACTCGCCGTTTTGGTGGAAACACAGGGCACGGTAGTAGCCTCCACTGACATAATACCATCCGCTGAAGAGCAAGCCCATGTCGCTGCCAATGCCTTCTGTCCAAGTCTCGATGGCAACAGGCTCTCCCGTAAAGTCATATTCCAATCCGAACCAGAACTTTCTCCTGTCCTTGCCTCCAATTTGCTCTATGCTAATGGAATCAACGACAAAAAAATCAAATTCATGGAAATCGCCAAATCGCAAGGTGTCGCCGACTTGGGCAGTGAAATCATAAATCAAAATATCGGTCGCCGATTTTCTTTTCCAGACTTTGCCGTCTTCTTCCCTCAACAGGGTGGCTAATCGCGGCGTGCCTTCACCATTTCTGGTCTCCAACACTTTTGTGTATCGAACGCCATCAACGAGCGTGTCGTCCGAAAGCCAATGGACCAAAGTGCTGTAATGATGGTTTGGCGGAAAGCCAGGGTTTACGATGACATCAAGGGTGTACCATTCGTTGCCTTCCTGAATAATCGGTTCATAGTCTTGCGCCTTCGCCATGCCCTCCATTGCCAGCAACAGGAGGAGAAGGACTTTTGCCATTGTGTTGGTCGCTTTGTTCATTGTCTGTTGTTTTAATATTGTCGTAGGCAAAACTATAACAAAAAAGCATCAAATAAGCAACATACAAGCCAAACTACAGATTTTTCTTGGTTTGAAACAATGCAAAATATTGAAATTCAATAAACTATAAAAACCGAAGTACAGATTTTTGTTTAGCCCAACAGGTCGAAAACGGGGCTTTTACCCACCTTTTTGTTGAGGTCGGAGCGGTATTTCATCACCGTGTTTTGGCTTAGTTCCAAAATCTCGGCTTCTTCCTTGATGCGGAATTTGAGAAAGTTGAGTACAAGCAAATCGCGCTCTTGTTCGCTCAAGTCGGGGTAGGTGGATTTCAGTTTTTCATAAACATCGGGGTATGCCTTGTTGAAGGCTTCCAAGATACCCTCGCGTGAAGGGTCGGCTTTGTCGTAAAGGGTCTTCACTTCCTTCAGCAAATCCTCAAAAGTCTTTTCCTTCAATGCAGCTTGTGCCTCGGTCAATTGTTGGCTGAAGGCTTCGCGCTGCTGGTCGAAAGCCTCTTGTTGCTGTTGGTGCTCTTCGCGGAGGTCGGCTTCGGTTCGTTTGTGGCGCTTGTGGGTGGCCCAAAGCACCAGTCCAAGCGCCAAAATCACCAGCAATATGATGGCTCCTATCAAAAGGTTCTGTCGCTGTGTTTGTCGCTTTTGCAACAAGGTATCGGCTTCCTGTTTTTCCTGAATGTAGTTGTTGAATAATTCGGTAAGTTCTGATGTTACAGGCGCGAAGGCTTCTTTTGCGTGAGGATATTGCGCCAAAAGACGCGCATATTCGTTCATCTTTTCGGTCTCGCCCAAAGCTTCATAAACCTCGTGCAAATACTCTATCGTTTGGGCTTTTGCTGTCATGTCCGAAAGACCCAATTGTTCAAACTTCTCATGAGCCCGATTCAGATACACCAGCGCCGAATCATACTGTTTCTCCTCTTTATAAATCCAACCGATGGTCAATTCAACATCCTGGTTGTCAACTTCACTACAATGCGGAAGCAGGGCTTTCAGGTCGTGGATAACGGGTTCTGCATCGTGATGAAGCTTGTAGTCGATGATACCTTTCCTTGAGACCGACATCCTGAAATTGAGTTCGGAAGAATCGTTTTCGAAGCATCTTATTGCGCTGTCGTAGTAATAGCAAGCGCTGTCAAAACTATCACAAATGTCGAATCCATAGGCAATCAAAAACAAAGTGCTCCCAAATGATTTGCGCGAGTTCGAGTATTTCTTATTGATGGCCAAGGCTTGACGATAGAAATAAGAGGTTGCTTCCGGCAACAAGGAAATCGAATATTGGGTCCCCTGGCCCTTATAAGTTCTCTGAAGGAGATTGATTATACTCCTGTCAGGTTTTGTAAGCTGCTCTATTTCAGGAAGATTATCAACAGAAAAGCGTTCTTCCAATAGTCCCAACACTTGGTAGAATTCTTTGCAACAGACCACAGTGCTATCCATCTCCCAATAATGAATGGCATTTTGATAGAGGGTATTGGCAATGTTATATATGGAATCGGCACGAAGGCTGTCGATGGCAGTCTCTATGGTGGATGGGTTATTTTGTGAAGTCGTGACGCTCCTCGGCTCTTTAGGATTGCATCTTATCAGCATTGCCATCCCGAACATCAAAAACAGTAGGTAAAACAATCGTTTCATAGGCGCAAAAATAACAAAAAACCACGAAACATTCTACCTCAAAGGCCAAGTACAGATTTTTGCTTCTTACTCACGCTGATAATCAATGCGTTGCAAGAAAAAAAAGTACAGATTTTTCTCAGTCGGTCAGAATGGAAAACGAATCAAAACCAACTTTTTTGTTGAGCTTGGAGCGGTATTTTGCCACCGTATTTTCGCTCAAGCCAAGCAGGTCGGCCTCTTCTTTGATGCGGAAGCCGAGGAACGATAGAACTACGAGATTGCGTTCCGTTTTGTTGAGGTCGGGATAGGCCGATTTCATCTTCTCAACACCTTGGGGATAGGTTGCCTCGAAAGCCTCCACGATGCGCTGCATGCGGTCTTTCTGCCCCGATTGGTAAATCGCAATCACTTGCTGTTGCAGCATGTCGCGCTGCTGTGTGGTGAGTTGCTCCAACTCCGCTTGCAGTTGGCGTTGCGCCTCGCGGAGACGATGGGTTTCGTTCTCTTTGTTGCGCCTATAAAAATAGACAAAGACAACCAACAGTAGCAAGCCGACCAACAGCAAGGCCAATAGCCAATAAAGCCTTCTGTTTTTCTGTTGATGCAACGTTTCCTGTTGTTGGAGTTCCTCTTGCTTTTCGAATTCCTCCTGCACTTTCACCATGTCTTTCATGTGCTTTTCGGGATGCTCCATGGCTTGCATCATATCGGCATAGGCAACAGCCTTTTTCTCGTCGCCCAATGCCTTGCATGCCTCATAAAGATGAACATACAACATGTAGTTTTCAAAAAACCTGTCATTGGCTTTGGCCACTTCAATGGCTTGTTCACCATAGAAAATGCAGGAATCGTACTGCTGCTGAATGTAATAGGTATCAGAGAGTTCCTCGAGCAACAACTGCTTGACATAACCATAGCCATAATCCGACGTGTCGGTCAAACACGCAAAGCCCTCGTTGATTTCTTCAATGGCCTTGTCAAGAAAACCTTGGCGTTCCTCTTCCGATGCATAGTAATTCCCGCTTACCCGATAATTGTAATAACTGGCAATGCTACGATGCGTTTGAGCAATATCATCGGCATAGCCTAAGGCCTCGGCTTCGAGCAGTGCTTTCTGAAAATAGACCAAACAGCTATCGAATTCCTGAGTGAGAAGATAAGAGAAAGCCAAAGAGGTCGCAGAACTCTCGCGGTTATAATGGTCACCCATTTTGGCGAAATAGGTATCAGCGAGCCTCAATGGAGTGATGGCCTCAGCAAAGTAAACCGATGAGGTATAAGTCATGCCGAGTTCAAGATAGATGAAATACTTGAGATTGTCGATCACCGTCTGCTCATCGGTGGGTTTCGGCGAAAACTCCACCAAACGCTTGTCCACATGACGGCATGCTTCGATGCTCTTCTGGGCTTGCAACATGGATTCGAGTGCGATCTGTTTCGGCTGCTGCATATTGGCCGACTTGTTTGCCATGAGCCAATAGGTCCAAGCCTCATGATACTTGTCGTCGCTTCCAATAAACTGGTTACAAGCCACTTGAGACAACGAATCGAGCTCTGCACCAAACCTTTTTTTGTTATTGATAAGCAAAGCACGCAACAAGGAATAATGTGCTTGTTCCTGATTTGAAAGGACACTGACATTCAACGTGTCGAGAATTTGCATGGCATCATCGGGCTTTTGCTGCAAGAAGCACTCCACGCGATAAAGCATGTCCTCCTCGGGTGGTGGCGGCGTTTCGTGCTTGGAGCAGGCGGCCACCAACACGACAAAAAGCAAAAGTCCTATGGGAAACAAGCGTTTCATGGCCGCAAAGGTAGCATTTTTTTGGCGATGCCAACAAAAAAGGCCAGCCGATGCGTCGAAAGGCCGAACACCATAATGAGATTCCCCTGCGGGGAATGGAGTGAAAGGTCAAATTAATAAGCAGCGGCTTTTAGTGTTCACTTTGAATAGACCTTATTAGCCGCCGCCTGTTTACTTAATGCAGTACTCCATTCCCGAAGGGAATCTCTATTCTTTTATCCACTTCCCCGTCTCCACAGGGGTCGTTGAGTTTGTCGAAACACCCGTTGTATAAACCTTCCAAACATAAACACCTTCAGCCCATTCCGTTGCATCAATCGCCGTCACATTCTCCGTAAGGGCTTGACTGTGGATGAGTCTGCCGTTCATGTCGTACACTTCTACCCGCGCATTCTTCAATCCCGTCCTGATGTTCAGCACATCCTTTCCCGGATTGGGATAGGCGATGGCTACTTTCAAACCATTCTCATGCGCCTCTTCGATGCCTACAAAAGCATCAGCGGGAAACTTGGTGACGGTAGTCCAGTGTTGCGTTGTATTGTCAAGGTTTTTCGATGAGAATACAAGGAGCGTCCCGCCATCGTAAGTTGAAATAATACTGTATGCCAAACTATTGATATTGCCTTTGTCCAAATCATAAAACAACGTTGAAACAGTGTCCAAGTTGGCATCAAGCCGTTCAATCATTATCCAAGAGTCCTCGTTGAAAAAATAGCCATAATTTAAAGTGTAGCAGAAATAAAGTTCATCGTTATTTGTCGTTGAAATCGACCTTTGCCGAGCTGGACAATCGTATGAATCCGTGCTTCTTACCCTACATTGCAATGCCGCGACGGATGGCGAAGGGTCGTCAATGTTGTCATCATAGTCATAAATTCTGACATCGGCTTGCTCATCGCCGTATTCGCGCTCAATCTGTGTTGATAAATAAGTCGTTCCGTGTCGGCTTCGGGCGACACTCATTTTTGAGAAGGTGCGATAATCAGAGACATCGGTATGGCTGAATTGCTTCGTTTTCAAGAGATTCAAATTGTTGTCAAAATAGAGAGCTTGACCTTGAACGGACGCATTGGTGGTGTTGAATCTGCCTGGATAATACATCAAATAGCCGGAATCTGTTTTCACCAAATGACAACGACCAAGCAGATGCTCAACAGCGCCGCCTCCGCCATTCGAGACGCTCTCATACCCAATCTGATCAATAAGTTCCCCTTCAAAAGTCATTCTAAACATAAACAAAGAATCAGGACCTCTTGGGTGGTCAACATCGTGGCTATATGCTTTGAAATAAGCTCCAACTATTACCCCATCGTCAACCAAAGGGGAAAACAGGCAGAGCGTACCGCATTGCTCATTCGGATTCAATTGCCACGATGAGTTTTGAACTTCAAAAGTGTCAATCTTTATATGATGTTCGAAACACTCCGTAATGTTCATTTGTTCATCCAATTTGTACAATCCGAGAATAGCGTCATCAGGTGGATTGTCGTAGTTCAAGAAATAATTGAAATACGAGAAATCATGGTCGGGATTATAGGCCATCAAAGCAAACAACTGGCCATCGTGTTCAACAGTATAAGGATTTGCAGCTCGATATGCGGGCTTAAAGAATTCGTTATATGCCAACTCCTCTCCATTAAAAGAGAATTTTCGCAATGCTGGATGAGGTGAATAAAAATCCCCGTAACCGCTTTTGAAGAAATAGCAGCACGACGCGACTACGATGCCATCCGAAGTCTCGTAAGCATCCAGCATATGGGTGATTTCATTCTCACTGGTATAGTATTCGTAAGATTGTTCCCACTCCTGTCCAAAGGCCTTGGCCCCGAAAAGCATCATCAGCGCAAGCAGGGTCGTAATTCTTGTTGCTTTCATTGTATCATTGTTTTATCCATTTCCCGTTTGCTTCATTTCCCTAAAGCAGCATTAATCCGCTGATGCTCGCTCTCCACGTATGCACCCAAAGTCTTCGCAATTTCGGGATAGAAGCCGTTGAAAGTCGGATACTTGTCGCGATGGCACTTGTATTCTTTTAATGCATTTACCAACTCGGGCATCCAATGGAAGCCCCTACCAAGTTGGTCATACATGTCATCTCTCACCTGCTCGGCGGCAAAACCGTTTTCCTCCATGTAGATAATGACAGCGGCTCGGACAATGCTCTCATTGAGCACAGTCGTGGCGTTTTTGTAGGCCTGCCCATTCATCATCCGCTTTGTCAAGGCATACAAGTCCTCGCCAATTGGCAACAACAAAGCCTTGTTCGCCTCTTCGTCAAGAAGCGGATTGACAAACGAATGGTTGAATTCGTGAATCAATGTAGAAGCAAACATCTCGCTGTTTTCAAAAGCCTTTCCCGTTTCCTCGTTCAAGTAGTAGCCGCAAATGGCAAAAACTTCTCTCTTTTGGCCAGGGAATTGGCGACTTGGTCCGTAATTAGCGCCCCCATTGGTGAATCCGATAATGACCGTATAGGTTTCCTCGGGTGCCATGCCATAAAACTGGGAATACCAGTCTTGATTGAAATAAGGCATCACATTATTTCGATAGGCTTCAAGTCCTTCTTCGTAGAAACCCTCGTGCTGCATATAAAATTCATGGAAGCGCGTATCAGTGTAAAACTGGTTGATGTACATCAAGCAAGTGTCAAGATTGACTTTCTGCCATCTCTTTTCAAGGGTTGTGGCATCAATGAGACGCACTGCTTTTCCATCTGTTTCGGTCTGCAACGACATACTGGCCACGGCATCATAACCAATGCCATATTTTGGCTTCAAACTCTGCATGTAGGCAACCGCAGGATGCGACTCAAACGGGGCAAACCACGCTTCTGTTTCTTTCGTGTACTGGCCTGCCATATCCATGTTATACTCACGATAACCAGCAGTGCGAGCCATAATGCTCATCAGTTCAATTGTTTCGGAAACCTCCACTTTGACTTCTTGCGCTTGCATCGTCACCCCTCCCGCCATAAGCAGGAGCGCAAGCAGGGTGTAAAATCTTGTTGCTTTCGTATTCATATTAGTCTTATTTGTCCTATAAGTCTCACTTCGTTAGCACGATAGTACGCATAACGTTAGCACGAAAAAAAGTCACTCCTTAATCCACTTCCCACATTCCGCTTCCCTGCCATCAGCCATCACCTTCCAAACATAAGCCCCCGCAGCCCATCCTCCAGCATCAATCCCAGTCACATTCTCCGTAATATCCTGTCTATGAACCAGCCTCCCATTCACATCATACACCTCCACCCGCGCATCCTTCAATCCCGTCCTGATGTTCAGCACATCCTTCCCCGGATTGGGATAGGCAACAGCCACTTTCAGGCCGTTGTCGTGGGCTTCGTCGATGCTCCAAAAAGCTTGGGTGGGGAACTTGGTGACCGTACTCCAGCGTTGGCTGCTGTCATCAAGATTCCGTGAGTTGGAAATAAGGACGATTCCTCCGTCACTTGTTCCCAAAACACTATATGCCCTGCTGTTGATGCGAAGATCTTCATTCGACAGAATGTCATAAAAGACCGTAGAAAGGGTGTCTAATTCCAAATTCAAGCATTCTATCATCATCCAAGAATCCAAGTTGAAATTGAATCCGAGATTAAGAGTATAACAGAAAACCACACAGTCATCATCCAACAAATCCACCGACCTAACCGTGGCCACCGCATCGTAGTTCCCTGACCTTCTTTCTGCATACCTGAGCACAGGAATTGCATCAGCATGGCTTTCCGATATATCGAAACGATCGTCAAACTCATAAATTCTACAATCGCTGTCAAACTCATAGGTCATGTTACATGCCACATAAGTAGTTTGGTGTCCGCTCCTTTTGACGGAAATGTTGTAGAAAGACTTGTCAGGGTATTGGCTTGCCATATGGTAAATATCCCTCGTTCCCAAATACTGAAAATTCTCATCCAAATATGCCACAGTCCCTTTTGAACGACTTTCCGAAAACTCGGCCCCAATTCCTACCGAATAATAAAGAAACTTGTCGCCATCTTTTACAAGATGATTCCTTCTTAGAAAATATGAATGCATGGAATTGGAAGCAGGTAATTCATATCCGACACGATTGATGATTTCACCATCAAAACCCATCCTGAAGAAAAACGTGGAATCTTTACCCCTCTGTCCCAAATTATGGTCATAACTAACGCTTTGGGTATAGGCACCCACAATCGTCCCCTCGTCCACCATAACCGAAAACAGATACAGGTTACCACTTTTTTCATTAGGGAACATTTCCCAGTCAGAATCCCTATATTCAAACGTGTCAATCACAATTTCATTTTCGTAGCATTCCTCTATGGATAGAGAATTGTCCAATTTGTACAAGGCAAGGATGGAATGGTCTGTTGGATTATCGTAGTTCTTGAAGTAATTGAAATAAGAAAAATCATGGTCTGGGTTGTAAGCCATAAGCGCATACACATCTCCTTGCTCATCTTCGACAATGTAGGGATTGTACCCACAATATCCTGGCCTATAAAAGTCGGTTTGAGCCAACAACCTTCCGCCAGATGACAAGGTCATCAATGCAGGTTGCGGCGAATAGAAGTCACCATAACCGCTTTTATAGTAAAACAGAGAACTAACCGCAATCGAGCCGTCATGCAGTTCGTAGCAATCGTTGTATGTAAAGATTGCAGTATCAGAGTAGGCAAACTCGTGGATGTGTTCCCATTCTTGAGCAAATGCATTGGCTCCGAAAAGCAGGAGCGCAAGCAGGGTGTAAATTCTTGTTGTTTTCATAGTATCATTGTTTTATCCACTTCCCACTTTCCGCGTCTTTGCCGCTGGCAATAACTTTCCAAACATAAGTCCCCTCACTCCAATCCGTCGTATTGATGGCGGTGACATTCTCCGTAATAACCTGCCTATGCACAAGCCTCCCATTCACATCATACACCTCCACTCGCGCATCCTTCAATCCCGTCCTGATGTTCAGCACATCCTTCCCCGGATTAGGATAAGCGATGGCAACCTTCAGACTGTTGTCGTGCGCCTCCTCTATGCCTTCAAAAGCTTCGGCAGAAAACTTGGTAACGGTGGTCCAGCGTTGCGATGTGTCATCAAGATTCTTTGATCTTGAAACCAGCAAAACGCCACCGTCCCGTGCCGCTGTGATGCATTGGGCATGACTGTTGATTCGTTTGTCAGGCTCGATGTCATAATAGTAGGTCGTTATTGTATCCAAATCAGCATCAAGTCGTTCAACCATCGTCCAAGAATCTTGGTTGTCATAAAATCCGACATTTAAGGTGTAAGCGAAAAACAATGTGTTGTTTTCAGCCAAATCGGCTGATTGCAATATGGCTGGCAAGTCGTAATTGTCGGTTTTTCTCTCGATATGTTGAACAAAAGGTATGATGTTGGCTGGATTTGCGATGTCATCGTCCAACTCGTATAATCTAACATCCCGTATGTACGAATTGACATTTGAAACCGAGGATGTTACCAAATAAGTCGTGTTATGAAGACTGCGTTTGACGGATATGTTTGTGATGGAATTGCTCGCGGGTTGTCCAACATGATCCATGTATCGTGTCCTAATCAAATTGAAATCTTTGTCATAATAGAATGCAGTGCCTTGATGTCCCGACTGATTTGATCCGGCAAAGAAAATGTAATGCGAATCGGTTTTCACGAAATGATTGCGGCGATAGCTCCATTGCATCATTCCGCCTTGGGTATGCCACTCATAGCCTTTCCGCTGAATGATTTGGCCGTTGAAATTCATGCGGAAAAGAAATAGGGTATCGTGTCCACGTGGGTTGAAATAATCGTGGCTCACCATTTTGAAATAAGCACCCACAATCTCACCGTCATCTTCAAAGGCTGAAAACAAAAACAAATTTCCGCTGTGCTCATTCGGATTGTTTTCCCATTGTTCAGAACGACATTCAAAGGTATCAATCACATAGCTATGCTCAAAGCTCTCTTCGACGTCAAGATTGGAATTCAGTTTGTAGAGGCCTAAAACGGCATCCGCTGGTGGATTGTCATAATTCTTGAAATAGTTGAAATAAGTGGAATCATGGTCGGGACTATAGGTCATCAGAGCGAAAAGACGGCCATTGTTTTCAAAAAGATATGGCGCATAGGATGTGGTGCAGTAACCTGGACGGAAATAATCTTTTCGTGCCATTTCCTGCCCATTGGCTGACAACAAAGTCACAGCTGGGTGAGCCGAATAGAAATCCCCTGCACCGCTTTTAAAGTACAGGCTTGAACTCAGAGCCACATTGCCATTTGACATCTCAACAGCATCATAAAGTTCGAAACACTCATCGTCATTCATCGAATATGCTATGGAATGTTCCCACTCCTGAGCAAAGGCCTTGGCCCCAGACATCAGCAGGAGCGCAAGCAGGGTGTATAATCCATACTTTTTCATACCGTGTCTTTTTGATTGTTTATTTCACGACGAATTTCACCGTCGCGCCGTCAAAGGTGAGGAGATACATGTCACTGTGCAAGCCCGACACGTCAATCTGGTGCATCTCACCTCCGATGCTGCCTGTTTGCAGGGTTTGGCCAAGGAGGTTGGTGATGCGGTATTCATTTGCCGCTGGTAGAGACGTGGCGCGCCGCGTCTCTACAAACAAGATGCCGTTGGTCGGGTTGGGATAGACGCTGAAATAGTTCGCCACGGGGTGTTCTTTCACCTGCGTCAAATCCATGTTTCCAATCACCGGAAAACCTCGATTGATGCCTTCCGTGTCCTCAATCCATATGCATTCACCCATGGCACCCGCATTCAAGGCATCAAGCAGGTCGGTGGTGCCGTATTGCGTCTCGTCAAGTGTCCAGGTGGTTGCGCTCGCTCCTTCGTTAAAGGCACACGAACCAGGAAGATAAACATAACTCGGACCGCTTGCGTTATAGACGTATGCAGGAATTTCCACGTTGCCATAATAATAGCAATTGCGGATGGCGGTGTCACTCAATATCGCTGGGATAATATGCCCATAAATCGCATTGGTCAGATTGGGATTCGTGGGTTTTGTGATCTGTCCGGCATTATATACGTTGTATACAAAGCCTTCTGTGGGAGAGCCCGTTATGCCTCCAAATTGGGCAATTGGATATACGGTGTCCGTCAATTCACCACTGAGGTCACCCGTGTTGTAGCAATTGGAAATGGAGCCATCGCTACCCGCGATGCCGCCCACGAGGATCATATCGCTCCCCTGCCCTTTTACCGGAGCCATGTTGCCACTCATGCGAATCGTGGTGAAAATCGGCGTCCCGATAATACCTCCTGCACTACATCCGCCCGTCACTTCGCCCGAAGGATGGTTGATGCAGTATTCAATCAGCCCAAACGAGCCCCCTTGTCCGACCATGCCACCTGCAGTGGTTTCCCCAAAGATTTTGCCATAGTTATGGCAGTGCCGAATGATGAATTCACCGTCGCCTATTATGCCACCCGTAAAGCCAATACCCGTCAAATCGCCATTATTCACGCACTTTTCAACAAGTAGTTGGCCGTTTTCAACATGGGACACTCCCACCAAGCCTCCCAAATGCAAGTTATCCCAGATTTCGGCATTGTTGGTGCAATTCTTGATAAAGATGGTGTCGTTTTCACCAACATCGACCAAAAAAGTACCGACAAGACCACCGGCGGGCTTTGTGCTTGCCACGCCCATCCAGCCGTCAACAAAACAATCGATAATGTTGGTGTTGAGTGATTGGGCCGAGATAAAACCAGCCATGGCTGAATACACATATTCCTGCACATATACCACAATGTTGGCCTTCTCAATCCGGAGGTTTTTGATCGTTGCGTTTTCTGTATAAGCGAACAACCCTGAATACTTAAGTCCATCTTGATACATGCCACCGATCGTATGACCGTCGCCGTCAAAAACGCCCGAAAACTTTTCCTCATTGCCTATAGGGATCCAAATAATGGAATCGGCGGCGTTTAAATCAATATCGTTGGTGAGGACATAGCAGGCATCACCACCCAATCCGTTATTGGTCTCGTATGCCAAAAGAGCCAACTGTTCCGCCGTGGCGATTTGGTAAGGACTCTCGGAGGTACCGTCGCCGCCTTCATAGACTTCAGCGACCGTGCCGTTCCAGGGAGCTTGTGCTCCGCAAGCCAGTCCGAGCACGAGCAAGACAAAAAGTAGCAGATTTCTTTTCATAGTGTTCAGATTTTTTTCTTGGTTCTCGCAAAAGTATAGCAAAAAACCAGTAAAAAAGCCAATTCCATCAGGCAATCCACTATTTTTCCAACAATCAGCATTGATTGTCAATAAATTATGAAAAGTCTTTCCACTAAAAAGTCAGGAAAATCCATGGAAAATCATCCGAGAAACCGCTCCCAAAGTGCCTCAAACGAATCGGTTTGCGTCTTTTTCTTGATGCTGGTGCGGTATTTCGACACGGTGTTTTCGCGCAGGTCGAGGATGTCGGCGATTTCCTTCGTGCGGAAGGGGAACATGGAAAGCACACAAACATCAAGCTCTGTCTGGTTCAGGTCGGTATGGGCGGCCTTCAGTTTCGTCAAGGCTTCGGGATAGGCTTCGTTGAACACTTCGAGGATGCGGTTGAAGGTGTTGTTGCGCTTGTCGTCGTAGATGGCCTGCACCTTCATCCTCAAAGCCTCGCTGGCCTGAGCCTCCAAGGCACCATGCGCAGCTTGCAGGTCGCGTTGGATGGCTTCGTTCGCCTGGGTCATCTTCTTGCGGTAGACGCGATGGTAGACGACAAAGGCGGCAGCCGCTAACAAAAGCAGGGCTGCAACCACGCTAACAGCTCTTAACCTGTTTGTCTTATATGCCTGTTTCTGTTCACGCAGGTCGGTCAACCGGGCATCACGTTCGGCCTTGTAGTTCTCGTATTGCTTTACGGCCAGCATCCCGTCGCTCACCCTATCCGATTCGGCTTTAACATAGGTCTTATTGAAGCTATGACAAAATGCAGCGCTATCCGCATTTCCCTCCTCTTCATAGATTTGTTCAAGCAACGACATGATGGCACTCCGTTCCAAATCACCCGTTTGCATATCCAACACTTTCAGCAGATATGGCTTCGCATCAAGACGATACGGCGAGTGATACATACTGATGCCGAGACTGACGGAGTCATTTGTTGCGCTCATCCCACGTCGCGTCTTGAAAGCGATCGTGTTGCGTTGCACCATGAAGCAGGAGTCGAACTGGTGTTGGTCATAGTACAAGTCCGACAACACAAGCTGGGCAGTAAAATAGTCATTCAGGTCGCCAGCAACCGTGTCCAGATAAGACATCACGAAATCGTGATAGTAGCGTGCGGAGTCGCTTTCCTTTAGCGTCGAAAAGGCATTGGCCAATTCCAAACTGGACCTTACCATCCAGGTAGTGTCTTGAGCCATACGCTGGTATGCCAACGCCCAACGCAAAGCATCGATTTCAGCGTTTGTGGCAATCTTTCGCCGAAATACGTATGCCATCTGGTAATAGGCACGCGAGGCAAGCAGCATCTCCTCGTCTGTCATGTCTTCGGGCAAATATTCAAGATTTCCAGCCACTTGGACAAAATGCGGAAAAGCTTGCAGCAAACTGTCCTGCTGAAGACAAACGAAACCGCTGTCATAATAGGCTTTGGCTTCCAGTAAGTCAGCTTCAGAGGCACGTTGAGGCATCCTTCCGCAAGACATCACCGAAAACAGAAACAACAAACCTACTATGTGACTCAATGTTTTCACGGCGGCAAAATTAACATTTTACCTCATTCCACTTCTATCTCATCCACAAAAATCCAAGCGGGATTGCCAAATCCACTATGGTCTTCGGGCAGGTCGTAGCCTGAAATCACAACCTCGACAAACTTTGCCGTGACGGGCTCAAAGTCCACTTCGTAGGCGAAGATGCCGTCTCTGTCTTCCCAAGTGGAAATCGGGATGTCTTTCTGCGCCACCTCGCGGAAGGTCTCGCCATCATCGGAAACCAGCACCTTGACTTGGCTCGGGTTGTAAATCCAAGCACCTTTATTGGTAAGCGCATGGAAGCGAACATGCTTCATCTCAGCAGTTTGCTCCAAGTCGATAACGGCATCAAGAGGATAGCCGCAGAAGCCCAGCCAACGTCCTGAGTTGTAGGCTCCCCTACCCAAGTTGCCGTCGTTGAGCAACGGTGCTCCTTCGTAGGTGTATTGCTCGGCAGGCTGCTGACGCAGGGTGATGGGCTTGCGGGTGGCCAGATTGGCTTCCACCGTGTCGGCCCAGACCTGCGGGTTGAAGATGTGGTCGGCGTAGGTGTAATGATAGAGTTCATAGAGTTGCGCCATGTGGCGGCAACGCTCCACAAAGGCCTCAAAGTCACGCTCCTGAGGGTTGTTCCACTGTATTTCCGTCAAGGCCTCCATACGCGGCAGGGCCATGTACTGCACATGCCAGAAATGGGCGATGTATTCCGTCCAAATGTTGGCTTGAACGCCAATGATGTGCTTCTGTTGCTCGGGTGTCAGTTCCTCGGGCAAGGGCTGGAATTCATACACGCGCTCCACGGGCAGATAGCCACCGATGCACATTGGCTCGCTGGCGATGTCCTCACTCTGGTAGTAGTCGAAATAAAGATGCGACGACGGCGCCATAATCACGTCATGGCCTTTGCGTGCCGCCTCAATGCCGCCTTCCGTGCCGCGCCAACTCATGATGATGGCCGTCTCGGAGACGTTGCCTTCTAAGATCTCGTCCCAACCGATGACACGTCTTCCACGGGCCTCCACCACCTTGGCCATGCGGTTCATCACATAGCTTTGCAGGTAGTCCTCAGCGGTGAATTTGTCGTCTTTCTTGATGCCCAGTTCCTTGATTTTGGCTTGGCACTTGGGGCATTTTTCCCAACGCACCTTGGGACACTCATCGCCGCCAATGTGAATATAGGGCGAAGGAAACACATCCATCACCTCGTTCAGCACATCCTCCACAAACAGCATGGTCTCCTCGTTGCCTGCGCAAAGCACGTCTTCCGACACGCCCCAGCGCTTCCACACCTCGTAGGGACCGCCCGTGCAACCCAATTGCGGATAACAAGCCAAAGCCGCCTGCATGTGACCCGGCAAATCGATTTCGGGGATAATGTTGATGTGACGCTCGGCAGCATACTCGATAAGGTCGCGGAGCTCGTCTTGGGTATAGAAACCGCCATGGCGGATGGTATCGTAGAGGTTCCCGTTATGACCGATGACCGTACCGTTTCGGTAGGCGCCAATCTCAGTCAGTTCAGGGTATTTCTTGATTTCGATGCGCCAGCCTTGGTCGTCGCTGAGGTGGAAATGGAATTGGTTCATGTTGTGCATGGCCAACATGTCAATGTAAACCTTCACCGAATCCAAAGGGATGAAATGGCGGCAAGGGTCGAGATGCATTCCACGATAGGAAAAGTTGGGGTAGTCTTTTATTGTTCCGCAGGGCAGTAAAGAGTTTAGAGTTGAGAGTTTAGAGTTGAGAGTCAGTTGAGAGTTTGAAGTTGAGAGTTTAGAGATGGGCAGGCTCTTGCGGAGGGCTTGGATGCCGTAGAACACGCCAGCTGCATCGGAACCAATCACAGTGATTTGCTTAGGTGCGACGTTGATTTCGTAGGCTTCGGCTTGGTCGAAATCCTCGGGAACTACTTTCAGTACAATGCCGTCGGGCTGACTTTGGTATTCTTGCATCTTCAAGACATAGCCCATGATATCGTTCACATATTCGCTCAGGAACTGTGCCTCGCGTTGGAGTCCCGATTCGTAATAGACAATAGTCTTTGGGCATAGTTCGAATGGCTTCTCTTCATTCAGTTGAACCTCTTTGGGTTGAGGGATAATGTCGTAATTAGCGACAGGGAGTTGCTCTTTTGTGCAAGCGGACAGAATGAATGCCGCAAATAATAGGATGGACAGCTTTTTCATTGGTAACAATTTATTTTTGATTCGGGACTTTTTCGACTATGTCCAATGACTATGACCGCTTTTACTAAATGTAGAAGTTTCTTAGCTTCGTTTAAGCGGTCATAGTCGTTGTCATAAGTCATTGTCCGATAGTTTCTCATCTATATTAATTTGTGGCAAAGATATTGAATTTCTTACGATATAACAAAAGCGCACCCGAAATTGACATGAACCCCGAAAGTTGGACAAAAAACTTTCGGGGTTTTATTATGTCACA
>CAMHJX010000017.1 GCA_946185535.1 uncultured Bacteroidales bacterium
CGGTGTACTGGTGGTATTCGAGGTTGCGGTCCTTGATGTGTTGCTTCACCACGCTTGGCAGTTTCAACTCGACGGGTGAGACGAGGTTGAACTTCGCGTTGAAGTTGCACATGGCCTCGACGAGGCTGTGAACGGTGCGTCCGTATTTCAGGTCGCCGACGAGGGTGATTTCAAGATTCTCAAGCGTGCCCTGCGTCTTGCGGATGCTGTAGAGGTCGAGCATGCACTGGGTGGGGTGCTGGTTGGCGCCGTCGCCAGCGTTGATGACCGGGACTTTCGACACCTCGGAGGCGAAGCGAGCCGAACCTTCGATGGGGTTGCGCATGACGATAAGGTCGGCGTAGCTGGCCACCATGGTGATGGTGTCGGCGAGTGATTCGCCCTTCTGGATGCTCGTGCCAGCGGTGCTGCTGAAGCCGATGACGTTGCCGCCCAGCAGTTGGATGGCCGTCTCAAAGCTTAGACGCGTACGGGTGGAAGGCTCGAAGAAGAGCGAGGCGATGATGCGCCCGTTCAGCAGATTCTGGTGCGGGTTTTTCTCGAAGTCCTCGGCGATGTCGAGGACATGGCAGATTTCCTCAGGCGTGTAGTCGCTGATGGAAATCAAGCTGCGGTTTTTCAGTGAAATTGACATAGGCTTATCGATTTAGTTTGTTGAACTTGGCAAAAAAAAGACGGTCGACAAAGCGACCGTCGATATGGGAATTAGTGAAATTCAAGGTAGTGGAATCGGTTGATTCCCAGCAAACAATCTTTTCCGATGGCTTGTTTTGGTATCTCATCGGACTGCAAAGATAAAGAAAGTTTTTGATTCAATGTATTGGAATGGAAAGTTTTTTGATAACTATTTCGCTACCACCACACGTTTTGTCATCGTCCCGTTTTCGGTTTCTATTCTAATGAGGTAAATTCCAGCCTTATGTCTGCCGAAATCGTACTCAAACATGCCTCCGTTGACCTTGCTTTCATAAATACATTGACCTAGCATATTGCAGATGCGAATGTGTTTAATGTCTTCGGCCTCAATGGTTATCTTTCCATTCGTGGGATTAGGATATACAATTGCTGATGCTGATAATGCTTCGCTAATAGAAGTCTGAACCTCGAAAGTAGCTTTGATTAAAACTCCATAAGGAGGCATAAAGAAACTAGATCCAGAGTTGGTTAAAGCCACATATTCAGTAGTGTCGTTGGCATTGCATACCGAAAGAGATGCCAAAGTCATACCTTCATCAGGGATTACCCAAATATCGACTTCGTTTCCCATATTTGTAACAGAGTATGAGGCTCCTACCCATCCGCCAGGAGAGTCGACAACGGTGATTGGGTATAAGTTGCATTCCTCAAATATCTTGTGACTGCTGATGCTCCAATTTTGACAATAATCTGTTCTTGTTCCACAAGGTACACCTATATAATACTCAGGTTGGGACAGGCCAAAAGCAAATTCGTTAATCTTGGGTGGTGTTGTAGCCATGACGAAAACCGTATCGACATTGGTGCATTCCGAAAAAGCAAATCCTTTGATGAGTATTACAGAGTGTCCTATAGTAATTGTATTTGAAATGCCACCGCATCTTTCAAAGGCCTTCTGACCGATGTAGATGGTGGTGTTTGGGATGGACAATGGCTCGTTGAAACCTTTGCAGTTATGAAAAGCTTGGTCGTCAATGTACTTTACAGAAAAAGGAATGGATAGTTTTCCGGTAAATCCTGAACAATAGGAGAAAGCGCTTTTCCCGATGGTGACTAAACCGTCAGGAAGAATTAAGTCGTTTGACAAGCCGTCACAGCTGGCAAAAGCACCTTGTTCAATAGTGGTAATGGAATTTGGAAGTGTCAGTGATCCAGAAAACCCTTTGCAATAGAAAAAGGCGAAATCTCCGATTTTGGAGACGGAATTAGGAATATGGAGAGGACCTGTAAGACTTTGACATTGATTGAAAGCTTCTCGTCCAATGGAAACCAAGGAATCAGGTAATAACAGTTCACCTGACAAATTCTTACAACCGCTGAAAGCTGAATTGCCGATGACTCTCAATGAACTCGGGAGCGAAAGTTTTCCAGAAAGCCCCTCACAATTATAAAAAGCATAATCTGAGATCAAAGTGGTGCCATCTTTTATCTCCAAATCCCCTGTCAGTTCTCCTATGTGACCTATACAATAATTCCCCAAATACAAGATTCCGTCAGGCTGGTTATCGTACCAAGTGGTAAATCCGAAACAACCTGCACCGATATATTCAACTGAATCTGGAAGAGTGATATTGTCAATGCAATGGCAGCTATGAAATGCACGACTGCCAATGGATTTTACGGAATTTGGGATGATAAGCTCTCCTTTGATGAAATAACAGCCTTCGAAAGCTCCATAACCAATTTCTACCAATGAATTTGGAAAGACGAGCGTGTCGGAAACATCACTTTGATAAAAGGCCTCCGTTCCGATTATGGTCAAGGAATTTGGAAAAACAACATGTCCGCTGAACCTCTCTCCGTCGAAGGCACGGTCAGCGATGAGCCGTGTCCCATCTTGGATGATAAGATCTCCTTCAAGATTTCCCTTCTGTCCTAAGCAGCATCCGTCGACATATATCGTCCCATCGGGGAGATTGAAGAACCAGGTTGTATTACTAAAGGCAAACCGACCAATCTCTTTGACGGATTCAGGAATGTGAATGTCTTCGATTCCACAATCCATGAAGGCCTCGGTTTCTATAGAAACCAATGATTCAGGCAGATACAATGTCCCTGAAAAGCCACTGCATCCATCAAATGCACCCCTTTTAATGTACTTAATTGTGCTTGGAAGCGATAAAGTTCCCGTAAGAAGTCTACAATCTTCGAAAGCCCTTTCACCAATGGCCGTTACTGTGAATGTGATACCTTTGTATTCAATGCTTGAAGGGATGTTAAGGGGGCCTGAAATGTCGTATCCGTCAATGGGATAATTCAAGGTTACGCTTTGTCCGTCATTGTTGACGGAGTATACGAACTCATCGACGACAAAGTCTCCACCGCCTATCATGTATTGGGCATGGGCTGTCTTTGTTATTGAGACAATGAATGAGAGAAATACAATCAAAACAAATTGTCTTCCGCTTTTCATCCGCAAAATGATGTTTTTCATAAGAACCTCTTTTTTAGTTTGCCTTTTGGCTCAATAGGCTGGATATTGAATAGTACACAGAGCGGAGCCTCCCAATTTTATCCTTATTTTCAACAGCTGGGTCTGCACTCCCGTGAAATGAAAATGAGTTTACATCGGGATTGCTCCACTGTATATGCTTGAGATAGAATACACAAACACTACAATGAAAACAATCTTCCTCTTAAAACTCCTCATTTCACGAAGCGAATTGTGCAGATTCACTGTTGAGGAATAAATCAAAGAATATGCTTTCTCTGACCAAGACGATTTCTCCCGTCTTGGCATGGGCAAAAATAGGGAATTTTTCTTTTGAACAAGGGAAAAATGAGAAAATGCCGATGATTTTTCTTGAAGTTTTGTAATTTTGCCACCAAAATCATAGGCCATGAAAGAATACGATAACCAAGAAGAGCAGTCTGCTTCAATGGCCGCTGAGCCTCAGGTCGCATACGGTGAGTCACAACAAATAAAGTCAATACCTCTTGGCTCTTCGCAAAACATCCCTTTGGGTTACATGTCATTGGAGCGTTTTGGTGAATTGTTCCATCAGAAATTGGATGCCTGCTATGCTGAACTACAAGGTGATAGTAAGCAGTGATGCGGTTGACGATTTGGATGAGATGGTTCAATACATAGCCTCATTGTATCGTGTAGAAAGTGGACATAATTATGTGAATCGGATATTAGGCAAACTGACTTCACTGTCCTACACCGCTGATATTTATCAGTATAGCCGTTATTCTGTGGCAAAAAAGATTCATCCTTTGGCTAAAACGCTTTCGATTATGAATCACAAATGGACTGCGGTTTTTCATATCGACGGTGAATTTGTAATTATTGACCGCTTTATTCCATCAAAACTGATGGTGGATTGATATTGTCCATTGATTCGTTCTTGAATCAAGTTTTTTTCCTACTTTTGTGCCAAATTAATCGATATATCATGTTAGAAGAAGTATTAAGACAACTTTTCATAAAGTCATTTACAACTTTATACGGACAGGAACCGCCTGTACAGCAGGTGAATTTCCAGAAGACACGCCCTGAGTTTGAGGGCGACATGACCATCGTGGTGTTCCCCTTCGTGAAGCTGGCAGGCCGCAATCCTGAGCAGTTGGCCAACGAGATGGGTGCCGAGATGATCAAGGAGTCGGACATGATTGCCAAGTTCAATGTGGTGAAAGGTTTCCTTAACCTCTTGATTTCCGACAAGTTCTGGATGGATTTCTTCAAGGCGAATCATGAGAACCGTGAGTTTGGCCGCAAACCCGTTTCAGGCAAGAATGTGGTCATTGAGTATTCTTCACCCAACACGAACAAGCCCTTGCATTTGGGTCATATCCGCAACAACCTCCTCGGCTGGAGCGTGTCGGAGATCATGAAGGCCAATGGCAAGAGAGTGGTGCGAGTCAACTTGGTCAACGACCGTGGCATCCACATCTGCAAGAGCATGTTGGCCTGGCTGAAGTGGGGCAACGGCTGCACGCCCGAGTCGACGGGAAAGAAGGGCGACCATCTCATCGGCGACTTCTATGTGCTGTTCGACAAGAAGTTTAAGGAAGAGGTGAAATCTTTGCTGCCGGCCGACTTCGACACCTTGGACGAGAAAGCCAAGGAAGAAGCCAAGGTAAAGGCCGAAGCCGAGTCCACGCTGATGCAGGAAGCACGTGAGATGTTGGTGAAATGGGAGGCCAACGACCCAGAGGTGCGTCACCTTTGGGAGACCATGAACCAATGGGTGTACGACGGTTTCGATGTGACCTACAAGCGCATGGGCGTGTCCTTCGAGAAGATCTACTATGAATCACAAACTTATCTGCTGGGTAAGGCTTTGGTTCAGGAAGGCCTCGAAAAAGGCGTCCTCTATCGTCGTGACGACAACTCCGTGTGGTGCGACCTCCGCGACGAGGGTTTGGATGAGAAGCTCCTGCTCCGCCGCGACGGCACATCGGTCTATATGACCCAAGACCTTGGCACTGCCCAACTGCGTGTCAAGGAATACGACCCAGAGAAGTTGATTTATGTTGTGGGTAATGAACAAATTTACCACTTTGACGTGCTGAAACGTGTGTTGGTACGTCTCGGTCGTGAGTGGGGCAATGATATCGAACACCTTTCCTATGGCATGGTGGAACTGCCCAACGGCAAGATGAAATCGCGCGAGGGCACGGTGGTCGATGCCGACGACCTCATGGACGAGATGGTGGCCACTGCCAAGGCTGTCTCCGATGAGCTCGGCAAGGCAAAGGACCTTTCGCCAGAGGAGGCTGACAAACTCTATCACACCATCGGCTTGGGCGCCTTGAAGTATTTCATCCTCAAGGTCGACCCGAAGAAGACCATGCTCTTCAACCCTGAGGAGTCCATTGACTTCAACGGCAACACGGGTCCCTTTGTGCAATACACCCACGCCCGTATCTGCTCGGTGCTGCGCAAGGCCGAGGAACAAGGCATCAAGCTCGAAAGTGAGGTGAAAGTCAGCGACTTGCAACCCAAGGAGAAGGAAATCATTGTGATGATGTACGGCTGGCCGATGGTCTTGAACCAAGCTGCCGAGAACCGCAGCCCCGCGATGATTGCCAACTTCATCTTTGACCTCGCCAAGGAATTCAACCAGTTCTACCAAGAGTGCAGCATCCTGAAGGAGCCTGATGCCGACCGTCGCATGTTCCGCTTGCAAGTGTGCGACATGGTGGCCGCCTTGTTGCGCAATGCCTCTGAATTGCTGGGTATTGGGATGCCGAATAGGATGTAATTCAAAATTTAATATTCAAAATTCAAAATTGCGCAAGCTCCCGAATCTTTTAATCTTTAAATCTTAAATTTTAAATCTTTGAATCCTTGAATGTTTTCTACATACCCAATGCCACTGAAGGCCTGACGACCTTGCCAGAGGACGAGTCGAAGCACTGCGTCAAGGTGCTGCGCATGACCGAAGGCGAGCGCTTCTGCGTCACCAACGGCGAAGGCTATCTCTTCGACGCCGAGTTGGTGGAGGCCTTGCCCAAGAGGGCCACCGTCAACCTGATGAACCAGCGCAAGGGGTATGACCACTGGGGCTTCAACCTCGAAATCGCCATCGCGCCGACCAAACTCAACGAGCGCACGGAGTGGTTCTTGGAGAAAGCCACGGAAATCGGCATAGATAAAGTGAGGTTGTTCACATCGTATCATTCCGAACGCCGCGCCGCCAATGTGGAGCGTTTCCAGAAGGTGATGGTGGCGGCCATGAAGCAGAGCATCAAGTCAAGGTTGCCAAAGGTGGAGGACTTGGTTGCGTTCGACAAATTGGTGAAGCAACCCTTCGATGGACAGAAGTTTATCGCTTGGATTGACGACGATGTGAAGGATTGTCTTTGTGACTTATATAAGAAAGGTGAAAACGCCTTGGTGCTCATCGGTCCCGAAGGTGATTTCAGCCCTGAGGAAGTGGCCTTGGCCAAGGAGAACGGCTTCGTGCCTTGCAGCTTGGGAGAGGCGAGATTGCGTACCGAAACGGCAGCCATTGTAGCTTGCCATACTATCCAACTCATTAACCAAATGAAGGACAAAATTGCCAGCAATTTTGTCTCTAATTCAAAATAATTCAAAAAGGAACTTCTCTAATTCTGAAATTCTTGATAAAAGAAATCCGCTGAAATGAAGAAACTATTGATTGCCATATTTTTGTCCTTCTCGTTCGCTGCCTCGGCCCAGCAACTCAACATCGCTTTGCTGAAATACCGTGGGGGAGGAGACTGGTATGGCAACCCAACTTCCTTACCCAATCTGGTGCGTTTTTGCAACCAGGAGATTGGCACGGACATCAACCCCAATGTGCCCACCGTGGAACCTTCGTCTCCGGACTTGTTCAACTATCCCTACGTCTATATGACTGGTCACGGCAATGTGGTCTTCGATGCGGCAGAGGCACAGAACCTGCGCAATTACATGTTGGCAGGCGGTTTCCTGCACATCGACGACAACTACGGCATCCGGCAATACATTGAGCCTCAGATGAAAAAGGTGTTCCCAGAGTTGGATTTTGTGGAGTTGCCTTACACGCACGAGATTTTCAAGAAGCCGTATGCTTTCCCCAATGGCTTGCCGAAGATCCATGAGCATGACAACAAGCCGCCCCAACTCTTCGCCTTGATTTACGAAGGTAGAATCGTTTGCATCTTTACTTACGAATGCGACCTCGGTGACGGTTGGGAAGACCAGCGTGTGCACCACGACTCGCAAGAGACTAGAGAAAAAGCCCTGAAAATGGGTGCGAATATATTAAGGTATGTGTTTACGAAATAGCTAAGGTCCCTGAGCCCGTCGAAGGGCCGAAACTAAATTAAGACGGCGTTTCGACAGGCTCAACGACCTGCTTTAACTGAATAACTGAACAACTAACAACTGCTAAAAATGGAAGAAAAAAGAAAATGCCTCTACTGCGGTGAACCCATCATTGGACGTGTCGACAAGAAGTTTTGCTGTGACTCGTGCCGCAACAGCTATAACTACGAAAAGACCCACAAGCAAGTCAATGTGGTAAGAAAAATCAATGGAATCCTCGCTCGCAACCATACGATATTGGAGGAGCTGAATCCCAATGGGAAAGGCTTTGCCAGTCGCCAACAGTTGATGGAGAAAGGCTTTGACTTCAAGTATTTCACGAGTACCTACACAACCAAGGCAGGTGCTGTCTACCATTTTGTTTACGACCAAGGGTATGTCCCGAAAGAAACCGATAAGGATGCTTTTGTCTTGGTGAAAAACGCGGATTGATAACAGTATAAGGCTCAAATTATGAAAAAGACGCTATTTATTCTTTTGTTTGCAGCTCTGTTTCTGAACGGACTGCAAGCCAAACCTGTTGATGTCCAAAAGGCCAAGTCCTTGGGTGTCAAGTTTATGAAGGTTAATACTGAGATGAGGTCAGCTTCTGCTGAATTGACTTATACGGCTTTTGCCAAAAATGGTCAAGCTGCGTTTTATGTCTTCGCGGTACAGCCGAAAGGATTTGTTATTGTCAGTGCCGACGACCGTGCTAAACCTATCTTGGGCTATTCCACTGAGAGCAATTTCACTGCTCAGTTGCCTGATGGCTTGATGACCTTCTTCGACAATTACAAGGCTGGCTTCAGCCAGATGTTTGCACGTAACGACGAACGTACAGCCGAAGCTGTTGCCGACTGGACGAGTTTGGAGAAGACAGGTAAGCTTTTGGCATCGAAAACTGATCGTAGTGTTGGCCCTTTGCTGGCTTCCATTTGGAACCAAACAGACCTTTACAATAATATGGCTCCCGAAGACCCTAGCTCAGTTTACAGTGGTCATTGCAAGTCGGGTTGCGTGGCTAATGCCATGAGCCAGATTATGCGTTATTGGGAATGGCCTCGTCATGGGCAAGGTAGCCATGGCTATGATGCTAGTGGCTATTATGGCAATTATGGCTGGCAAGAAGCCAACTTTGAGGATGCCACCTATCGCTATGAACTGATGCCCGATTTCCTTGATTTTGCCAGTCCGCAGGCTGAGGTGGATGCCGTTGCTTTGTTGGAATACCATGCTGGTGTAAGCGTCGAGATGGGTTATGGACCCAATGCCAGTGGCGCTTATTCGTATGATGTGGGACCTGCCATGGAGGAACATTTCAGGTATAGTCCCGACTGGGAGCATCGTGATAAGCCGAATGGTTCTAGTACACAGTGGAAGAACGACTTACGCGCCAACCTTGATGCGAGTATGCCTATCTATTATGCCTCGCAGGGTGAAGCAGGCGGTCATGCCTACGTGCTTGATGGCTATGACGACAACGATATGTTCCATCTCAATTGGGGTTGGGGAGGCTTTGATAACGGCTATTACACCATTAATGGTTTTTATCTGACGTTCTATTCTTTCCCATGGAATCACAACGCCATTTTTAACCTTCACCCCGTTGATGAGTATTATGATGTGCCAATGGCGGTGGAGGATGATTTTATTTCACCTTATCCGATTCCTACGGAAGGTTCTCCGCTTTATGTTGATTTGTATATTGCTCCCGTTTATCAAACTCGTAACGGTGATCCGATAACTGAACTTGACTCAGTCGTCGTCATGCGTGACGGTGAGGTGGTGGCGCAGTTCGACCATGTGACTACAGGCCATGTTTCGTGCCGTGATTATGTGGACAAGAACGGTACCTATTATTATACGGTGTATGCTGTCAACGAGGTGGGTCGTAGTAAGGTGACACGTGACACGATTATGGTTGGCCCAACTTGCGATTTACGTTTTGAGTTGGCAGATAGCGGAAATAATGGTTGGGATTTGTCGTTTATCGCAGTACTTGATGAAGATGGCAAAGTATCCCAACGCGTGGGTCTTTGGGATGGCGGCTCTGCTACGCTGTATAGTAATGTACCAAGCGATCAGACTGCCACTTTCTTCTGGACATATGACAATACTTGTTATTCGCATGGTAGTCTTTCGGAAGTGTCATACGAAATCTATGACTGGAACGACAACTTGATTGTAGCTTCCAATGGTTATCCTGAGGTGGGCGAAATCATCGACTATGAAATTGGCTGTATTACAGATTGTCGGGCAGTTTCCAACCTTGATGGCCGATATCAATGGCTTAATGCAGATGAGTTTGGTGCAGAATTGACGTGGGAATGGGGTGGCAATGTGTCTGATTTTCAAAATTTTGCCATTTATAGGAATGATTCATGCATAGCTAACATTACGGATGCTGAAGTGCAAGAGTTCTTTGATGCCATTAAAGAGGTTGGGACGACGACATATTCTGTTGTAGTCAATTATTCAAAATATAATGGCGAAACATGCCAGTCAAACCCTGTGAGTGTCATTATTGAGATTACGGGTATCGGTGAGGATGTCGCAAAAACTTTGCTTTATCCTAATCCTGCCTCTAACAGCTTTACGGTAGAAGGTAAGGTAAAAGAAATCAAGGTTTTTGATGCCTTGGGACAAATGGTGTATCACGGAGAGGACAATGTTGTCGAAGTGGCAACATGGCCACAAGGCGTGTATTTTGTCCGTGTCGTGGATGAAAATGATTCAGTTTCGACGGTGAAATTTGTCAAGGAATAACGACTTCTTTATAGGTCTCAAATATTTGCTGTCCAATGTTTTGGGCAGCAAATGTTTTTATGGCATAGTCGCGAATTGCTTGGCGGTCGTATTCTGATGAATGGCCGAGCATTTGGATCATGCCTTGCAACAAAGCGTCTTCGTTCCCTTGGGGGATGAGGATGCCTCTCTCAGGTGAAAGGATTTCGGCAATGCCTCCGACGGAAGTGCTCAATACAGGTACACCGCTGGCAAAGGCTTCCACAATGACGCAGGGTAGGTTTTCGAAGTTGGAGAATAACACGAAGAAGTCTGCTTTTTGGTAGGCTTGTGCCACCTCAGCAGAGGTCTTTTTGCCGTGGAAGATGACACAATCTTCAAGATGATGCTCTTTTACAAAAGTTTTGAACTCTGGAGCATCATAGTCATGGATGACGTGCAATTCGAAATCGTCGCGCTGATGTCTTAATCTTTCAATAGTGCGCAGGATGCCACTGAAGTTCTTGGCCTCGTCGCGCAAAGTCGAAATATGGAGCATTCGCTTTTTCCTGCATTGCATGTCATTCCTGCAGAGGCCTGTGTGATGGGGGGAATCTATGCACGGCTGTCCAAGCTTAAACATATCCGTGTTTACTAAATTGTAAATCACCTGAAATCGGTTATTCACACCATGCCCTTCCATGCAACGCTGCAAATCGAGACTGACAGGCATGATAAGCTCGGCATTGTTGGCGATTTTGACGATTTTGTGCTTCAGCATACCGACCAAAACGTCCTTGTTCTGCGGCTGGTAAATGGTCCAGTGTTCGGTGAGAACGTATCTATAGCCAAAAAGATTCTTCCAAAGCAAGGCCACTTGTCCAAGAGGGTAGGTGACGTGCAGGTGTATCAAGTCGGGCTTGAAAAAATGTTGCTTGATGTATTTCAATCCGTATTGGTACATCCGCAGCATCTTCAGTTTGCGAATGGTGTTAATCTTTGGTGGACGGATATATATCTGCACATGGGTGTGGTGCGCCCCAGGAATCTCCTTGACCTCGAACGATTTTGTCATGTCCTTGCCGTCGCAGACAGAGAGAATGACGGAATGGCATTCCTCAGGCAACGCGTCAATCATGCGGACGCAGAAGTTGCCCAAAGTGGGGTCGTCGGGGGTGGGAAACCAACTCAGTAGGTGCAGGATGTTCATCGGTTGTTCAGTTGTATGGCCGTCACACTGGGGTAGCCGTATTGGTTATTCGATTCTATGCGTTTTGATGTCAATCTCAAAGTACTTATGCGGTATCTCATACGGCACAAGCTTGTGAGTGGGCAAATTTTCAGGCAGATAAACAGCACACAGAGTATTTGAGATATGATAGATATGTTTACGCTTCTCTGCCGGTGCACCATCCAAGATGGCGCCCATCACATCCCAGCGGATGGTCTCGGGGTCGAGGCCGTAGTCGTGCCAAACGATGATGCTGCGCTCGCCTCTCAACAGTTTGAAGGCAGTCTCGGTGTCTTTTTTCACGCTCTCGTAATGGTGGTCACCGTCGACGAAAACCATGTCGTACTTGCCGAAATGTGGTCCGAAATCGAAGGTTTGGGAGTCGCCATAGAGTTGTTCCACATTGGCCAAATCCTTACTGAAGAAGCTGTGCAGATCGGCATATTGTTGATTTCCTGTTAATCTGACGATATCATCTTTCGGTAGGTTAAAAGTGACGCAATGCTGTGCCACATCAGCCAAATTGGCCACACTCTCGCCGCGCCAGGTGCCGATTTCAAAGTAGTCCTTCACTTCGTAGCGTTTCGCCAATGCCCTTAACAAGGCAATGTCGATGGGCATAGTGGCACCCGAGAGATAGGCGTATGGCTTCGCAATTTCGTCGAAATCGGGGAACAGTTCGTTGATTTCGATGACGGGCAGACCGTCAGCGAGGCCATATTTTCGGATGACGTCTTCCTTGTTACTGCCTTCGTCTTGAAGGACGAGGTTGAGCAGGTAAGGATGCCGGATGATGCGCCCGATGGCTTTGGTCAGTTTATTGAGTTTATTCATTTTCAGAGGGTTGTTTCAAGAATTGTTGCTTGAGTTCGGTGATGTAGTTCTGGATCTCGCTCTTAGTCAGGATGAAGTTGCGCCCATTGAAGTGCGATTCTTTGACGAAGAACACGAATAAAAACACCGCATTGACGGTGTAGGACACTGCCGACGTGATGGCTGCTCCTGTGACGCCATATTTGGGTATCAGCGTGAAACCACAGACGAAAGTGGCTACCAACCCGCAAAGTGCTGCGAAGGTGTTCATTTGATAACGCCCAGTACCGGAATAATAGTGCCCTAAAATAAGGAAAATGCAGTAAAACAGGATGCCTGGTGCGAGGATGCGGATGAGGTGTGCCATCTCGCCGAAGTCGGTGCCGAAGACAAAGACATAGAACTGAGGTGGCAGCAGGCATAGCACCACAACAGCCACTGCCGATATAAGGAGGCAGATTTTGCTCAAGTCCAGGGTGAGTTTCTGTGAATATTCACGGTCGTCGGCATTGGCGATGCGGGCATACTGCACCAGTGCAATGCTGTTGCTGATGATCCAGATGGCTTCGGCCAACGAGACCGAGCGCGAAAAGACTCCGACTTGACCTCTTCCGATGTAACTATCTAGTAAATAATAGCTTAGACGAAGATTGAAGAACTGTACAAAATGTCCTGTTTGGTTGAGGAAACCGTATTTGAACAGGTCTTTTAATACGGGCTTGTATTCTTTGTCTTTGTCGTTGGGCAGGTTGGCATATTCTTTCCGTAACATCCAAACGCCCAGCAGGAATGTACCTCCGTAGGCGGTATAGAGACCGATGATATAGCCGTAGATGTCGGTCTTTTTCAGCGCAATGTAATACACTACTAAAGTGATGGTTAGCAGGATAGGCTGAAGCAGCGTGTTGTAGTTGGCCTTCTGGATTTCCTCCTTGCCGACCAAGAAGCGGAAATTGATGTTGCTGAGCGAAGAAATGAACGATAGGATAGCCACATGAACGACCAAATCGGACTCCAATTTAGGGTAGAACAGCCTGATACTGAATCCCATAATCACCGCAATCAAAGCCGACCAAATCACCGATGCGACCAAAATCTTCTTGAACGAATGGCGTGGGGCGAGATAGATAATGCTGGCTCCGCACACGATTTCGGAGAAGATGAGGATGAACGTGATGGAGGTCAATACCAGTGACTGTGTCCCCGAACCCGTGTCGCCCAAGGTCTGGGAGATGATAATGGCAATGGCGAAGTTGAGGACTGCCGCCAGTATCTTGGTTCCAAAGGTATTTAGGATTTTCTTGAACACTGGGTCTTCATTTACTCTTTTTCAACGCAAAAATACAAAATTCAGTGTAATACCTATAAATTATAGTGGCTCTTTAATAGGTTAGTCCTACAATCCACAAGGGCAGCTTCTTTCCTACAGGGTGCTCCATCATGTCGGCAAGAATGTAGGAATCAGGGATGTCCGCGATTTGGTCGAAGGTCTTGTCTTGTCCGCCTACTTCTACTGTAATGTGCCCGTCAATACGGAAATCGCCTTGGGTCTTGCCGTATTCAACCGTATGCTTCACTGAGAGTTGGTTGACAGCAAAACATTCGCGGATGGTTCCAATCTCATTGCGTTGCCCGAGGGCATAGAACATGTTGGGGTTGTGCAGGTAAATCTTGTCGGGCTTTTGTAGGCGCGTCACCGACTTGTTGTCGGAATAAAGCAAATGCAAAAGTTCGGCGCGTTCCATATTCGCGAGGTAGGACAACACCGTCTGCTTATTAAGTTCCAAATAAGTTGACAGCTTGGCAATGTTCACTTCGTAGGGAACATTCTCTGCCAAGAAAACCAGCAAAGCCTTGATTTTACGTGTGTTGTAAAATTCCACTCCGCAAAATTGTGTCATTTCCTGCTCGATAATAAAATTGATGACATTCTCGATACGGCTGTAATATTCCTCCTCGTTGCCGTCATAAAAAGGATAGTATCCCGCACGAAGATACTGCTCAAAAAGCTGTTGAGGCCGACATAGTTTGTTGATTTCCATACAGATGTTATAGGCATTGGAAAGAATATCATCAAGACTCTTCACGGGGAATTGAATGCCTTTGTAGAAATGGAGGAACTCGCGAAACGACAGTCCTGCCATGTCGTAACTCAGTACACGACGCGAGAGGTCGGCATCGGCATTGAGAATCTGCAAAAGGGATGATCCCGAAAAGGTGATTTTCATGTCGGGATAGAGGTCGATGATTTCCTTGATTTCCTGGCTCCATGTGGGATATTTGTGTACCTCGTCGAGGAAAAGGTGCTTGCCGCCCATCAAGTGGAAAGTTTCGGCCAGTTGAAGCAGGCTGTGGTTGCTGAAATAGAGGCTGTCCAATACGCAATAAAGCGCCTCGCCAGGTTTGATGCCATAGTTTTTCTTGATATACTGTCGCATCAGTGTAGTTTTTCCTACGCCTCGCGAACCTCGAATGCCCACCAATTGCTTCTCCCACGAAATGGTATTGATTGTCTCTCGGACGATGTCCATGCTCACCTGTGAAATCAGAATTTGGTGTTTTTTGAATAACGTTTCCATCTTTTCTGTTCGTCTTTAGGCTGCAAAGATACAAAAAAGTTAATACGATAACCGTTTTTATCAAATAATCGGTTAATCGACTAATCTATTTATTGTATTTTTCGGTTAGTTGGGTAAACGATATTTGGATGAATCACGGGTGTAATGATTGATTCCACAGGGTTTATTGTCTAACTGGTATACTTCATTGCTTCGCCAGCAAGTCTTGGAACGTTATTCTATCCAATGTTGAAACACAAATCAATGAAAAAACGCACCCAAATCCTTGCGCCTTTGAAAAAATGTGTAATTTTGCACCGATAAAACCACGAATAGTAACCCATAAATCGAAATGGATATGCAATAAAAGCGCAGATTTGCGTGAAATGAAACGACATAAATAACAGCATTAAACTTGATTCTTCTCCATTAGAAATTTGGCGATTTTTAGGATGATATCACAAGTTAATAGGCTACATGCTCATGGTATAGCGTGAGATGGACTTATTTCTTGGTGATATCGGGTTACGCCAAATACCTTAATGGAGCGGGAAACGAGGAAGTTTCACGCTTTTTTTGTGCTTGTTTGGAAACAGAAACTAGTCAATTAAACAAGTAATAACAATTAAAATCACAAGAAAATGAAAACAATCATGAAGGCTACAGCAGCCATAATGCTGATGATGGCGGTGATGATGACCGCAGGATGCACAAAAGACCCAAACAATGGGGGAAACAATAGCGGTGGTAATGGAGGCAGTAGCGGTGGTGGCTCAAATCCATCAACCGAAGGTATCTATTTGGGCATCATTGGTTTCAACAACGGAATCATTGAACCTATTAAAGAAATCAGTTTGTTGAACGCCTCTACTAAGAATCAGTTCCTTAGTTATATTGGGAACTTACAGAAAGGTAGGCTTACAGGCCTCTATTATGCAGATTACATGGGCCTTGAGAAGTTGAAGACCTATCAGAAACCTCCAAAA
The DNA here is from genome assembly GCA_946185535.1 of uncultured Bacteroidales bacterium. GTDB lineage: Bacteria > Bacteroidota > Bacteroidia > Bacteroidales > F082 > Limimorpha. The sequence continues at coordinate 15,772 of CAMHJX010000017.1, forward strand.
CTCCAAAATGTGTCTTTGGTAACGTTCACCGATGGATTAGACAACTATTCAACACAGGAAGGAGTAATGAATCCGAACAACTATCTTGACCCTGATGACTATAGGGATTATCTGAACAATAGAATAAGAAATGAGAATATCCATGGATTGCCAATAACGGCCTACTCCATCGGACTTAGGGGTGCTGACATTCAAGCCAACAACGTTCCCAGATTCCGAACTATTTTGGAAAAACTCGCAAGCCCTAACAAATCATATATGGCTGAAAACATGGCCCAAGTCAATCAACAATTCCAGGTAATTGCCCAAGAGCTCAGCCACACTTATTATAATTCTAACGTTTCTTTGGCTGTGCCACCAGCGTATTATCCTAACGAACAAATCCGTTTTACATTCGATTTAAATCAAAGTGCAACAAGTCCTGCCAATTCCAGCCTTTACATAACTGCCACTTACGAAAAAACATCCAACAGTAGAGTGCTGAAAAATATAACCTACAGCGGATTCAAGAACAATGTTTCTAACAACGAGTCTTTTGAAAAGGATGCCGATGGTTTCTTTGTTTTCAAGTTTGCTGATTTGAGATATTCAAACGACCAAACGGTTTCATCTTCCGATTTGAGCAGGGTTAGGCTATGGCACAAACCCACAGATGGAGATTGGACACCTGAGTCGGAATTCAAGCCAGGCCAATCCACAAGCTCCGAGGTTGATAAAAACAGTGCTTTGATAATGCTTGTACTCGACTGCACAGACTCGATGGGCGACAACTTCATCGACATGAAGAATCACGCAAAAAACTTTGTGAACACTCTTGTTTCGGCAAGCAGCAATTAATCACCTAAATATGAATGAGATATGAAAAGAGATATGAAAATAAAAACAAAATTATCGTATATCTTTGCCATTGCAACATTTGCATTGTGTTTTGCCTCCTGCAAAAAAAGCACTCCGCCTACGGTGAAAATTTATGACAATGCCGTTTCGGTGTCTTATAACTCCGCCAATGTGACGGGCGAAGTTACCGATGAGGGAAGTTCTCCTGTCACCGACAGAGGCTTTATATATGGCAAACAAGGCGAAGCAAGGCAAGACACCATGTACTGCGGAAACGGTGGTGGTGAATTCCCAACTAGATTGACAGGTCTTGAACCTAACACCATGTATAATTGCATGGCTTTTGCACGCAACAGCACTGGCATGGCTTTCAGTGGCAAAGCGACATTCACAACGCTTCCCATGGCACAATCCGAAGTAACCACTTATGATGCAACGAATGTTACTCATACTCATGCCACTTGTGGCGGAAACGTAATTAGTGACGGAGGATCGGAAGTGACGGAAAGAGGAGTATGCTGGGCCACTACACCCAATCCTACAACAAGCGGTTCACATCTTGCCAGCGGTACAGGAATAGGAGATTTCTCTGTCACCCTATCAGGACTAACAGCCAACACCACCTATCATGTACGAGCATACGCAGTGAATGAAAAAGGCACTGCTTATGGTGACGATGTGACGTTTAGAACTGTAGCATATAGTATTCCAACTGTTGTTACTGGCGAAATAACAAACATCACTACAACCTCAGCCACATGTAGCGGCAATGTGACTTCCAATGGTGGATTGACAGTTACAGCAAGAGGGATTTGTTGGTCGAGAACTAATCAACATCCCACAATAAGCGACAGTCATACGACGGATGGAACAGGAATAGGTGAGTTCTCAAGCAATATCATTGGACTAACTCAAAATGCTACTTATTATGTATGTGCTTACGCAACAAATAGTCAAGGAACTGGTTACGGTGAATCGCGTCAGTTCACAGCTGCCGAACTTGCATATTTAATAAGCCAGGGAGGAACAGTTACGACAACTTCAGGTAAATTTTACGACTCCGGCGGTGCGAGCGGAAACTATAGCAACAACGAAAGTTATGTCATGACATTCAAAAGTGGAACTAGCAGAAAGATTCGGGTGACTTTCACAAGGTTTGAAACTGAGGACGGGTATGATAAATTAAAGATTTATGATGGCCCAACCACTTCGTCAACATTACTTGGGACATATCAAGGATTTAATTCACCTGGTACGGTAACATCAACCAATTCTTCTGGAGCACTCACTTTTGTGTGGTATTCTGACAACAGTGCCACCAAAGCAGGCTGGGAAGCTACTATTTCAACTGTACCATAATGGTTATTTGCGGTTTCGACAACAACTATAATTATTATTTCAAGGCTTCGTCGAATAGGCGGAGCCTTTTTTTCTTCTCACTTCACCATCCCCAAAATCACCTCCGGTGCAATGCTCATTTCAGTTACAGCGCATAGCCCCGTCCCCATATCCTTCAAACTGGCGCCCAACAGATAGACTTTGTCGTCGATGATTAGGAAGCGGTCATGATTGCGATGGGGCAGTTGGATGAACTCAATCTCTGGATATTGGGTGTTGTGTTTCTTCAGGTCAGTGAGAAATTGCTCGTTGTTACGTGTGTGGATGGTCGCTGAAACGCCAACTTTCCGCTTTGTAAACATGGAGAGTACTCGGTCGTCAACATAATTGTCGATAAGGACGATTCTTTGTCGGGCACTTCGAATGAGGCCGGAGATGTAAGTCCATGCATCCCAGACGCAACCGGTTGGGAAGACTTGCTCGGGGAGGAGTTTTGGACTAACGTCCTCGATTCTATCAAGAATAACCTTAATCGTTTTGTCTGTTTCTTGTTGATGCTGCTCAATGTTGAAGATGCGCTCAATAATCTGCGTGTTGTGATTGACGAGTTGCGGAATCATGGTGAAAGCCCGCATGATGCGAATGTTGACTTCCACGGCTGTGTCAGACCTTAATACACTACTGAGCATGGCGATGCCGTTGCGAGTGAAGGCATAGGGCATATAACGGTTGCCCCCTCTTCCGTTTGAGGTAACAAATTGTGACCTCAAAGGATTATCCTTTTTGTTTGAGGTCGCAATTTGCGACCTCAAAAACGACTCTTCCTCGTTTAAGGTCGCAATTTGCGACCTTAAAGCGTCGTCATTGTTCAAGGTAACAAATTGTGACCTTGAACGACTTGCTTCCTCTTTTGTTAGTTGGAACATAAAGTCTTCTGGAAAACGATTGATATTACGTTTAACGGCTTGATTAAGCGCTTTTGTTTCAACGCCATACAACATCGCTAAATCAGAATCAAGCATTACCTGTTGGCCTCTTATTACATGTATCAAGGATTCTATATTGATACTGTCAATCCCTTTGATGTCGCAAATTGCGACTTCAAGTTTTGTGTTGGTTTCTTTCTTTGCCATATTCCTATTAGTTTTAATACCGCAAAGAAATACCTTTTGTCAAGACAAAGCCGTTGAACAAACGTTTGTAGTCGACAGCAGTCGTTTGTTGTCGTTTGCTGTCGGATATGTTATTGTAAATGAATAAGAAGTGAAAAACTTTATTAGGGCTCCCAAATCCTCCCGCTGCAACTGTCACTCTCGGCACCAGTCACCGAAGCCAGCACATTGGTCTTCCCCTCCAGTCTCAAAAGTCCAAGGAAAGCAAATACCAAGGCTTCCTTGTAGTCGATAATCATCTTGTCGGGGATGACGACTTCGTGCGAACTCCGTGCTTGCAGGCGTTCCATAAGGAATTTGTTCCTGGCACCGCCACCGGTGACGAGAATCTTTCCTTTGGGCAGATGACTCACTCCCAATGCGATCTGCAAGGCAATGTGTTCCACAAAGGTGGCCAGCAGATCTGGCACGGAGAGGCTTTGCAAGAGCTCCTTCTGGTTCGCTTCGAAGAACTCTCTTCCCAACGACTTGGGTGGAAACTGTCCATAGAAAGGGTGCCTGTTCAGCTGTTTCAGTAGGGTAATGTCGACCTCACCGCTACGGGCTATTTCGCCATCGCGGTCGTAGGGTAGGCCTTTCATCTGGGCGAGATAATTGAGGGCTTGGTTGGCGATGCACAGGTCGAAGGCGATACGCTTGCCGTCTTCGTCATACGAGACGTTGGCGATGCCGCCGATATTGAGGCAGATCTCATAGTCGCCGAAGAGCAATTTGTCGCCAATGGGTACTAGCGGCGCGCCTTGTCCGCCCTTGCTGACATCCTCACTGCGGAAATCGTTGACGACGGTGAAGCCACAAGCCTTGGCCAACTCTTGTCCGTCGCCGATTTGAAGCGTGTAATGCTCCTCGGGACGGTGGAAGATGGTGTGACCGTGCGAAGCGACAAAACCTGGCGTAACATTATGCTTCTTGGCAAAAGCCAACACTTGTTCGCCTAGATATTTGCCGTAGTCCTTGTCCAGCTGTACCAAGTCTTCGGGTTGCTTGTGGAAGGCTTCAGAGAGTTGCTCGGTCCAGTATTCGGGATAGGGTAGGGTCTCGGCCTGCAAGATTTGGAAGTGGTATTTGCCGTCCTCTTCTTGGAAACGGACGAGGGCGAGGTCCAGCCCGTCTAACGAGCTGCCCGACATTAATCCTATGGCGATGGCTTCTTTCATTGGTGATGTTTTTAATTAGGAATGCTGAATGATGAATGCTGAATGTCGCGATGCGGCGCTAGGTTTCATCCCATTCAGCATTCATCATTCCTAATTCCACATTCTATAATAGCGGTAACACTTTCCCCAATTGTATGCTATTTGATCCTTTAACGAGTATGGTCTTTCCGCTGATAGGATGACCCTCAAGATATTGGCATAAGTCTTCCACTTTTGCGAAGGTACTCCAATCAGTGTTCTCATTATAAGCGCTGAAGTTCGAACCGACCAACATGGCTTCCTTGAATTTCAACTCCTTCATCAAACCGAGGATGTTGCGGTGCTCTTCTTCGGAAGCCGTGCCCAACTCTCGCATATCACCTAATATTAATAGGTGTTGCTCACCGCAGATACTGGCGAAGTTAATCAAGGCAGCGCGCATGGAGGTGGGGTTAGCGTTGTAGGCATCCATGATGATGCGGTTCTTTCCGGTCTCAATCACCTGCGAACGGCTGTTGGTGGGCGTGTAAGCCTCCAAGGCTTCGATGATGGCGCTCTCATCCACACCGAAGTACTGCCCCACGCAGATGGCAGCGGCCACGTTCTCAAAGTTGTAGCTGCCCACGAGATGGGTCTGGATGAGGTGCTTTCTCCAAACAACACTCAAATATGGGTTGCATGCGGCAGGGACGACAGGGCAGAAGGCCGCGCAATGCCTGCCATAGCTGATGCGTTCCTGTCCTTCAGATTGCTCCCAAAGCAGCGGGTTGCCTTGGTTGACGAAGACGGCCTTGCCATGAGCCTTGATATGTCGATACAGTTCTGTCTTTGTCTTGATGACGCCCTCAAAGCTACCGAAGCCTTCTAGATGTGCTTTCCCGATGTTGGTGATAAGACCGTAGTCGGGATCGGCAATCTTGCAGAGGAAATCGATTTCTCCAGGGTGATTGGCACCCATCTCCACGACAGCAATCTCGGTCTCTGGCTCGATGCTCAGCAGGGTGAGAGGTACGCCGATATGGTTGTTGAGGTTGCCCATCGTGTGAATGATGTTGTGTTTCTTGGCCAGCACTGCTGAGACGAGCTCTTTGGTAGTTGTCTTGCCATTGGTGCCAGTGATGCTTAGCACTGTGGCCTTGCTCTGTTGGCGGTGGTAGGCTGCGAGGTCTTGCAAGGTCTTCAGTGTGTCGTCAACGATGAGGATACGCTCATGCATGGGCAGGTTTTTCCTGTCTGCGACGACGAGGCTGGCCACACCTTGCTCGGCCACTTGCAGGGCGAAGTCGTTGGCGTCGAAGTTCTCTCCCTTGAGGGCGAAGAAGACGGCATCTTTTTCGACCTTGCGGCTGTCGGTGGATACCTTATAGGCCTTGATGTAGTGTTGGTATATGGCTTCGATAGGATTCATGGCTTTGGATTTAATGAAAGAAGCCGCCTGACGGATCAAACGGCTTCAATGCTATCATGAAAAAGAATCTATTACTTACTTTGCGAAGGAACTGCCCACCTTGTTCATCGCGCAACGGAAGCCGATGGTCGAAGCGGACTGGTTCTGGTTGAGGTAACGGCGTGTGCCAGGGCTCAGGTAGTAAGGACCGTCAGCCCAAGAACCGCCTTTGTACACTCTCGATTCGTCGCTGATGAGGGTCGTACCAGGAGTGTCGTTGGTTGCAGCTTCATACATTTCCTTGGTGAAGACGCTCTGGTCGTCTTGAGGATCGCTCCAACGGTTGCGGATGGCCGACATGTAGTCACCATCGTCATAGTTGGAGTTGAAGCTGGTACGGTAGTTTTGACGCTTGGCTGCTTCTTCCTGAGGTATGGGCTCTCTACGGATACGGCCCAAAGAGTCTTTCTGCAGCAGGAAGCCTTCGTCGTCAACAGCCTTACGAGTAAACACGTTACCACGGAAGGGGCTGTAGTCGGCCACGTCTTCGTGAGACAGCGGACGATAGACATCTTGGCACCATTCGGCCACGTTGCCAGCCATGTTATACAGGCCATAGTCGTTGGGCCAGTAGGAACCCACAGGAGCGGGCAGGGCAGCACCGTCGTTCAGGTTGCCTGCAACACCCATGTAGTCACCTGGGCCTCTCTTGAAGTTGGCCATGAAACTACCCATATATCTCTTGTTGTCGGTGCGCAAGCCGTCGCCATTCCAAGGATACACCTTACGTTCGCTGACGAGTTCGTTGCTGGTGTTGCCAACCAGACCAACAGCGGCATATTCCCATTCGGCTTCCGTAGGCAGACGATAGGAAGGCAGCAGGATACCGTCGTCCATTCTGACGTTACGCACGCCGTCGCCACCCTTGGAGAGGTCTTTCTTTCCGTTCTTCACCTTGCCGGTGTATTGGCCAGCCAAATAAGCATCGGTGTTGAAGTTTTCTTCGTCCTGTTGGGTCGGATCCCAATCGAGGATGCCGGCATCAACGAGCATCAACTCGTTGACACGGTCGGTACGCCAAGCGCAGTAGTCATTGGCTTGTACCCAAGTCACACCTACCACAGGATAGTCGTTATAGGAGGGATGGCGGAAGTAAATCTCAACCATGGGCTCATTGTAAGACAAACGGTCACGCCAAACCAAGGTATCAGGGACGGCATTGCGTACCACCTGAGGATAGTTTTGGCCGTAAACGCGGTTCAGCCAGTAGATGTACTCGCGATAGTCCACATTGCTGACCTCGGTGCGGTCCATCAGGAAGGAAGGCACGGTGACCTTGCGCGGCGAGTTGTCCCACGAATAAGTCAGGTTGTCGGTTGTAGCACCCATCACGAAGGTTCCACCTTCGATGGCAATCAGGCCGGGACCGATTTCCTGGTCGTTCACTTCAGTAACTTCAAAGCCACCGTTGTTGGCATCGTTGTAAGCCCAACCCGTCGTGCGTGAAGATTGCTTGGAGCACGAAACGGTGAGTAATCCTGCCAAAACGATGATGGCTAGTGTCTTGAATCCTTGTTTTCTATACATTTTTGATCAAATTTGTTATCTATAAACTCTATTGAGAGGCATTTATTGTACACCGCTCAGAAAATTTTCAAAAAAATCACGCAAATTTATGGACTTTTTTTGAATCAGCTGGCATTTTTTGAAAAAAAACTTTTTTCAACTGAAAAATTGACGAATTGCAATAAAAATGTTGTATCTTCGTTCCCTTAAATAGGTCGGAATAGAATGAGTTGTTTTCTGAGTAAAAAATTGATTATTAGGTTTTAAGAGATATTATGCGAAATAAGATACACTTGAAATTGCTGCTTTTTCTGATGGTTTTTGCCACTTTTACTCCAGTTTTGGGGCAAGTGAAGATGAATCATCCCATCCGTTTGCAATGGAATGGTGTGGCTGAACAACGGGCTGCATCCGATACCTTATTATATATTGATTTGGAATCGGGTGTCTATGAACACGTCATGCCGTTCTTTTGCCAGTCGTATCCCATCTATGACGATGCGGTGAATACTGAGGTAAAGCTCTTGAATGTCAAGACGATGTCTTTGTCAAATGAAGAATTGCAGATTGCCCAAGGCTTTTCCTATACCTCTGATTTTGAAGTGACAGCCACGCCTTTACGCTCACGCGACGAGGCTCTGCTTTCGGTACGCATCGTGCCCTTCCGTCAAAAAAGTGGTCAGTACGAGAAACTATTATCGGCAACACTTTCAGTGACTCTTACGCCTGATTTCAGTGCTTATAAATCGAATCCGACCTACACACATCGTTCGGCGATGGCTTCAGGCAGTTGGTACAAAATCGGTCTTGCTGAAACAGGCATTTATAAACTGACCGCTTCCGACCTTACCGATTTGGGCATTGATGTTTCCACAATCGACCCGCGTCAAATTCGCATTTATCACAATGGCGGTGGCGTGTTGCCTGAGATGAATGCCGTTTCCCGACCTGACGACCTGGTTGAGGTGCCCATTTATGTGGCGGGCGAATCCGACGGACATTTCGACAATAGCGACTATATCCTTTTCTATGGTCGCGGCCCCGTTTGTTGGAAACTCGAGTCTGACCGTATAGCTTACACCCATGAGCAAAACCCATACGATGACTATGCATACGCTTTTGTTGTTTTGGGTTTGGGCCAAGGCAAACGCATCGCCGAAGCCAGCCAGCCCTCGGGGAATGCTAGTGAAATCATCAATCAATTCCTTGACTATCAGGTTTATGAAAATGACCAATTCAATGTGTTCCGCGTAGGTCGTACCTATTATGGCGACAAGATGGAATACACCTCAACCAAGACTATCAATTTCGATTTTCCCAATGTGGTCACTACCATTCCTTGTTGGGTGAAAACTGCTTTAATGGGGCGCAACTTCCAGCCTGCTAATTTCGAGGTGTTTGTTGATAATGTGAATAAGGCGACTTATCCCATATCAACCACGACTTCTTCCACCGAGTATCCTTTTGGCTACGATGTTGGGGGATGGGTCTCGGCAAATCCTACGAAGGATAACCTGAGTGTCATGCTGAAACATAATGCCTTGGGCTCTAATTCCACTTCGGAAGGTTATGTCGACTATGTCCTTGCCAACGCTTGGCGAAAGCTGACTTTCACGGGTGGGCAGATGCTGTTCCGCAATCCTGGAGCTTCCGCTTTGACTCAAACCTATGAATACCGGCTCGCAGGAGCCTCTCAACAGACTCAGGTTTGGGATGTGAGCGACCCTCGTAGTCCGATTAAAGTGAAAGGACTACTTAATGGCACTACCTATAGCTTCAAGACGGTCGGCAATCGCAATAATGAGTTTGTTGCTCATAATGGCAGTTCGTATTGCTCGGCAAAGGCAATCGGAAAGGTTGACAACCAGAATCTTCACGGTGTGCGTGATGTGGATTTCGTCATCCTGACCTATGCCGATTTCATGGAGCAGGCCGTAAGGCTTAAAGCGATTCACAATCGCATCGATCCCGACTTGAACATCTATATCACCACGCCTGAATTGGTTTACAATGAGTTCTCGTGCGGTGCCAAAGACGTCACTGCCATCCGTGATTTTTGCCGCATGCTCTATCTTGACAGTACTCCGGGCCGCAAAATCAAGTACCTATTGTTGCTGGGCGATTGCTCCTACGACTTTAAGAACCGCGATGGCATCGTCGATTTCGTGCCTTCTTACGAGACGGTGAAATCGCTTGATATGAGTACCACTTATGTCACCGATGATTATTTTGGCTTCATGGATGAAAACGAAGGCGACATTGGTCGTTCCTTGGCCGACATCGGTATCGGGCGTTTTCCTGTGCAAACCTTGGAGCAAGCCTCACAGATGGTCGACAAGATTGAACGTTACATCGTGAAAGATGCCACCACTATGACACCTTGGCGTAACAAGTTTACCTTCTTCTGCGATGATAACTCTGGCTTTGTGCAGAATGCGGATAGCTTGGCAAGGATGCTGAAATGGGTTGGCGGCGAAGGCGTGGTGGTCGATAAGATTTATCTTGATGCCTATCCGCAAATCAGTGCGCCAGGCGGTGAGATTGCTCCGGAGGTGAATGCCGCCATCAACAGCCGCGTGGAAAAAGGCACTTTGGTTCTCAACTATGTCGGTCACGGTGGTGAGGTGCAGTTGGCTGATGAGAAAATCCTGCAACGCAAGGACGTCGATTCGTGGCGCAACGCACCCATGTATCCGTTGATGATTACAGGCACCTGCGAGTTCAGTCGATTTGATGACCATCAACGTACTTCCTTGGGTGAGTATTCGTTTCTCAACCAATATGGAGGCATGATTGCCATGTTTACCACCTCAAGGGTGACTCATGGACCTGATAATATGAATTTCGCTAAAGGTATTTATAATAACCTTTTCCGCGTTGTGGGAGGTGAGCATTATCGTTTGGGTGATATCTACCGCATGGCGAAAACCAATGGTGGCAATTTCGAAAAACGCTATGTCTTTTTTGGCGACCCAGCCCTCCACTTGACCTACCCGAAGTGGAAAGTGGAGACGTTGAGCATCAACGGGAAATATCCTGGCTATGACTTGGACTCTATCCAAATCAACGATACCACTTGGAGAACCTATCCGGTATATCATGATACCATAAGTGCCTTGCAACCCGTAGAGATTGAAGGTGTTGTTAAGGACTTGGACGGCAATGTGGCTTCCAATTTCAATGGCGTGGTGAGTGTGATTGTGTATGATAAAGAAACCGAACTTGTTGCCAATGGTGTCAATTTCAAGTTGCGCAACAGCATGATTTTCAATGGTAAAGCTGAAGCTGTAAATGGGAAGTTCAAAATCAATTTCATTGTCCCTCGCGACATTTCCTATCGTTTTGGTCAGGGCTTGATCAATTATTATGCGACCGATTACGATATTGATGCCAACGGTAACTGCGACTCGTTCATCATCGGTGGTTTCTATGACGAGGCCACTGAGGACAATGAAGGACCTGAGATTAAACTCTTCATCGACGATACGCTCTTTGTGAGCGGTGGTTTGACGGGTCAGAACCCGATGCTGCTGGCTTTGGTCGATGATGAAAGTGGCATCAATACTACGGGTGCGGGCATTGGTCACGACATAATGGCCACATTGACAGGGCCGACCAGAAATGCCTATAGCCTCAACGACTACTTCGTTGCTGACCTTGACCAGCCGGGCAAGGGCTCCATCACTTATAAGATGCAAGACCTCGCTGACGGCGACTATACGCTGACCCTTAAGGTTTGGGACATCTATAACAATTCCAGCATGGCTTCTATTGATTTCACCGTGGTCAACAACAGTGGTATGGTTATTGAGAATGCCTTCAACGCGCCTAATCCGGTGACGGACGAGACGCATTTCGTGTTCGACCACAATCAGGTGGTCAACAATGTGAAGGTCGACATCTACATCTATGACATCATGGGTCGTTGGGTGAACACCATCTCCGAGACGGTGTCGGGTGCTTCCACGCGCACCGATCCTATCCGCTGGAATGGTTGCGGTGCAGGTGGAGCAAGCCTTCGCAATGGAGTTTATATCTATCGCATTGTGGCCACCAACGACTACGGTGAAACGGCCACCTTGGTTTCAAAACTAGTGTTAAGCAAATGAGAATGAGTATGAAATACAGAAGAAATACCTTAATTGCGCTTCTATTGCTGCTGGTTGGCAGTTCGATGGGCTGGGCGCAGGAGAATACCTACCATTCGGTGCTGAGTGAGCACACTTGGTACCGCCTCTCAGTGACGCAAGAGGGTGCCCATCAGTTGGATTATGCCACCCTGCAAGGCATGGGCATTGACATGAATAACCTGAATCCGAACCAGATACGGTTGTTTGGTAACCCTTCGGGAGCTTTGCCTGAGAAAAATGCCGACAGCCGCCCCGATGATCTGACCGAAATGGCCATTTGTGTGACAGGTGCCGACGACGGCAGCTTCGATGAGGGCGATGTGGTGCTGTTTTATGGTCAGGAGCCTACGCGTTGGGTGTTGGTCGATTCTGGTAAAGATACCTATAGGCGTGAACGCAACTATTATTCCGACACCACCTATTATTATTTATGTGTCAACAGTGGCGTTGACGGCATGAGGGTGGGAGAGAAGGCCACGCTTCCTGTCGAGAACACTACAGCGGTCATCTCCGATTTTCCTGATTTCGTTTGGCATGAAAAGGAACTGTTTTCGCCTTATTCCATCGGACAAAATTGGTTTGGCGAGCAGATTACTTCAGAGGATTCGGTCTTTGCTATTCCTTTTGTTTTTCCTAATCTAGTGAAAACCAAGTATTTAAGAATTAATTCGCAAATATTGGGACGTATCAAAAAGACTTATTTGCATTACGATGCTTGGGTCAACGACAACCAAGTGGCTGACAATGTTGCCATCAAGTATATTACTGATCAAGATCATTTGTATGGCAGGTTGTCGACCATCAACAAGCAAATGGTTCTTGATTCCGACACCGCTACGTTCAAAATGAGTCTTGTCAACTCTCCCTCAGGTTCGCTATATCTTGATTACGTGGAGATTTATGGATGGCGTCAACTGAAACGGTCGGACGACAATTTCCTTTTCCGACTGATGCCAAGCCAGTTTGGTGACGACAAAACTGCCATTTGGGTGCAGAATGTTAGTGCTGATTGTTGGCTTTGGGATGTCTCTTCTCCTTTGAGACCTATGTTGCAGGATGCTGTGCTGAGTGCTAACAATCTGGTCTTTGCCACTGATGAGAGGACTGAGAAACGCTATGTGTTGTTCAAGCCCACAGCGGCTTATCCTATTGTAAGCTGGTCGGCATTGCCCAATCAAAACCTTCATGCCATCGCTATGGCTGACAACCTGATTCTCACTTCGCCCATTTTCTTTGAGCAAGCTCAGGAGTTGGCTAACTATCATGCTGCGAAGGATGACCTGACCAGCATAGTGGTGGATGTGAACGAAATATACAACGAGTTTTCGACTGGCACTCCTGACCCTACGGGCATTCGCGACTTCGTCCGGATGGTGTATCGTCGTAGTTCGGGACAACTGAAGTATTTGACTTTATTCGGTAGAGCCTCTTTCGACTTCCGCAACATCAAAGGCATTGGGCAGAATTATGTGCCTACCTATGAAACGTTTGAAGAACCTCAGCATGAGTTGAGTTTCGCCTCCGACGACTTCTTTGCCTTAATGGACAACAATGAAGGCGATAACTGCAACGGCCGAGTTGACATTGGTGTGGGGCGTATCTCGGTTTCAACCGTTGAGGAAGCGGAGACTATGTTGCGCAAGATCAAGCATTACGACGACTTGTCGGCTTCTTATGGCGAATGGAAAGCTGACGTGCTTCTGATGACCGATGACGAGAATACGAGTTATGTGAACTATATGGAAGACCTTTACCATGGAATAGACACCCTTTGTCCTGCCTTGACAAAGAAAAAGTTGTATTGTGGAGCTTATCCACTTCAAAACACTTCGAGCGGTATGATGAACCCTGGGGCCAATGCCGATTTGATGCGTGCTTTCGATCAGGGCATGTTGGCCTTGTTTTACAATGGCCATGGTGGCGTCAAAGGATTGACGGGTGAGAACGTGTTTACCAATGCCGATATTAATGCGCTGACCAACTACGACAAGATGCCTTTCGTCTATACCGCTACTTGTGAGTTCACCAAATACGACAACCCTTTTTTGGTTTCGGCTGGCGAACAGTTGTTCTTGAACCCCCATGGCGGCTGTGTGGCGCTTTTCACGGCATCTCGTCCTACCTATGGGGACAAAAACAATCGCTTGACCAAATCTCTTGCTCCTGCGCTCTTGCAACGCGATGAAGATGGCTTGCCGTTACGTTACGGCGATATTGTCAGACTGGCGAAGAGCAATACGCTCAATTATAATTATAGCCAAAGCAATCCCAAACCTTACCTCAACCTGAACATTCGCTTTTTGTTTTTAGGCGACCCTGTGCTACGTTTTCCCCTGCCTCAAAAGAACATCACTGTAACGAGAATCAATGGAATCGCTGCTGGCGCTTCTAGCGAACTCGGGCTTCATGCCATGAGCATGGTGACCTTGGAGGGCGAAATACGGAATGTCAACGGACTGCTCGATGCAGGATTCAATGGCACATTGTGGGTGAGGTTCTATGACCAGAAAACAAAATTGGTGGTCAAGTTTGTTGATGACAGCATAAGGAAAGTGTATTATCATAAGGATGTGCTCTATCAGGGGCAGGTTAGTGTGAAGGCGGGCAAGTTCAGCATCTCCTTCCAGGTGCCTAAGGAAATCAAGCCTGGAGAGGGCACGCCACGTTTCAGCTTCTATGCATACGATTCCGTCCGTGGCATCGACGCCATGGGCAAGTTTGATGAGCTTCTATTGGGTGGTATCGATCCTGCCATGGTGCCTGATGACGAAGGCCCGAAAATCACCTTCTACTGGAACACTCCCGATTTTGAGAATGGCCAACTGGTGGAACATCAGGGTGTGCTTTATGCCGACCTATACGATGCCCAAGGTATCTACCACTACGGCTATAGCTTGGGCCGCGACATTGTCATGAACAGCAATCTTGCAGCTTGCGACCACTTGGTGTTGAACGACCGTTATGAGCCGGCCATGAACGACTTCAGGCGTGGACGCATCGCCTTGCCACTCAATGACCTTGAGCCGGGAACATACGAATTCACCCTTAAGGTGTGGGATACGCAGGACAACGCTTCCGAGGCAACCATTTGGTTTGTAGTCGACGACAACCTCTTCCTCTCGCAGGTGCGCAACTATCCTAATCCATTCAATGAGGAAACACGCATTACGATGACCCATATCGGCGAGGACGGCGATTTTGATGTCAACATTGAGATTTTCGACATCATGGGTCGCTCTGTGCAACAGCTATATAAAAAGGTGTCGTCCTCCAATGGTGTCATCGAGCCCATCGTTTGGGACGGCCGCGACTATTATGGAAATCATTTGCGCTCAGGCATTTATCTCTATCGCCTTACCCTGACGGACGAAACGGGTTATTTCCGCACCGTCAGCCAACGCATGATCATCCAACGTTAGTTCTGCGAACCCTGAGCTTGTCGAAGGGTCGCTTTCAAAATTAGACAAAAATATTTTCACCTCAATACAATAAGCCATTTGAATCAGCGTTATTTTTGCAATTTAATACAATATCGAATATGAAAGTGAAGAAACTCCTTGTCGCCGCACTTATGTTGGTCGCGGCCGTGTCTTATGGACAAACCTATTCTCCGAATGTGATTACCACAGGTGTACCCTTTGTCTCCATCAATCCCGATTCAAGGGGTGGTGCAATGGGCGATTGTGGTGTAGCCACTTCGGCTGATATTTATTCCATGCATTACAATCCCGCCAAGTATGTTTATCTTGAGGACAAGTTTGCCGCTGGCTTGGGTTATAGCCCTTGGTTGCGCAACTTGGTTTCTGATATGGGCTTGGCATATTTGGCATTAGGCTATAAGATTAATGACCGCTCTGCCGTTGCCGGTACATTGCGTTATTTCAGCCCTGGTAAGATCGAATTTAGAGACCAGTACAACCAATCGTTGGGTGAATATACGCCTAATGAATGGGCCATCGATGCTACGTATTCCCGTATGCTTGGTGATTATCTGTCGGGTGCTGTGGCAGGTCGTTTCATCTATTCCAATTTGATTCAGAACCAGTCCGATTATGCTCGTCCGGGTATTTCCGTGGCTGCCGATGTGGCCGTGTATTACAAACGCCCTGTTGAGTGGTTCAGCAACATGGATGCCGACTTTTCATGGGGCGCTGCCATCACAAACATTGGTAGTAAGATCACCTATAATGCTTCCAGCAACCGTCGTGACTTCATCCCGACCACCTTGCGTTTGGGTACGGGCTTGAGACTGGAACTTGACGAATACAATTCTTTGGCATTCACTGTCGATTTCACCAAATTGATGGTTCCTACGCCTCCTATCATTGCCAGAGACGATAACGGCAATCCTTTGTACAATGACGACGGTACCTATAAGATTCAATATGGTATGGACAATAATGTGTCTGTCGTGCAAGGCATGATTCAGTCCTTCTACGATGCTCCAGGTTATAGCTATAATGCCAATAATCACGAATTGGTGCATGTAGGTTCATTCTATGAGGAGCTTTGCGAAATCAACATTGGCGCTGGTGTGGAGTATTGGTACAACAACATCTTTGCGGTGCGCGGCGGTTACTTCAACGAGACCGCAATGAAGGGTAACCGTAAGTATGTCACCCTTGGTGCCGCTTTGAAATACAACGTGTTTGGCCTGGATGTTTCCTACCTGATTCCCGTCAATACGGTGGCTGGTAGCAACCCCTTGGAGAACACCCTGCGTTTCAACCTCACCTACAGCATGGGCGGAAAGAAAGGTTGATGAAATACGATTCAATACAAAAAGCGGCTTTCGGGCCGCTTTTTTTGTATAGAAATGTAGAGACGCGGCGTGCCACGTCTCTACAAGATTGTTAGAATATCAACGCCAGCAAAACATACAGCCAGTGTGCTGCAATACCTGCGCAAAGACCACCAACGGTATGTGCACCGATGGCCTTGCCGATGAGCTTGCGGTAGCCGAGGCTGTCGAGCATGGCGGCATGGGTGCTTAGGAAACCGCTCCAGCACATGCCAATGGCCGTGAACACGGCGATGGCGTTGTTGTCGATGATGCCTTGGGTGATGAAACGTGGCACCAGACCGATGGCGGCACCCACGGCACCGAGGGCGGTCATGGGGAAGGAGATCAAGGCACCGTCTTTGAAACCAAAGAGCCAGTCAAAGATGAAATTCACCTTATTGGCTGCCCAGCTGATGACAGGCACACCTTCGTAAGCCACACCAAGATATTCGCCGTTCTCGCCTGAAGCACCGAAGGTGAGCATCATCACGATGGTGGAGATACACAGCACACCTGGGATGATGGCGAAGCCAATGCTGACACCGTCCTTGCCGCCGTCGAGCAACGAGTTGAGGAAACGCATAAACACGCCACCCTCGCTCTTGAAGGTAATCTGCTGCTCGTCGCCGCCAAACTCTGCGTCAACGGGGGAGTCCAACTCGGGATAACTCTTCAAGGTGGAGCGTTGCATCACTCTTGTTGAGATGATACTGCCGATGACTGCACCAGCCACACCGACTAAAGCACCTTTACCGAATCCAAGACCGGTCATAAAGGCGACCACGACCAAACCCATGCCGAAAGCTGTACCGAAGTTGGTCAGCGAGACGAGCTGGTATTTCTTGAAATAACGGTTGAAGTTCTTGTCGTGTGCCAAGGTGATAATGGCGGGGTTGTCGCTGAGGAAAGTCATCACTGCTCCCAAAGCGGCTACACCAGGCAAGTTGTAGAGCGGCTTCATCAAAGGACGCAGCAGGTTCTCCAACAGACGCACCACACCAAACTCGGTGAGTAGCTTGCTGATGGCACCCATCAGCACGCAGATGGCCATGATGTAGAATACGGTCTCAAGCAGCAGGTGGTAGGCCGTTTGCATGAATGTGTTCAGCATCTTGGGCAGCGTCATCTTATAGGCCAGGAGCCCGAAGAAGGCGAAGAAAATGATGAGGAAAAGGAAAGCTTCCACGCTTCGTTTGGTGGTGAACCGCAGAGGTTTTTTCAGTTTCTCTTCAATCTTTTTGAACATTTTTTCCACTTTATGATGATAAAAAGTGGTGGTTCGCTTGATGGTGTTGTATTTTGTCTTAGCCATAGCGGATTATTTTTTCTTGAGGTTGAGAAGGTTGACTTTCCATGTGAGGCCGAGGTTGGCTTGGAACTTGCTGATGCCGTCTACGCTGGTGTGTGAACCGCAGAGATGGAGGCGGATGTTACGGTCGCCCAAAGGATAGTATTCAAAGCCGATGCTCTCAAAGTCGACCTTTTTGCCTGGAGTGACATATTGGTCGTAGGCCTCAGTGTTGGGCAGTTGGGCTTGGTTGAAGTCATAGCCTGCTTTGGCAAATACAATCCATTTCTTCCCAATGTCGACGCCGATGCCGTAGATGGCAGTGATGTCTTGACCGAAGAACTTCTCCTGCTCAAAAGAGGCACGGTTGATGACATCGAGATACATCTCCACACCCTTGAATTGCAACTTGTTGCCCAATGCGATGTAGTTGATGAACTTGCCGGGTTGGTATTCGATCATGTTGACGGAATAGGCCGTCTTGAAGATGCCGAAGTTGCCGTACCACATCATATTGTAGGCATAGATGCTCTGCATGGCTTGGTTGATGAAAGGCGAGTTGCACATCTGGACGAGGAAATGGTTCTTTCCCGAGTTGTCCTTGTAATTCAAGGATGCGCCCACCTCATAGCAACATACCGTGTTCCAAAACTCAGTGCCGTAGTAGATGTCGATGGGGTTGGAGTCGTATTCCCAGCCGCCGATGGCCACGACTTGCTTACCTGCCGAGAGGAACAGGTTATCAGTGAAGTTCCAATTGAGGTAGGCCCAGTCGGTGCCTTGAAAGAAGGTATTGGCGAAGCCGATGTTGGGTGCGTTGATGCGCTGGCGTAAGTGGTAGCTGAACTTGCTGCCGATGGTGCCGTCCAAGGCCACGACCAAGTATTTTCCAGCAAAACCGTGGTCCCACGAGGGCGCAACGGTGTCATGCTCAGGGTGATAGTCGACGGTAAAGTCGGCGCGGGTGTTCAACTGAAGGTTGTCTAATGTGATGAACGGCTTCTTGTCTTGCGAGAAGGCTTGCAAGACGAAAAACAAGCCAAAAAAGGAGAGAAGTAACGCTTTTCTCATACGCAAATAAATTTGCGGCAAAGGTAAGGAATAAAAGTGTCGGGAATTGCGTTTGTGGCAACAAAAAAAACGGGGCGGATGACTCCGTCCCGTTGTAGGGTTGTTTTTCGAAGACTTTAGCAGACTTCGATGGTCTGCATGGTCTGCTTCTTCTCTTCGACGGTCACCTTCGGGATGATGATGTCGAGGATGCCGTTTTCGACCTTGGCGCTGATCTGCTCCTTGTGGATGTCCTCGGGCAGCATCACTGTCTGGCGGAAGTGTTCGACCGAGAACTCGTGACGCAGGTAGCGCATCTCTTCCTTGTTCTCTTTCTTCTCGCTCTTGTTCTCTTTGATCATCTCAACGACGAGGTTGCCTTCAGCGTCGATGCTCAATTTGACATCTTCCTTGGTGAGACCAGGGATGCAGAGTTCGAGTTTGTAGTTGTCTTTCGTCTCCATGATGTTCATGCGAGGCGTTGAATAAGTTGTGTCGTTCCAGTTCATCAGTTCGTTGAACAGAGTAGGCATAAAGTCTTGGTTTCTTCTAGTTACTAACATGGTTTTGATCTCCTATTTTTATTGTTGTTTGTTTATTGTTTAATTGTTTAATCGTTGTTGGTTGAGGTCCCTGAGCCTGTGATCCCTGAGCCTTGTCGAAGGGTCGAAGGGCCGACCTTGGGACTTTTTGTCCGTCCTTTTGTTCGGACGACTCCATCTAGTCAAATTCTTTGCCAAGGCTAAAAATGGGCCAAAACGCCCATTTTTAATGACAAAATTTCCGATTTTGCACAAAACAGGCTTAAAAATTATGACAAAATTTCCGAAATTACTGTTTTTTGGTGTCTTTTTGATGAAATAACCAATTATATGGTTTGCATTTAATGATAATGTTTATCTTTGCAAATGATTTGGTTCGCCAGGTCGACAAATTATTTTATTGAAGCGTTATGCTTATCTTGAAATTTGGGAATGTAGGAGTTTTCAAAAAGCAACGAGTAATCATAGCGGCTTCCACGCTTGTTATGCGTGGACTGCTATACCACAAAGTTGCTTTAGGTATCCTACAACCTCCAATTTCTGAGTGGCCTACAGTTCCACGCTTCTTTTGTGTCTAATAGTTTGCATCCTTGTATGAATAGTAATAATCATCTTAAAATCAATTTATTATGAAAACAAGAAGAATTCTTTTCGCTGCGTTGCTTCTCTTGGGAACCTCATTGTCATCCTATGCACAAACCTTGCAAGCCAACTACATTACGACTGCTGTGCCTTTCCTATCGAATATCCCTGATGCTCGTGGAGCCTCGCTGGGCTTTAGTGGTGTTGCCACCAGCCCTGATGCTTTCAGCATGTTTTACAATCCAGCCAAATATGCCTTCATGTCGAACGACCATACCATGATAGCTTCTGGATTCAATGCGTATACCACTTTCCCGAATCAATACTTGTTGTATGACGCTTTCGCTCAGAGAATTGGCAACTCGGTTATTGCTGCCACGGCACGATATCATCGTTGTGGCGATATAGAGTTATATGACGCATATCACCAATCTCTTGGATACTATAGGCCGCAGGAATTTGCCGTGGATGTTGCCTGTTCCTATCGTTTTGGCGATTATTTGTCTGCAGGTGTTGCAGGGCGTTTTATCCATTACGCTCTGAATACAAGTATGCCAGGATATAACGCCAAATCCAGTTCGGTTGCGGGTGATGTTTCTGCCTATTACAAACGCCCGTTGGGCAATTTGGTTGACATGTCATTGGGTGCCGCCATTACCAACATTGGCACGAAGATGTCATATAGTTATGCCGAGGGTCGTAAGGATTTCATCCCAACAACGCTGCGACTTGGCTCGTGCTTCAAGTTCAACTTCCATCCCAAGAACACCCTTGCCGTGAATCTGGAATTCAACAAATTGATGGTGCCTACGCCTCCTATCGTTGCAAGGGATGATTATGGGAATTACATGTACAATGACGATGGTTCCTATCAGATTTTGTATGGAATGGACAATAATGTCTCGGTGTTCCGAGGTATGTTCCAATCCTTCTTCGACGCTCCTGGCTATACTATGAATTATGTCACAGGAGATTATGAGCGCATCGGCTCGTTTTACGAGGAACTTTGTGAAGTGAATACGGGAATCGGTATTGAATACAATCTAGCCGATCATTTCTTCGTCAGGACGGGTTATTACCATGTGCCAGACTTGAAAGGTCGCGTGGATTGCCTGACCGAGGGTTTGGGTATGAAGTTCGGTATATTTGGTATGGATATTTCTTATTCCTGGTATTATAAGACTGGTGTTATCGTGAACAGTCAATTTGAAAGGAGCCGCCTTCGTTGGGACATGTACTTCGCTTTCTAAGGAATCGATAGATTTTCCATATAGTTTCGGCTCGTTGTCTGGCTTTATTCCGTATTTTTGCCGCCCGATAACGAGCCGAAATCATGGAAGAAAAACTGTTCAATAAGAATTACCTCTGCCTTTGCGCGGCTAATTTCTTGTTTTTCTTTTCGTTCTATCTGCTGCTGCCCGTATTGCCTTTCTTCATCATGGAGAAATACCAGGCAGGCAATGCGGTCATCGGCACGGTCATCTCCTGTTATACGCTGGCTACCTTGGTGGTACGTCCTTTCTCGGGCTATATGATGGACACTTTCAAACGTAAACCTTTGTATCTTCTGGCATTGTCCATCTTCACGGCCGTGTTTGTGGGTTATCTCTTTGCAGCAACCATCACTATATTAATAATAATCCGTATTGTTCATGGCTTGGCCTTTGGTCTCACCTCGGTGGGCGGTAACACCTTAGTTATTGATGTGGTACCATCGGAGCATAGGGGAGAAGGCATCGGCTATTACGGTGTGGCCAACAACATCGCCATGGCGGTAGGTCCGATGACGGGGCTGTTTGTGTATGAGCACTTTAGTTTCAACGCTATCTTTATGGGATGCATGGGTTGCAGCCTGCTGGCGGCTTTGTTCGCCTCAAGGATTCAAACCAAAGTCAGACCGCCCGTCAAGCGTCCTCCAATTTCCCTTGACCGTTTTATTTTAATAAAAGGCTTATTGGCGGGTGTTTCGTTCACTCTGTTAGCCTTCGCGTATGGCCAAATTTCCAATTATATTGCCCTTTATGCTAAGGAGATGGGCCTGACCATCAGTAGTGGCTTGTTCTTCACGGTGTATGCCGTCGGACTCATCGCTTCACGGCTTTTTGCAGGCAAGATGGTCGATAAGGGCAAGGTGACGCAGACCATCGCCTTGGGCTTGGGTATCGTTGTGTTAGCCATGTTCGGATTGGGGATGTGCCATCATTGCAATGCCTTGGGCACGGATTACACTGCTGTAGCTTTCCTGTTGATTGCCTTGTGTTGCGGTTTGGGTTTCGGTGCAGCTTTCCCGTCGTTTAATGCTTTGTTCATCAATCTCGGTACCAATGCCCAGCGTGGCACGGCCACATCAACTTATTTGACCACCTGGGACTTGGGTCTCGGTATCGGCATCTTCTCGGGTGGAATGCTGGCGGAGCATTTCTCGTTCTCGGCCGCTTATTTGGTAGCCTCTGCCTCGGTGCTGGTGTCGCTCATCTTTTTTGTCATCGTTGTAACACCTCATTATCAAAGAAATAAACTACGCTGATGCAACCTGTTAATCCCATAGTCCAGCTGCGAGATGCCACATTGGATGATGCGCCTTTCATCGCCCGCGTGGTGTTGGCAGGTATCGATATGCTTGACATGGATGCTGTCCTTCCCGATGAGCAGCGTGCGATTTTTGAACATTTGATTAAGATTTGTCGCATGGATGACACCTTATATAGCTATCTCAACACGCGCATTGCTGAGGTTGATGGTAAGCCTGTGGGGGCTTTGGTGGCCTACGATGGCGCACGCTATGCTACTTTGCGCGCTAAGACCTTTGGCCTTGTGCAGCAAACTTCTGGCATGGACTTGAGTCATAACGCAATGGAAACCGGTCCTAGTGAATTTTATTTGGATAGCATGGCTATCCTTTCCGATTATAGGGGCATTGGTATTGGCAAACTGTTGATGCGCGACCGTGTGGATTTTGCCTTCAACAATGGTTTTCAAAAGATTACTTTGCTTGTCGACAAAGACAAACCGCGTTTGCAACAATATTATGAAAGCGAGGGCTTTGCTTTCAGTGAGGAGATGTTTGTGTTTGGGAGTTGGTATAATAAGCTGGTGAAATAATGTTTTTTTGCCGTTGAAGCAAAAATTCCTATTTTTGTGCCAATAAAAACATAATCTCATGAAAAAACTCCTTCTTTTTGCCCTTATCATAGTGGCATCCATGCAACTTTTTGCCCAAGATATGCTCGTGGGTACCTACAATATCCGCTATAAAGCTTGGAACGATAGCGTTCAAGGTGAAATATGGCAGAAACGTTGCCAGGTCATCTGCGATCAGGTGAACTTCATGGCTCCTGAGATTTTCGGGACTCAGGAAGTGCTGTATGTCCAACTTCAAGATATGAAGAAGGCTTTGGATGGCTATGATTATATCGGAATCGGTCGCGATGACGGTCAACACGGTGGTGAACACGAAGCTATCTTTTACAAAACGGACAAACTTCAACTTCTCGACCATGGCGATTTTTGGCTGAGCGAGACACCTGACAAGCCTGGCTTGGGTTGGGACGCAGTCTGTATCCGTATTTGTACTTGGGGCAAGTTTGTTGTAAAGGAAGCGGAACAACGCCATGGCTTGTTCAATCGCAGAAAAGCTGCAAAAGTGTTCTATTTCTTCAACCTCCACATGGATCATGTGGGTGTGGTGGCGCGCCGCGAGGCGGCCAAATTGGTGGTGGCCAAGGTCCGAGAGATTGCCCAAGGTGCGCCCGTGTTCATTACTGGCGACTTCAATGTGGACCAGAACGATGAGATTTACACGATTTTCACGAAATCAGGTTTGTTGAAGGACTCTTATGATACTGCTCGTATCCGCTTTGCGGAAAACGGCACATTCAATGCCTTCAAAACCAACTTTTTCACCAATAGCCGTATCGACCATGTGTTTGTGTCGCCTAGTACGACGGTGGAGGCCTACGGCGTTTTCACCAACAGTTATTGGACACCTGATGATGACCCCGATGACAACCTGAAGGCCAACGATGCACCGCAACAGATTTCGTTCGATACCTACATTCGGCACAATCCCTCGGATCATTATCCGGTCTTCGTGAAGGTTAAGCTTTGACTTTCCTCTTCCTTATCTCGCTCCAAGTCTGTAACACCACCGAGATGATAATCAGGGCAATACCGATGCAGAACGAGAAATTCAGCTCCTTGTATTCGCTGAAGATGAACATGGAGAGGATGATGCTATATACTGGCTCCAAATTATAGGTTAAGTTGACGGTGAAAGCTGGAATCTTTTGTAATACAATGATTTGCAGCAGGCAGAGCCCGATGGTACACACCACAACCATGAAGGCGAGATAAGGATAGTCCATCCCGACGGGATAGAGTCGCCCAACAGGGATGAACATATTATACAAAGGTATTAGGCAGGTCAAGCCGATGAGGCCACCGACCATTTCCCAAAGCAACATGTTTTTGGCTTCATAGTGTTTGCCAACGCGCTGGTTGGCGATAGCAAACAAGGCATAAAGCGCCGAGGAGATCACGCCCAAGGCAATACCCAACCGATAGCGCGAATCGAATTGGAAGATGAGGTAAATGCCAAGGATGGTGAGCAGGCTGAACAGAAATTCACGGCCTGAGAATTTATGCTTGTTGATGATGGGTTCGAACAAAGCGGTGAAAAAACCTACCAAAGAAAAACACACCACGCCGATGCTGACATTGGAGGCCTTGATGGAGGCGTAAAAGAATACCCAATGCAGGCACAATAACATACCTACGCCACCCATCTGCAATATGTCCCTGAATTTGTACCGTTGTAGAGACGCACGACCGTGCGTCTCTGTAAACCGTAAATACAGGAACATCAACACCGCCGCCGCGGCCATGCGCCACCATACCAAAATGGCGGAATCCAAGGTGATGAGTCGTCCTAAAACACCAGTGAAGCCCGCAATGAAGACGGAAAGATGTAGCAGCAAGTAGTCCTTTTTCATGGTTTTCTCCTTTGGCGGATGGCCTCAAAGGTGACGATGGCGGTGGTGACCGACACATTAAGCGAGTCGGCGATACCGTTCATGGGAATGATGATGTTTTGATCGGCGGCCTCGACCCAAGCATCGGAGATACCTGTTGCCTCGGTACCCATCACGAGGGCGGAAGCCTTACGGAAGTCGGCATCGAGGTAATCGATGGAGGCCTTAAGGTAGGTGCAATAGATGGTGATGCCATTCTTTTTCAGCCATTGGATGCATTCTTCTGTGGAGCATGCATAGACGGGCACACTGAAAATGCATCCGATGCTGGCTCGGATGGCATTAGGGTTGAAAAGATCCGTGGCAGGGTCAGCAACGATGACAGCATCCACGCCTGCCGCATCAGCGGTGCGCATCACGGCGCCGAGGTTGCCAGGTTTTTCCACAGTCTCCAATACAATAATCAAAGCATCTTTTCTTGGCTTGAACTCGCTGAGGTTCTTGTATTTGGGTATGGCAACAGCCAGCAGACCATCGCTACCTTCACGGTAGGCAATCTTGTCGAACACCTCTTCCGTAACAGTCTCGGTATAGGTGGCGTTAACCTTAACAGGTTCTCGTAGCAGTGGCTCGCAGACATAAAGCTGCTCGATCTCAAATCCACAGGCTTGGGCCCGTTCAATCTCGCGCTGTCCCTCTATAAGGATGCGGTTTCGCTCGCGACGTTCAGCGGCTTTCTGCAGCTTGACGAGGTTCTTTATCTTGGGGTTGGTTTTGCTGGTAATCATTGTCAGTTGGGTTTTGTAGGGCTGTCACACCGTGGCAGCCGATTTGGGTTTAATTTGTGACAACACCAATCCCACCACCACCACCAAGATGCCTATAATCTTAAAAGCAGTCATCTCTTCGATGGCAAGAAGATAACTGAAGATGGCCGTGAAGACAGGGATGAGGTTGGAGTAAACATTAGCCTTTGAGGCACCCAGCTTGCTGAAAGCGAAAGCCCACAGGGCGTAAGCGCCAGCGCTACATAAGATACCCAGACAGACTAATGGGACGATGTAAGCGCCCACATTGGCGAAGTTTGAAGGCTCGTAGCGCTCCATGATGAAGACCATGGGAATGAAGTAGATCATTCCAACGATGTTCTGCATCCAAGTGATGGTCAGGGGCTTATAGAGTTTGGTGAGACGAATCAAAGCGATGGAGTAGCCTACGGCCACAATTACCGACCCGCAGAGGAAAAGGATGCCTTTGGGTGAGGCTGTTAGTTCTAGGTTCTTGTTAAGTAGCATAACAATGACGCCGACAAAGGAGATGATGAAGCCTACGATATTCATAGGGGTGAGCCGCTCCTTGAGGAAAATGCGTGCCGCTATAGGTGTCACCAAGGGTATCAGGGCGATGATGCCGGCTCCGATGACGGGTGAAGAGTTCTTCAGTCCATAGCCTTCAAAGATGAAGTATAGGAAAGGTTCGAACATGGCTGCTATGGCGAACAGCCCGAGGTGCTTTCTCTGGATCTTTTCGTTGAGGCGGAAGACAAACAAAATTGTTGTTAGGAAAATGGTGGCGACAACAAGGCGTAGGAAGATGGTCGCGGTAGGGTTGAGGTTCTGGTAGACCTGCGTCGACCAAACGAATGACATCCCCCAAAAAACCATAGCGATAACGCCTGCAAGATGAACAATAAATCCTCTGTTTTTCATGCCGCAAAAATACAAAATCTGTCAAAATTTCCGACCTTTGCGCGCGGAATGATTCTTGAACGGCCTCAAAATCATGGATAACAAAGCGGAAAGACGGAAGTTTTTGGGTAGCCTCATCGTGCCCTTGCTCATTGTGGCGGTGATGTGGGTGGTGAAGATTATTGAGGTATCGCTGAACATTGACTTTGGCCGATATGGCGTCACACCACATACAGCGCAGGGCCTTATTGGCATTTTCACTTTGCCCTTCCTGCATGGCAGCTGGGAACATCTGCTGTCCAATTCTGTCCCCATTTTGGTTTTGGGCACGGCCTTGTATTACTGTTATCCCACGCTCGCCAACCGAGTGATGCTCATCACCTATTTGGCCAGCGGCTTGATTACCTGGTGCATCGGCAATCCAGAGTCCACCCATATTGGTGCGAGTGCGCTCGTGTATGGCTTGAATCTTTTCCTGATCGCGAGCGGTTTCATTCGTGGCAACCGCATGCTAATCGTCATTTCGCTTATCATGGTGTTCCTTTACGGCAGTTTCATCTGGGGCATGATTCCGTCTTTGGCCATTCCGCAAAACATCTCGTGGGAAGGGCATCTTAGTGGGGCCATCATTGGGGTACTGTTGGCCATTTTCCTTAGAAAGGAAGGCCCCCAAAAAGAGGTGTATCATTGGGAAGACGATGAGGATAACGAAGAGGAAATAAAGGAAGATAACTCGGACGTTGCCACAGGCTCATCCTCCGAAAAACCCTATTGGGATGTGCCCACGCCGAGCAATGACGAACTGACTGTGCGTTACCGGTTTAGACATTAAATCGACTCGGTTTCGAGATAATCGAGCACCTGCTCGGCGATTTCATTCTGACCCTCAGCATTAGGATGTGCCCAATCTTTGTGGATGTCATGCAAATCAATACAATCTATTCCATAATGACGGGCAATGGTATGAGCCGACTCTACGAATAATTGCCCAGTATGATCGAAGTCGGCAAGGGATGTGTCAATCATAAAATAAACTATTGCCTTGGGATAGAGCTGTTTCAAATTCTCAAACAAATAAGCTAATGCCGGCCTATACTGTTCTAGCTGGCCTTCGGTCCAGTCAGAATAAACAAAATCTCCATAATAGGCACCATTCCAAACATCGTTGGTACCTCCAAAGACAAAAATCACATCAGGGTCGCCGAGATTGTCCATACGGCGAATAAAGGAATGCGGGCTATAGTAAGGTCCGGCATTGTAACCCCAGAAATTGCAAATCAAAGAGCCGGAGAATGAGTTGTTTTTGTCAAGCATCCAGCCCATCTCCGTGGCCACCTTGTGCCACCACATCTGTTCGACTTGAGTCACGTTGATGTTGTTGTGGGGCGGCGGGGAATACCAAGCGTCGTTTGAATCGGGATACACATAACCCTTAAAAGCAGAAAAACTGTCTCCCAAAATGGAAAAGCGTATTTCTTTGGGGTCGTTTGGCTTTGTGCAGGCTGACATGAGGATGGCCAATGCGACTAATGCTAAAGTGCTCTTTTTCATGTTTAATCGATAATAATCATTTCAGTTCTTCGGTTCAAGGCACGATGCTCTTCGGTGTCATTGGAAACCATGGGTTTTGTGGCGCCATAGCCTTTGGCTGTCAATCGTGTTTCTTCGATACCATTGGCAATCAAGGCCTTCCTGACCGCTTCAGCACGGTCGGAGGAAAGTTTCAAATTGTAGTTGTCGTTACCCACATTGTCGGTATGTCCGGCAAGCTCCACCTTCAATTCGGGATTGCGCTTGAGGAAGGTGGTCAATATCTGGATGCCCGACTCTGAGTCAGCCGTCAAGGCAGCGCTGTTGAATTCAAACTGTATGTTTTGCAGCACTACTGCATCGCCAGGGGTAAGCTCTATCACATCCAAAGAGGTGAGGTAGTTGGCTGAGTCTGAGCGGATTTCTTCAGGTAGTTCAAAGGTGTATATGTCGTAGCCGCCTTTGCCGCCATCGCGCTGTGAGGAAATGAAGGCAGTCTTGCCATCGGCAGCCACGAAAAAGTTGATCTCGTCACCGCTGGTGTTGATGGGGAAACCGAGATTGACAGGCTCCTGCCAATGTCCGTCATCGTCTCTGCGACTCATGAAAAGGTCGAAGCCGCCCATACCGACATGCGTGTCGGATGAGAAGTAAAGTGTACGTCCGTCAGGATGCAGAAAAGGCGCCATTTCAGTGCCTTTTGTGTTGATAGGACTACCTATATTTTGCGGTTCGCCCCAAGTTCCGTCTGTATTACGCTTGCTGCAATAAATATCAGCTTGACCCGATCGGCGCGACACGAAATAGAGTTCCTTGCCATCGCTGCTCACGCAAGGTTGTGATTCCCAATTTCTTGTATTAATGCCTTCCGACAATCGTCGAGGCATGCTCCATCGATTGTCCTTCCATTCTGAGACATAGATGTCGCAACTGCTGTCGCGACTCCAGCCACAGCCCGTCAGGTAGATTTTCTTGCCATCAGCGGAGATGAAAGCTGCCCCAGGGTCTACATCTTGAGGAAAGTCTGAAAAGGCAAGCGGCTGTGGGTCAGTCCATTGGCCGTCATTGAGATGGGAAACGAAGAGAAACTCCTTTTGATAGTTGTCGTCAATCGACATCTTGCGCGTGTACAGGAGCTGCGAGCCATCGAACGACAACATGTTCACATATTCGTCGTGGCTCGAATTGACCGCTGCCCCCAGATTTTCAGGCTCAAAGGCGACGGGATGACATACCGCCCAGTCGCGGAAAGTTGCTTTTGCCAGCATCTCATTTGCCGTGGCTTCGTTGAATGCTTGGCCGAAGCCCTTTGAAAGATACCATTTCAGCAAGGCGATTTCTCGTTTGTAGTTGCCTTGGGTGTCGTAGAGGCGAGCCAAAGTGATGGCCGCTGGAGGGAACAGCAATGAGTCGGACGACAAAGCGTTTTCGTAACCCAACATGGCAAGGTCATAGTCTTTCAGCTCTATCCCGACTTCGCCTTCCAAGAGCCAAGCCTCGGCATAGTTCGGGTCTTCCAATACGGCTTTTAATAGCTGTTGATGGGCTTTCAAATAATCACGCTTCTGAAAGGCTTGTTCTGCCGCTTCGTATGCTTTCACCGCTTTTTTCGGATGTTGGGCAAAGGCTGTGGAGGTCAGTACGATGATTATCAGAATGATTGCAAAGCGTTTCATTTCTTCTTGTTTTTGAGGTTCTTTTCAATCCATTTGCGGAAATCCACCACGAAAACCTTTGCGGTGATGGTGGGGGAGGTCTCAGCCGTTACATAGCATCGTCCGTAGTCGAAGAAACAAATGCCTTCGGTTTGGGCACCTGTCCATTGTGGCATCTCGAAGCGACGGTTCGAGAGCTTCACTCCTGACTCGTCGAAGTCGAAAATGATGTACATGAAAGGCTTCCAAATGTTTTTCACATAGCCTACAATGACTAATATGCGATTCTCAATATCGTAGTCGGCACCTGTGATTAGACCTTGTGAGTCAAAGCCATTGACCACCTCTGCCACATGGTCTCCAGGTGTTTTTGAAAGTCGGTATAGACGCGTTGTACCCGTAGCCCAGCCTTTGCTGAAAAGATAGAGATAGTCCTCAGTAGTAAACATGGCCTCACAATCGTAGTCATGTCCTTGTTTGATGTGGTTGAAGTCTGTTTGGTCGCCAAAGCGGAATGTGATGGAGTCCGCGATAATGTTGGCATCGCCTTCTTTAGGAATGTTTGACAAGGGGAAAGTAAAGATTCTCAAGTTTTTACGGCTTCCTTTGTTGTTGCCGAAGTCGCCAATGAACACCGTTTCGCCATCGGTGCAGACATCTTCCCAATCCTTGTTTTTCACATTGGCTAGAGTGATTCTCTGCACTACTTCAAATGTCACGGTATCAAGCGCAAACAATATCGGCTTGCCTCCGCTGTCGTTGTGCGTCCAAAGGCGACCATTGTGCATGAAAAGTCCTGAAGTTTCGTTCACCTCTTTAGGCAGTTCAGCCTTAAGTTGAGGTAAGAAAATAGGGGAGAAGTCAGCCGTGCCTTCTTCCTGTGCATTTGCCAAAGTGAAAAACGACAACAACACGAATGTAATAAACCATCTTTTTTTCATGTTCTCTTTTGCTATAAGGTGCAAAACTATGTAAAAATCTTGGATTATTTGCAATAAAAAAACGGGATGACCCTGAAAAAGGTAATCCCGTTACCAAAAAACCATGAAAACTTATTTCGGATAGACCTCGCCTTTGGCTGCTTTCAGCGTGTTTTGCAGCAACGAAACGATGGTCATGGGGCCTACACCACCAGGGACAGGGGTGATTTTAGAGGCCACTTTATATACTTCGTCATAATCCACATCGCCCATAATCTTGTAGCCCTTGGGACTGGTTGGGTCTTCGATGCGGTGGATGCCCACGTCGATGACCACGGCACCGGGTTTCACCATGTCGGCGGTCACGAAACCTTGCTTGCCAATGGCGGCAACGAGGATGTCTGCATTGCGGCAGATGTCGGGCAGGTTCTTGGTGCGGCTGTGGCACAGGGTGACGGTGGAGTCGATGCCCTTACGTGACATGAGGATGGCCATAGGCGTACCTACGATGTTGGAACGACCCAAGACCACCACATTCTTACCAACCGTCTCAATGCCAGAACGTTTGATGAGCTCCATAATGCCGTTTGGTGTGGCGGGAATGTAGCAAGGCAACCCAAGCATCATTCGACCTGCGTTGATACTCGTGAAGCCGTCCACGTCCTTTTCAGGCTTGATGGCGGCGATGACTTTGTTCTCATCGATGTGTTTGGGCAAAGGCAGTTGGATGATGTAACCGTCAATCTCGGGATCATTGTTGAGAAAATCGACCATGTCGAGCATCTCTTTTTCCGTCGTCGTGACGGGCAGACGGTACACTGACGAGGTCATTCCCACCGAGTGGCAGGCTTTTTCTTTAGAGGCTACATAGGTCTTGCTGGCACCGTCATCGCCCACAATGACTGCAGCGAGATGCGGAGCGGGTTTGCCGTGGTCGATCATGTCTGCGACTTCAGCCGCAATCTCTTTCTTTATCTGTTCAGAGATGATTTTACCATCAATAATCTTATCCATAATTTTAAATTTTAAATCTTGAATCTTGAATTATGATTAGCGGCGTTTCATGTTCCCCGCCATGCGCATCAGTTTCTTGCCTCCGCCGGTGGTCATCATGCGCATCATCTTCGAGGTCTCCTCGAATTGCTTCACGAGACGGTTCACTTCCACGATAGAAGTGCCACTTCCGTCGGCAATACGCTTACGACGCGTGCCGTTAAGCAGTTTTGGGTTCTCGCGCTCGGCAGGAGTCATCGAATAGATGATAGCCTCAATGCTCTTGAAGGCGTCGTCGTCGATTTCCTCGCCTTTCAAGGCCTTGTCCATGCCAGGAATCATGCTGGCCAAGTCCTTCAGGTTACCCATCTTCTTGATTTGCTGGATTTGCTTCAGGAAGTCGTTATAGTTGAACTCGTTCTTTGCGAGTTTTTTCTGCAACTTGCGGGCTTCTTCCTCGTCAAACTGCTCTTGGGCGCGTTCCACGAGGGAGACAATGTCACCCATTCCGAGGATACGGTCGGCCATACGCTTGGGGTGGAATACATCGAGAGCATCCATCTTCTCGCCGATACCGACGAACTTGATGGGCTTCTCCACTACCGTGCGGATAGTAAGGGCAGCACCGCCACGGGTGTCACCGTCCAACTTGGTGAGCACCACACCGTCGAAGTCCAAACGGTCGTTGAAGGCCTTGGCCGTGTTCACGGCATCCTGACCTGTCATGGAATCGACCACAAATAAGGTTTCATGCGGATGAACCGTTTCCTTGATGTTGGCGATCTCGTTCATCATCTCCTCGTCGACGGCCAAACGACCAGCGGTATCGATAATGACCACATTCTTGCCTTGATTACGGGCGTGGTTGATGGCATTTTGCGCAATCTGCACGGGATTCTTGTTGCCATCTTCGCTATACACTTCAACTTCAACCTGTTGACCCAATACCTTCAACTGCTCGATAGCAGCGGGACGGTACACGTCTCCTGCCACCAACAAGACTTGCTTGCTGCGTTTGCGTTTCAGATAAGAAGCCAACTTGGCTGAGAAAGTGGTTTTACCCGAACCTTGCAGACCTGCAATCAAGATGATGCTTGGCTGACCTTTCAGGTTGATGTCGACGGCCTCACCGCCCATCAATTCGGCCAGCTCATCATGCACGATCTTGACCATCATCTCACCCGGCTTCACCGAAGTGAGAATCTCCTGGCCAAGAGCCTTCTCCTTGATATTGTTGGTGACATCCTTGGCAATCTTATAGCTGACGTCGGCATCCAAGAGGGCGCGACGGATTTCCTTCATCGTGTCGGCAATATTCACCTCAGTGATATAAGCCTGTCCCTTAAGGACTTTGAACGAACGTTCTAGTTTTTCGCTTAAACCTTCAAACATAATTCTTCGAAATTTGGGCGCAAAGATAGGAATTTATGTTGATTGTTGAGTTGTTTAATTGTTTAATTGTTGGAATGGATGCTTGCAATTAGATTTTCAGTATTTTTGCACGTTTTTAAATCATAAAGCTATGATTAAGGAAAACTTGAAAAAAATTAGGGCGACACTGCCCGAGTCAGTGACTTTGGTAGCTGTCAGCAAAACCAAGCCTGTCAGCGACTTGCAAGAAGCTTACGACGCAGGCCAACGTATTTTCGGCGAAAACCACGCTCTTGAGATGCGCGATAAGCATGAAGTGCTGCCGCAAGATATCCAGTGGCACTTCATCGGCCATTTGCAGACCAACAAAATCAAATACATCATCCCTTTTGTCACACTCATCCATAGTATAGACTCGGCTAACCTATTGGAAGCCGTCAATAAGGAAGCCAAGAAACACGAACGTGTTGTCGATTGCCTGCTACAATTCCATATTGCGCAGGAAGAGACGAAATTTGGCCTCGACATGGATGAAGCTCACCAATTGCTTGATTCAGAAGCGTTCAAACAGATGCAGAACATACATATCTGTGGTGTAATGGGCATGGCCACTTTCACTGATGACGAGGCCGAAGTCCGCAAGGAATTCAAACATCTGAAAGAGATATTTGACACGTTGAAAGCCAAGTATTTCGCCGAGCAGTCACAGTTTAAGGAGATTTCGATGGGTATGTCGGATGATTATCCGATCGCCGTGGAAGAAGGAGCGACTTTGGTTCGCGTAGGGAGCAAGATTTTCGGGCCACGGAATTATAATGTATAAAGATGGCATCCTTAATACCTTTATTATTATTGATTGTCGGCTTCGTCGCACTGATTTTAGGTGCCAATTGGCTTGTCAACGGAGCTACCAGCGTGGGCATCCGTGCCAAGCTGTCGCCGCTCATTATAGGCTTGACCATCGTGGCTTTTGGCACATCGCTGCCTGAGATGATTGTCAATGTGTTTTCGTGCGCCAAAGGCAGTCCAGGGTTGGCCATCGGGAACATCATCGGAAGCAACACGATGAACATACTGCTCATTTTAGGCGTGAGCGCACTCATCTGGCCCATCGACGTAAGCCGTGTCTCCATCCGCCGCGACATACCCGCAGGTTTTGTCGCCACACTCGCCATCACCTTGATGGCCAACTATATGTTCACGGGACAGTCACGCACCATCAACTGGATTGAAGGCATCGTCCTCCTGTTGATGGGTTTCGCTTATCTGCTGCTGACCATGCTGAAAAACGACCCGAAAGAAGAGACAGAGGACGTGCAAGAGGCCTTGCCATGGGGCAAGACCATAATAGCCTTGATTGCGGGCATTATTGGACTCTATATTGGTGGAGAACTTGTGTCAAGAAACGCACAAATCTTGGCTAAAAACTGGGGCATGAGCGAGAGCACCATCGGCCTGACCGTGGTGGCTACAGCCACTTCCCTTCCCGAGCTCATCACTTCTATCGTTGCGGCACTGAAAAAGAACTCTGGCATTGCCATTGGCAACGTATTGGGTTCCAATATTTTGAACATTTTCATAGTATTAGGGGTCAGTTCCATCATCACGCCACTACCCTTCGAGCCGATGATGAACAAACAACTGATGATCCTTTTTGCCGCCAATATCTTCATGCTGATGTTTGTCTTCACAGGCAAAGGACGCAAGATTTCCCGCTGGGAGGGTGCTCTACTGACATTAGGTTATGTAGGCTTTATGTGGTTTTCGTTGGCGATGCAATAAGAGTTCCATTTACACCACTTTCCAACCCTCAACCCGTCTCGTCTCGCTTGAGAAGTTCACGCCGATTTTGTATAGTTTGCGGGGGTCGTTGGCAAAGGGCGCGGCGTATTGTTTCATTTCAATCTGCTCCAAGGCCTCATTGACGGACTTGTCCAACTTGAACTCGAAAAGGTAGATGTAGTCGGCGGTTTGCACGACCATGTCCATGCGTCCATCGGAAGTGTGGCGCTCGGTTTCGGTGTAGAAGCCCACCATCTTGAAGATGAGGCTCACCGCATTGTGGAAATACAGCTCCGCATCGCCCGCAAGCTGGTAGTCCTGGCCTGCAAACAAGGTTTCCAACCGCTTCATGAACTTTTCGGGCTGTCCAGCCTCAACTTCCAAAACGAAATCCCTCAGGAAGTTGTCGCGAATTTGGCTTGAGGGTGTGTAATACCTGAACAGGAATCGGGTAAAGCCTCGCTCCACTTCTTCGTTAGGGAAGCCCAAGCGGTAGGTCATGAATCGTGGGTCGTAGGATTTGATGGTCAAGTAGCCGCTTTGGTAAATCAACGGAATCGGGTTGGTGTCAATGGAATCGAGGCTACCCAACAAATCGGCAGTCACGTTTTCGCGGGTGAGTTGCTCCAAGTCGTAGTTGTTCCGTTTCATGGTCTCCACAAGGAAAGTCGGGGTACCCGTTTCAAACCAATAGTCGCCAAAGTCTTGAGCATCAATCGCCCTCAACAAGCTGAAAGGATTGTAAATCCCGACTTCGCTGTTGCTGAAATGGTAACCGTCATATTGCTTCTTCAGCTTCTCGTAACATTCTTCCTTGGTGATGCCGTGATAGTCGGCCATTTCCCCGACACCTTCGTCCATCGTCTCACGGATTTCCCTTTCGGTGATGCCACAAATCTCATTGTAGCGACGATCCAACGAAATGTCTTTCAAGTTGTTCAAGTCGCTGAAAACACTAACCTTGGAGAATTTCGTCACCCCAGTGAAAAAGGCTAATCGGATGTAATTATCCATGGTCTTAGCCACCCCATAAAAGGATTTCAGGATTTTACGATAGTCGTCTTGCAGTGCCGTATTCCCGATGGCTTGTAACAAAGGCTTGTCGTATTCGTCCACCAGAATTACCACTTGTTGCCCTGTCTGTTCGTATGCGTGGCGAATGACATCCATAAACCGTTCGGACAACGACCGACCTTCTTGCCTCGGGCCATAGGTTTTCTCAAAATAGCCTAACTGATAACTAAGGATGCTCTGTAACGCCTCGACATCGATGTAATTGGCCGCATTCAAGTCGATGTGCAATACGGGATGCACCGTCCAATCTTTCTCCAATTTGCTGATAGCCAAGCCTTCGAAAAGTTCCTTGCGCCCTTCGAAATAGGATTTCAAGGTGGTGAGGAGCAAGCTCTTGCCAAACCTGCGCGGACGGCTCAAGAAATAATAGCCTCCGTCTTTGGCGAGCATGAAAACGAGGGCAGTCTTGTCCGCATAAAGATAATTCTCCTCGATGATCTTGGAGAAAGTCTGTATTCCAATAGGGTATTTAAGCATGGCTTTTTGTTTTTATGGCGCAAATTTACTATATTTTCTGCATTTTCCCACAAAAAACGCAAAAATGGCCTCTGTAATAGTTTAACAACCATACGAATTCCCCCAACGCCGTTTTCGGAAGACGCAACTAGCCGTAACCTAGGTCGCCGACCTACGACAGCACCCTAGCAGGCAAAAAAACAGTAGAGACGCGCCATGGCACGTCTCTACAATCATGTAGGAATTGCAAATTCCCTTCTCATCGCTTGCGAATTGCAAATTCGCAAGAACGGGGAGCGGGTTATTGATCACTCTGCATTGCGCACTAAGCGCACAGAGTAACCGTAACTTCGGTAAGCACTACTACTATCCAAATTACCCTCACTAAAGGTCCATGAATACACCGCCAACATGACAGGATACTTCGTAGCTGACCAATAAAAGCCCCCGGAATTGCTATTACTGACAGAAGTACTCCAGCGACGACCAGCAGCAGGCAAGAAGATGGCTCCATTGGCTTCAAGAACATTAATCCAATTGGAAACAGTAATGGAGTTGTCTTCGAACTGGAATTGACTTTGGTAAGGATTTGTGTTATTTAATGCGTAAATAGAGGCATCCCAATTATCTGGTAACAGAATGACTCCATTCATGCCATCAATAGTACCCATCACCCAACGAATACCACTCGTCGTATTGCGTGTATTAAACACATAATCCCATTCATCAGATGTCATAGTGCGCCACAGGTTCTCCGTGTTGCCTCCGTTACTTATCGCATTGTAGCCCCAATCCGCCTTTCCTGTCAGATCGTACAAATTGTAAGTGTAACTGCCGTAGGCATAGTAGTCATCGACACCATTACTGGTACACAAAGGTTGGTAGCAAACAGCACCATGATTGTAACCACTCGTGCCCCAGCCGAAAAGACTAACAATGTTTTGGTTTGCATAGTTCTCTCCAATTTCCTGCCAAGCAGTTTCCACCATATCATATTGGTGTTCCATAAGCGACCATTCGTTTGTTGTCTTGTTGTACTGCAAGTTACCTTGCGAGAAATACACTTGGTCGCCGTTGGCATTGATGGTGAACAAGCCATTGATGATGCCTTCAGGCAAAGTTTTGAAGCTCACCTGCTCGCCATAACCCGTTCCAGCCTCGTTGGTGGCATAGGCACGGACATAATAGGTTGTGTTCCCCGAAAGGTCTGTCATGTTTACCGTGAATGCGCCTTCGTTCAGTTGGCTTGTGGCATAGTTGTCTTCCGTTGTCGGATTCACGTCTGTGCTCCAGCAAACACCACATTCCGAAATTGTGCCGTTACCCATATCTGTAACCGTGCCGCCACCAGTGGCTGTAGTGGCTGCAAACTCAGAGATTTCATTGGTCGTCACCGTGGGAACGGTAATGACGATTTCCTCCTCCGTGGTGAAGGTCACTTCGTCACCGTAGCCCGTGCCGCCTTCGTTGGTGGCGTAGGCACGCACGGTGTAGGTGGTGTTAGGAGTCAGGTCGGTCAGGGTTGTCGAGAAGGCGTTGTTCGTGGCGGTCAAGGCAATGCAAGTCCAGTCCTCGTTGCCGGTCTTGTAGCACACGCCGCACTCGGTAATCGCACTGCCGCCGTCGCTCAGGATTTCACCGCCTACCGTGGCCGTCGTCGTGGTGATGTCGGTCACTGCGTTGGTCACCACGTTGGGCAACTCAATCGGGGTCGGAGTCTCGGTCACAATCAGCAAAGGATTGAAACGCTTCACCTCGTTGCGAACGATTTGGGCGAGGTTGGTCTCAAGGGTCTTGGTGCAGACCACGTTCTCGCCGTCGAGCACATCCATCGTGAAGCCTTGGGCCAAGGCACCCACGGGCAGCACGATGAAGAACTCTTGCGCGGTGGTCGTGCTGGTCAGCGTCACGTCGCAGTTCAGGGTCACGATGTTCGTGCCGTTGCTGCCTTGGTTGGCCATCATTGCAGGCTCGTTGGCCGAGCAGTCGACGGTGAAGCTGCCATTCAGTTTCTCACTATCATTTCCCTTGATGCGGATGCCGCTCACGTGGATGTTGTCGCCCAACAGACGGATGTCCAAGGCTCCGCAGAGGTTGCGGAAGTAGAGGTTGTCGTCTGTGCCGTAGGCCGCCATCGGGTTCGCGCCGTTGGCGAAGGTGCCAGACTGCGTCAGGGTTTGCGTGGCGGGCAGCGTGAAGGTCGCCGTCGTACCGTTGATGGTGGCGTTCTGCGGATAGGCCGCCGTGAAGGGGGCTTCCATCTCGAACTCGCCCGCCGTGCTGAAGGTGCCTTCGTTGCTTCCCGCTCCCGACTGGAGGGTGAACTGGGCCGATTCGCCGTTGTCGTTGGCAATCAGGATTTTGTCGCCCGCCAACCATTTCACCATCCCGTTCTCGGGATTGATGGCGGTGCGGTTTTGTTGGCCGTTGTGTTGCTCGATGTTGGCCGTGAAGATGGCTTCCTTCGGGTCTTTCTTGTCCTTGTTGCACGAGATGAGCATCATCAGGCTCATCGTCAGTGCCATTGCTGAAAATAGTACTTTCTTCATAGTGCTTGAGGTTTACGGCCAATTGACATCGGTCAGGTTCATGGATTCCGTTCCGCCGCCGGCGTAGGTTGCCGCGACACCGCCCGAGGCACATAAAATGCCTTGGGGCTCAATCTCTATGATCTCCACTTTGGGAGCCTCATAGGATCGCCTCATTTTGAGGCTGAGTTTTGATACTGTCATAATGCGTTTTTCTGCATTTTGCGCCAACTCAGACACCCTCTCATTGGCAGGTTCGTTGGATAATGATTCAGAAAACATATAGAAAAAAGCGCGGGTATCATGTCTATTGCATTATCCCGCATTTCGAGGCTCTCGCATGCCCACCAACCGAGGATAAGCAATACCGAAAGCCCACGCTATAGACCACATCAATTCAACTATAGACATATTCAGACCGAAAAACAATCAATACTGAATAGAATCAAACAAGTTGAACGTATCATCTATCATAAATGGGCATCGACTATTGCCTTACCGTGCGGTTGGTTGAATTTGCGAGATTCGAAATGCCGCAGATAAAGCGTAGTACAACGCCTTCTCAATATGTCTGCCAAGCGCATTGCTCGCGTTTGACAGGGCAAAAATAAGCATTTTTTTTGCACTACGGAAAAAGTGAGCAAATTTTGTTTACGCAGTCCAGCATTTTTGTGTTTGGCGTTTTCTGCACGCAAAAAAAGACCCGTCCATCGGACGAGTCTTTGTTCGTTGATCCTCAATGGATTTCTTAATCAATCATCAGCCAGTTGGAAGGCGGTCTTCACGGCTTCGTAGTTGCTGTAGTCGACATCGCTGCGGGTGTTATACAGTGTGGCCTCAATGGCTACGATCTTGAAATCGTGGGTGTCGGGGCGATAGCCGTCGTAGAAGTCGCTCTCTGTCCAGAAGAGACGCACACCACCGTTATTTAAGGTGGCAACCTCAATGGAGGCAGCGCAGTTGATGAGTTCTTGCTCGCCATTATCGTTGGTAATCAAATCCTGATAATAGTAGGTCAGCGGCACTTGTGACCAGGCCCCGGCAACATTCATATAGACGAATACTGCGCCATAGTTGAAAACATTATCGTTGATGGCAGGATAGTCAATTTCGACCATCCATTGGCAATTGTTCACCCATTGCCAATCATTGGAATTAATAGTCAATGTAGATGAAGCAACATTGACATAGCCGTCATTTCCGTCATTCCCAGCAGGGCCTTGCGGACCAACTGGACCAACAGGGCCAACAGGACCGGCAGGGCCTTGGGGACCTTGAGGCCCCATCGGACCAACCTTGGTACAAGAAGCTGAAAACAAGACAGCTAAAATCATCATGCAGATTATGCTTAACTTTTTCATTGTATTGAGTTTTAATTATTTTTCTAAAACATAGAGACGCGCCATGGCACGTCTCTACCTGAATTATCCTATCATATTATTATTAATCGTCAGCCAGTTGGAAGGCTTTCTTCACAGCTTCGTAGCTGCTGAAGTCGACATCGCTGCGGTCTCTGTATACATTAGCTTCGATGGCCACAATCTTGAAATCGTGGGTGTCAGGACGCATGCCATCATAGAAATCGCTTTCCGTCCAGAAGAGGCGTACTCCACCGTCGCTCAAGGTGGCCACCTCAATGGAAGCTTCGCAATTGATGACTTCCTGTGTGCCGTCATCGTTGGTAATCAAATCCTGATAATAATAGGTCAGCGGCACTTGCGACCAAGTGCCTTCAACATCCATATAAACGAGCACTGCGCCATGGTTATACACATTGTCGGTGATGGCAGGATAGTCAATTTCTACCATCCATTGGCAGTCGTTTACCCATTCCCAATTGTTGGGATAAATTGTGATAGTTGACGAAGCTACATTTGCGTTGCCATCGTGTCCAGCGGGCCCTTGTGGACCACGGCAAGATGCTAATAAAGTGATGGCCAAAATCGTCATGCAGATTACACTTAACTTTTTCATTGTGTTAGATATTTAATTATTAAACTTCAATTTCTTTCATTTTAACACTGCAAAACTACAAAAATCCTGCCAAAAAACAAGCCGTCTCCGAAAATCGAAAACGGCTTGAACCTTTTTTCTTCCGATTCTTATGGCAGGAAAGGCATTTTCACCACAATAGCCTTGATGAGTTTGTTGCGGATCTTGATGAAGATTTCAGTGTCCTTCTTGCTGAAAGCCTTCTTCACCAAAGCAGTGCCGATGTTTTTGCCAGTTGAAGGTGACGGGCTACCTGAGCGTACCATACCGATGCAGTTGCCTTCGGCATCGCAAACCTCATAGCCGTTACGCGGAATGCCGCGATCAATCATCTCGAAGCCGACAATCTTTTGGCTCACGCCATTGGCCTTCTGGGCGGCGAAGATTTCGCGGTTGAGGAAGTCGTTGCCATCCACGAACTTGGTGATCCAACCGAGACCAGCCTCGATGGGGCTGATGGTGTCGTCGATTTCGTGACCGTAGAGGCAGAAGCCCTTTTCGAGACGCAGGGTGTCGCGGCAGCCCAGACCTGCGGGCATGATGCCGAACTCCTTGCCAGCCTCAAAGACAGCGTCCCAAACTTCCTTGGCGTGGGCGACGGGGATGTAGATCTCGCAGCCACCTGAACCAGTGTAACCTGTGGTCGAGAAGATGATGTTGTCGACACCAGCGAAGTTAATGATTTGGAAGGTATAATACTCCATATCCACCACATTGGCTTTAGTGAGCTTCTGCATGGCTTTCAGGGCGTTGGGGCCTTGCACGGCCAACTGAGCCCATTCTTCGCTCTCGTTCTTGAAGTCTTCACCGAGGGTCATGCCAAATTTTTCGGCAATCTGGCTCATCCAAGCCCAGTCCTTGTCGATGTTGGCGGCGTTGGGCACCATGAAGTAGTGGTCGTCGGCGATACGGTAAACAAGCATGTCGTCTACGATACCACCTTTGCCGTTTGGCAAGCAGGTATATTGCACCTTGCCGTCGCTCAAAGCGGCAACGTCGTTGACGGTGCAGTACTGCATGAACTGCTTAGCCATGGGGCCTTTGGCGCGGAACTCGCCCATGTGGCTCACGTCGAACACGCCGACATTGTTGCGGACATTGTTGTGTTCTTCAACAAGACCAGTGTATTGAATCGGCATGTCGTAACCGGCAAATTCAGCCATCTTGGCGCCCAGGTCGTGATGGATCTGGTTGTAAGGGGTTTTCTTTAATTCGATGTTTTCCATTGTAGGGTATTTAAGATTTAGTATTTAAAGATTCAAAATTTATCTTCTCGTGTCATGCAGACCCTTCTTGAAGCTGGGGCCGAAATGCAATTTCGTGTACTTGAGGTCGTAGACGGTGACCACTTTTGCAGGGTCAGCGTTCATTTGACGTTTCAGTGTGCAGCCGTTGCTGGGGTCGACCCAGTATTGGATGACCAAGTTGTCTTCGAAGTCGACGAAGAAGCGCCAGCAGTTGATGTCAAGCACTTTTTCCATGCCGACATAATAGTTGGAAAGGTTGTTCTTTTCCACCTCGGTAGCGAAGGAGTTGATGATGGGGAAGCTTTCACCGAAAGCCTCAAACTCCCAGTCGACATCGTCGGTCCAGCCTTGTGCATC
Source organism: uncultured Bacteroidales bacterium (assembly GCA_946185535.1). Lineage (GTDB taxonomy): Bacteria > Bacteroidota > Bacteroidia > Bacteroidales > F082 > Limimorpha. The sequence goes on from CAMHJX010000017.1 coordinate 58,146, forward strand.
GGGACGATAGTACCAGTTCTTACCTGTCTTGATGTTCCAGAAACGGTCGATGCCCAGGCCATCATTGTAGGCTTCGTTGTCACCATGTCTCATATAGGTCTCGTTGCGCTTGGTACCCAAGTCATTGATGGTGATGAAGAAATTATCGGTGGGCGGGTTGAACTTATAGGTACCTGTGAAAGTCTGCGTGGCAGGTTTCTCGGGTATTTCAACCACAGCAGGGACATCATTCGGATCAAAAACGGTGAATCTGGCCACAGCTTGGTCATTGCTGTCGTTGCAAGTGGCAATGATGCTGCTTTTGCCTATTCTTTTTGCGATAACCTGAATGCAGTCGCCAAACTTGACAGTCTTGAAACTGATGATTTTGGGTCCATTGATTTCGTAGCCGTTGTTGTCGCAGTTGTCGAAAGGCCTCCAAACGACAGTGTCGCCTAAAGCCATCTTGAATTCATTTTTGTTTATTTCTTGAGCCGTAACAAGGCCGCAGAAACAAAGAATCATGAAGGATAATAGTACTTTTTTCATATTGAAAGGTTTTGAAATTTGACGCAAAAATACAAAATATCTAGATTCAGAGTGTATTTGAAGTGGAAAAATGCATTTATCTATGGCACTTTTGACATTTTGGGCAAATGCCTTTGAGCACAAAATTGGCACTTTGTATCAGATAACCTTCGGGCAATTGTACTTCAGGGATGGCCAGTTCTTCAAGACAAATGGTCTCTCCGCAATGTTCGCAGTGGAAGTGAATATGCATGTCGTTGTCGACAGCGTGGTCGTGGCTGTGGCAGAGTTCATAGCGCACGCCATCACCGTCTTCAAGCACATGCACGAGGTGCTGTTCCTTGAAGAGCGTCAAAGCACGGAAAATGCCCGATTTGTCGATGCTGCCGATGCGGTCTTCCAACTCTGTCATTGAGAGGGGACGGCTTCCTTCTGACAAAGCCTTGGCCACGATGATACGATTGGCGGTGGGTTTGACACCGTGCTCTTTCATCAATAAGGTAAGGTCGGATTCATTCATTGGTCTTGATTTTCTCAAAGGTTTGATCGAATGCTTTGCGCATTTTTTCTTCGTCACGAATAATTATTCGCAATTCCTCCAATCGAGCGGCATTGTCCGATTCGGGAATCCAAAGGCGAAGGTAGCCCGTGTCGGAATACTTTTCCAAAAGATGTTCACGAAAACGTTGGTATTGTTGTTCCTTGTCATACTCGGGGAAGTGGTCTTGCGTGAACTGAATGGTGCGTCGGATGACTTTTTCGGGTGAGATGAGCCGGTCGGCTTCGGCCACAATTTTGCCGTAGATGCTGCGTGGCTCGTGACCCGAGGAAGCGCGATGGTCTTCGGCAGCTTGGGCCATAGTCTCGATCTGTTCTTCAGTGTACCATTTCCGCAACTTTATGTCCTCACGGATGATGCGCCCCGAAACAAGGTGGTGCGTGTCGCGGCCTTCACAGAGACCCGTGTCGTGATAAGCAGCGATGGCGTAGACCATGTTTTTGTCTACATCATAATACCCAGCCAAGGCCAAACTCCGCGTGATGACTTCTTCAGCGTGGTTGCGCTGGTGGGCCGCGTCGAAATGGTCGTAGCAGGGGAGGATTTGCCGCTCGATGTATTGGATTAGGTCTTTGTTGATGGTGTTGTTCATAGTGGGGACAAAAATACAAAAAAAAAACTCCTCCTCAAGCGGGATGGAGTTTTTCAGGAGTTGTCTAATCAGAATATTTATGGTACTTTGGCAGTAGAAACGGCACTGCCGCAACTGCCAGACGGGCAAGCCGAAACTGTACAAGAAGATGCCAAATATTGCAACGGAATCTTGCACACGCAAAGAAAGTCCTCAATCTCCATACTATCCATGGTGGTTCCCAAGGCCTTTTGCAAAATGGTTGTCTCAATTCTGAACGAACCTACTTTGCCAAGAACCGCCTTCGCGCCCTCCCTTGCTCCGCAGAACAGATAGACATAATCCTTGGGGACGAGACCAATGGAATAGCCAGTTCTCAAACAGTAATCGTAAACCAAAAGACGATTGCCATTCCCCAAGACACCACTTTTCTTGGCCTCACTAGCGACATAATCAAAATATTCATCAAAGTTGGAAAACGATGTGGCTGGCTTGAGTGTAGCGGTTTTAGCAGCAAAGGCTTTCAGAATAGATTCGGGAATTCTTTTTTGGTGAGAGTTTCGCTTCGCCTTGGATACCGCAAAAGTATCTCTTGGATTCACTGGCATACAGCATTGGGTGGGATAGATGCCATTCTGGCTAATCTCAATTCCATAAACATAACGCTTTACGCATAAACCATTATAAAGCTTAAGCATTTCATGAAGCCTGAGCCGCGCCCTGTTATAGTAGCAGTCAATTGGATATCTACAGCGCGTACCACTTGAAGTCACTAGGTTTGACATTTCTTTCTTATTCATAATTTATAGGTCTTTAGTTCACATCTTTAACCAAACGAACGGAATAGCCATTGGAGCGTGACCAACCGTCGGAATCAAAACCTACTTGACAAGCCGTAGCATAAATATGAATGGCATTAGCAGAATTAATATTAAGACCACTAAGATCATTAGGATGGGAACTTGACCAATAATAGCCATATTCGCCAACATTGTGCATCATATTAGAAGTTTGAACCCCTTGTCGATAACCTGCAGCCGGCAAAAAAACAGCGCCGTTTGCTTCCATCTTTGCCCATTGAGATGTGCTGTAAGTGTTCATTGTTTGCGATGTGGAATTATTAAAGCTTAATCCATTGGGAAGTGTCCAATCATCAGGAAGAAGAATCACACCGTTTTTGTAGTTTATCTTGGCGTACCCGTATTTCAAAGTGGCATTCGTGCGGGAACTGAAGATATAGCACCATTCTTCAAAAGTCAGCGTGCGCCACATTCCAGATTGGTTACCTCCATTGCTGATAGCGTTATAAACACCCCAATCGGCATTAGCGTAGGCACCTGTCAGGTCGTTGGCATAATCGCCACCAGGCCGATATTTCTCGTCATAAGGATTTGCTTCATAAGGCATATAGCATTCAGCACCGCTTTCCCAGCCACTCGTACCCCAACCGAAAAGGTCAATCCAACCAGGGTTAGTCATGGAAACATATTTATTGTTGTCACCCACGTAATCGTATTGGTGCTCAGCAAATCGCCATTCATTCAAAGCAAGTGGATTCGAACTATTATTAGTTGCCCTCCACTGAAGATTGCCTTGCGAGAACCACACTTTGTCTCCGTTACTATTAATAGTGAACAGACCTGAAATTGCGCCTGTAGGCACGTCAATCATCGAAATGTCCACACCAGTGTTGTAATACATGTTAATGGTAACTGCAGGTACACTCGCAATCGTTGAGAGATAGTTAGCGATGGTTACATTCACATTAGTTAACGCATTCTGTGGTAGTAAGATGGCCCATTTCTCTGTGTCGCTGACCGAGTAAAGTGTCACCGAACCAGTGGCATTTGTCGGAGTAATACCTGGCGTGGCAAAGTTGATGTTGGCTGTATTCTTCATCCCAGAAACACTGATGGAATTCGATGTGGCAGAGACAGGCACAAACTTCACCAAGCCGCACTTATTCTCCAACATGCAGGTATAGGCCGTAGTGCCGTCAATGTATTTGCTGGTGGAATGGCCGTATGACAGCACAGGCAGTTTGCTGCTTTGGTCGCTAATGTCCACGGTGAACGAGGTGGTGCTTCCCGCTGTAGGATTAGTTGAAGGAGTCTTGCCGCCCGTGAAGTAGAAGTGCAGATAGTCACTGGTGCTGGGATTGGTGATGCTGCCGCTGAAAGCACCATTGGCGTAGGTCAGCTTACCGACATATTTGCCATTGTTACCCACATAGATGACATCGCCATCACTATAAACGACTGCGCCCGTGCTAGGATAGACAATGTGCTTGTCGCCATTATCTGCCACCTTCATGGTAATGAAAACGGTTTCACCTTCGTCGGATGTTGTGTTATTGGGTTGTTGTTCCTTTTTGCATTGCGTCATGCCCAAGACGAGCATAAGAGCCACAAGGGCCAAAGTTATTTTCTTCATTGTGATTTCCTTTCTTTTTTACTTGTTTGACTTTTGGTTTTTCTTTCTTGATTTCATTGCGGCATAGCCCATGCCAGCCACCATGAGGATGGCGAGGCCGCTGCCCAAAGGACCTTCATTTTCCTGCCCGAAGGTCTGGTTGGAGAGTTGGTAACCACTATGGGAATCCGATCCAAACTGCTGATTGCTAAGGTTGTAGCTTCCAAATGAACCACGTCCCATTAATCCGCCACTATTGCTTTTCTTGTCTTTTCCTGCATAATAATCATCAAGCAGATTTCCATGAATGCCTTGAGCTTGAACGGAAGGAGCCGACAGCATAGTAGCTGCCAGAACCAATGAAAACACAAGGGCTCTCTTCTTTTTTCTTTTGTACATTTCTTCTTATATTTGATGTTCGTTAAAGATTAGGTAACTATTCACAATCCAATAATCATTGGGTCGCCCGTGAAGGCGCACAAGCCAATCTTCTTGCTCCTTATTTTATTTATTAAGTAAATGAGCATATTTGGTTTACATATTGACGCGAGACTACGAGACACGAGACGCGAGACATTGGTTTGTTCCATGTCTCGAAGTCCTGTGTCAAATGGAATAATTGTAGTTTAATTCTGGACACTTACTTATTATTTTAAGCGTGCAAATAAATTAAAAAAAATCCGATTCGCGTTGGTCCTTTTTAGTCCTTTTCGTTTTGGGATGGTTTTCAGCGGGTTATGGTGTGTGTTTCAGGTGTATTTTGCTTTTGGGGCTTTGGAACGCGAGGCTTTTATTTTACGGATTTTGTGTATAATTATTCATATATTCCGCTATGAAACCAAAAATTTTCATTTTGTAGCGGATTAAAGTTGATTTTATTCCAAAAAATGTCTTATCTTTGCAGCCGAAATGAAAATAATGAAGTGTCATGTGCATCATCATTGGAAGGGAAAAGGAGATTGAGGAACTGAACCGCCGCTGCCAAAGCAAACGTCCTGAGTTTATTGCAGTGTATGGCCGTCGGCGCGTGGGCAAGACCTTTTTAATCAATGAAGTGCTGCGTGATCGCATGGTGTTTCACCACACGGGTTTGTCGCCATACGACCGCAAGCGGAAGGTCACACTGAAAGACCAATTGCAGAACTTCTATTTCTCGCTCATCCGCCACGGCATGGAAGGCATCAACCCACCCAAGTCGTGGCTTGAGGCGTTCTTCATGCTTGAGCAGCACCTTGAACGTTGCAACAATGGATCGCGGCAAGTGGTCTTCATCGATGAACTGCCATGGATGGACACGCCAAGGTCGGGATTTCTCACTGCGCTTGAAGCGTTCTGGAACGGTTGGGGCAATGCCCGCCACAACCTTTGCCTCGTGGTGTGCGGCTCGGCCACTTCATGGATGCTCGACAACCTTATTAATAACAAAGGCGGCTTGTACGGCAGGCTCACGTGCGAGATGAAGCTTGCTCCATTCACCTTGAACGAATGTGAGCGGTTTTTCGAAAGCCGTGGCATCAGGATGTCGCGCTACAACATCACCCAAGCCTACATGATTCTTGGCGGCATCCCCTTCTATCTTGACTGCTTCGACCCATCATTCAGCCTCGCGCAAAACATAGACCGTCTGTTCTTCAACGCGAAGGCGAAGCTCGGCGACGAGTTCGACAGACTGTTCACCTCCGTTTTCGACCATGCCGATGCCTGCATGTCCATCGTGAGAACGCTTGGCCGACGGCACGCGGGCTTCACGCGCGAGGAAATCGCCGAAAAGACCGGCATCAACCCCAATGGTGACTTTACGACTTTGTTGAAAGCCCTCATTGCCAGCGACTTCGTGAAACGATATGTTCCCTGCGGCGCAACCACGCGTGAGGAACATTACAAACTGACGGACTGCTTCTGTTGGTTTTGGCTCCACTTCAAGGAAAACCGTGGCATTGCGGAGATAGACTATTGGGAGCATCACTTGAAGGAGCAGGAAATCGCTTCTTGGCGTGGTATTGCTTTCGAGGAGGTGTGTTTGCAGCATGTCCGACAAATCAAGATGGCATTGCAGATTGGAGGCGTTTCGTCAACCGAGTCGGCCTTGGTAGTGAAAGGCAGCGGCAAAAATGATGGGATGCAGATAGACCTGCTGATCGACCGCGCTGACGATGTGGTGAACGTGTGCGAGATGAAGTTTAACAAGAAGGCTATCAGCCTCACGAAGGCCTATGCCGACAAACTTACTGCCCGAATCGCCATGCTCGAGGAATTGCACCCTGAGAAGACCTACCACCTGACATTGGTCAGCACAGCTCCGCTACAAGCCAACAAATACGCTGACGTTTTCACCTCAAAGGTTTGCATAGACGAACTATTCAAGTAAGTCTCATTCCACATCTCGCACCAGCCGCACGGAGAGACCGTCGCCGCGATGGCCGGCAATCCCTACGCCAATATGCCCACCATCAAAACTCATTTGATAGACTTTATCGATAACATGACTTGAGGAGTGATAATAGCCGCTAATATAAATTCCATTGATTGTACGCACGCCTGCATCGGGTAGAAACACCGCTCCTGAAGGCTCCAACACTTGTTGCCAGTCGGAAAGACTGATGAGATTGGTGTTGTACCCCAACTCAATAGTATTGATGGAATTCAATTGATAGGTGGTGACGTGCCAATTGTCGGGCAGCAACACCAAGCCGTTTGTGTCACCAACCATGGCCTTGGCAAAACGGGCTCCCGATGCTGTGCTGCGTACAAAGAGCAGATATACCCAGTCGTCGCGGCTCGGCGTGTGCCAACCGATGTTCTCCTTGTTGCCACCATTCGAGATGGCGTTGTAGCCCCAGTCGGCCTGCCCCGTCAGGTCATCGAGGTTATACGATACATCGCCGTAGGCATAATGCAAGTGATCGCTTTGAACAACCAGGTTGCCGCTCCATGGCTGCCAGTTGACCGCTCCGTGGTCGAAGCCGCTCGTGGCCCAGCCGTACAAGTCAATCCATCCAGTGTAGGATTCCGAAATCTTCTCGTTGTCTCTCCCGACAAAACCATACTGATGCTCTGCGAAACGCCAGGTTCCCGTCGAAGCCTGATATTGCAGGTTGCCTTTTGAAAAGTGTACTTGTCGACCCTCATTCACGGAGAAGCGACCCGGCAAGGTGCCTTCGGGCAAAGGAATGATGGAGTCGGAGGGCAAGGTGGTAAACGTCGTCTCGCTGCCGTAAAAAGTGCCGGCTGTATTGGTCACGTATGCTCTTGCAAAATAGGTGGTATGAGGGATGAGCCCGCTCATGACAACACGGCCTGAAATCGGGTCGCAGCTGGAATGCCTGCCTTTGACGGTTGGGTTATGAAGCATACCCCAACAGACGCCTAACTCCATCCCTCCATGATAACCTTTTCCAAGCACATCAATGCCGCCTATTGCTTTAGTGGGGGTAATGTCATCAACGGGCATGGTGGTTATCCTTGGCGAAATGAGCCATTCCAAACTGTCATATTCTGTTTGGCTGATCCGATGCTTTTGAAAGTCTTCCTTATACGACCTGCAATGACCATTGATTTGATCCCAAACTGCTCTTTCAAATTCCTGTTGGCGGTTTCCAGCTCGAGTAATGAGTTCCAGCCGTTCTTGGCTGTTTTCCGCATAAAGGCAACCCTTCTCCTGGACCAATGCCTTTATGTCTGCACTGATGTGCGACAGTCTTTCCACCAACACTTCCTTGTATTCTTTCCCCTGTTCGGCCTCTAGTCTAATCGGATTAATCATGGTATTGATCGACCATATTACATCATGATCAATGTAATCTCTAAAGTATTTATCATTAAAATAAGGTGAAAACGATTCGGTGGTTGTGTTATCAGATATTTTCTGTTGTTGGGCAATGCGATTGTTCAACAGAAATCCACAAAACAAGGCAATCAGCGAAACCGCCATGAAAGGCATGGTTTTCTCTCGTCGGTCATGCTGTGCCAATGCCTTCTGCACCGCTTCCATGTTGGCATAACGCTGCTCAGGGTCTTTGCAGATGCATTTGGCCGCAATGCGGCGGTAACGATGAGGAAACAGCTTACGCAACAGCAGGCCAAAGGCATAGAGGTCGGCACGGCAATCCACTTTTCTGCCTTGTTCCAACTGTTCCGGTGCCATGTATTTCAAGGTGCCTGCCGATTGTTTCAAAATGGCGAAGTCATCGGCATCGGAGAGTCCGAAATCAATGATTTTCACGTTGTTGCCGTTATGGGTGACAAGGATGTTGCTGGGTTTCAGGTCGCGATGCAAAATCTGTTTGTTGTGGATGTATGCCAAAGCGTCAACAAGCTGATCCATTACTTTGTGGCGTGCTTGTTTTGAAGGATTTGTCTCAAGAAACTTGTCGAGTGTCACACCATTGACATATTCCATCACGATACAAGAGCCCAACTCCTCGTTCACTTCTTTCGAAATGGCCCTCACGATATTGGGGTGGTCGAGTTGCACCATCAGCGCGTATTCTTTCTTCAGCAGCTCAAGGTAAACGGGTTTCTGCCGGAACTCCTCTTTGAGACCTTTCAGCAGGAACCAGCGTCCTTGCCGTTTCACCTTCGCCAATTGGTTGAAGCCACGACTATTCAACGGCTCGAAGAAGTCCTGTGCCTCGTCTGCCGAAAGAAACCGCTCGTTGAAAGGACCTGATGTGCTGTCGTCTGTCATTGTCCGAATTTTGCACAAAATTAGGAAAATCTTTGCAATTATTCCCTTTTTGCATAAAAAGGACCAAAAAGGACTAATTCGATTTCGAAAAAAAGCTTTTTCTTTGCACCGCAGAATAGGACACGCTTTGCGTCACTGCGAGGCACGAAGTAGTCCAGACAATATGCTATTTCTCTGGATTGACTCCGTCGAATCTTCGATTTGCTTCGTCGTTCCTCCTCGCAATGACATCACGGATCAAATAATAAACCCTATGCCGAAAACCAGCCCTGAAATTGTAGAACTGAAGAGACGCATTGAGGAAAACATGAAGCGCAAGATGCGTACGCCCAACGATTTTGTGTTTCTCAGCGGCGCCATTTTTGACCGCACTCATGAGACTATGAGCCCCACCACGCTCAAGCGCCTTTGGGGTTATATCGACGGTGCAGACCGGACGCGCAACAGCACGCTCGATATCCTTTCGCAGTTTCTTGGATACGGCAATTGGGACGATTTTGTTGAAAAAACTGGCCAGGAAAGCAATTCGGATGAGGTGCTTTCTCCGCATGTCAAGGCTATTGAATTGAATGTCGGCGATTGTGTGAAAGTGTCATGGCTGCCCAACCGACGTTGCACGTTCCGCTATCTCGGTGATGAGCAGTTTATCGTTGAGGAGGCTGCGAACTCCAAACTCAAAGTCGGCAACACTTTTTATTGCAACCTCTTTATCCTTGGAGAGCCGCTCTATCTCACTCGTCTTGTCCAAAACGACAACCCACCAGTGGATTTTGTGGTGGGGAACAAAGGCGGGTTGTGTGAGTTGGAGAAAATCTAAATAATTATCACATTGGATTCTGTTACCATCCGCCACCTCCTGCGTTCACCGATGAGAACATCGAGTTGACTGTGTAGGTGGTGGTTTGCCCGTCCGAATAGGTAACATTGCCTGTGTAGTAGCCGTGCCATTCAGTGCCTCCACTAATGGTACCTCCGTACTTGATGGTGTAGGTTTGACCCATTTGGAGTTGTGGGTCAGTAAAGAGCATGACCATGTTGTTGCCGCCACCAGGACCACCGCCACTGCCACTGGCGTAGGCAGGGCATTGGTAGGTGCAGATGACGGTACCGTCCGATTTAAGGATTTGGATGGCATAGTTCTGCTGAGTGTTGATTCTGACGCTGGGCTGGGTGCAGACATTTTGTGTGGGATTACTGGTGCCGCCGCCTGTGCCAATGGAAGTGCTGCCAGTAATTCTGAACTGATTGTTGTCGCAGTCAAAACCTTCTTCAGGTTGACGGGCACCATTGGAGATGTTGAGGCCACCGTTAATGACCATGGTGCCGTTCGAGTCGGTGCCATCATTGGCGTCGCTGTGGGCATAGTAGATGCCTCCGTTGATGGTGAGGTTTTGGGTCGCGTTCACAGCGTCGTCCTTCACGGAATAAGCCTCGATGTTGCCACCATTGATGGTCAACATGGCCTTGCTTTCGATGCACTCGCCACCTTCGTTTTGTGTCTGGGTGCAGTGTACAGTGATATTGCCGCTGTTGATGGTCAGGTTGCCTTGGGCTTTGACGCCTTTCGGGTTGGCATAGTCGCCGCCTCCCCAGGGACCACCGCCGCCCGAAGTGACGGTGATGCGCTCTCCAGAAGTGGTGACGATGAGATTGAGGTCATCATTGTTGGCACCTTCCTGTCCAATGACCAAAGTACCACCGACATTGATGCCTTTGCCGCCTGTGCCAGAGCTGCTGAGGGCGAGGTTGCCGGCCAAGATTTGCATGTTGCCATCGCATTTCAGACATGATGAGGTGTATGCGTCCTTGGTGCTACCGCTGATGGTGTAGGAAGCGCCGTTGCCTTGGGTGTTGATGGTGAAGTCGCCGCCACTGATGGTCAGGTTGCCATCGGCACTAATGGCCTTGCCACCGTGGTTGTTGGTGGGCAGCGAGATGATGAAGATGCCACTCGAGATGTTGATGTTGGCATCGCTCTTGATGGCGGTGCAGTAGGCAGGCACATTTTGTCCATTGACATTTTCCAGAACCGTGCTTCCCGAGGCGGTGATGCCGATGCTGCCGTCCGTGATAGTGATATCGCCCGTGGCCGTGATGCCCTTTGAGATGTCACCTGAATGGGTGAGGTCCAAAGTGCCTCCGTTGATGTGGATAGTGCCGTCGCTCTTAATGCATTTGCCGTCCTCGGATGAGGAAATAATGGTGATGTCGGCATTGTCACCAACGCTGACATCGGTGTCGGATGAGATGCCATGGGACCCTACGCCGGTCACGTCAATAGTGATGAAGCCGTCATTAAGCAGAATATCCGCGTCACCCTTGATGCCCTTACAGTCGTTACCCGTGACATAGAGGTGGAGTATTCCACCCATCATGGTGAAGGCATTGGTTACCTTTATGCATCTTTGGCTTTCCGTAGTTGTGTGGATGGTGAGGATGCCTTCGTTGATGGTGACGGCGCCCGAGAAGTCGAGGCCGTCGGAACCAGCCGAAACGATGTCGAGTGTGCCACCATTCCAAATTAGGTCACTACTGCCGTGGATGCCGTCGCTGTCGGTGTCAAGGATGCGAATAGTGCCAGAGTTGACGGTCAAAGTGCCTTCAACATTCATGCCGTGTTTGGCGTTGCCTGTGATTTGAAGGGTTCCGGGACCATTTATGGTGAGGTCGCCAGGAATATCCACTGCTGCCGTTTGACTACCGTTAGCTCCGTCGGCAAGTGTTGAAGTACCTCTGAGCGAAAGTGTTACGGGGACAATGATGCCCATGCCAATAACTGCAGTGGAAGAGTTGGATAGCGATAAATTGTCAAGAATGAGATGGAAAGGAGCTGCACTAAAATAGACTAATCGCCCGTTTTCAGAATATCCTGAAACGACATACGGTACATCTTCTCGATAGGATTGTACATCGACATTAGTTCCATTTACATTAATATACACACCGACATCGGAAAAAGGATTGTCGACCGAGACGGAATTGCCGTTGTAGGTGATGTAAACCGTGTCGCCCGGGTGTGGTAACTCTTGCCTAAAAATGATGCTGTCAATATCTCTGATATTCAGTGTACTACCTCCATTATCATCGTTAATGAACATGTGCTCGCCATTAAAACGAAATCCTTCAATAGTGTTCACATCCTTATCATAAAGCATGAAGGCTGTATTGAAGACTTTCATGTGGTAGTTCTGCGCATTGAGGCCTATACAACCAAGCAGGAAGGCCATAATAAATAAGGTCTTTCTCATAGCTTGATCATTTTAAGGGTTTGCGACTCGGTTTTGACCAAATATAGCCCAACAGGAAAATCGGAGATGTCGATGAGTTGGTTTTCAGATACTTCTGCCGATTTTACCAATCGTCCATCTAAGGCATAGATGTTGACAGATTGTCTGCCATTGAGGTTATGGAGCATAAAAGCATCATGAGTAGGGTTGGGGGAGAGGAATACAGAAGCGTTCGATGTTTCTGTAACACCTTCCGTTTCCTGGCATGTGATTTTGCGGATATCGGCAAGGTTAAACCGGTCTGAACGGACATTTTTGCCATAGACGGCAATTTCGACTACAAGTGTCTCATTGTCTTCAAAATAGACTCGGTCACTCTCATTCATAAAATAGGTGCGTTCGTTGCCATCGTTCAAATGGATGGTCATCTGGGTGGATTGCGCTGCCAAGTGAAAGGCCAGTCCAAATAAGAAGGCCAAAAGCAGCAATCCGCGTTTGAAAATGCTTTTCATTGGTAAAGAAATAAGTTTGCAAAATGTTGAAAGATGCAAAAATACACTTTTTTGCAATACTATGGTTCCTGTTTTGGAGAAAAAAAGTTGCTATTGCAGACCTTAACAGTCTTCTTTAAGCCATGTCATGTTGGACTTCCGCAGGTTTCAGAAAGCATGTCATTCCAATCCACCCTTCAACGGACTACTGCTGTTCTTCTTGCTCTCATGGCGGAGAGGCATCCGCCATCCCTCACGCTGTTGGGAGACACTATAAATAGCGTTTTTTTTTCTTGTAGTCGTTTCGTGTCAGGGATAGCGGATCGTGGCCGTCCGCTATGAGGGGTTTGGGGGAAGAATAGTCGTTTTATGTTGTATTTTCTATTACCACTGCAGGCCTCATCAGGCATGTCTTCCCTGTGGGGGCAGGAGGGCAAAGGCATGGGATCTATGTCTGATGAGGCCGTCCACATAAAGCTCTTTTCTATTAAATCGCCTCCTATAGATTCCTTGCTCTCGCACTTGCCAGCGCAGGAATGACATAGGAGGCTAGCTGGCTTAAAGACCCGTCATATAGGGTGCAGTGACGGACTCTTTACAATCTAACATTTGCTTGGGCGTGCCTGTGAAAATGACCTTGCCACCCATGGCACCACCGCCGGGACCGAGTTCTATCAAGTAGTCGCACTGCTTCAACATCTCCAGGTTGTGCTCGATGAGGAAGATGGTGTTGCCCGCTTCGACCATGTTGTCGAACAGGTCGAGAATGCGCTTGATGTCGTTGAGGTGGAGACCATCGGAAGGCTCGTCCATGATGAAGATTTTGGGTCGTTGAATTGTTGAGTTGTTTAATTGTTTAATTGTTGATTTGTCAGGAGAACAATTCAACGATTGACTACGTCGAATTATCATTTCAACACTCAACAATTCAACAAGGTAAGACGCCAACTTGATGCGTTGCAACTCGCCGCCCGAAAGCGTCGAAAGTGACTGGTTGAGATGAAGGTAGCCCAAGCCAACCTTGCGCAAAGGCTCCAACTTCTCGGCGATGACGGTGCCTGCAAACATCTCTGAAGCCTTGTTGGCGGTCAAGTCCATCACCTCGGCGATGTTCATGCCTTGCACCTTATAAGATAATACCTCGTTGTTGTAACGCAGACCACCACAAGCCTCGCAGGTGGTCTCGATGGCGTCCATGAAGGCCATGTCGCTGACAATCACTCCCTTGCCCTGACAGACGGGACAGCCGCCCTTGCCGTTGAAGGAGAATAAGTCAGCTTTGGTCTTGTTGGCCTTGGCAAAGAGTTTGCGGATGTCGTCGGCCACATCGAGATAGGTGGCAGGTGTGGAGCGCAGACTGATGCCGATGTTCTTCTGACTTATGTAGACGATGTCGGATTGTTGAATTGTTGGGTTGTTTAATTGTTTAATTGTTGGATTGTGGTCACAACAACAGTTCAACAATTCAACATTCAACGATTCAACATTTTTTACGAAGCACTCCATCAATGAGCTTTTGCCCGAACCAGCCACACCCGCGATGCCGCACATCACGCCCAATGGCAAATCGACGGTCAAGTTCTCGAGGTTGTGCAGGCTGGCGTTTTCCAAATGGTAATACGACTTGGGTTGACGAACTTGTTCCTTGATGGAACTTGTTGCGCTGAGCGAAAGGCCAGTAAGCGTTTGGCTGTGCAACAATTCGTTGTAACTGCCCTCGAAGACGATTTCGCCGCCTTTCATGCCCCCACCAGGCCCCATGTCGATGATATGGTCGGCGATTTTGATCATGTCCTTGTGGTGCTCGACGAGGATGACCGTGTTGCCGTGGTTTTTCAGCTTCTGCACCGACTTCTGCATGAGCAGGATGTCGTGGTTGTGCAGACCCACGCTGGGTTCGTCGAGGATGTACATCACGTCGGAGAGGGGAGAGTTGATGTATTTGGCGATCTTGCAGCGTTGCGCCTCGCCGCCCGAGAGCGTCCCGATGGCACGGTCGAGGGTGAGGTAGCCAAGACCGATTTCTTCCAATGCGGCAAGCCTTTCGATGGTGGCGCGCTTGATGTCCTCAGCAAGCGGATTATCAATGGTCATCATCCATTTCCGGCTGTCGCTGATGCTCATGGCGGTTACCTCCGCGATGTTCAGCCCGTTGATTTTGCAGGAGCGTATCTTCTCGTTGAGGCGGGTGCCGCCACAGTCGGGACATGTGCCCATGGTGAGCATGGGGTTGAGCACGGCGGCATGGAGCAGGCCTTCCTCCGAGTTGATGATGCTGCGGTACATGCGCGGGATGAGGCCTTCGTATTTGGCGCTCTTCGGCCAGTTCGACGGCGGGTTTTTCAGCTTGATTTGCGGCGAGTAAAGAAACAACTCAAGTTCCTCGGGGGTGTAGTCCCTGATTTTCTTGTCCAAGTCGAAGAGACCACTGTGGGCATAGCGGATCCAGCGCCAGCCGCCTTTGCCGAAAGCGATGTAGTGGATGGTGTCCTCGTCGTTGAGCGACTTGTCGAAGTCGACGAGCT
>CAMHJX010000018.1 GCA_946185535.1 uncultured Bacteroidales bacterium
TGAAGTTTTCAATAGTAAAACTATACTCTCCCATGTTGTGCGACATGATTTCGTACAAGTCGCTTTTTTGAGCGTTATTTTGGGCGTGGAGGGTCGTCGTAGCGAGGGCAAAAAGAAATAATAGAAAACGCTTTTTCATATTCTAGCCTAGTGTTTTAACCGTTATTTAGTGACAGCAAAAATCCATATAATATCATATATTATGATTTTTTATGATCCAAGTTTCACGCAGCACAAGGGCTGTTCGAAACTTGGATTATAAAACCACATTCGTCAATAATCTTTAGTTTGCACCTGGGCCTGGTTCTGAACCAATACCTGGATCGATGATGATAGGTCTACCGTATTGGACTGTCAGCACATGCATATGGGTTGGAAATTTATGGTATGAAAATTGGATAATAGTATCCGTAATTATCCAGTTAACAGGATGTTCGTCGTCATACAATGGATTGTCTTCAATGTAGTCGTATCCCAATCCTAGATATGAATCAAGGCAATAGCACATCGTTTCTTGTGACAGATTGATAGTTGCATAATAATCAGCATCACCAGCGAAAACCCTTGAATTTCCCGTGAAATCATTTCCATAAGGATCAGGCCAATCGGGATAACTAAAAGAATAATTACGTGTAGGGTTATAACACATGATATATTGTGTATTATCATAATGCTCATAAAGATTCAGTATGCGTTGGAGTTCGGATTCGCCGTAGCCATCCCAAAGATATTGTGTAAGTCCATCAAAATAAAAATAACACACAGTATCATAGATGAAAGAGTCCTCGAAGTACCAGAGATGGTCTCCCATATCTTTGGTCGGGGTAACAAAGGTAGTGGTCAACGCTAGTTTGGTGTTTCCATTACCGTTAATGAACACATTGGCGAAATACAGGTTTTGGTTGTTGTGCGTAAACTCTTTCTTGAATTGCTGAATTTTCGTACACATCTGTTCGTAAGCTGTGTTAAGGTCGCTCAACAGCACAACGCCATCTGTTACATTAACTTGCATCTCAACCGTATCAAACTTGACATTATTATATTCCACGTTAATCCTACAGAAGTCAAAATTGGCCAAACTGGCGAGATGCCATGCGGCATCATCAAGGTTATAGGCTTCATCGGCCTTGCTTTCTGTTAGCTTCTTTTTGAAGTCTTTCAGGTAAGAGCTCAAGTCCTCAATCTGACGGACATTGGAAGTTTGTTGAATAGTGTAACTTTTTTGGCTCAAGGCGTTTTCGTTGTCTTTCTTGCAGGACACGAAAGCCACGGCTATGGCCACGATTGCCAAACCGAGGAGGGCAATAATTGAATTAAATCTTTTCATAGTTGTTGAATTTAATCTGTTAGTGATTAGATGAATTAAAGGTTAGTTTTTGTCGAAATCGCCATCTGCGTAGCCAAAGGCATTGCTGAGCTCGACGATGTAGGAGCCATTGGCTGCGGAAGTAAAGGGGATAATGACCACTTGCTGCACATTGGTATTTACCACGGTGTTGTAGACAAGGCCTCCCATACCATTGTAAATGGAAATGTCTACATTGCCGAAGCTTTGGTTGAAGCCGATGTAGACTGCATCATCGCTGGCACCTGCTACGATTGCGTTAGGGCCAACATTCATTAACAAATCGCCTCTCAAATCGATTTTGTCAAATTCATTTGGCATGTTTATGTCACCGAGATAAATACAATAAGGAGCCTTTTCAAATTTTTCTGCTTTTGCTTCCCACGTGCAAATTCCTATTGCACATAGACTAGCGAGGAGTAAAATTTTTTTCTTCATGATGATTAAATTTTGAGTTTAACAAATAGAATCTATTTTGTGAGTGATTTCACAATGCAATAATAAGGCTTCGGCTGCACGTCCGAAACACCATCCGAACTTTTCCCGTTCTTGGGTTTTGTTAAATGTCATGAATACAATCAGTTGCAATTTAGCCCATCCGAACTTTTATAGGCTGAAATCCAAATCTTAAGTGCAAAAACAATGTGATTTTTGGAAAAACTATTGCTTTTTATCCTTCTCCACTATCTTATGAACCCTTGTGCGGAGCTTGTCGAGCACACTTGTGCTAATGCCTAACAATGCAGCCTCTTCCATACGCGGAAGTTTGAAACGCGATAATATGAACACGCGACGTTCCATTTCATCCATTTCAGGGTATTTATATGTTACGGTTTCCCGTAATCCAGGATACAATGCATCGATTACCTCTTTTACGGCTTCCCAGTGTTCGCCATCTCCGAACACTACTTTTTCCAAATCCTTTAGGGCTATTTTGTTTTTTGGGTTTTCAATGCTAAAGCTGAGTTTTTGCATGGTCTTGAACTTTGCATAATACATATTCGACATTTGTTGCATTGTATCAAGAACCTTCTTTTCATGCTCTATATTACTCTCAACCAATGCCCTGTTCTGCTGCATAAAATGAAACATGTTGGCATTGGTTTCTGCTTCCTTCTTGTTTCTTTGGGATGATTGATAAAAGAATAAGGCTACAATACAGAGCAACAATACGATTCCTATGGCAACGAAGCGTTGCATCCGGGAGCGCTCTTGGATCATCTTGTTTTGCAGACTCTCGTAGTCATATTGCATTTGGATGCGATAGATTACTTGTTTTTGTCTTTGACTCACTACATCAGACAAAAGAATTTCCCGCTGATCTTTGAAACGAAGGGCTTTCTGGATGTCTCCTTGTTGCTCGGCAAATTGCGACAACGCCCCATATGCAGAAGCTTTTGATTCCACTGGAATTTCTTTGGTAGAGAGTAGATTTTCAACACGTTTGAAATACAACACCGCTGAATCCATTTCTTTGGCAGAAATGAATGTTTTGCCCATGTTGAGGTAAAAAACAAACTCTTCCGTTTTGTCCAAATGAGAGGTGCTTGCCATTTGTTTAAGATGCTCAATGGCGTCGCCATATTTTCCCTGAATGCGGCATAGTACGGCTTGGTTGTTAAAGACTTTGATTCTTGCTTTTTCGAAATGTTCCTTTTCAGCACAAGAAAGTCCTCTTTCTAAACAATTGTTTGCGCTGTCGTATCGACTTATCAAAATATAAACTACAGCCTTGCTGTTTTCTAGTAAAGCTCGTTCACCATAGTGATTTCCGATATAGTTTTCAGAAATGATAAACGACTTTAAGGCTTCCTGTTCCCTGTCTTCATCATACAGCATCTTCCCCATCCAATACTCCGCCTGCGCCACAGTAAGGCTGTCAACAGCCAGTTTGCCATATTGCTCTGCCTCCTTGAACGAACGCATGGCAATTTCCTTCTCATCGTAGTGCTGCTGCACGAAGCCGCTGTAGAGTGCCGCATGGGCGGCCTTGGCATATTGTTTCTTTCCTGCATAGTAGGCTGCGGCACGTTCCAATTCGGGGCTGGTGGAGAGGTTGTCATGCTCGTCGAAGAAATCGTCGTCCATCACGGGCGAGATCTCCTTTCCATGGTCACCAAACAAGGCCTCGGCCTGCAGCAAGGCCATGTCCATGCGCTCCCGCTCGCTGAGGCTCGCGGGCATGCGCAGCACGCTGTCAATCAGGCGCACGGTGCTGTCGGGCAGGGTGTCGGCCAACAGCTCGGCACGCTTCACCATGCGCCGCGCCTCGCGTGTGGTGGCGTCACAGGCCGACATAGCCAACAAAAAAACCAACAATCCTATCCAAGCGTAGTGTTTCATGGATGCAAAGATAGGAAAAACAAATTATTCTTCAACAAACTCTTCCTTGTCCGCGTAGAACACGTCAATCGCGGCAATCAAGGCAGCGAGGCTCCACACGGGGATGGCCAGCTTGTCGGTGTCCAAGAAGTTGTTAAGGAAACCGTGGATGAAATAGCTGATGAAGGCGAGGGTGGCACCCAAGACCAAGACCTTGGCCTCTTTGTTCTTGCAGCGGCCATAGGTCTTTAGGCCGCAATACACCGTCACGATGACCAAAACCAACACGAGGAGCGACCCCACTACGCCCTGTTCGGCCAAGGGACCGAAATACTCGGAGTGGGCATTGCCGCCGTCACCGGCGTTGGTGCTGATGATGGTCTTCTCCTTCGACATCTGATAAGGCGCATACACGAATTGGTAGGTGCCTGGTCCCCAACCAAATACGGGGCGTTCGTTGAACAATCGGAAGGCCGACTGCCAGCGGTTGATGCGCTCGAGGTTGGAGGCATCGGTAGAAATGTTGGTGATGGACTGGATGTTTTCCACCAGGTCGCCCGAAGCATCTTGGTTGTTCTTCTCCAAGGCATCGATGATTTGGTTTTGGAAGGCGAAAAACAGGCCGACCAGAATCACGGCGGCGGCGGCAATCCAGCGGAACTTGATCTTCAGCAGTACACAAATCAAAACAGCCAAGGCAGCAATGATGCTGAGCCATGCCGCACGGCAGTTGGAGAGCGTGAGGGCCACGCTGAGCAGCACAACCACGGCGATGATGATGAGCCTGCGGCTTTTCTTCACGCCAGGCAGGAAGACATAGGCGAGGGCGAGGATGAGATAGATGGCCAAGGCAGCACCGTAGGCTGTGTGGTCGTTGTAGAAAGGCGTCATCACCCAGTGGGCAGAGTCGCCGTCGAAGCCGAACTGGGCATGGTGAATGATGGTGTAGACGCACACGATACACAAGGCAGCGATGTGGAGCCAGATGAACTTATGGATGTTTTTGGGGCTCTTGAATAAAATGGCGCAGAGGAAGAAGGCCGGGATGACGAACCACAGCCTCGAAAGCATGAACTTGATGGACACCACGGGCATCTCGCTCGTGATGGTGGTGACGAGCATCCAGGCAAACATGCAATAGATGACGATGGCGATGGGATGTCGCGAGATGCGTCGGTCAAATTTGCCGTCGTAGAGCATTTTGGCCACGAACAATATCAAGATGCCCATCAGCAAAGGCTCGGCGGGCAGTGAGATGGCCAAGCCCGATTCAAGCACCTTCAGGTTGACGGAGAGCGGCACCGTGAAGGCTGTGAGCAACAGCACTTTGTCCAAGGAAAAGATGTAAAGCAAAAGCACACCCAGCACGACGGGAAGGGCAAAGAAGAGATAGGTGTTCTTCTTCACCACAAGAAATAGTCCCACGGCCACGAAAAGTGCCGCGATGACATAGAGCCAGGCTATTTTCGCTTTCTTCTCCACGGTTTATTTCTTTTCGCCTACGAAACGTTTGCGGTTCTCGATGATGAAGATGACCACGATGGAGAGCAAGAAGGCTCCCAATGCACTCAGAGCGACCACCACCCAACGCACGGGGAAGGCTTTCTTATCGGCAGGGAAGGGCTCGGTGACGATGTTGGAGTAGGTGAGGTCGGAGTAGAAGAAACGCAGGTTCTGCTCGTAGTCTTTCTTGATGAGGGAATAAGTGTTGGCCTCAGCGATGATTTTGGTCTCCAAGTCGACGGCATCCGCACCATATTGTTCGAGGTTTTGCTTGAGTTCGTTGGCTTTGGAGGAGCCGTTGAGGAATCCACGCGTCACTTCACGGAGTTGACCCGAGTAATTGAGCACGCCATAGTTGGTGGCGAGGTCGGTGAGACTCTGCTTCAATGAGTCAATGTCTTGTTGCTTCATCCGTAACTGCAAATCGTACATGGCAACGACTTCGCCCACTTTCTGGGTGTGCAAGTCGTGCACCTTCTGGTCGTAGAAGTTGAGGATATCCTTAGCGATGTCGCAAGCCACGAAGGGGTCTTTGTCCATCACGCTGATGCTAACCGCCTCGTTGGGGGTCTTTCCGATCTTGACCTTGCTGCGGTATTCGTTGATCATGTAGGTCTTGGCAAACTGGTCGGCCTTGTTGATTTTGTAGTCCGTCCACAAGTCGTACTTTTCGACGATAGAGTCCATGATGGAGGTCGAGTTGATGATTTCGAGCATCTGTTCGGTCTCACTTTCATCGGAATAGGGACTGATGTTGGCGGGATAGGCCACGGCCACCGACTTGTAAAGCGGCGTGATGAACATGGAGCTTGAGAAAATGGCACCGCAGAGGGCGGCCACTACGGTGATGATGATGATGTGCCATTTCCATTTCAGCACGAGTTGAACCAATGAAAGATTGTTGAAATTGTTATCCATGATTTGATTTGTTGTTTTCGGTGTAGTAGATACTATATTAGGTGCAGGTTTCGGCTCATTCTTTTCCGGGATGATGCCTTTTTTCCTTGGTGGCCGCCTCCTTCTCGGCCTCGTGACGAAAAAAGCCCTTCGAGCGGTCATAGAAGACAATGCAGAAGAGGAGCAGCAGGAAGGTGCTCAGCACAGTGACCACCACGATAATCCAGCGGATGGGATAGGTCTTACGCTCGGCCTGGAAGGCTGAGGTGACGACGAATTTGTGCGGGATGAACTCGGTGGCATCCACCTTGGCTTCTTCGTATTTCGACTTGACCAAAGAGAGTTGCAGACGGTCGTTGTCCAGACGCTCGTTGATGGCGTAGGAAGCGCCGCCGTATTCGGCCAAAACATCAAGCATTTCTTGTATATTCTTGACACCCTGTGAGTTGCCTTTGCCTAATTCGACTGCCAACTGTTGGCTGAGCATCTCCACTTGCGACTCGTAGTCGAACACACCCAACTTGCGCAGCGTGTTGAGCGAGTCTTCAAGTGCGTTCATCTCGGCGACGAGGGTGTTGTATTCCTGTTCCACGATGCGGAAGGCCTCGATGGCGACCTCTTTCTGCATTTGGTTCATCGTGCTGTCGAAAATCTCGGCAATCTCGTTGGCGATGCGGGCAGAAAGGGCTGCATCTGAGTCCAATACTGTGATTTTCACGGCGTTGTATTCCGTTCGGCGGAACTTGATGCGGGCGTCATAGAGTTTGTTCAGCTTAGTGATGGGGTATTTGCTGTTCGCTTTGATGTTGTAGTGTTCCATCAAGTTGAAACGGCTGATCACCTTGTCGCGTACGCGGTTAGAGTTCAAAACTTGCAGCATCTGTTCGGTCTGCTCGTCCTCGCCGAAGTTCATGATGTCCTTTTCCGACTGGTAGGTCGTGCTGATCAATACTTTCGAGATGGAATTGCTGGAGGTGGGGTAGATGACCGTCGTGGACTTATACAGTGGTGTGATGAAAAACGGAGCACTGAAAAGGATGGCACAGAGGGCGGCCACTGCCAAAATGATGAGTATGGGCTTCCTGTATTCCACCAATAGTCTGCATAAGTATTTGGAACTGTAGGTGTTATGTGTCTGTTCGTCCATATTTATGTGTAGAATAAGTTGCCAAAAATAGGGAATTCCCGTGAATTGGCAATGAAAAAAGACATTTTAGGCCTTTTTTTCCTTGGGGAGGACGAGGCTCACGATTTCCTTGAGGCTAAGCAATTGGGTGAAGAAAATGGCACCGCAATTGATGGCAAAAGCAATGATGAAACCAATCATCCAGTTGAGGTTCAACTGCTTGACAAGGAAGGTGACCACGACAACGGTAATCAAGAACAGGGCGATGTGAAACCAATAACGGCCACCCATTTCGAACTTGAGGATGCGCTTGGCAAGGAGGTATTGAAGGAAAGCTGTGACAGCTTGCACGCAAAGGCTGGTGGAGGCGGCACCCACCGCGTAAAAGCGCGGAATGACAATGAGGTTGAGCAGGATATTGATGATGACCCCAGCCGCAGCTACTAGGTTGAGTTGCTTAAGACTGCCATTGGCGGTAAGCAATGTTCCGAAGATGTAAGTTGTTGACAAGCAGAAGAAACTGCCCATCAATAAAGGAAACACATTGGCATATTGCCCGATGCGCATGAGGTAGGCGGCATTGGTTTCGGCTTCCTCGGGACGGTACATCAGATGCATGATTTCCTGGCGGTAGAAGACGCACATGATCATGACGATGCCCGCCATGGCCACGATGACATTGAACGAGGTCTTGACCAAGTTGTTCAGCTCCGGCTTGTTTTTCAGCGTGGCGGCAAACATGGGCAACAGCATGATAGCGAACAGATTGGAGATGTTGTTGCCCGCATCGAAGAGACGGTAGGCGCGGCTGTAGATGCCGGCTTGTACGCCCTTGTCGTCCAAAAGACGCTCAAGCAGAACGGGCTCGATGCGGCTGTAGACGCTCATCAGCAGGACAAGAAGGGCGAAAGGCAGGCTTTGACGCAGTATCTCATTGAAAAACTTAAAGTTGAGCTTGAAGCTGAGATGTTCGGCGTGGCGCAGGACGATGGTCAAAGCAAACACGAGGGTGGCAATGTAGGCCACGGTCTGGGCTTGCAGGTACCAGATGATGTTGAACTTTTCCTTGGGGAACCAGCCGCTCCACAGGATGAGGCACATGATGATGATGGCTAGAACACGGTCGAAGACGGAGAGGATGCTGTCCTGCTTGAACAGCAACAGACCTTGTATGTTCGACCTGAGGAAAAGGATGAAGGAGAGCAACACTTGGTTGAGCCCGCACCAGAACAACAGCTTGAGTTTCAGGCCTTCGTTGTAGCCGCAGAAGTAACCGACCACGAAGATGACGGCAGCATAGAGCAGTCCCAATAGGAGTTTGATTTCGGTGAGGCCGCCAAAGTGCTTCGAGAGGTTTTTCGGGTCTTGTGCGACAGCACGGCTGTTGAAGTTGGTGATACCGAGGTCGAGGAGGATATAGAAAAGGTAAGAGAAGTTGAAAAGGGCCTGATAAGTACCGTAAGAAGCATCGCCAAGCAGGTTTTGCACTTCACGGTCGATGCCGAGAATCCAGAACGGCTTCACCAACAGGTTGAGAAACAGCAGGAAAATGATATTTTTGATGAAGCGGTTCTGCATGGATGCGTTGTTGTTTCGGAGGGCAAAAGTAGGAAAAAAAGTACTTTGAGGCTTTTTTCAGTCCTCATTTTCGAAAATATGTGTAATTTTACACCCCGAATTCCGTTTTACAGGAGAAATAGACTTTGAGCAATGAACAAGGAACAGGAAAACGTTGATGTGCTGGAAGAGGAATTGGTTGAGAACGAGAAGAGTCTACTGCTCATCAACGACGACGTGAATACCTTTGAATATGTCATCGACACTTTGATGAAGGTGTGTCATCATACGCGTGAACAGGCCGAGACCTGCGCCTGGATTACGCACTACAAGGGCAAATGCACCGTCATGCATGGTAGCTTCGAGGAACTGAAACCGTATTACGACATCCTGCTCGCTCATCAGCTCACAGTTAAAATAACTGATTAACATGGCAGGTTACTCATCATTGGAAATATTGGCTATTCAGCAGGCCTATGAATCGATGCTGAAGGACATTCAGCCTTTCATCAATGCTCCCAACCAATTGGAGTTGATTGACAAGGCGTATCGTTATTGCATGGATGAATATGACGGCCGTTACCTCTTGTCGGGCAAGGCCTATATGATGCACCTGATTGAGATGGGACGCATCGCTGTGCTCGAAGTGGGTTTGGGCTATATCTCTGTGGTGGCTGCTTTCCTCCATGGCATTGACTACAAGAAGGGTGTGAGTGGCAAGGAATTGAAGGAGCAATTTGGCAAGACGGTGGCCATCATCCTTGAGGACTTCAGCCAGATTTCGCAGCTGGACACAGAAAAGGTAGCCTATAACTCGGATAACTTCCAGGTGCTTTTCCTTTCGATGATTGATGACATGCGCTCTGTGCTACTGAAAGTGGTACACCGTGTGTATGATGTTCGTAACCAAAACGATGTGGATGCCGACCGCTTGTCGAAGTACTTCCATGAGATCAAATACATCTACATCCCAATTGTTCACCGGCTGGGCTTGTACAAACTGAAGGCCGAACTGGAGGAGAAGTTGATGCTGTTTGAGAATCCGGTTTTGTTTCATGAGATTGAAAACAAGATTCAAGCCTCAAAGGAAGCGCGCAAGCAGACGGCGGAGAAGTTTGTCGCCAAGATTTCGGAAAGCATTGACGCTGAACTAGAAAGGACAAAGAAGAACGGAAAATACAAGTTCGCTTATTCGGTTAAGTGGCGACTGAAGTCGATACCTTCCATCTATGCCAAGATGAAGGCGCAGAATGTGCCTTTTGAGGAAGTTTACGACTTGATGGCGGCGCGAGTCATCATCCATTGTGCCTTGAAAGACGAGCAGGAATGCTGCTGGAGCGTGTATTCGGCCATCACCAACATCTATGACCCTATGCCGGAACGCCTTCGAGACTGGATTACCAAGCCGAAGGCTTCGGGTTATGAGTCGCTGCACACCACGGTGAAATATGACGACAAACTGTGGTTTGAGGTGCAGATTCGCACTACCCGTATGGATGAGATAGCCGAAACGGGTCAGGCGGCGCACTATCTTTATAAAGGAGAGAAGGAGACTTCTGAGGAATGGCTGCTCAATGTGCGCCAAGTGTTGGAAAACCCCAGTATGGTGTCGTTCGAGAATTCCTACAAAAAGATCCACAAATCCGATAAGATATTCATTTTCACCCCTGAAGGCGACCTGAAACAGCTTCCGGTGGGCTCCACGGTGCTTGATTTTGCCTACGAGGTGCATACCCGAGTGGGCGAGACTTGCAATGGAGCGCGTGTCAACGGACGCATGGTGCCTATCCGTCACGAGCTGACCAATGGAGACAAGGTGGAGATCATCACGAGCAAGAAACAGTCGCCGCGTGCCGACTGGCTCAATGTGGTGGTCACGGAAAAGGCCAAGAACAAAATCCGTCGTTACCTCAAGGAAGAGGAGCTGAAAGAATCGGAGATGGGCAAGGGCATGTTGCAGCGCAGGTTGAAAAACTGGAAACTGCCGTTCTCGGAGACCGTGGTCGACATGCTGGTCAAGGAGTTCAAGCTAGAGAATTCCTTGCAGCTCTATCACAGGATTTCCACGGAGAAAATCGACATCGCCGATGTGAAGCGTTTCCTGACCGCTAAGTTCGGTGAGAGTACCGATAAAGGGGAAAAGCCTATCCCTGAGACAATTGGGACATCGAAAAAGGAGCAAGGTGCTGAAGTGGAGGAATCGCTCTCCATTGGAGAGGACATCAGCAATGTGACCTATAAGTTGGCCAAGTGCTGCAATCCTATTCCTGGTGACCGTGTGTTTGGTTTCGTCACCAACGAAGGCACCATCAGCATCCATCGCACCAACTGTCCGAATGCCAAGGGTTTGCAGGAGCGTTACGGCTATCGCATCATTAAGGTGAAGTGGAACGGTGTGGAAGCAGACGGTTCGCAGGCCACCATCCGCATCTATGGTCGCGATGTCATGGGCTTGTTGGGCAAAATCACCAAGGTCATTTCCGAGGATTTGGAGGTCAATATGAAGAACATCGTGTTCAACTCCGATAAGGAAGGCTTCTTTGAAGGGAGAATTGTGCTGCAAATCACTGATGTGGAGGCGTTGGAGCAGTTGATTAATAAGATAAAAGCCATCGAAGGTATTGTTGACGTTAATAGAATTGATTGAATGCTGAATGTGGAATGCTGAATGTGGAATGCTGAATGTGGAATGAGAATTTTTGAATTTTGAATTTTTGAATCTTTGAATATGAAGAAGTTCTTTTTGATAATAAGCCTATTATTAGCGACATGCAGTATAAAAGCTCAGGAAGTAGGGAAGTCGTTTGGTATCGACCATGAGAAGAAAATCATAGTAGCCACGGGACGACTGCCTGAGGGCATGAAGCCGTATAAGGAAACCATGGAGGTGAAGGGTGAAACCTATACCTATTATCGAAGTGAAATGCCGCTCATCACCATTACCACCGATGGCCCGATTGTCAACTCTCCTGCTGTGCATGGCCTCATCAATGTGGCTGATGCCGATGGCAATGTCATCACGATGCACGCTGGATTCAAGATTAGGGGCACCTCCTCCCAGCAGTACGACAAGAAATCGTATCGTGTGGAGCTCTGGGCCGATGAGACGGGCGCCGAGATGGCTGACACTACCTTCCTTGGGCTTCGCAGCGATGATGACTGGAACCTCGAGGCCATGTGGGCTCAACCGCTCCGCTTGCGCGACAAGGTGGCCAATGAACTGTGGATGGAGATGTACAAGTTGCCTTACTCCGAAAGCGAGCCCGCTGCCTTGCCAGGCATTCGCATGGTCTATGCCGACGTGTTCATCAATGATGAATACTTGGGCGTTTACACCTTGACCGAGCGCATGGACCGCAAGCAACTCGGCCTGCGCAAATACAACGGTGACATCCGTGGCGTGCTTTACAAGGGCAATGGCCCAGGCGCGCCGACCTTTGACAGTTTGCCAATGTATGACAACACGCTTGACACTTGGGACAACTATGAGTGGGTCTATCCCAACGAGAGTGACACTGCCATCAATTGGAACCACCTCTACAGTTTCACCAACTTCGTGATGAACGCCTCTGACAATGTGTTCTATTCACAGTATGCCGCCCAATTCGACAAGGATAATGCCATTGATTACTATTTGTTTATCAACAGTTTGATGGCTATGGACAACATGGGTCGTAACCTGTTTTTGGCACGTTACAAGAAGTCGAGCACCTATATGTATCTGCCTTGGGACTTGGATGCCATCTGGGGCTTGGATACAGACGGCAACAAGACCTACAATGCAGCTGGCCTAAAGAGCAATGGTTTCTTTGATCGCTTGACACAGGACTGTAATGATTATGGTTTCGTGGCCTCTGCACAAACCCGTTACAATGAACTGCGTGATACCCTTTTGACCCGTGAACATATCATGGAATTGGTTCAGAACCAATACGATGAATTGGTTGAAAGCGGTGTTTACGAGCGGGAGCATGAGGCATGGCCTGAGTTTACTGTAGATGAGAGCCAGTTAGCCTACCTGAGCGACTGGTTGGACGACCGTTTCAGTTATTTGGATGGTGAAATCAATGCTGCCTGTGGAACTTGGGACGTTAAGGTCCCTGAGCCCTCGGTTCTTGAGCCTGTCGAAGGAGTCGATGGGCCGACTCGATTTGTAGAAGTTTTCCCTAATCCCGCCAAGGACAGAATCAATATCCGCTTTGCGGAAGCTGGTGATGCTTCTGTCAAATTATACGACATGACGGGTCGCTTGGTGTATTCCAATACTTCAAACACGCAAGGTTTTTTGATTTCCACACGAGGTTTGAACCAAGGTGTTTACACCTTGGTGATCATTTCTGGTGGAAAGCAGCAGGTGGATAGGGTGGTGGTGGATTGAAGACTACATCACGCCTGTAACCACTTGTATTTTGCCAAAGAATGGATTGGCAATAAAGGAATTAAAATCGGAGTCTTCCTGACGTAGGTCTGGTATTCGGGGTCGTTACCGTACACTTCGTTTTGACGCAGTTCGAGGCGGCGAGCACCGCTGAACATCACATAGAGGATGCCGATGTAGCCGATGGCAGCGATGACCCATTGCCATGCAGTGAGACCCGCTCCGATGCCGCTGATGAGACTGCCTGTCCAAATGACAACCTCGCCCAAGTAGTTGGGACAGCGAACGATACGGTAAAGTCCAGTGGAGACGAAACGCTTTGGATCCTTTTTCTTCTCCTTGCTTTTTTGTGCATCGCTGACGGCTTCCAAGACAATGCCCAGCAGCATGACGCCTGCACCGATCCATGCCCAAAGGTCGCTCACGACTTTGCCTTCGACGATGTTGGCGAGGCGGAACGCCACAGGGCTCACTTGTGCCACATAAAGGACGGCGCAAAACAGCCACACCGTGAGGATGACAAAGAGTGGCTTTTTCTTTTGCAATGAAGGGTCGTACAGTATCTTGCGGTATGCGGCGGTCTTCTTCTCGCGAATGAGCAAATAGGTGCCGAGGCGGCAACCGAACACGAACAGGAGTGCGCAAAGGAGGGCGGTAGGCCATGTGATGGCGCTGCTGAAGAGTGCGACCATGGTAATGGCCAATGCTGCCACGCCATAGCCGTAGCCGAGGCTGAAGAAATAGATGAAATAAATCCACCCGACCGCGGAAACGAGCAGCGAAACGCCAAGTAAAATCAATAGGTAGGTCATGGGATTTGGGTTTTGTTTGTGCCGCAAAAATAAGGTTTTTCTGAATAAAGCTGGTGGAAAAACGATTAAATCATCAATTGTTTCGCTTTTCCATGTGTTTTAGGACCAAAATACTCACCTCATAGAGAAGATAAAGCGGTATGGTGACCAAAATGAGCGTCATCAAGTCTGGTGGCGTGATGATGGCGGCTATTAGCATGATGACTATGAGGGCATACTTCCTGTAATGTTTTAGGAATTCGGAATTTACCACTTCCAGTTTACCCAAGAAAAACGCGATGACAGGCAGTTGGAACACCAATCCCATAACCAAAGTCAAGGTCGTGAAGGTGCTGATGTAGGATTTCAGCGTGATGTTGGGCGTCACCATGCTTGAGACTTGATAGGTGCCCAAGAACCTGAAAGAAATGGGAAAGAGGATGAAATACGACATCAGCACACCGACGATGAAAAGCAGGTAGACCGTGACGGCCACTTGCACCGAGTATTTCTTCTCGTTCTCGTAGAGCGCAGGAGTGATGAAACGGAACAGCTCGACCAAAATATAGGGCGACGCACCGAGCAAGGCCAAATAGAGTGCCGTGGAAATGTGCGTCATGAACTGGCTCGACAACTCCGTGGCAATCATGTTGATATGGAATGGGCTGAAGGTGAAGCTGGAGCCAAGCCGATGCAAGAACCTCTCGATGTAGCGATAGGTGACGAAATCCCACTGACTGGGCGCCAAAAGCAACTCGAAGGTCTTGTCCTTGAAACAGAAAATGGCTATCGCCAGCACCATCACTACTGCGATGATGCGGAACAACATTCGGCGGAGCACTTCGAGGTGTCCGCCGAAGGTCAGCATGTTCGGGTCGGCGTTATTGTCCGCCTCCGTCTTCTGGTTTTGGCTCGGCTGTTTCATCCTTTGTTTCTTCGGGTTTTTCCTGCAAAGGCTCGTTCATCCCTTCCTTGAAACTCTTCACGCCTTTGCCCAAGCCGCGCATCATCTCCGGCACTTTCTTTCCGCCAAAGATGAGCAGCGCAATGCCGCCGATGAGCAGCAGTTCCGTTGTGCCAATGAATAACAGTGTCATGATACAAGATAGATTTCGTTGGTCTCAAAATTGATTTCCCAGTTGCCGTTTTCAGCCGATTCCCATTGGTACTTCTGCGACATGCGGTCCCACCAGCCCTGGAACTTGGTGCCGGTCTCGCCCATGTCCTTGACGAGTTTTTCGTAGAGTTCTGTGTTGTCGGCGATGAGGATTTTCGCCAGCTCGTTCAGGCCGTTTCTTCTTTCGAAGAGTTGCTGGATTTCGTTCTTTTCTTCAGAGGTTACCTGACCTACTTTTTTCTTCATTGCGGTATTTGTGTTTTGTTTGTGTCTGCCGTAGGTCGCGACCTACGGTTAATTTTAATTAATAAAGTATCGTCCCTTCGGGACGGGCTAAAACTCTTTCCTGACCTCAAACGGGTCCAAGTAGTTGATTTCCTTGATGTCGATTTCGGGCATGAACTCGCCGACCTTGCGGATGTCGTTCAGCAGGGCGCGACTTGCGTTGCGCTCGATGTGCGCCATCACGCATTGCTGGTGCGAGGGCGTGTTGATGTCCCAAGTCAGCTTGCGGTTGAGCCAGAGGCAACGGCGGCATTGGTAGGCGTCGCAGTTGCGGCACAAGGGCGCGTGGTCGAGGCGCAGGAGTTGCGGGTTGGGGATGTCCAAACCCTTTTCCAGGTCGCCGACGGAACGGTCGGACGACGGTTGGTGGTGGTTCAGTTGGTTGAACACCTGCATCCGCTCGTCGTAGTAGAACGCAGGGCAGAGGTAGAACTTCCCGTTCGGGGCAAGGGTGATGTTGCTCACACCCGCCTCGCAGTTGTGCATCTCCTTCAGCATCATCCTGTCTGTCAGGAGATTGAATTGGGGCGAAAGGCCTTGCTTGTAGAGGCCAAGCAAAACGCCGTTCCAATCTTCCAGCAATTGTTTGTAGGCCTCGATTTGTCCGTCAGTGAATTGCTCCACGTCCGTGATGCAGAGGTTGATTCTCACGCCCGAGGCAAAGAGTTTCGCGATTTCGTCCTTCTGTTTCAGCATTTCGCCGAACGGAAGACGAAGCACCAAGTTCTTGGCTTCCACTTTTTCAGAGACTTCGTTGGCCACTTCCACATCCGTTTCGTTGCCGTCCTCGATGCCCGTAACAGGCTTGCATCCAGTAGGATAGATCTTCACGTTATCGATGCTCTCTATAACTTCAGCATATTCTTTCGGGAGTTTATGGTCCCGTGTCCCGCAGTCCCGCGTCCCGTAGTCTGGAAAGACATACTGAATCATCAGGTTTTGCTTCATCCCGAAAAGGATACCCTTTTTGAGGGTTTCTAACGGAATTAAGTTACGTTCTTTCAGCGGATTGTCAGCATGGCAGTAGGCCACGTTGGTGTCGTCTAATAATATAACAAGGTATTGCAGCATGGCTTAACAGATTTCAGGTTTCACTTCGCGTTTATTGGCTTCATATTGCTCGCGCAGGTCCTCTAATTCGAGCTTGCGGTAGAGCTTGTTCCAGTAGTAGTTATTGGCTCTTACCCTTGCCTTGTGCATAAGGCAGATGGCCGTGGCTCGTTCAAACACGGTGTGGGTCTGCGCTGTGTCGTAGTTCTCGCCTTGGCACCAGGCACAGCCGCTCGCCACCTCACATTCGATGCACTTCTTTTGTCTCGTAGTGAGTATTGGGCAAATCTTGTGCATGGATAAAAATTGCCTTTGGCATCAATACTCAACATTCTTCCTGCGCCACACCAATTGTTGTTTTTTTGAATAGGCAATGGCTTTCCAATAAAGTCATTAAAAAAAGCACATTCAATTTTATCATATAGATTGTTATCTATTAGATAATCTCCTAATGAAACAAGTTGATTCTCAAATAATAAATCATCCCCTTCTTTCCAAACATTTTCAAACACGCAATTGATATGAATAGTCTTAATTCCAAGGTTTATAATATGTATCACACTTTCCTTAATATATGGAATGTCTTCTGAACTTATTGTTACTTTTGTGCTGCATTGTGGGAATTGAGACAACCATAATGGAATGTTTTTAACGACATCATCATAAGAACCTCGACCATCTTTATAAACACGGTTTATATCGTGTTTCCGTTTAGTTCCGTCAATGGTAATTGTAATGTCGATATGATTGCGGTTCTTTTCTATGTATAACTGAACTTTTTTTGAATTATACAACAATCCATTTGTTGTGAAATCGAACATATATTTATTAAACCATGGATGATTTAATCTGAACATTTCCGTTTTTAAATAATCGGATATTCTGTCAATCAAATCAATTTCCAATGTTGGTTCGCCGCCAATGAAATCAAAGGATACCGTATCGTATTTGAGAAAATCCTTGTTATTTAGTATGTAATCAATTGCCTTTTTTGCAATGTCAAATGTCATTATCTCATCGCTATTTTTACCAACCAAGTAACAATACTTACAGTTTAATTGACAATCTTTGGTGACAATAAAGGTTATTGTTTTGTTCATATTTGTTATTATTTTGAGTTTTTTAAAGAGTGTACCAGAAGACATCATTGTTTCTGGTACACTCTTCCAAATTTAAAGTTGGTAATGTGTGCAAAGTTGGATGCAGGCTTGATAGCATCCATCATCGCAATCGCCAGCGCAGTCGCCCTCACAAGAACCACTGCATGTTTTACCACATCCTCCACAACCAGTATTTACTGGATCTTTTGAACATGAAGATAGCACCGAGGTGCCAAACAATGCTACTGCGAACAGTGGAAGAGCCTTTTTCGCTGCTTCCTTGAAGAACTCCCTTCTTCCTTGAAGGTCTTTTTTCTCTTCGTTTTCCATCGTTTATCCTTTCTTTTTGTGCCCGTGGCTCAATAGGCATGGTTAGTAAAAGGCAAACAGAGCGGAGCCTCCCAAACTTATCCTTATTTCTGGCTGTTGGGTCTGGACTCCCATAAATTTTCAAAATAATGGATACGGTAAAGCTCCACTGTTTATGTAAGTATATATGAATACACAAACATTAAACAGTGAAAGTCGCCTCATCTCATCACTCCTCAAAATTTATGCGAATTGTCCAGATTCACAGCCGAGGAACAAAGCGAAGAATGCGCTTTCTCTGACCATGCCGTTTTCTCTCGGCTTGGCAACTGCAAAAATAGAGAAAAATTCAGAAGTACAAGGGCTTTTCGGGAAAAATGTTTAATTTTGCACAGAATTTGAATAGAATAGAAAAAGTAAGGAGATAAAATCATGGCAAAACCCATCAAAGAAACGCCCATCCTTTTCGGTGAAGACGCTCGCCGTTTTGAAGCACGGATGAAAGAGAAGCGGACGGAATCGCCGGAAGACAGGGCTAGAAGATTAAAGATTTACGAAATGCTGATGGCAACAGCCAATTTCTAAGTTTATGGAAAAGGAAGAGGCTTTTGCACAGTATCGCATTTACAAGTTGGCAGAGGACGAGAGAATTGAATCGTTCGATTGTGGCGATGCCGACTTGAATGATTTTGCATTGAATGATGCGCAACCTTACCGTAAGGAAAAGTTGGCGGTTACTTATACACTTCTCGACAAGGAGGATAGCTGTATCGTTGCGGCTTTCTTCTGTTTGTTGAACGATCGTATCTCTATGGCGGATTTCGATACCAAGACAGAGTATAACCGTTTTCGGAAAAGATTCGTCAATGCGAAGCGTATCAAAAGCTATCCAGCAGCAAAGATTGGCCGTTTTGCTGTATCCAAGTCAATGAAAGGCAAGAATATAGGTTCTTTTTTACTTGACTTCATCAAGTCGTTTTTTGTCGTCGATAACAAAACAGGATGCCGTTTCCTTACCGTGGATGCATACACCGATGCCGTGCCGTTTTACTTGAAAAACGGTTTTGTCCCGCTCAATGAGGACGATAAGGATGACGATACGCGATTGCTCTATTTCGATTTGAACGATGTGAGCGGAGAATAAACCTCCCATTTCCTACAGTTTCCAAATCGCCTCCACCTTCAAATCCGTCTTGTGATTCCCTTGAATCAAGGTCAATCCGCTGCCGATTTCCTCACGGTCGCTGTAGATGGTGCGCCCAATGCGGGCATATAGCGTCAAGGCGTTGAATAGCTTAACCTTTCCTAAAAGATACACCCTCATGCCTTTGCCGTAAAGGGCGGGAACGCTGAAGGAATAGAGCACATCATTCTCGTAGGCGTAGATGCGCGTGTTGTAGTCCTGGGCGTCGAAGATGGCGTAACGGAAAGCAAGGCTATAGGGCTTGTCTTCGGGCTTGTAGGCGATGTCTTGGCAGAGGAAATAACCGTGTTCGTTGCTGCCATCATCATTGCGGTAGTGTGCATATTCGGCCTTGTTGCTGCAATGCAAATCCCAACCAATCTGATAGTTGATGTTGAAACGCACCGCGTTCTTGGTGTAGAAGATGGGGTAGTGACTGAAGACAAATGCATCGGTGGAATTTTTCATCTTGGTCTTGGAGCGGAATTGCAGGTAGGCTTGTGTGCGACGGTTGAAGCTGTGGCTGATGCGCAAATAGTAGTCGCGTCCGCGACTGGGTGCGTTGACTTGTGAGGTTAGCCAGGTGTATTGGAACTGGTCGACATAGGCGAGGATGTTCCAATAAGGTGCAGGGGCGACTTCCACGCCAAGATAGATACCTCGTTGCCCTTGGTTGCGGCTGCCTTCACCGAAGGCGTTGCTCATGAGGTTTTGGTAGGCCTTGCCATAGTCGCGATAAAGGATAGTAAAGTTTAAATAACCGGCAGGTTTTACGGTCAAGCCGACCAAACCAGCAAAGCCAAGGGTCGTTGAGCTTGTCGAAATCGAAGATTCAACGTAGTTAAACCTCGATTGTATTGAGGTCGGCCCTTCGACGGGCTCAGGGACCTTGGCTCCATGATTATAACTCATCGCCATTTCTCCAAAAACCGCATATTTCCCTTTAACATACTTGATGTCAATACCTTGGTTGGTGAGCTTTTGCCCTTGGAAGTAGAATTGGTTGTAATGGCTGGGCTTGAGTTCGAGTGGTACGCTGAGCCACGTATGGTGGGCTGTGTAACCGACCTCGAAATGAGCAATGGAATAAGCTAGATGCCCTCCAATCACTTGTTGCCGTATGGCATGACGGTCTTGCAGCTCGCCAATAGTGCGATGATACCCCGTCTCTTGCAGGCTGCTGACGAACTCGGCTTCGCTTTCCAAGGTGTCAGCCACGCTGACATTGGCATCGACCCAACGATTGGAATAGAATAATGTCCCGCTAAAAGGCCCGCTGCCAAGGGTGACGGCAGCACCGCGCATGAAAGCATACTCGCTGGCCGACCCTTTGGGTGTAATGCCGCGTCCTTGTTTCATCACACTGCTGCCTGCGCCTGCTTTTCCGAAACTCATTCCCGACCATAGCGTCAAGCCTTGGCCAAAGGCGAGCTGGTAGTCGCCCAAAACAGCCGCTTTAACAATGCCCAAGTCCTTGGCATAGAGGTGGAAGCCGACAAAGTCGAAGCCACGACGGAATTGGCTTCCCAAGAATTTCTGGATGGTGTCGCTGACCTTGTCGGTGTAGAACATCTCGCCAGCGTCTTTTTCCAAGACAAAGCCTGCGCGGATTTTGTTCCTATAGTTATAGGTGTATTTGAATTGGAGCTTCTGTGGACTGCCGAGATAGCGCGAGTTGGGCTTGGCCAAGAGGGCGGAGTCATCGATGGGCATGTAACCTTGTTGCCGTTCAAGGATTTGTTCATAACGGCCCACCAGTTGATGCTTGCCATAACGCGCCATATTGTTGAGTGTGATTTTGTCCTTGTTATGTTCCTGCCCGATGTAGATTAAAGGCTTGATGATAGCCATAGTCTGTTCATCGAAGCCTTCCACCATCTCCAACTCTTCCAAAAAGAGGAAATCGCCGTAATAGCGG
Organism: uncultured Bacteroidales bacterium; assembly: GCA_946185535.1. Lineage (GTDB taxonomy): Bacteria > Bacteroidota > Bacteroidia > Bacteroidales > F082 > Limimorpha. The sequence goes on from CAMHJX010000018.1 coordinate 20,882, forward strand.
CGGTATTGCTGCAATTCCTCAAATTGGAACATACTGAGCAGGCGCAACTCGACCAAGCGCATGGTCTCCTCGCTGTTGAGGTTGACGGGATTCTCGCTGAGGAAGATGTAGTTTTCCAAAAGGTCCTCAAAATCGGTGTCTTCATCGCTGTCTTCTGCTAATCGTTCCACCTGTTCGATGAGTAGCTGGTTCAAAGCCTCTGTGCTGAGCGTGTCGATGGCAATCTGCGCCTTCGCAAACAAGGTGGATGTTAGGGATAATATGATGAAAACCAGTCTTTTCATGTCATTTTCCAATGCTGAATATCATACCGATTTGAATCGATGTCCCTAATTCGTTGTGCAGTTGTGCCGCCACATTGATTTGTGCGAAACGAATGGCATAACCCAATCCGAAACTCAGGATGCCTGGGTTGGTGTGCACACCTGCGCGGATATATAGATTCTTAACAGCTTCATACTCCAATCCGCCACGTAAGCTGACACCAATGCGTTCGGTGTTTTTCTCGATTTCGCATTGGCCGATGAAGTCCTTGGTGAATTGGTAGGCCATACCAAAACGCATCACAATGGGAATCTTTTCATGGTTCAGGGTCTGCTCGAAGCTGAAATTGACGGGGTTGAAGATGTAAGTGCCTAAGGTCAGTTTATCGGTGACATGCGACTGGATCCCTAACTCAAAAGTGACCGCGTTAAATTTGCCGTAGTCGTTGCCGATTTTGAGTAGGAGATAATCGAGTTGCAGACCGATTTGCAGGTAGCGACCGAAGTCTTTGGCGTAGGCCAGCCCGAACTTGTTCTCGTTGTATTTCGATGAACCGAATTGGTTGAAACTTACTCCCAATGTGCCGAACTTGGTGGGCAAGGCGAGGGCGCCGCATTTATAGGCCGTCTCGGGCAGCATCCAACGGTTTTCGTAGTAGAGACCGAGGCTGATCTTGTCCAGGTTGGCCATACCGGCAGGGTTGTTTTGCATGGCCCAAAGACCTTGTGAGGCCACCGACGAGCCTCCCATGGCAGCAGCGCGACCCCCGATAGGATGGATGATGTCGTAGGCGAAAATGTTTGATGCTGTGATGATTAGCGATATTAGAAGTAGAAGATTTTTCATGCAATTGGAGTTTTATGCCGCAAATGTAAGGCTGATTTCACAAAAATCAAAATAATTGAGTGAAAATGCACATTTTGCCTAGAGTAGTGGCTTATTCATGTTTTTTTCGTATTTTCGCCTTCTAAAACATGATCAAATGAATGTCGTTCTCATTGCGGCGGCCATCTGTTTGGCCATTGTCGGCATCGTAGGTGCTATTGTACCGGGCATTGCCGGACCGCCTTTCAGTTATTTGAGTGTGTTGGCCGTTTCGTTTGTTGAAGGGGTCGAGCACTCGGTCACTTTCCTTGTGGTCATGGGTGTCATCGCTGCGGTGATTTTCACTTTGGATTACATCGTGCCCGTTTGGGGGACCAAGAAATTTGGCGGTTCCAAAGCAGGCATGTGGGGGAGTACCATTGGACTTTTGGTGGGTTTGACGCTCACCTTATTCTTCAATGCGGCCTTCCCCGTCATCTTGGCGGGCCCGTTTTTCGGTGCTTATTTCGGGGAAAGAATCGCGAAAACACCTAATAAACAAGCCTGGAAAGCGGCTTTTGGTTCCTTTGTAGGGTTTTTGGTGGGAACGCTGCTGAAACTGATTTACGCATTCGTTTGTTTAGTATTCATTGTCAAGGACTTAATTGGTTTACTGGTATGACTTCATTGGAAGAGAAAGCGAAACATATCCGTCAGCTTATCTTGACCGCTTTGGCTGAAGCTGGCTCGGGACATACGGGCGGATCTCTCGATTTGGTCGATATTTTCACTGTATTGTATTTCAACCATTTGCGTCACGACGCGCAACATCCCGAATGGGAGGATCGCGATAAGGTGGTGCTTTCCATCGGGCATACGGCTCCCGTGTTGTATGCAACCTTAGCGGCGGCGGGCTATTTTCCTGAGGAAGAGATGCTTACACTGCGCAAATTAGGCAGCCGTCTGCAAGGGCATCCGAGCTACGAGTTCCGCTTGCCTGGCTTGGAGACCTGCTCTGGCTCGTTGGGACAAGGTCTGGGTGTGGCATTGGGTATGGCTCTGGCGGCCAAGATGGACGGCCCTTCGACCCTTCGACGGGCTCAGGGCTCAGGGACCGTGAACCGTGTGTTCTGCATTATGGGCGACGGCGAGCAGCAGGAGGGAAGCGTTTGGGAGTCGGCCATGGCTGCGGCGCATCATCAGGTGGACAACCTCTGCGCCATCATCGACCGCAACCGCCTGCAAATTGATGGCGGCACGGAGAAGGTGATGGCCATCGACCCTTTGCGCGACAAATGGGCAGCTTTCGGATGGCATACCATCGAGATTGACGGGCACGACATGAGCCAAATCAAGATGGCGCTGGACTTGGCTGACCAAGAGAAAGGCAGGCCTACCGTCATCATCGCTGATACCATCATGGGCAAGGGCGTGAAGAGCATCGAGGACAACAACCAATGGCACGGCAAGGTGCCGAGCAAGGAACAATTACCTGGTTTTATAAACGAATTGTCGTAGAGACGCAATGATTGCGTCTCCTGAAAAACGGAATTAATTTGAGACGCAATCATTGCGTCTCTACAAAACGAAACGTCATGTATTACAAAAATAAAGGCAACAAGGCCACAAAGACCGGTTTCGGCGAGGGTGTCCTTGCTGCTGCGCAACAAGATAAAAGGGTGGTCGGATTGGGAGCCGACATTACCAATTCTGTCGGGATGAACCTTTTTGCAGAGGCCTTTCCCGAGAGGTTTCTCTCCATGGGTATCGCTGAACAAGATGCCGTGGCTACGGCTGCTGGATTGGCTCTAGGTGGTAAGATTCCCGTCTTTAGCACCTACGGCGTGTTTGCGGCGCACCGTGCCAACGACCAGATTCGTATCTCGGTGTGTTACAACAATGTGCATGTCGTCATCGGTGGTGCCCATGCTGGTGTTTCCGTAGGTCCCGATGGCGCCACGCATCAGGCTTTGGAGGACATCGCGGCTATGCGTGTGTTGCCCAACATGACCGTCATCTCGCCTTGCGATGCCACCCAAGCCAAAGTCGCCACCGAGAAAGCCATCCTTGAATGTAAAGGACCGGTCTATGTGCGTTTTGGGCGCGAGGCAGTGCCTGACTTTACTGCTGAAGATCAGGAATTTGAAATCGGAAAAGCTCAGCTGATGCAGGATGGTGGTGATGTCACGCTTGTTGCCACGGGACATGAGGTGTGGGAAGCCTTGGAAGCCGCTCACATGCTTCAACAGGTTGGTATCTCAGCTCGTGTCATCAATATGCACACCATCAAGCCGTTGGATGGCGAGATGCTCAACAAAGCTGCTGATGAGACCCGTATGATCTTCACTATTGAAGAGCATCAGGTTGCAGGCGGTTTGGGTGGTGCCGTAACAGAGTTTTTGGCCGAAAACCATCCTATCCGTGTTGTTCGTATTGGCATGAGCGACCGTTTCGGTGAGTCGGGACAGGCTTCAGCTTTGATGCATAAGTATGGCCTTGATGCCGCAGGCATCGTTAATCGGGTGCTAGAAATGGTCGCCAATGATGACCTCAGCATTTATATTCGCAAGATGGGCATGCCTTTCAACACTTATCCCAAGAAGCTGTATAATAGCAAGATGCTATATGAAGGCTACGACTATCACGATGAGTCGACTTTTGCGACCTGTCATGATACACAAGTCTATAAGCATTATATTGACCAAGGCAAACGGGGACATGAGGTGCGCGAGACATTAGCCCGCGCCCTCCACGACCATTTCATCACGCGTGAGCTGTACAAAATGCTCGACCTTTATGATGAAAAAGATGTCATTGGCATTATGGGAGGCCATGCCAAAAGGCGTGACGACCCACAATACCGCCAAATCGTGTTTTTGAGCAAGAAACTGACCGAAATGGGTCGCTTGATGGTCACAGGCGGTGGTCCAGGTGCCATGGAGGCCACACATCTTGGCGCATGGATGGCGGGTAGGAGCGAGGCTGAGACCAATGAGGCAGTTGACATGCTCATGCCTTCGCCGACCTACAAGGATGAAGGCTGGCTTTGCCGTTCTTTCGAGGTGATGGAACGTTTTCCTCTGCAAACGGACTACCGCAGCCTTGCCATCCCGACCTATTATTACGGTCATGAGCCAACGGCACCTTTTGCTACCGACATCGCCAAATACTTCGACAACAGCGTGCGCGAGGATGGTATAGTCACCATTGCCAAGGGCGGCATCATCTATACGCCTGGCAGTGCGGGTACTATGCAGGAGATTTTCCAGGACGCAGGCCAAAACCACTACGAGAGTGAAGGCTATGCCAGCCCGATGATCTTTATGGGCAAGGACTACTATACCAACTGCATGCCTGCCTATTCGTTACTGAAAGACCTGAGCGACAGAGGTTTGTTTAAGAATATGATACTCACTATTTCCGATGATAACGATGAGATTATCGATGCGATAGTGAGGTTTAGGGAGGGGAAATGAGTTGCGCTAGTTGTAGTTTTAGTGGAACTTAGTTTTTCTTCACAAATACTTTAGAAACAATGTCATGGCCTAATTCAATTCGGATGAAATAGGTTCCAGTATTATAGTTACTCACATTCAACATGACCATGTCTTGTTGTTCCACTTCACGGTCCTCCATCAATTGTCCAAGCGAATTATAGATAGAGATACGTTTGATATCATTGCCTTTGATGCAGAGATTGTCGCTTGCTGGATTGGGGAAAAGCTCGACCGTTTCAGTTTTTTCGTCAATGCCGTCAACATGGAAGAAGTGGGCAACGAGATGGCGCGAGTGGTCAACGGTAAATGTATAAGTAGCTGATTCTGATACAATCGTACTACCTTCGGTCCAATTATGGAAGAGGTAGCTGTCATTGGGAACTGCACTAAGTGTGGCTATTCCGCTAGCAGGATATGTACCCGCTCCAATGATGATACCACCAATTTCAGGGTCAGCCTCGGCAGTTATTTCGTAAGACAAAGGAATGAAATGGGCGACGAGGTCGCGGTTACTTGTAACAGTGAAACTATAGTTAGGCTGATCTGACACATGCGCACCATTTTCCATCCAATTCACGAAGGCAAAGCCTATATTGGCTGAAGCTTGAACCGTGCATATCTGACCATAGTTGAAAGTTCCACCGCCATTTACATTTCCGCCTTCTGTTGGACTGGCGTCGACACTTATGTTGTAATCTACCATTGTAAAGTGTGCAATAAAAGTAGCAGATTCAATGACGGTGAAAGAATATGTAGGGTTGGTTGAAACCTGCGTCCCGTTTTTGGTCCATTTTTGGAAAATGTACCCTGTATTGGCAGTTGCCGACAGTGTGCAGTTGTCTCCATAGTTGTAGCCTCCGGAGCCAGAAACGGTTCCACTTTCAGTGGGATTGGCAATGGCAGTAATGACGTAGTTTTGGGTGGTGAAGTTGGCCACAAGGCTTCTGTCAGAAGTGATGGTGAACGTATAAGTTGGTTGGTTGGAAACAGGATTCCCGTTTTCCGTCCAATTGATGAAGTTGAAGCCAGGGTTCGTTGTCGCTGTCACGGTGCAGTTGTCACCGTAATGGAACCCACCGCCGCCTGAGACTGTACCACCGTTGGAAGGATTGGCGGAGATGTTGATGACATAGTTGTTCAATTGGAAATGTGCCACAAAACTTGCTGCTTCCGTCACGGTGAAGGAATATGCTTCGTTCGACGAGACCTGTGTTCCGTTTTTGGTCCAACGTAGGAAAGTGTAGCCAGGATTTGGTGTTGCTGTCAAAGTACAGGTTTGTCCATAATTGTATGTTCCGCTTCCAGAGATTGTTCCGCTATTGTTAGGATTGGATGAGGCGTTGATGGTGAAACTCTGTAGCTGGAAATGTGCCACGAAATTTGCTTCTTCCGTCACGGTGAAGGAATAAATGCTATTAGTCGAAATCAGGGATCCGTTTTTCGTCCAATTGACGAAATCAAAGCCTGTTGAGGGCGTAGCTGTCAAAGTGCATGTCTGACCATAATAGTATGTCCCACCTCCATTGATTGTGCCTCCATTGTATGGGTCGGAAGATGTATTGATGGCGAAGCTTTGTAATTGGAAATGTGCTACGAAGTTCGCTGCTTCCGTCACGGTAAAGGAATAACTGCTGTTGGTCGATACTTGTGTGCCATTTTTGGTCCAGCTAATGAAGTCGTAGCCTATGGCTGGAGTCGCCGTTAGGACACAAGTTTGTCCATAGTTGTATGTTCCACTACCGTTCACTGAGCCACCATTACTTGGATTTGTCGAGGCGTTGATAGTAAAACTTTGCAGTTGGAAATGTGCTTCAAAGCTTGCCGCTTCCGTTACAGTAAAAGAATAGCTGGTATTGGTCGAAACCTGCGTTCCATTTTTAGTCCATTTGATAAAATCGTAGCCTGTGGCTGGTACTGCTGTCAACGTGCAGGTCTGCCCGTAATAATATGTTCCGTCTCCACTAATTGTTCCACCACTGTCTGGGTTGGAATAAGCAGAGATGGTAAAGCTTTGTAATTGGAAATGAGCCACATAGGTCGCGGCTTCTGTCACAATAAAGGAATAGCTAGTGTTGGTTGATACTTGGGCTCCATCTTTGGTCCATTTGACGAAATCATAACCCGTGGTTGGTGTTGCCGTCAAGGTGCAAGTGCTGCCGTAATTGTATGTTCCTTCGCCGCTAACCGAACCGCTGTTGCTTGGGTTGATTGAGGTGTTGATAATGAAGCTTTGCAGTTGAAAATGTGCTACATAATCTGCTGCTTCCGTCACTGTGAAGGAATAGCTGGTACTAGTTGATACCTGCGTCCCGTTTTTTGTCCATTTGATGAAATCGTAGCCCGTAGCAGGTGTTGCTGTCAATGTGCAAGTCTGACCATAGTTGTATGTTCCTCCGCCAGTAATTGTTCCGCCGTTGCTTGGGTTTGCCGATGGGTTGATGTTAAAACTTTGTAACTGGAAATTCCCCACATAGTAGGAAGCTTCTTCCGCTACTGTAAAGGAATAGTCGGGACTAGTCGAAACCTGGCTTCCGTTTTTGGTCCAATTAATAAAGTCATAACCAGTCGAAGGGGTCGCTGACAAGGTGCAAATGCTGCCGTAGTTGTATGTTCCATCACCGGCAACGGTGCCACCATAGGATGGGTTGGCGGTTGCAGATACCATGCATGGGGGATTCCCGACTCGTACGCGGATTATGTTCGATGGATCAGATTCAAAGGAATAGTAGTTGGTAGTAACGTGGTAATTGAAGAAGCCAATAGGAACGTTGCTGTCCGTATAGGAGCTGTTGTTTATGTTATTGGCTACTACATTATTGTCGCGATAGAGTTTGTAGGTGTAGGTACCGTTGGTGATGTATGTCTTGATTAGCCATGACCGATCTGTCATGATTTCCCATCGTTGACCCGTTTGAGAATATAGAGAGGCGTCCTCAACTCCAGTGCTTGAATAGGGACAATAAGAAGCGGGATTGCTTGTCTCGGAATAGAATACTATCCATAAGTCTTTAGTGTAGTCGATGACTATGGGCGTGGAAAAAACAATATCTTGCCAGCTTTCTGCTGTAGCATTATAGCTTTGCTGATACAATAACTCAGTAGGATACGCGATATCTCCTTTATAGATGGATACGGTATAACTACCTGCATTGTGGGAGTAGAAAGCTACTTTCTCAATAGCCATTCCTGCATATTCACTTAATGTTGAAACGGGATAGCGATGTGCCCAATAGGTTCCACCATCATATCCAAAGTTGTTTGTCACACTTCCAGTACCATATTGCATTATCAATTCTTCAGAGGCTGGGGCTTGCCACGACAAGTTGACATTGTTTCCACTTACAGTGGCCTGAAGATTGGTGGGTATTGGGCCTGGGAAATGAACATCAGCGACCGCAGTGTTGGATTTCAATGACATAGTGCCGTCCGATTTCACGCTTTTCACATAATAGAAATGGGTCCCGTAAGTGACATTACTGTCAGTGTAGCTTGTGGTTTGTAAATTGTTGGCAATCATTGTGTCGTCTCGATAGACCCGATAATGGGCAGCGCTACTGACGCTATTCCATGTAATGGTTACATTTCTGCCGTTTACAGTAGAATTAATATTGGAAGGAGGTGCGATATTTGGATTACCGGGATAGCAGTTGAAAACCGCAGCATTATCAATGTTGTAACCTCTATTGTTTGAGTTCTCCGTGTCGTTTCTTTGTGGATTCAAAGATCCGATCATAAAAAAGCCGTCATATCTTCCTGACCACCCCCAATTAAAATGAAAGAAATCGTTTTCATCATATCCGTCGCATACAAAAGAATGAGAGGTGGTTCCTTCATCTCTTGTACCTCTATATGGAAGAGGACGACCTAGATTTAAATCCTGTTTCAGCATTTCAATCCACTGTGAATCGGAATATTGAGTGTTTCCTCCAGAGGATTTGGTTCTGTAAACAGCACTTGAAGAGAATTTAAAGTAGTGGGAAAGCATTGTTGGGACGTAAATCAATCTGGCACTTGTTCCATCTGGCCCATAGTTAGAACCTAACGACACACCACAATGATACATCAAGGTGGCTACAGCTATGGCTTCCTCGTCAGTGTAACCTCTTGAATAATAGTCTTTCATGTTGTCCCAATCGTATGTGGTGTTGCCGAAATTGGCATATTGGTTGCCGTATTCAGGATGGCTGTTAGGTGTATACGAATAAGACCCAATCCCTTTAACTGGATGTTCCCAATAGTTCATTACTTGAGCCATCGCTGTGGCAACACAACCCGTATAGCAATGACCGTTTGGTCCAACTGAGTCAGCTGGACATAAATCGTTGAAAGGTGCGCTTTGGCTCCATTTGGTTCTAAGAAGAGGGCCTGCACTATTTCTTGATTTTGGAGTTAAACCGATGCCGTTCAACAGATTATCCCATTCCAATGAGATTTCATCGTCAGCTTCCCACCTGCTATCCGACACAAAAGCGATTTCATCATTGTATGCCTTCAACCATTCGTAAGTGCTTTCGGGCATTGTCTCAGTTCCAAATCCTCCCTCGGTTGAATAGCCCAAAACGGGATGCACAGCGTTGTCGGCAGCAATGATGACGAAACAGTGCTCGTTGCCAAAAATGTATATGTTAGGAAAGGATTCCTTTTCAGCAAAGTCAACGAGATGGATATCCGCGTTATTGAGCCGCTTTGAATTCAAAAAGGTGTTGGCTGCCTTCTGTGCTGTTTGCACAGTCACATTCTCAGCGAAGGCTGATAAGACCATGGCTAAAAGAAGGGTCAAAAGAAGGATGGTTTTTCTTGCCATAGTTAGTCTATTTCGGTCTTTTTTCAGGCCCCCAACACCCTCCTCATCGCACTCACCATGTTTTCTTCCATCATAGTGCACTTCTCATCAGCTTCGATGACGGCACAGAGGTCGGCCAAGAGGTCGATTCGGTCGCCTTCAGTGGCGGCGTATAAGGGCTTGTTCTCGCGGATGCAGGCAATGACTTCGGCATCGCTCATCTTGGAGAAAAGCTTTTCCGTTTTTTCAACGGCATCGAATCCGCTCCTTTCGAGCATTACTTTCACTTCTTCCGATTTGATGTTACCATCGATGTTGGCGGCATAAAGCATCACCATCGTCTTGAATTCTTCTTTGTTGAGTGTCATGGCATTATGTTGTTGGGTTGTTTAACTATTTGATTTTCTAATTGTTGAATTAACTATGCATCGGTTTCAAAAGGTCGTTAACGGTCTTCACCGGATTGAAGGTCTCGATGGGCACTTCGACGAAGATGGTGATCCAGTCGGCCATGGCGCCGTTCCAGAGACCGGGCAGCTCCAAGGCTTTCAACTCACGGCCGTCCTTCGACTTGTTGGAGATAAAGCCTGTGTTGGCATCCACATAGTCGGTCAGGCAGAAGGCCTCGCCCTTGTAGTTCCAACAACCGCACACGAGGTCGACGGGGTTGAAGTGCGTCGAGCCTTGGAAGATGGCTTCTTGAGCCTCGTCTTTGTGGTTGATTTGCGAGGATTCGATGATTTGCAGCGACACCTCGTCGTCAAGGTTCTTCACCCAGAAAGGACCGCCTCCAGGCTCGCCTTCGTTCTTCACCATGCCACAGATGCGCATCGGGCGGTTAAGTTTGTTGTACAGATAGTCGATCTTCTCGATGTCATTGTAACCGTTTACGAAGTCTGGGATGTCCATCATCAGTTGCTCTTTGGCGAAACGGATGGCTTCGTTCAGTTCGTCGGTAGAGACGGCACCTTGGTCAAGCATCTCTAGGTACTCGAAGGTGCGCTGCTGCAAGTGGAGTAGGAGACCTGCCAACACCTTTTTATATACGATGGTGGTCTGTGCCTTGGTCTCGGGCACGATGTTGTCGATGTTCTTGATGAAGACGATTTCCTCCCCGAGGTCGTTCAGGTTCTCGATGAGGGCACCGTGGCCTCCCGGACGGAACAGAATCTTGCCGTTGGCCTCGCGGAACAACTCACCGTTGGCGTCGATGGCTACCGTGTCAGTGGATGGCTTCTGGCAGGAATAGGTGATGTCGTATCGCACACCGTATTTCTTCTCGTAGTCGGCTTTCAGCGCGCTGACAGTTTTCTTGAAAGGCTCTTCATGCTCGGGCGAGACGGTGAAGTGTAGCTTGGCAATGCCTTCGTTGTCGGTGGCATAACGGGCGGCTTCCACCAAATGTTCTTCCAAAGCCAGACGGTTGAATCCGTCATAGTGGTGGAACTTCAGCAAGGCCTTAGGTAGTTTGCCGTAGTTCAGGCCGTCTTCCAAAAGAAGGGCTTTCACAATGTCAACTTTACGACCTTCCTTTAATAAGGTGTCAATGTCGTTGCCATAAAGGCGTTTGACGGCAGCATTGAGGTCGTCGAAGAAGGCGAAATTATGGATATGGGCGAAGAAGATGTCCGTGAACTTGGTCTCTTCGGCAGTCTCGATGAAGGCAAAGAGGTCTTTGAACATGCGCGATGCAGCACCCGAGGCGGGTACGAATTTCGTGAATTGGTAGAATTCCTTGTCGTCCTCGAAGTTGGCGGTCATCTGTTTCACCTGTTCCTCATCGAGGCGCAAAATACCGTCGCCAAGGGTGGCAGGGCGCATCAGTTGAACATATTGTGTGCCGCGTTTGAGCTGCGCAACTTGTTGTATTACTTGATTTTCGTTGATGTTTCTTTCCGAAAGCTGTTGAAGGTCTTTTTCTGTAAGCATAATGATAGGTTTTTAAACGCTTCAAAAATAAGAAATTAAGTAATGCGAAGAAAAAAAACTACAAAAAATTTCTTCAATCGGTTGCAGCATTGAAAAAAGTTGTATCTTTGCAGCCGATTTCAAGCCCAGGTGGTGAAATTGGTAGACACGCCACTTTGAGGGGGTGGTGCCGATTACGGCATGCAAGTTCGACTCTTGTCCTGGGCACTGATTCCAAGCCCCGATGGCGGAATTGGTAGACGCGTACGTTTCAGGTGCGTATATCGAGAGGTGTGCAGGTTCGACTCCTGTTCGGGGCACGACAAACAAAAATTCCTAACTCTGAAAATCAACGAGTTAGGGATTTTTCTTGCCCAAAAGTCCCCCTGCTGTGTCAACCACGTGTCAACGGAAATCTTGGCTTTACTCCTTAATCTATTCCTGGAAATGGCTTCGCAAACACCTTCGGGAAGGGTGTCTCAAACTCCATGTCTTGCTTCTTGACAGGGTGGTAGAAGCAGAGCTTGTAGGCGTGCAGGCATAAACGACCTAATGAATTGTCGCCATTCCCGTATTTCGAATCACCCACCACGGGATGCCCGATGTCGGCCATGTGTACACGAATTTGGTTCTTGCGACCGGTTTCCAACTGCAGTTCCATCAAGGAGTATTTGGGAGTTGAGTAGAGGGTCTTGTAATAAGTCTGCGCATACTTCCCTCCGTTATCTACTGGACTTGAATAGGTGACAGCAGCTTTGTCGTCCTTCAACCACGATTCCACCATGCCTTCCTTTTTCTCCACGCAGCCGCTCACCACGGCCACATAACGACGATCGTAAACGGTGTTTTTCCAGTCTTCCTCAAACATTAGCGCGACTTCCTTGCTCTTGGCAAAAAGTATCAGGCCGCTGGTGTCGCGGTCGAGACGATGGATGGTGTGGGCTCGACAACGTTGCTGCGTAAAGATGAAATAGTTGTTCAGAATACTTTGTGCCGTGTCTTTCTCTTTGGTTGGGCTGTTGGTCAACAGACCTTCCTTTTTGTCGATGACCAAGAGATATTTGTCCTCATAGACGATATTCAGCCAAGGGCTGCGGAAGCGCTCTTTGGCAGTGGGCTTGCCGATTTCGACCACCATGCCGGGCTCAAGGGCGAAGTCGAATTGTGTGGTGCGTTTGCCGTCGACGGATACTACTTTGTTGGCCAACATGCGCTTGGCTTTGTTGCGGCTGATGCCATCCAATTTCTTCATTAGGAAATCCATCAGTTGGGATGATTCTGACACATTGAATTTCAGAGGATTGCTTTTCGAATGGGGAACTTTATGATTGTCTCTTTTCATCTGATATTATTTTATAAACTTTTATTTTAACTCCTGGATTCAAAAAGGAGTGGGTTCATCTGTAGTGATGGAAGGATTATAGGATTCCATACTGTCGTCCTCGTTCATTTTTGAACTGAAGACTTGGGAAGGACTGTCAAACTGGTTGTTGGGACCGATGGAGGTGAAGCTGCTGTTGTCGAAGCCCTGTTCCATTTCTTCAAAACGGGCATATTGTCCGACAAATCTCAATTCCACTTCGCCAAGTTTACCATTACGATGTTTCGCAATGTCGATGATAGTATAGCCTTTAGGCTTGTCCTCCGCATCCACACCATCTTTGTAATATTCAGGACGATAGATGAACATCACCATGTCGGCATCCTGTTCGATAGCTCCCGACTCACGCAAGTCGGAGAGGATGGGCTTTTTGGAACCGGGGCGTTGCTCCACACTACGGCTCAACTGTGATAATGCTAAAACAGGAATCTCCAGTTCCTTGGCCAAACTCTTCAGTGAGCGTGAGATGGTGCTGATTTCCTGTTCACGGTTAAGGCCTTTGTCGCCTTTGGCGGTCATAAGTTGCAGATAGTCAATGAAAACCATCTGAATGTCATGCTGTTGCTTCAGTCGGCGGCATTTGGCGCGCAACTCGAAAATGGAGAGCTGAGGTGTGTCGTCGATGAAGATGGGTGCATCGGTCAATGGAGTGACCTTGGTGTTCAACTGTTGCCATTCGTATTCGGCCAAGTCGCCGCTGCGCAGCTTGTCGGCAGTGAGTGAGGTCTCGGTCGAAATCAGACGGGTAACCAGTTGGACAGATGACATTTCCAAAGAGAAAAAGGCAATCGGACGGTTGAAGTTGACAGCCGCATTGCGCGCCAAATTCAACGCGAAAGCGGTTTTACCCATGCTGGGACGAGCGGCCAAAATGATGAGGTCTGACTTCTGCCAGCCTTGCGTGATGCGGTCAAGTTCGGTATAGCCCGAAGGTACGCCGCGCAGCTTGTCGTCTGCGTTTTTGGCATTCTGGATCTCCTTGATGGCCTTGCTAACCAAGTCCTGCATCGAGTCGTAGCTGCGGCGCAGGTTGTTCTCGCTGATTTGGAAAAGGTTGTTCTCTGCCTTGTCCAACAGGTCGAATACATCGGTAGTGTCCTCAAAAGCCTCATGAATCATGTCTGACGAAAGCAGAATCAGCTGACGCTGAATGTGTTTCTGCATGATGATACGGGCGTGGTATTCGATGTTGGCTGCCGAGACGACTCGATTGGTGAGTTTCGATATATAATAGGCGCCGCCCACCATCTCCAACTCACCACGCTGCTTGAGTTCGTTGGTAACGGTCAGGATATCAATGGGTTCGGATTTTCCAAATAAGGCTTTGATGGCGGCAAAAATCTTCTGGTGCTTGTCCAAATAGAAGGCTTCGGGTGACAAAATGTCGATGACCTCGTTGACGGCTTCCTTTTCCAACATGAGGGCGCCAAGCACCACTTCCTCGAGGTCGGTGGCTTGAGGTGGGATGCGCCCCTGGTTGGCAAAGACCTGCTCGGGGGTCATTAAATTGCGTTTCGCAGAATCGCCGAAAGGACGGCGGGTAATAGTATCGTTAGGCATAAAATGAAATTCTTAGCTCGTTTTAACTCCGTTGAATCTTCGTTTTCGAAGGGCAAAAGTACAAATTAAAGTCAGCCCCGATGAAGTTCTTTTCGGGAAGTTATCAACTACTTGAAAAGGAGTTGATAAGTTTTTGCAACAATTTCATTTTCAGCGATTAAGTCTTCGCGTGCCTGTTGATAACCTATGAGGTCGTTGCTGGTGGCTTCGAGGATAATTCGGCTGTGTTCGAATAGTTTAGACTCGGAAAAAAGTGCCGTTTCAAGGCGTTGCAGCGTGAGCCCCCGTTTGATGGCCGGATGGTAAAAATGGGCCTCTTGCAGCACTTCGAAGAGGTTGAAGATCTTATAGCCAATGGTTTGGTTTTGTATGATCTCGTGGCGGAGTAGGGTGGTACTGATGTTTTGTGGCGTAAAGCATACAATTTGCTCATAATGAGAGAGTTTCTCGATGAGCAAATTGATGGCTTCTTTCCATCGACTGTGGTCTTCAAAACAGTCCCAAACGAAGCATCCGTCTGCAGCAGCCATGTCATCCCCGCGTTGACTTGTGGGATGCATTGGATCTATGGCTGCGTCCTGAACACATTCACCTTGCAACGCAAAAGCCAAAATCATCTCTTCGTAAGGCTTCGTGCCGTCAATTTCAGGCACTGCGGGACGGTGGAGCAGTAGGTTCAGGTAGGCGATGGATTTGGGCTTAGGTTGTGGGGCGAGAGAGTAAAGTGTCTTGTAATCAATATAGTACGAGTTGCTCTCCAATGCTTCAATCTGATGGGCTTCTTCTGAATTAGGTTCGATTTGTTGGAGCATCTTGGCGTTGGTATTCACCCCACTGAAGTAGCTTTGGAATAAAGCTTCGTCGTCCATCGCGGTGGTGAAGAGGAAGCTGTTTTTCGGGATGAGCTTCCAGCAATGCCCTTGGAAGTCACAGGGGTAGGGGGTGTGGCATTGTGTCCCGATGTTGACGACGGGTGAATGGGGCAGAGCCACTACGGCTTTCAGTCGTTCCACATTTTGAGCGACAAAGGTCTCCCTTTCAACGATATACTCCATCACCGATTCCATCTTGAACAGCTGATTCACATCGATGGGACCATCTTTGATATAGTTACCATTGAGATACATGAGGCGGAAGTCGCTGAGTGGCACTCCGCAGCCATGTAGCACATAGTATTGCAGGGCGGCATCATTATAATAGGTGTCGCTGAGCCGCATCGAGCTTTTCACCTCCACAGCCAGCCATTTGTCGCCGTCTCTGACCAGCATATCCAGCATAATGAGTGTGTCATTATGCTGAAATACAGCCTCATACATTACTTTTATTTCAGGGTTGCTGAGATTATCCCAGGTTTCTTGTACCTTCTTAGGGAATTGCGAAGGCGAGTTGGGTGACATGTCGATGCCACCAGGGAAGACCTCATGAGCCAGCACGCCCACATCGGTGCCACGCTGAAACTTGGCTCTTTGCTCGATGCTGAGTTTGTCGCGAAGATAAGGGTGCTTCTTCTGCATGTACAATGCTTTTTCGCATTGCAAACCCTTGATATAAGTCGATTTGGAAAGAATGTGCATGTTCAGTTGGTGTAGTCCACGCAATCATCGGGGATGAGTGGTAGGTAGTGGTAACGGCGCATCAGCTGGGCGATGGCGAGCACATCCTTCTGGCAATAAGTCTTTATGCGTTCCAGATCGTTTTCCTGCCAGTACACGCGCCCCACTTCGCTGCCGTTGATGTCGTCTTTCGGGGTGGGGATGTCAAGGATGGCGCAAAGCAAGTCAAGGGATGTGTAGCTCTTGTAGTCGCCAAACTTCCAGAGTTCCATGGTGTCGATGAAGTTGGTTTCCCAAGGTTTTTTGCCTGCAACTTGCAGGATTCTAGGGATTTGTATGCCGTTGACAAGCATCCTGCGAGCGATGTAGGGGAAGTCGAATTCTTTGCCGTTGTGGGCGCAGAGTTGGGCATCGGGTGCATTATAGTGGCGATTCAACATCTCGGCAAACTCGGTGAGCAGTGCTCTTTCGTCGTGGCTGTAGAATGACTTCAAGCGGAAACGGTTGCCGTTGAAGAGCCCCACAGAGATGCAGATGATTTTGCCGAATTCCGCATAGATGCCGGCGCGGTCATAGATGTCGGCAGGGCAGAGATCTGGATTGTCGCGGTTCAACTGTTCGGCCTTGTGCGACCAAAGCTTCTGCATCCGCTCCGAGAGTTGGTCGTAGGATTTCTCTTGCGAGACGGTCTCGATGTCGAGGAAGAGGATTTTGGAGAAGTCTATCATATCTGTTGTTGAATTGTTGATTGTTGAATCGTTGAAATGTTGTAGAGATGCAATGCATTGCGTCTCATTTATAATTGCTTCTATCTAATTTCTTGAAAACCATCATATTTCCCTGTCGGTGCCACTGCCTCAATCTTCATATCCGTGATAAATGAATAAGGTGTGCCTTCGCCGCAGAGCAGGGTGAAGCGGTCGAGGTCTTTTTCCTCGCCTTCAGCCTCGATGTGGACGCAGTCGTCGGCATAGTCGTTTTCCACATAGCCTGTCAAGTTGCATTGAAGACCATATCGGTGTACATAACGGCGAAACCCTACATTGAACACCCGACCGTAAATCCTTATGGAATAGGCTTTTGTCATAGGGCAAACTTTAATCCGGGTATGGTTCTGAGTAGGGCATAGGTGCGTTCCAGATGCTCCTTGCTTTCGATATCGATGTTGTAGCAATAACTGATGTAATTGCCTTTGCCACTGCTTCTTACATTGACAAAGCTGTGTACCGTCTGGCTTTTGCTTAAGGCTTTGCTGATGTTGCTTTTGGCTTCTTCCGTGGCAATCTCAGCAGCGATGATCAGCTTGATATCAAAGTTTTGTGGGTAGATTACTTTTCCTTCGCTCATGGGAATGAAATTGATTTGCAAAGATAACAATCTTATGCCAATAATGTCGTTTTTTTTCAAATTTGGATTAAAAATAACAAGGGGAACAATTTTTGTTGTACCTTTGTAGTTTTGAACAAAAAGGCGAAATTATGTTGGCTATTTGGGAGTCGATAAAGGTGTTCGTGAAAGGCATGATTATGGGCGCTGCCAATGTCTTTCCCATTTCCAGCGGCACGGTGTCGT
The DNA here is from genome assembly GCA_946185535.1 of uncultured Bacteroidales bacterium. GTDB lineage: Bacteria > Bacteroidota > Bacteroidia > Bacteroidales > F082 > Limimorpha. Next base: position 38,204 of record CAMHJX010000018.1, read on the forward strand.
TGGTGCTTGGGGTGTTTGAACGCTTTATCAATGCCATCAACTCGCTTAGAATCAAGAATTTCAAGTTGCTCTTCAAAGGTGAGTTCACCGAATTTGGCCGTCGCACCGATTTCAGGTTTTTCATTGTCATCGTGTTGGGTCTTCTGGCAGGCATGGTGTTGACTTCCATCTTCTTGAAGCAGACGCTCGTTTCGTATAAGGTCTATACTTGGTCGTTTTTCATCGGCCTCATCATCGCTTCGGTGATCTATGTGATGAAAAACATCGATAAAGTGAGTGCCAAGAACATTTTGCTTGTCGTGGCGGGTATGGTGCTCTCGTTTTTCCTCTCCATCAAGTCGAATCCCTATCCCAACGAGAGCTTTTTCTATCTTTTCCTCTGCGGTATCATAGGGGCTACGGGTATGGTGGTGCCTGGCGTGTCGGGTTCCCACCTGATGTTGCTCATGGGCAACTATGAGTTGATTGTCACTAAAGGTATCCCTTGGTTGACCAAGGCTTCCACTTTTATGGACGGTGTAAAGATACTCCTTCCGTTTGTGTTGGGAGCTTTGGTCAGCATAATAATGTTTTCACACCTGTTGGCATGGTTGATGCGTGAGTACCGCGATTCGACGCTCTCGGTATTGGCGGGCTTTATGTTGGGCAGCCTTCCCGTGGTATATCCTTGGAAAGTGCCAGGTGAGTCTACCTATCTCTTTTCGCTTCCAAGCTGGAATACCGAATTGCTTTTGGCCGTTGTCATGGCGGGATTGGGCTTTGCTGCGGTTTTCATCTTGGAGCTCATGGCGCGCCACACTAAGAAGAAGCAACAGGAAAGGTTGCTAAATCCGAAACCCAAGAGACAAAAGAAACATAGGAAACACAGTAAACATGGCAGAAAGACTAAGAAGAATTAGTTTCACCCTCCGAGAGGATGAGACTTTTATACCTCTCATCGGCTTGTTGAAGGCCACTGGCGTGGTGGAGTCGGGGAGCGAGGCGCAAGAGGTGGTCTCCGCAGGCATGGTATTGCGCAACGGTGAGGTCGAAACCCGCAAACGCGCCAAGATTACCGCTGGCGAAGTGATTGTCTTTGAGAATTTTGAAATCTTCGTCGAAGGCTGTGATTGACAAGAAACATTGATTATCATGGATAAGTTGGAACAATTCATAGCGTCCATCCTGGAGACGCGCAAGGTGTGGCTACTCGAGGCCAAGGAAGGCTTCTTCGCCATGTTGGAAGACAATGACGGCGAACCATACATACCGCTTTGGGAGTCTGAGGCTTTGGCAATTAAGGCCGCGCAAGGCGACTGGGAGGGCTACACGGTCACTGACATGGGCTTTTCGGAATTGGGACATTGGCTCAAGGAGTTGGCTGCCGATGAGATTGACATTGCCGTGTCGCCCGAGGCCGATGGCGAGATTACGGCGATACCTTCCTATAAGTTCAGGAACTGGCTGAAGCCATACGATGACCATTCCTACAAGGATCAGGATGATGAAGAGGATGATTTCGACTATGGCGAGGGCTGGGCACAACCGTGGAGTTAGTGTAGAGTTTAGTGTTTAGAGTTTAGAGTTTAGAGTAGAGGGTTGACCAGTGTGTTTCCCCGTTGTAGGGACGCAATGCTTGCGCCCGAAATAGGTAAAATATGAAAAGCAAGCTGTTTGGTGTATTGTTGCTGATTGAGGCCGCAGCCTTGTTGCTGACGGCAGCAGTCGCCTTGCACTATCAGCGCGTGGCAGGGGAGACCGATGCCCGTTGTTTTTTGCTCACTGCCGGTTTGACGGGAGCCGTTGGCCTATTGCTATACAACATCGGCAACTCAATGAAAAAGAGTAGCTTGCAAATCCGTGATTCGTTCATGGTAGTGGCCTTGTCGTGGGTGCTGTTTTCTTTGTTCGGCATGTTGCCTTTCCTGATGAATGGCACCGTCGACAATGTGACAGATGCTTTTTTTGAGACCATGTCGGGCTTCTCGACTACGGGAGCCACCATTCTCAGCAACATCGACCAACAGCCGCATGGCATTCTGTTTTGGCGCAGCATCATGCAATGGATGGGTGGATTGGGTGTGGTGGTGTTCACTCTGGCTTTTCTCCCTTCGGTGGCCAAAGGCTCAAAGAAGGCTTCGCTTTTCGCTGCAGAAGCACCTGGCTTGAGTGTTGAGAAACTTGCTCCAACCATGGGGGCCACCTCGCGCCTGCTTTGGTTTATTTACATTGCACTGACCCTGCTTTGCGCCTTCTTCTATCACCTTGGACCCATGAACAAGTTCGATGCCGTGTGCCATGCCTTTACCACTATAGCCACGGGTGGCTTCAGCACGCATCAGGCCAGTATCGGCTATTTCCATTCCAACTATATCGAGTGCGTCTGCATCGTGTTCATGCTCATGTCGGGCATTAACTTCGCGATGTACCATTTCCTGTTCAACCGTCGCTTCGATGTGATTCGTCGCAACGAGGAGCTGCGTTGGTATTTGCTCGCCATCCTTATTTTTACCTTGCTGTTTGTAGGTCGGTTTTATTTTGCCCCACATTTCGATACCATCACAGATGAGCAACTGGCCTCGCATCCTCAGTCTTGGTGGGCGCGCATCCGCACCTCAATGTTCCATGTGGTGGCTTTGTTGTCGAACACAGGTTTCCAAGGCAGCAACTACGATTACGACCTTTGGGGCCGTCTTTTCCTTATCCCTACGGTGGTCTTGATGATTGTGGGTGGCTGTGCAGGCTCCACAAGCGGCGGCATCAAGATGGTGCGTGTCATTGTGCTGTTCAAGTATATCAAAAAGACTGTCAACGAGTTGATTCACTCATCCAGTATGTATACCGTGAAGATTTCGGGGCAGATTGTAGAAGACCTCAGCCTGAAGCGTGTGCTCTCGTTCTTCTCGCTGTTCATCATTGTCTTTATGGTCAACGTGGTGGTGCTTTCGGCCGTTGGTATGAGTTTCGAGGAGGGTTCCATCTCGTTCCTGACCTGTTTCAGCAATTACGGCCCAGGTTCGGGCATCACGGGGCCGAGTGGCAACTTCGATGCCATTCCCAATGCCGCCAAATGGTTGCTTTCGTTCGACATGCTGGTGGGTCGTTTGGAGATTTTCACGATTTTGCTGTTGTTCACACGGAGTTTTTGGCGTCCCGAGTGATCATAAAGGAACAGCTTACCTCCCAAAAGTACTTTAACCATTGCTTAGCGGCACTGGCTGACGTACTTTCAGGAGGCTGATGATTCTACGATTCGCAGTTTTTCAAAAGATGAATTGCGTGGTCAATCACTATCAAATCGTCGACTCTTCCGAATCCTATGATCCTATCGTTGATGGCTTTCTCGTTGGTGAAGTAATAAGCTAAAGCATTTCTGGCTATTTGACACTCTGTCATGTTATTGCTTCTTTTCATTACTTGGTACAGGTGGCTAATATTGGTTTTTAACGAGGGATAGTCGATTGGATTAGGTAAATCCATGCAAAAGTCTTGATAAGGGGAGTCCAAGTTCATGGTTAGAACTTCCTTTCCAATGATTTGTTCGACCACTTGATTGAATATGGATACATGTTGTGGCTGCTCTATGAGAAGCAACAAAGCCTCCATGTTTTCCTCTTTGCCGTCCTGTTGCAATAGATTGCAGTATTCCAATACTGTTCTGACAGGTATGTATTCTTCTCCCAAAAGGAACAACCCTTTTATGAAATCAGCGAAACTGAGCGACAGCGCTGCATGAAGTAGGGTCATCGCGTCTCGCTTCTCCAAATAATGACCTGTTTGGAAGCCTTGAAGGGCTTCTTTGACCAGTTCGTTTTTGACCAGCCCAAATTTGGATATAATCATGAGTAGGATGCAAGGGCCTGCATATTCAGGATGGCAACTGTCATCGATGGAAATGTTGTCGTATCTGGAACTCTCGGATGGCGTAATGCAAGAAATGGCGTTTTTCATGGCGATGTCGAAACTTTGGCGAAAAGGTTCAAAAAGGTCATAAACGGATACTCCCATTTTCATTTGTGCCAGCAAAAACCTTCCAAGGTTTGCAATGCTATCTGCTCTGAGGTGCTTCAACATTTGCAACGTATGAAGCAGGGAAGAATTGGAAGCGTTATTGTCGCGTTTCAACTTGCTTTCAAATCGGTCCAATACCTTGTCGATACGTTCTATTATGGGGTGGTCGGCAGCGTGCATCATTTCGTGGATCATAGCTGTTGCATACGTTCTGTCGGTTGGGTCATTCAAAACCTGTTTGATGAGCGGCTGGTGGATTTCGAATAGGAGATGGTCGCTGTCACTTTTTCGGGAAAGAAAGGAGACGGCCATGAACTGGTTCGCATTGTCATTTTTCTTAACCAAATTTACAGTAATTAATTGGGGAGGATCTTTTTTGAGAATTTCCCAATACATCAAATTGGCATAGGCCATGAACTCCAGTTTTGTGGAATTAATAAATAAATGTGTTTAACTTGGCTTCAGAATACCCCTCTGCTTTGAGGGCGTCGAGAACTTTTTGTTTGTCTCTAACATTGACTTTAATTTTCATGATATGTTGTGTTTAAGTTACTACTAAATGCTGTTTATTAAGCGTTATTCTTTTGTTGTAATAATGTAATAAATTGAAATACTTATTTTTATAAGTAATACTGTGTCGAAGTTGCTTCAAGGTGGGAATGCAATACAGTGGAGTATTGGCACAAGTCAATTTTCAAGATGTCAAAGAACGCTTTACACTGTAATAAGGGCACTATACACCCTGTGGCACATAGTACTCCATAGTGCATTGTACTAATTATCAATCTTTTAGACGATGATTAAAGTACCTAATGTTTAACCTTATTACTTTTCATTTTAGTAGTAATTAAAAATACAACAATTCGTTTCTTAATAGGATATAGACAAGATTCTATGGTTTTTCAACCACATGGGTGAATTTTTTTTTCAGTATTGTTATTTGACTTTTTTACGAGGGAAAGGAAAAAAGATGGCAAAGTGATGGGATATTGTTTATCCACGCAGTTGCCTGCCGAGTATGATAATGACTATAAAGACAATCAGGAATAGGCCTATGATTAGGGCTAAGCTAGGGCTCGCTTTTTTCTCGCTATTCTTGTGCAGTTTTTGACATGTTTTGTAAAAAGGAAATGCTCCCTATATGGCAATTGTCAATAGAGAGCATTTGTTTCCTCAGACGATTAGACGAAAGTATGGGTGTTAGTTGCACAATACTTTCTTTCTTTCAGAATGCTTTTTGTCGACCTGCTCCCAAAGGTTCGTGTAATTGTCGCGCTCCTCTTCGGTCATCATGTCTTTTTCGTCAAAGGTTAACTGGTCCTTGCCAGAATACTTGGGTGTTTTTTGGAATGTTTCAATGTTATCTTTGTAAGCGTTGTAAGCTGCTTTGAGTTCCTCGCAACTCTTGGCTTTGTCGATGGCTTTTTCATATTTGTCGAGGATGGCTTTTGTTTCCTTGAATTCTTTTGAGCCAGCGCTGCCACACGAGATAAGGCTCGTGAGCATGATTCCTGACAGTACCATTATGATTATTTTTTTCATAGTGTTGAGATTTAAGGGTGAACTTTTGATATTAATTGTCTGTTATTGAACCGATAGGATATCGAAATCTGTGGAAACAGCTTTGTCGGTTGGGTGCAAATTTAGGCAATTATTGTATATGTAAAACAGTTTGTCGAAAAAAACAATAATTTGGGCGAATTGATAGGATAGTGTTCATCCACGCAGTTGCCTGCCGAGTATGATAAAGACTATAAAGACAATCATGAATAAGCCTATGATTAGGGCCACCCCCAAAATCATGTAATACAATGCTACTGCTAGCAGACTTCGCCAAGTGATTTTGGCGACGCCGAACCCCAACATCTTTCGGAAGCAAGCGGTTAATGCCGCAATGATGGCAATGGGTATCAGATTGCTCATAAGTTCAGAAGTGCTTTCTGAAATTAGATACATCAAGCTGATCAAGCATTGGTAAAGGACTACCATAACCATTGAGTAGGCGATGGCTACAACGTATTCTGCCCTGTAAAATTGCTTTTTGTTGTGTTTGCTGTACACAACTCTCGTGGCAAAAAGGAATATGGGAATGGTCAGCATGAAAACGGTGGTGTAGTTGTCGTGATAAAATGTGAGCGCCGAGCCAATCATGCTCTTCAGTTTGGTTTCAGCTATTGCTGGTAGTGCATTGGACACCTGTATAAAAATGCCAAATTGTCACAAAATAAATTCTAAATTCTTGATTTAGTGACAATTTGACATAGTTTCTGCCTTTTTTTCAAAGCTTTGAATTTGGTTGGGATTTTGATGGACCATAACCCAAGTCTGTGAGACGGCCCTTCGACGGGCTCAGGGACCTTTCCCTAGTGATTCAAAGTCTCATGTTCCCGCAGTCTCGAAGTCAAATCGAAAAGAAAGGAGATAAGAAATATGAACATCAACCAATTCACAATCAAATCACAAGAAGCCATCGGGAAGGCTCAGGAGATAGCGCAAAGCCATCAGAGCCAGACCGTGGAGAACTTCCATCTGCTGAAGGGTATGATTCTGAGCGACGACTATCTAGTGCCCAACCTGATGAAGAAGCTGGGCGTCAACTTGTCGCGGCTCAATGATACCCTCGATCAGGTCATCAACAGCCAACCGCGTAGCAGCGGCTCCGAATTGTATTATTCCTCCGAGGTCAGCAAGACCTTCAACGACGCCATTGCATTGGCCAAGAAGATGGGCGACGAATATGTTTCCATCGAGCATCTGCTGTTGGCCGTTTTTGAAAGCAACGGCATGACCTCGCAACTGATGAAGGACCAAGGCATCCGTAAGGACGAACTTGAGAAGGCCATCATGCAGTTCCGTAAAGGCAAGAAGGTCGACTCGCAAGACGCCGAGCAGAACTACGATAGTTTGAACCGTTTTGCCAAGAACCTGAACGAACTCGCCCAGCAAGGCAAGCTCGACCCCGTGATTGGCCGTGACGAGGAAATCCGTCGTGTGCTGCAGATTTTGAGCCGACGCACCAAGAACAACCCTATATTAATAGGTGAGCCTGGTGTGGGTAAGACTGCCATCGTAGAGGGTCTGGCCCAGCGTATCGTCAACCGTGATGTGCCTGAGAACCTGAAGAGCAAGACCGTGTTCAGCTTGGATATGGGCGCCTTGCTGGCCGGTGCCAAATACAAGGGCGAGTTTGAGGAACGACTGAAGAACGTCGTCAAGGAAGTCGTCGACAGCGATGGCGAGGTCATCTTGTTCATCGATGAGATCCACACCTTGGTAGGCGCGGGCGGTGGCGAAGGCGCCATGGATGCGGCCAACATCTTGAAGCCGGCCCTGTCGCGTGGCGAGCTGCGTGCCATCGGTGCCACGACCTTGAAGGAATACCAACAGTATTTCGAGAAGGACAAGGCCTTGGAGCGTCGTTTCCAGAAGGTCATGATCGACGAACCTGACGAGGCTTCGGCCATCAGCATCCTGCGAGGCTTGAAGGAACGTTACGAGACGCACCACCACATCCGTATCTTGGACGAGGCCATCATCTCTGCCGTGCAACTGTCGGTGCGTTACATCTCCGACCGTTTCCTGCCCGACAAGGCCATTGACTTGATCGATGAGGCTGCCTCGCGTTTGAGGCTGCAAATCGACTCGATGCCTGAAGAGCTTGAAGATGTGGAGCGTGCCATCCGTCAATTGGAAATTGAGCGCGAGGCTATCAAGCGCGAGAACGACACCAAGAAGGTGGAGGAGATAGGGAAGGAGTTGGCCGAACTCAACGACAAACGCTCCGCCATCAAGGCAAAGTGGGAGACCGAACGTAATTATGTGGAACTCATCCAGAAGGAAAAGAGTAACATAGAGACCTATAAACATCAAGCCGAGGTGGCTGAGCGTGACGGCGACTACGGCCGTGTGGCAGAGCTGCGTTACGGTAAGATCCGCGAGGCCGAAGCTGCCATCGAAAAGGCCAAGGCCGACTTGCGCGCGGCTCAAGGCGACCACCCACTGGTGGATGAGGAAGTCGGTGCCGACGACGTGGCAGAAATCGTGTCGCGTTGGACGGGTATCCCGGTCAACAAGATGATGCAGAGCGAGCGTGAGAAACTGTTGCACCTCGAAGATGAACTGCACAAGCGTGTGGTGGGTCAGGATGAGGCTATTACCGCTGTCAGCGACGCCATCCGTCGTAGCCGTGCGGGCTTGCAGGATGCCAAACGTCCTATCGGTTCCTTCATCTTCATGGGTACCACGGGTGTGGGTAAGACCGAACTGGCCAAGGCCTTGGCCGAGTTCCTGTTCGACGACGAGAATGCCATGGTGCGTATCGACATGTCGGAGTACCAGGAACGTCACACGGTGTCGCGACTCATCGGAGCGCCTCCAGGATATGTGGGCTACGAAGAGAGCGGTCAACTGACTGAGGCTGTGCGTCGTAAGCCGTATTCCGTCATCCTGTTGGATGAAATCGAAAAGGCTCACCCCGACGTGTTCAACATCCTGTTGCAGGTCTTGGATGATGGCCGTCTGACCGACAACAAGGGCCGTACGGTGGACTTCAAGAACACCATCGTCATCATGACCTCCAACATTGGTGCCAATGTCATCCAGGACAACTTCGCACATTTGACCGATACCAATGCTGAGGAAGTCTTCGAGAAGACTCGTAACGAGGTGATGGAGCAGCTGAAGCAGTTCATGAGGCCTGAGTTCCTGAACCGTGTCGATGACATCATCATGTTCAAGCCTTTGGACGAGAGCCAGATTGCTGACATCGTGAGGATGCAGTTCCGCAGCGTGCAGAAGATGCTGGCTGCCAACGACATCAAGATTGACATCACCGATGCCGCCGTCGACTTCATCGCACAGCAGAGCTACAACCCGCAGTACGGTGCACGTCCTGTGAAGCGTATGATGCAGCGTGAGTTGCTCAACTCGCTCTCGAAGATGATCCTGGCCGAGTCGGTCGACAAGACGAAGACCATCATCGTGGATGTGCAAGGCGACGGACTGATATTCAGGAATTAAAAGAAAGAAGAAAAATTGGGGACTCGCTTGAGAGTCCCCAATTTTTTACATATAAGTCAGCTCTTCTTACTTGTTTTTCTCTCCATCCGTTTCAATACCATAATGCTCACTTCGTAAAGCAAATATAGTGGAATTGTAACCAAAATTAGTGTCATCAAGTCGGGCGGCGTGATGATGGCCGCAACGAGCATGATGACTAAGAAGGCATATTTGCGGTAATTCGCTAACATTTCGGAAGTTATCACTTCCAACTTACCCAAGAAAAAGGCGATGACGGGCAATTGGAACACCAAACCCATGACCAAGGTCAAGGTGGTGAATGTGCTGATATAGGATTTCAGTGTGATGTTACTCTCCACCATGCCTGAAACACTATAAGTACCAAGGAATCTGAACGATATAGGAAACAGGATGAAATACGACATCAGCACACCAACGATGAAAAGCAGGTACATTGTGGCTGCAACACTCACGGAGTATTTCTTCTCATTCTCGTACAAGGCGGGTGTGATGAAACGGAACAACTCGACCAAGATGTAGGGAGAAGCACCTAACAATCCGAGGTACACTGCTGTTGTGATATGCGTCATGAATTGACTTGACAACTCAGTGGCAATCATATTGATGTGAAACTGGTTGAAAGTAAATTCAGATCCAAGCAAATGTAGAAATTTTTCTATATAGCGGTATGTGATGAAATCCCATTGGCTGGGTGCCAATAGTAACTCAAATGTTTTTTCTTTGAAACAGAAAATAGCTACCGCTAACACCATAACAACTGCAATGATGCGAAACAGCATTCGGCGGAGCACCTCAAGGTGTCCGCCGAAGGTCAGCATGTTGGGGTCGGAAGAGGGATTATTTTCCTTTTCCGTCACCTGTTTCGGGCTGGGTTTCTTCTTCATCCGCCTTCTTTTCAGGTTCTTCTGTATCTAAAGGCTCATTCAATCCTTCTTTATAGCTTTTCATGCCCTTGCCCAAACCTTTCATCAGCTCGGGTATCTTTTTTCCACCAAAGATGAGCAAAGCCACGCCTGCGATGAGCAGCAATTCCGTGGTGCCGATGAATAACAGTGTCATGATACGAGGTAGATTTCGTTGGTTTCAAAGTTGATTTCCCAGTTGCCGTTCTCGGTGGATTCCCACTGGTATTTTTTTGACATGCGATCCCACCAGCCTTGGAACTTGGTGCCGGTTTCGCCCATGTCCTTGACGAGTTTCTCGTAGAGTTCAGTGTTGTCGGCGCTGAGGATTTTCGCCAGTTCGTTCAAGCCGTTTCTTCTTTCGAAGAGTTGCTGGATTTCATTTTTTTCTTCAGGGGTTACCTGACCTACTTTTTTTTTCATTGTTGATTGTTGAATGTTTAATCGTTTAATTGTTGTCTTGTTGTCGCTTTGCGTCATTGACTCGCTTCGCATCGTCGAATCGGAGATTTGCGAAGAGGAACGACGAAGCAATCCAGAGTATAAGCTATTGACTGGACTGCTTCGTTCCTCGCAGTGACGCGAAGCGTGTCCTAAAATTCCTTCCTGACCTCAAATGGGTCCAAGTAGTTGATTTCCTTAATGTCAATCTCTGGCATGAACTCACCTATTTTGCGGATATCGTTCAGCAAGGCTCGTGAAGCATTGCGCTCAATGTGCGCCATCACGCATTGCTGGCGCGAGGGCGTGTTGAGGTCCCAAGTCAGGCGGCGGTTGAGCCAGAGGCAGCGGCGGCACTGGTAGGCATCGCAGTTGCGGCACAAAGGCGCATGGTCGAGTTTCAGCAGTTGCAGGTTGGGAATGTCCAAGCCGTTTTCGAGGTCACCAACGGCATTGTCCGATGTCGGCTGGTGATGGTTCAGTTGGTTGTCCACCTTTGTCTGCTCATCGTAATAGAAAGCAGGGCAGAGGTAGAACTTCCCATTCGGGGCTAGGGTGATGTTGCTCACGCCAGCCTCGCAATTGTGCATCTTTTCAAGCATCATCCTGTCCGACAAGAGGTTGAATTGCGGGGATTGACCTTGCTTGTAAAGGTTGAGCAAAATGGCGTCCCACTCGTTCAAAACTTGCTTGTAGGCTTCAATCTGTCCGTCCGTGAATCGCTCCACATCGGTAATGCAGAGGTTGATTCTTGCGCCCGAGGCAAACAATTTGGCGATTTCATCTTTATTAGCAAGCATTTCGCTGAAAGCAAGGCGAAGCACCAAGTTTTTGGCTTCCACTTTTTCAGGAACTTCATTCGCCACTTCCACGTCGGCATTGTTGCCGTCCTCAATGCCCGTAACAGGCTTACAACCAATAGGATAAATCTTCACATTGTCTATGCTCTCGATGACTTTGGCATACTCTTTCGGGAGTTCGTAATTGGGGAAGACATACTGAATCATCAGGTTTTGCTTCATCCCGAAGAGAATGCCTTTTTTGAGGGTTTCGAGCGGCATTAAGCTGCACTCTTTCAGCGGATTGTCGGCATGGCAGTAGGCCACGCTGGTGTTGTTCAATAATATAACAAGGTATTGCAGCATGGCTTTAGCAGATTTCGGGTTTCACTTCACGTTTGTTGGCTTCGTATTGCTCGCGCAGGTCTTCAAGTTCAAGTTTGCGGTAGAGTTTGTTCCAATAGTAGTTATTGGCTCTCACTCTTGCCTTGTGCATGAGGCAGATGGCCGTGGCGCGTTCAAACACGGTGTGTGTCTGTGCCGCGTCGAAGTTCTCGCCTTGGCACCAGGCGCAACCGCTCGCCACCTCACATTCGATGCACTTCTGCGGGCTTTGCGTCGTGCGGTCGAGGGTGAGGAAGGGGCGCAGCTTGTTCTTGTCGATGCCGTCGTGGATGTTGCCGATGGTCCACGCTTCCTTGTCACGGAGCGAGTATTGTGCAAAGCGGGTGCAAGGGTAGAGGTTGCCCGCTGCATCCACCGAAAGCATCTTGCCTGCGCCGCACCAGTTCTGGTTGTCACGCTCGGGGTCCATAGGTTTGCCGATGTGTTCCGAGAAGAAGGAACAGGCGTAGTCCTGATAATAGCCGTCATCGATGATGGCATCGGCCAATTGCATCAGTTGTTCCTCAAACTTCAGGTCGTCGCCTTCCTGCCACACATCCTCAAACACCACGTTGATGTTTACTTCGTGGATGCCGAGGCTGTAGAGATGCAGCACACTTTCTGTGATATACGGAATGTCCGCCGAGGAGATGGTGACCTTGGTGCCGCCGCCTGGGAATTGCTCCAGCCAAAGCGGGATGTTCTTCACCACATCTTGGTAAGATCCTTTCTCGGTGATTTTATATACGCGGTTAAGGTCATGCTTCTTCTCTGTTCCATCAATGGTGATGCCAATGGAAAGATGGTCACGGTTCTTTTTGATAAAGTCCTGCACGGCCTTCTCATGGTAGTTGATGCCATTGGTGGAGAAGGAGAAACGGTACGAATTGAACCAATGGTGATTCCTACGGTACAACTCGACCTTGATGTAATCGCAAATCTTGTCGATGAGTTCTATCTCCAAGAACGGCTCGCCGCCGATGAAATCCCACACCACCGACTCGTAGGCAAAATCGGGGTCGGTCTCATGGTCGAGCACATAGTCGATGAAGGTCTTGGCAACCTCCCAAGGCATCCGTTCCTTCACGTTCTTGCCCACAAGGTAGCAGTATTTGCAGGCCAGTTGGCAGTCCTTCGTGACGATGAAGGTGATGTTCTTCGCATTACCTTCTCGCCAAACGTTGTACTGACGTTCTTTTATTTTAATTGACATCTGAGAAGTCAGACATTAGATTAGTTATAATTCCATCCATAGCATGAATGTGTACATGTACCATAGCAACCTGCTTTACAACTACTATGACAACTATATGTACAGCTGTTAGAACACCCTCCCGTACAATCTCCAGTACATGTTGCCGAACATCTTCCAGAACATGTGCTTGAACATCCACCGGAACATCTTCCAGTACAAGTTCCGGTGCATGAGCCAGTGCAACTACTCTGACAAGCCCCACTACATCTTCCTGTACAACCATTACAACTTCCCTTACAAGTAGATCTACAACTTTGAATGCAGCCGCTTGTACAGTCTTGTCTAGTGCAGCCCATTGGACTTTCCATTACGGGCTCTTCCACAACTTTTGCAATCACAGGATTGCTCATCAAAGCCACAGCACCAAGAATCGGCAAAGCCTTTTTTGCCGCTTCCTTGAAGAATTCTCTTCTGCTTTGTGCTTCGTTTTTCTCTTTGTTTTCCATTTTGTTGGGTTTTTGTTTGCTTTCCTTGGCTCAAAGGACGGCGTTACTGAATGGCAAACAGAGCGGAGCCTCCCAAACTTATCCTTATTTCTGTTGGTTGGGTCTGGACTCCCATGAATTATCAAAATAATGGATACGGTAAAGCTCCACTGTTTATGCAGGGTATAATAAAATACACAAACATTAAACAGTGAAAGCCGCCTCATCTCATCACTCCTCATAATTCAAGCGAATTGTCCAGATTCACCAACGAGGAACAAAGCGAAGAATGCGCTTTCTCTGGCCAGCCGATTTCTCCCGGCTTGGCAACTGCAAAAATAGAAAAAAAACGGATGGGCAAAGGGCTTTTGGAAAAAATGTTTATTTTTGCACTCAAAAAGAAATAATTAGGTGTATGTGCAGGTATAATATCGCAATAGATGACGCATTAATGGAGGAGGTCAGGCCTTACATTGGCAGGGATGTCGCTGTTCAGGCATGGCTTGAGGAGCTACTTCACAATGCCTTACTCAATTACGCAGCTCAGTTTGCAAGCTCTGGTGAGTCAAATTACGGCTCAACAATTGTGGAGCAATTGAAGTCTCTTGAAAATGACCCTGATGGTCTGCTCAAATTGGATAGGGTTTTGAAACCGTCCCGATATTCGGCAGAAGAACTTCGTAACGATTATCTAAGTGAAAAGTACGGGATATGAAGGTGCTGGTTGATTCGAATGTGATTCTAGAGGTGATTTTGCAAAGAGAGCAGGTGGTCCTGGCTAGGAGATGTTTGTCAACGCTTATTCAAGGGAATCATGAGGCGTATCTTACCGTAGGTGGATTCTATGGCATGATTTATACGGTAGATAATTATTTGCGAAAGGTAATGGGATTAAAGAAGCCCGATAGAATTGATGCGTTGCGCTCGATAATGAAACAAGTTTTGAATAAGTTTCAGGTGGCAGAGCACGACCGCGAGTCGCTCCTCCGATCCATTAATGATAAGGTATTCTCCGACCTTGAAGATAGTTGCCAGTATCAAGCGGCCCTGAAGGAAGGTTGTACATGGCTCCTCACCTTTAACAAGAGCGATTTTGATGTGAGTGGCGATGCTGCTGTTAAAGTGATTACCCCACAGGAGTTTTTGAATTCGAAATAAAATTGACTATGGGCGTAACATACGACAACGAGAAGCAGATGTTCGTGTTCGACTTTGAACATGATGGCGTAGAAGATATCGTCAAACTGACGGGCGACGGCTATCAGGTGGAGGCCTTTGGAAAGTGCTTCTACTATGGCTATGAGTTTTCCGAACAGGTGGATAGCAGTGTCCGTAGCGCGTTCATCAAGTATGTGAAGTTCAATGATAACTTGCAGGACAGTCCTGATTTGACGCAATTTATCAAGAAGGCAGTGGACAATCTGGACAAGAAGATTAACCTTTACGATTATAATTTGGTGGTAATGCCGGAGTCGTCGAGCAAGGTCAACCAGTATATGCTTCGCTATATTTATCGTTTTGCTCAACCCACATTGCGGAAGATGGAACTGGTGAAGGCTTTGCCGGCGAATATTTCTTTCGACATGGACGCTTATCAAGGACAGTATCTTGATGATGTCTTGGAAGATGGCCGCCCGCGTTACACCGAAGCCCAAAAAGAAGAAGCCAAACAATCCATCAATAAGATGCTTGACCTCATCCATCAGAAGGATTATTTCACCATTGCTAAGGACGTGAAAAAGAGTCGTTTTCGTCCCTATATGATGGATTTCTTGAAGTTCGCTTCTGAAACTGACGAAAGGCTCTGCGCCTCAATCCGTCAGCAGAATGTGTTGGTGATTGATGATGTAACTACCAGCAGCTCAACATTAAACGAAATCTTGAGGACGCTCCGTATTCTCAATGAAAACAATGAAATCACCATTTTCAGCCTGATAGGCAGAAAAGATTTGATGGCTGAAGCTGTATAGAGAATTCACTCTTTCGGACGGCTTCAGAAAGCATAGATTCCCGCCTGCGCACCGCCTTTGCTGGAATGACATGCTTTCTGAAGCCTGGTTTTTACTCTTCTTTTAATTCTGCGGCATTGATTTCATCCAAAATCAGCATGGCCTTGTCGTAGTCCTCGGTGAAAACAAACACAGAGGCATCGCCCTTGATTGTGCCGGCCGCCCAACCTGCCACAAGGCTTTCCTCTTGGAAGTTGCGGATAAGGAACTGGATGCCGTTATTGGCAAGCACACTACCGATATATTCCGCATTGATTACCGAGCCGGAATATACTCTTTTGATTTCGTTGTCCATGACATTACTTTTTTGGTGGTCTGCAAAGATAAACAAATTCAGAATCAATTGCATTAAATATTGCACGAAACATAGAATAATAATGGCTTTCAGCTATCAGCAGTCAGCTTTCAGCTGCTGATGGCTGACGGCTGATAGCTGATAGCAAAATCGATGTTTCGTGTTTTTCGTAATTATTTCTTTTTAGTATCAACATTCAGCATCACAATCGCAAACAGCATCACTAAAGCCGCTGCCCACTGCACGGGTGAATACTTTGTGTCGTTGACAAAATAGTCGAGCACCACGGCCGTGATGGGGTACATCAGTTCAAGGAAGGTGGACAAAGAGGCTCTCACATGACGTAAGCCATAGTAATACAGGAAGATGGCTCCCGAACCCGTGGTCAGGCCGATGAGGGCGATGAAGAGCCAGTTGCGTGGCGTCACCTGCGTGAAGTCTCCGATGTGGCCTGCGAACAACACGATGATGAGCATGATGAGCGTGGTGAAGCCATAGCGGAAGAAGGTGGAGCTGACGAAGGAATAGGTCCCCAAAATTTTCTTGGAAAACACCGTCGAACTGCCGAAGGAGAAGGCAGCCAGCAACGAGAGCAGAGCCGCATATACCGTGGTGATGCCTTCGGTGCTGAAGTCGGGCAATGACCAGCCGAAGGTGAGGAAATAGCCGCCAACAAGGGCGACGACAGCCCACAGTGCGAAGTGTCTCTTAATCCTCTCTTTCAAGATGATGCGTGCCAAGATGACGGCAAAGACGGGCTGTAGTTTTTGCAGTAAAACCACAACGGAAAGACTGTTAAAATGCAGCAAAAACAGCGACTTGACGATGGCCAAGGTACCCAAGGCACCGCCAAACAAGGCGATGAGCAGGCAATAGATCAAGTCGGAGCGCGTCATGGTCTTCAGATGGGGGTATTCCCTGAAGAAGAACACGTTCATCAGCAAGAAGGGGAAGAGATGGATGACGAAGACCACGAAAGCCGTGTTGAGGTTGTAGAGCTGTGGCGTGAGCAAAATGCCGTCTACACCCCAAAGCATGGCGGACAAGGCCACGGCTATGGCTCCAATTAGTTTTGTATTTTGTTGTGTGTCTTTCATTTAAATAACTTATCGTTAGCGATGGCTTCCTTCTCCCAACGCACACACATGATGATGGAATTGACCAGATAAACGACATACATCATCGTGATGGGGAAGTTGCCCGCCTTGATGTACATGAAGATGCTGACGCAATTGATGGCAATCCAAAGCCACCACTGCTCGCTGAACATCCTGACCATCAATATCATGGCCACGACTTGCATCACGGCCTTGGCTGAGTCGGCAAAAGGTGCGATGTCGTTGGTGAAGTATTTCATCAACAGGCCGAACCCGATAGTGCCCACCACGATGATGGCGAGACTGATGATTCGAGTGCGATTGGAGGCATGGAGTTTCATCACCTCGTGCGTTTCCTTGTTCATGTTTTTCGCCCACATGAAGAAGCCCACAAACTGCATCACGAAGTTGTAGACGGTCACGCCAAAGTCGGCATAGAGCCTGGAAATCAGCGTGATGTAAATCATTAGGCAGCAATGGATGAAGCCGAAGAGGTAGTTCGACAGTTTGCCTTTGCCACCCAGCACCACGTTGATAATGCCGCAGGCCGCTGCCACGATGTGGATCCAATAGAACTGGTCGTTCGCCTTGTCGTATTTGAACAGGATGGACATCACCGTGATGACGACGCTCACCAAAACCAGCCAGATGATGTCGAACGGCTTCCACCCTTTGAGTTCTTCCTTGATTAATTCGCTGAATTTCTGCATGATGTTTTAAAGACATTGAGATTTTTGCGGGGCAAAGTTAAGAAAACTTGCGGTTTTTGGCGGATAATCCGAAAATCTTCTTACATTTGCCCAATTAATTGCTTGACTTACAAAAGGAGAGTCGTTTGTTAACCTATAGCATTTATTTGATATGCAAGGACAAGTAATCAACGGATTTGAACTGAAAAAGCTGCTCGGTAAGGGTGGCATGGCTGAGGTTTGGTATGCCGAGAATGAAATCGGCAAGCCTGCGGCAGTAAAGGTATTGAACGAGAATCTGGCGAGCTACCCACAAATCGTGGAGCGCTTCCATAATGAAGCCCTCGTAATGGTCAAACTCGACCATCCGAATATACGGCAGGTATACGGCTATGGCTATATTGGCAACCGACATTGCATCGTCATGGAGTACCTCGAAGGCGAAGACCTTGAGGCTTTGATGAAAAACGGTAGGCAGTTCACCGATGAAGAGTTGCGCCGCTGGTGGGACCAGACAGTCGACGCGCTCAACTACACCCACGCCATGGATATCGTGCACCGCGACATCAAGCCGTCGAACCTGTTCCTTGACAAGCGAGGCAACATCAAGCTGCTCGACTTCGGCATTGCCAAGGTGAAGGAAAGCATTTCCCTGACCAGCACTGGCGCAATGTTGGGCACGTTGATGTACATGAGCCCCGAACAGGTGAAAGACACCAAAAATATTGATTATCGCACCGATATCTATTCCTTGGCCGTGACATTCGCCCAACTGGTTTCAGGCATCTGCCCCTACGACAGCAACTCAAGCGGCGATTTCGAAATCCGAGAGCGGATTGTGTACAAACCGTTGGATTTGAGTGGTTTGCCGGCAAGTTGGAAGAGCTTCTTGGCTCCTTATTTGGAGAAAGAGCCTGAAAACCGACCTGCTTTGCGCTATTTTGGGGCAGCAATGCCTACGTCGCCAAGCGACAACCTGACCACAACCATTGCTGCGGGGCCTGCACCTCAACCCCAACAACAGTCGATATATGATCATCCGACGACCATCCGCGTTCCTGAGACAACTCAAACTGCTGCCGGGACTGAAAAGCCCAAGAAAAAGAAAAAGGTTGGCCTTTGGATTGGATTAGGAGTGGGCGCTTTGGTGGTTTTGGTGGTGGCTATTGTGCTGTTTTTGAAGCTCAGGGAGAAATCCATAAGAAATGAAGCTGATAACCAAGCCTATCAAGCCTGTGTCACTGCTAATGACTATCGTTCCTATATGCGTGATTTCGGAAGCGATGCTTTGCACTACAATGAAGCCAAAGCCGAAGTCGAAAGACTAGTGGCCGACAGCACTGCCAAGGCATTGCAAGCCATTGCAGAAGAGCAAGCCAGACTGCAGGCCGAAGCCGAAGCGCGAGCCAAAGCTGAAGCAGAACAGATAGAGGACAAGTTCTTTGAGAATTGCACTTCTATAGCGGCGTGCGACAGCTATCTTGAGGCTTATCCCCAAGGCAGATATGTGTCGGAAGTGGAGGCAAAGAAGGCGGAGTTGAAGAAAGAGGCCGAACAAGCAGCTGCAAAGAAAGCGGCTCAAAAAGATGCTGAGAAGAAGAAAGCTGCCAAGAAACAGCAAGAGCGCAAAAAGGCAAGCAATATCAAAACTGTGAAAAAGCCTAATGCCGATAAAAAGTCAGGTGCTCCTAAACTCAAGATTAATAAACCTGGCAAATAACGCGACAAGACTTTGTATGTGATTTGTATGCTGTGACTTTATCGCTTTAGAATTGAAACCATTTCTTTCAAAGCCTTGAATCCTTCGGGAATCGGGAACATGGCGAAGGTGTGGAACATGCCTTCGTATTCGCTGAAACACCCGGTCTTGCCCGCCTTTTCGTAGGTCTCTTTCAGGAAGAGGTCGTCGGGCTGGAGGATTTCGTTTGTTCCATAGAAAACATTGAGGTTGTCGACACCACTGAAGTCGCCAAAGACGGGGCTGACCCATGGATGTTTCACAGGTAATTTGCCTTGCCAGATGGCGTTCAAGATGACAATACGGTCGTATTGCAACATGTTGTCTTTGTCCTGTAAGGCCAACATCTCCTTTTCCTTGGTGTGGCTGAGGTCGACGCAAGGGGAGAGCAAGAGAGAGGTCTTTGGCTTTTGCCAGCCGTTTTTGTGGGCTTCTTGGGCAATCACAAGGCAAAGACATGCTCCCGCCGAGTCGCCTACGAGGTGGATCTCGTCGTATTGCTTTGATTCCGAGATGCTTTGGTAGTATTCCAATAACGTTTTGACCGAGTACTCGCAGTCGTATTCCGGCGACTTGGGATAGACGGGGAGCAAAGCGTCATAATGCGTGCGCAAAGCAAGGTCGTGCAGGAAACGCCAATGGAAAAACACAGGCGGATAGATGAAGGCGCCACCGTGGAGGTAGAGGATGAGTTTACGTTTTGGTCGGCCCTTCGACGGGCTCAGGGACCTTAACTTTGACGAGCTCAGGGACCTTGTTGTTTCTTCGTGCTTGAAGACTTGCATCTCAAAGCCTGTTGAGGCTTGGTATTTCTCCTCAATGAAAAAGCCTCTGAAATACCTCGGCACGCGCACGGGACGGCGGTTCTCGCGGCGGCAATGCTCCAGTTCTTCCATCACCTCTTCAGGCGTGGCATCCCGCAACTGTTTGAACATCAGCCGTAGGTATTTCTCCGTAAAAAATCTTCCTGCATTCATAAAACGTAATTCTTGAATTTGTACGGCTGCCACAGTGTGACAGCCCTACAACTCTAAACTATAAACTATAAACTTTCAACTGACTCTAAACTCTAAACTCTACACTCTCAACTAGTGCTTCTGATAGATCTTCAAATCAAACATCGTCGCAGCCGAAATGATATGGTCGAAGATATCGCTTTGGATTTCCTCATAGTTGATCCATTGCTTGTCGCTGCTGAAGGCGTAAATCTGTAACGGAACACCAAACTCGGTAGGCTGCATCTGACGCACCATTATCATGAGGTTGTGGTTCAATTTCGGGTTGTTGTTGAGGTAAGCCTTGATGTAGGCACGGAAAACGCCGAGGTTGGTCTGCTGGCGGCCGTTCAAGATTTCACTTGTGTCGATGTTGTTGGCTTTGTTGTATTCAAGGATGTCTTCTTCTTTTTGGGTGATGTAGTCCTTTATCAAGGCATAATGCTTGTACTTATCAAGCATTTCAGGTGTGCAGTAGCGGATGGTGTTCACGTCGATGTTGATGGTACGCGCAATGCGGCGTCCGCCCGATTCCGACATGCCGCGCCAGTTGGTGAAGGGGCTGGAGACCAAACTATAGGTGGGTATGGTGGTGATGGTGTTGTCCCAATTTTGCACCTTTACCGTTGTGAGATTGATTTCCAGCACGTTGCCGTCGGCGGCACCAACGGCTATCCAGTCGCCGATGCGAAGCATGTCGTTGGCCGAGAGCTGGATGCTGCCCACGAAGCCTTTGATGGTGTCTTGGAAGACCAACATCAAAACAGCCGACATGGTGCCCAAACTGATGAGGATGGTGCTGAGCTTGGTGTCGAGCAAGTAGGCGATGATAATCAGGCAGGCAACGACATACAGCACGATCTTGATGACTTGCACCAAGCCCGTCAAAGGCTTGAGTTTGGCCATCTCATGGGTGTTGTAGATGTCTTCCAATGTCGTCACTATCGAGGTGAGAATCATGGTGTAAATGACAATTTCGAAGACTCTGACCACTTTCAGTAGACTGTCGGCGGTTTCAGGGTAATCGGGGAGGACATCGGGCAACAGGGCACCAACGAGAAGTGCGGGAATGAGTAGGCAGACACGTCCGATGACCTTGTTTTTGATGAGCAAGTCGTCGAATTGGGTTGTCGACTGTTGGATGATCTTGTAAATGGTCTTTTTCAGTACGAACTTGACCAAGAAGAAGATGGCGATGCTAATTAGTAAAAGGCTCAAAGTGGCCGTGGTTTCGGCCAGGCCAACGGCAAGTCCGTCGTTGAGCCCCATCTTCCAGTTGAGGTTCTTCAGGATTTCTATGTATTTTTCTATCATATTCCGCTGATTTTGGTTTTTGTGTATCCTTTTTGAAGCAGCATAGCCAGCACTTTCTCCCTGAAGTCGCCTTGCAGCAGGATTTCTCCGTCTTTGACGCTGCCGCCCACGCCGCATGCGGATTTCAGCTCTTTGCCAAGGACGGCCAAGTCAAAGTCGGAGCCTTGGAAGCCCGTAATGAGTGTCACTTTTTTCCCGCCACGCTGTTTCTTGTCGAGCGTCACGCGAAGGTTCTGTTTGGCAGGTTCGAGGGTAATGGCTTCTTCCTCACCATAGTCGAAGGCGTAGTCGGGATTGGTGGAGTAAACGGTTCCGTTTTTGTCACTCTTGTGTTTCATAATAGGACTATAGGACGCGGGACTACGGGACGCGGGACTGCGAGAGAGTATCTTCCAGTCCCGAGTCTCGTGTCTTGTCATCTTGTGTCATAAATAATTTGTTGTTAATCATTCTGCTATTGTATTCCTGTAGGAATTTGTAAAGCTTGTCGTAAACGTCGGGGCATTGCAGCCTATCGACAAGGTTGTCGCTTAGGAGTGAGTCGCTGACGGGCTTGAAGATGCCGAAAGGATGTTCGCCATCCGATTGTACCAGATAGGTGCCGTCGCAATATTGGTAGGTCAGGTTGTAGTAGCTGACAAACGAGGGCTCGCTGAGGGTGTCGAACAGGTTTCGCCCGAAGGAAAACAGTGTATCGTTAACTTCAAGTGCGGAAAGGATGGAAGGCCCAAGATCAATCTGTTGGGCAATTTCTTCGTTTTTCAACGGCTTGATTTTCTTAGGATAATAGAAGGCGATAGGAATGGAGTACATGCCCCAAACATTGCTGTATTCGGGTTGGAAATGCTCGTTGTTGGAATAGTCGGCCGTGATGACAAACAGGGTGTTTTCGAACCAAGGCATTTGCGAGACCGTCGTGAAGAAGTCCTTTAAGGAGTGGTCGACATAGTATACGGTTTTCTCGAAGCCCGTCCAGAAATAGCTTTCCTGAGGTAGTACAAACTCTTTGGGGACTGTGTAGGGATAACGCGACGAGAGGGTGTAAATTGCCGTGGCGAAGGGCTTGTCCACGCGGTTCAGGGTCTTGGCGGCATATTGCAGGAAAGGACCGTCGTAGATGCCCCATTGGCCGTCGTAATCGCTGTCGTCACCATATTCGGTGCGGCCGAAATATTTGCTGAATCCCGCTCGGCGCGAAAACTCGTCGAAGCCTAGCATCCCGTTCTTGCCGCCATGCATGAAGATGGTGTTGTAGCCCCGCTTTTGCAGGTGTTGGCAGTAGGCATCGAAGTCGTTGTCGGCATAAGGCGACCTCACGAAGTCGTATTCCATCATCGAAGGGATGCTGGCCAAGATGGCAGGAAGCACCTCCAGACTCCTCCGACTGTTCGACATACCGTTGAAGGTGAGGCTTTGGCCTAAGAGTGAGTCGAGGAAAGGCGTGAGTTCCGAACGACGGTCGCGGCTGTAGTAGCCCACCATCTCTTGTCCGATGTTTTTCAGTATGATGACAACCACATTGCTGGGAATACTGTCAACTCTAAGGCTGTCGCTTCCGATGAAGCGGTTGGCTCTCAAGTCATAATGGATGGGGGAGAAGTCTCTTTCGTATTGCCCATCGCGTTCTTTCAGTTCGGTTTCATGAGTGGTGACGAGGCAAAACGGTGTGTTGAGCAAAATGGGTGCATTTTGTGGGTCGGTGTATTCCATGGCGGTTTCCACCGAAATGGGTTTGGCTTGGATTCCCCCGTGACCAGCGATGACTGTAAGCAAAAGCATGACAACCAGACTGATTGTTTGTCGCAATTGCCAATGAGGTTTTTCTTCCTTTTGTGGCTTTTGTAGCTTGGTGTGTTGGGCTACTACAATGATAATCAGCACAAAGAGAATGAAAATAACCAACAGATACCAGTAGTCGAAAAAGACTTGCCTGACCACGCCAAACGACACTTCATCTGAATGGAACAACACCTTGATGAAGTCCATGGTGAGGTGCTTCCCAAAGAAATGGAAGCATACGATGTCCAAGAAATTCAGGAAGATGGCAACGGCATTGGTGATAATATAGACGATGTCAACGAAGCCTTGCAGTTTTTCGTTGTAGATGATGCGTGAGGGCAAACAATAGAAAACGATGGTTAAGATATTGATTCCAAATACAATAGGTAAGTCGAACCTCATGCCATTGAAATAGAGTGCCAACGCCTGACCCAAATCCAGCTGGTGGAAAAACTGGACGTTGAAAAGGTAAAGCATCCAGCGGCTGATGCTGAGCGCTATCAAGGTGGCCAACAGTCTGTAAGCCAAAAGCATATAAGGCGACGAAAGCCAAGCCTGGATTTTCTCTTTTCTCGTTTGACGGCGCATTGTTTTGTTTCTAAAACCGTTGCAAAAATAGGAAAAAAGCTGTATCTTTGCCCAATAAAAAATAATCGAGTTTACTATGATGAAAATAATGCGTTCTTTATTGGTTTTGTTGGCATTGACGGCCTTTGTGGGTGTTATGGCCCAGACTTATCCGAAATATGGCCAGCCAGTTGACTTCCCGATTCAACTCTCCGCTACTTTTGGCGAGCTTCGTCCCAACCATCTTCACGCTGGTCTCGACATCAAGACCCAAGGTGTGGAAGGAAAGAAAGTTTACGCCGTGGCCGATGGCTATGTCAGCCGCATCGGCGTGTCGCCCTACGGTTATGGTAATGTGCTGTATGTCACGCATAATGATGGCTATACTACTGTTTATGCCCACTTGCAGCGTTTCAAGGGTGAGATTGCCAAATATGTGAAGCAATACCAGTACAAGAACAAGAAATACACTTCGCAGATCTATCCCGAAAAGGACCAATTCCCAGTGAAAAAGGGCGATGTGATTGCCTATTCGGGCAACTCTGGCGGTTCGGGCGGACCGCACTTGCATTTCGAGATTCGTGATGCCAACGAACGGCCTGTCAACCCCATGTTTTTCGGCTACAAGATTGAAGATAACAAGCGGCCCCTCGTTAGAGGCATTTCGGTTTATCCTTTGGGTGATGAATCCACTTTGGAAGGCGGTGCCAATCCTGTGTATTTCTCTGTGGTTGAGGGCAATAATGGACAGTATGGCCTTAAAGATAAAGTGTATGTCTATGGCAATGGCGAGTTGTCGTTTGGGATATGCACCTACGACTTGGTTGGCACATCGACGAATAAGGATGGCCCGTATTTTTATGAGCTTTATCTCGACGACGCACTGGCTTTTCAAGTTGAGGCTGACCGTTTCTCCTATAATGAGCAACGCTATGTGAACAGTCTGCTCGACTATCGCCATTATAAGGAGAAAAAGACGAGTTATGTTCGCACTGAGACGGATTCCAACAACAACCTCCGAATGATCAAGAAGAGAAACGGTACAGTGACAGTGCGTGAAGGCGATACGGTGAATGTTTGCTTCAAAATCTCTGATTATGTGGGTAATAGCACAACAGCTTCTTTTAAGTTGGTGGGTGTAGCTCCCGTTGAAGTGGAACGACCTGTGCGCCGGCGCAGTGAGTATTTTGTGAAATCCGACGGCTCACTCAACAACAATATTACCATTGATGATTTCAATGTTGCCATGGAGGAAGGTACGCTCTTCCGCGATGAGTGGATCCAGACGGGTCAGCGCGATGAAGCGGGCTGCTGTTCACGCATTTACCGCTTCGGTGATGAGGGGATGACCACTTTCAAGAAGTTCACATTGCGAATCCGTCCCGAAGAGAAATGGGCCAACAATTCCAAACTGTATATCGCCAGCATCGACAATAATGGTAGGGTTTCCTCTCTCGGCGGTAAGATGAAAAACGGCTGGATGGAGGTGAAGACCTACACTATGGGCGAATACACCATTAAGGTCGACTCGGTGGCACCGACGGTTAAAGCCTCCAATTTTAAGGACGGACAATCGGTGAAGGCACTCAAGTCGTTGCGTTTCAAGATTTCCGATGACATGACGGGCATCGAGACCTACGACATCTATCTGGATGATGTGTGGGTGCTGGGCCAATACGACGCCAAGAACAACCTGCTCTATTACGAATTCGACGAGAAGATGAAAAAAGGCACCAACAACGTAAAGGTCGTGGTGACCGACGGAGTAGGGAATAAGAAGACCCTAAAGGTTAAGGCTGTTTATTGATCTGTAGAGACGCATTGCATGCGTCTCAAACCTCATCGAATCATTTTTATCTATCCACATACTGATACGCCCCCATATCCGGCGTGCCAATCCTTGAAACACCATCCAAATCGTAGGGTACTTCGTTGCCAAACAGCGGGTTGCCCATGCCGATGACAGGCGAGGCGATGCTGTCGATGTGGCAGTCGGGCTTTATCGGGTCGGCAAAGAAAGGCTCGAGGTTGAAGAGGCAATGGCTGAAGCCCGGCATCGTGCCATTGTATTTCTCCGATTTGATGAGGCAGTGGTCGAAGGTGTAGATGGAGTCCGCCTCGGGACCAAATACGCCCTTGAATTCATCTTTTTGCTTGCCGTAGATGATGCAATTGTCCATTTCCATGCGGAATGGGTAATAGA
Organism: uncultured Bacteroidales bacterium; assembly: GCA_946185535.1. Classification (GTDB taxonomy): domain Bacteria; phylum Bacteroidota; class Bacteroidia; order Bacteroidales; family F082; genus Limimorpha. The sequence goes on from CAMHJX010000018.1 coordinate 64,106, forward strand.
AGGGCTGGTTGTTGCCGTCGAGGGCGTAGTTGGCCACCGAAACGGCGTTTTCGTTGTTGTTGTGCTCGTTGGCATTCCAATAGTTGGCTATGGTGCCGTGCACAAAGCGGTAGTCTCCGCCGAAAGCCCAGAGGTTGGCAAAGCCACAGTTGGCGATGACGAAGTTCTTGGCCTCAACGGCATAGAGGATGGAAAACAGGCCGTAGCCGCTTTGGTTTTCAACAACGGTGTTGTCGATGCGCAAGGCGCACTCCGTGGCTTTCAGTACCGATTGACAGTTAATGCCGATGGTGCCGTTGCGGATGATGGCGTGGCTGATGCGATGGTCAGCGCCGGCGCGACCGTCCATCATCAGGATCTGCTCCCATTGTCCTGGGGTGTTGTTGTAATAAGCTTCCAAACGGTCGCCTTGGACGATGACGGGCTCCTCAGCGGTACCGTCGATGATGAGTTGGCCGTCACTCCACGAAAGGATACCGCCACCTTGGTGGCAATAGATTTGCGTGCCTTTTTCAATTCTCAAAGTACCGTAACTGTTGATGAGGGCATAACCATAGATGACATAGGGCCGTTCCGAAGTCCAAACTGTGGTCTGAAGGCTGTCGGCGACGATGTGGTAGGGATAGGGCGTACCACCGATGTTCACCACTTTGTCAGCGACGATGTAATTGGCATTTTGTCCCCAAGCCAACAATTTGATGGTCTGCGTGTTGCCGTTGGTGATAAACTCCAGCTCATCTTCTACCACGAAAGGCGAATTGAGGTCGTTCGGGTTGATGGTGACGCGCAGGAAGGAGAAAAGGCTGTCCTCGGCAGGGATGACTTTGTCGTAAATCTCAATGGCACTCTCGCCGTCAAGGTTGAAGCGGAAAGGGGAACCTTCGCCTCCGACAAGGCGTATGGAGCTGATTTTCAGGTCATCGCTATGCGTGTTATAGATTTTCAGTTCATGTGTGGCTGAGCCCAAAGAAGTGAAGACCGTGTCGAAAAGCACCGTATCTGCCGAAAAAGCAAGTTTCAAACCGGAATCTGGATTGATTTGGTTACTTTTCTTGCATGAATAGCCTCCCAATGCCAATAGGAACAGGATGATTATGAGTAAGATATGCCGAATTTTCATAACAGAGTTTAAAATCGCAAAGATAAACTTTTATTGGATACGGGCGGAAATGGATTTTATTGTATTTTTGCAGAAAATATCGTGACTATGAAACGTTTTTCAATCATCGCATCGCTTTGTTTGATGCTTTTCGGCTTTGCTGGCAAGGCCTCGGCGCAGTTCCTTCCCGATGTGCCGGATATGAAAGGGAGGATGATTTATGGTGGCAATTTCGGTTTCGGCATGTCGGGCTCATATCTTAGTTTGTCCGTAGCTCCACAAATCGGTTACCGTGTCTTTAGTCCCTGGGAAGTGGGTCTGCGTGGCATATATGACTTGACTTGCGCTTTCGACCGATACTATGGCAACGAATATGGCCATTATTTTGGGGTGGCACCCTATACCAACTTCCAGGTTTACAAGGGATTGTTTTTACATGTCGAGGATGAAGTGATGTATGGCTTCTCAAGATGGAACCATGAAACGGTTTCTTCTCGATGGTTCAACAGTGTCTTTGTGGGTGGCGGTTATCGGCAATATTCCTACAACGGTAGCTTTGTCTATTTCATGGTGCTTTACAACCTCAGTTGGGGCAACTTGGAAACAGAGGCATGGGGAACACCTTATGGTTCGCCCATTTCAATTCGTGTGGGATATTGCTTCTAATACCTATCCATTCGTTCCAACTCCCGCTTGGAGTCCTTGGTTTTCAAGGTTTCGCGCTTGTCGTAATAGTGTTTGCCTCGCGCCAAGGCAATGTCTAATTTGGCTAGGCCGTTCTCGTTGATAAACAGCACGACAGGCACGATGGTGAAGCCTTTCTCCTGCACTTTGTTCTTCAACTTGCGTAATTCACGGGCATTGAGGAGCAGCTTGCGGTCGCGCTTGGGGTCGTGGTTGTTGTAGGTGCCTTGCGCATATTCGGCGATGTGCATGCCAATGACAAACAGCTCGTTGCCCTTGAAGCTGCAATACGAATCCGCCAGACTTGCTTTGCCGCCACGGATGGACTTGATTTCCGTCCCTGTCAGCACGATGCCTGCCGTCAGCGTCTCCACGAGGAAATACTCGAACGTGGCGCGCTTGTTCTTTATCTTGATGTTGTTATTTGTGCTCTTTTTGTCCATTGCGGCTGCAAAAATACAAAATTCTGTCGATTATTTGTAATTTTGCCCCATGAATACTATTGGTCACATCTTCAGGCTCACCACCTTCGGCGAGTCGCACGGCACAGCTATCGGTGGCGTCATCGATGGCTGCCCGTCGCAGCTGAAACTGGATTTCGATTTCATTGACAGCGAACTGCAAAGGCGCAAGACGGCACAATCCTCAACAGCTTCGCAACGCAAAGAAACAGACCAAATCGAGTGGCTCTCGGGTTTGCTCGATGGCGTCACTTTGGGCACGCCTATTGCCTTTATGGTGCGCAATGAGGGCTGCAAACCAGATGACTACGAGGTTTTGAAAGATGTCTATCGACCCTCGCACGCCGATTTCACCTACGAGCAGAAATACGGTTTTCGCGACTGGCGCGGTGGTGGCAGGGCCTCGGCAAGAACGACTTTACCCATCGTGGTGGCAGGTGCCATCGCCAAACAGATCCTTGCCGAAAAATCCATTGTGATAAAAGCCGAAACGGTATTCATGGGTGATGCGGAACAGGCTCGCAAAGAAGGCGATACGGTGGGTGGCATCGTTGAATGTCGCATCACGGGTGTACCAGTTGGTTTGGGTGAACCGATGTTCGGTAAGTTCTCGGCGGAGTTGGCCCATGCCATGTTCAGCCTACCTGCCGTGAAGGGCTTTGAAGTGGGTGATGGCTTCGCCTTGGCCAAGATGAAAGGCTCGGAGGCCAATGATACCTTTATTAATATTAAGGACGCGGGACTAGGGGACGCGAGACGCGAAGTATGTCCCGAGTCCCGCAGTCTCGAGTCTCGTGTCAAGATTTCCACTTTGACCAACCACTCGGGCGGCATCCAGGGCGGCATCAGCAATGGCAATGATATCGTTTTTCGTGTGGCCTTCAAGCCGATACCAAGCGTCGCCCGACCTCAGCAAACTGTGAATAGGGCAGGGGAGCCATGCGAAATTGCCATTGAAGGGCGACACGATGTGTGCGCTTTGCCGCGTGCTTTGGTGCTGGTGGAGGCTTTGGCAGCGATGGTGACGTTGGATGAGATGATACTGTCTCATACTGGGCGGATTTTGTAAAATTTTTCTTGTTTTCCCTTTTCCAATACAAATTATTCCTATCTTTGCCGCATCCTTATCCACCAACCCACGTTTGGGTGAGCGGGTGGGGATGACATAGAAAGAAGGCGTTTGCTGACGCTTTGTTTTTGGAACTATTGAACGTAGGAAACTCAATAACCCCAAATCAGGAACATTGCAGAGGTGGATGCCACGGGTAGGTATCATACTCCCGTTGGTGTGCTGAGGCTTGAACCGCCTCAAGCACACTTTTCGGGTTTAATGTATATGCCGACAGCGTGGGTATCATTTCTGTTCGTTTATTTGAGAGGTAATCCTACGACCTAATAGTTCAGACGGACAGAGGCAAAGATACCCCGCTTTTCTTTTTGTGTTTTCGAGATCAGTTGCAATAACGGTCGGCATAGGGTGTCTGCTGGCGAAAACGTAAAACACAAACACAGTATGCAAGCAAAAGCAGTGAACAAAAAAGGCTATGAG
>CAMHJX010000019.1 GCA_946185535.1 uncultured Bacteroidales bacterium
TCTCGCCCGAGAAATGGAGGTGCTTGCCCGCCATGTCGTGGTTGAAGTCCATCTTCACGTGCTTGTCGCCAATCTCACGGACAAGGCCCATGATCGGGCGACCGTCGGAGGTCTGCATCATCAGCTGGGCACCGACTTTCACCATGTCCATCAGCACATCGTTCTTCATAAACATGCTCTTGTCGAGGTCCATCACATAGGCCTCATCGCGCTCACCGTAACCCTCTTCGGGGGTCAGGTGGAAGGCATAATGGTCGCCAGGCTCTTTGCCCATAAGGTTCTCCTCGAACTTGGGTAACAGTTGATGCATGCCAAAGATGGCAACAAAGGGGTTCTCTTTCGTGGTCTCCTGAAGGATGGGACCGTTTTCGTCGTTTTCACGCAGGACGTAGGTCATCGTGACGACAGCTTGATCTTGGATTTTCATAGTGTATTTGTATTTAAAGATTTAAGATTCAAAGATTTAAAAATTCAAAATTCCCAATTCAGCATTCAGCATTCATAATTCAGCATTCAATATGATCCAAACATTTTCCGTAGCAACCACTCTATTGCGGCCAAGCCAATAAGCACGAAGAAGATCCACTTGGAGTGAATCAGGTCCTCGAAGCGGCTCTCATGGTGTTCAACGGAGGTGATGCGCGAATCATTGTGCAAGTCGGCAAAAAGTTGCTGCAACTCGCGAGCGGTATAGCAGTTTCCGTTGGTCAGACGAGCAATGGTGCGCATCCGGTCGATGTCGGCGGTAAGCTGCTGAGCCTCAATGCCGATGGCCACCACGCTGAAGGTGCCGTTCACATTGATCTTGCGCTCGCCCATCTGCGCTTGTACCTTATATGTATACAAGCCTTCGGGTAGTAGGCCTGCGTTCAGTTCATAGTCGTGGTCGCGCTTCGAGAAGGTGTAGTCGTAGGTCTCGCCTGTCAGTTTATTCTCGATTTGAATCGTCAAGTCGGGGTCGGTCACGAGTTCGTTGTTCGGGTTGCGCAACTCGGCGGTGATGATGACAGGCTCGTTGCTGTAGTAGGTCTCCTTGGCATAGATGGCCGAGCCATCGTTGGCCGACAGCAACAAATATTTCAGCGTCTTGGAGAACATCTCGTCAAACACATCGTGGTTCTTGTTTTGGTAATACTCATACAGCCTCCAACGCCAAATGTTAGTACCATACAAGAAGGCCATCTTACGCCCATCATTGGCAAAGCTCAACAATGGCAGTCCCGACTTGATGCCCATCACCTCTTGTAGCAACAGGTCGTCGTGCGATTTCAAAGTGCTGATTTCCAGATGTGGCAAGGCCAAAGGCGGGTATTTCGCGATGAGTTGCTCCGACTTCGCATCGAAGGTGAAGGTCGAAAAGGCCGTGTTTTGGTGCGCCTTGACATCCATCAGGGTGTTGGTCGCGCCAGAATGCAAGGCAAAGACATTCTGCAACTTGCTTAACATATCGCGGTCGGTGTCGTTGCCAACGATGAAGAATACGGGCAATTTCACATTCTTGTCCAACTGTGTCTTCAAGGCATTGAAATCCGTTCGCGCCGAGGGTACCTGATGCAGGATAACCAGGTCGTAATTGCTGAACTCGGGCAAGTTCTCCTTGCCAAAGCAGAAGTCAACCTCATAGTTGTCGTTGAGCACACTGCGCAACGCACCCAAGTCGGGATGTGGCGAGGCTGCCACACAGAGCAGTTTGTATTTCTGGTCGAGCACCTCGACATAGATATGCCGCACATTATTGAGCAGTTGTTCCTCCTCGGCGATACCGCTCACCTCAATGTCGATGGCCATCACGCCTTTCTTGGTGGCATCAAGCATGAAGTCGATTTCCTTGGAAAAGCGATTGGAGGGAATCTCGATGTCGCGCTTCTCGATGAGGCGACCGCTTTCCTTGAGGGTCAGTTGGGCCTTGCGACCGGCCAAGTCGCGGGCAGCCACTGTTATGCGGATGGGGAATGTCGCACCGAGCGACACCACCTTATTATAATGCACGTTGCGGATGGCGAGGTCGGGATAGGACACCGTGTCGCCTAAAACCACAGTATGGATGGGGAACGGGAAGTTCTCCGCCACCAACTCCGGTTCGAAGCCACGGTTGTAGATGCCATCGGAGAAGAGCAGCACTGCGCCCACATTGCGCTTGTAATATCTTCTGTCCAAGGTCTTTATAAGCGACGACAAGTCCGTCAGTTGGTCGGAGAAATCGAGTTGCTCGAAATCACGGACTTCCTCACCAAAAAGGTATTCATCAACTTGAAAATCAGCGCTCAAGTCTTTCCTAAACTGCTCAAATTGGGTCTGGTAATCCTTTTTGTAATACACCGAATCCTTGCAAAGGACGACAGATGAAGAATTATCGTGGGCAAGAATAATCGTAGGCGTCTCCACCGAACTGAATTTCTGCCTTATCAGCGGGTTGAAAAGCAGCAACACCACCAATCCGACTATTAAGGTTCGTAGCGCAAACAAAATGACATTCAAGGCTTTGCCATAGTGTTGCTTCTTGTTTCGGAAATACAACACTGTAGTCGCCGCCAGACCAGCCAACAGCGATAAAGCCAACATCCATATTGGGATTCCGATATTCATTTAGGGCTCAAATATGTATTGCAAAAAAGCCTCACTTCTTGAAAAGCTTGGAATGTGACCCTACACGGACAAGTTTGATGGTGTCACCGCTTTTTTCAAACCAAATCAGAAGCATATCGGGGCGAAGATGGGCTTCCAAATTATCCTTGTACTTGCCTTTAAGCGGATGTGTCAGATACGGATCGTATGGCAATGTGCCAGTTGTTGCAAGAATACCTAAAGCTGTCTCTAGAAGTTTTGTGTCAGAAGCAGAAAGTGCCTTGTAGTCCTTCTTGAATTGGGTTGACGATTCGAGGTTGTACATGGGTCAGTTTCTGAGATAGTTCAACATATCCTGCAAGTTCGATGCCTTATAGGTTTTCCCAGACTTTACCTCCTCAATAGCCTTTATTGTTGTTGCATTAGGCTCGTCGTCCTTCAGAATCTTGAAAATTCCAAGACTCTCTATAAACTTGACGACAGCCTGTGCTGTCTTGTTGCGCTCATTATAGCTTAACGTTATTGTTGTCATATTGTTCACTTTTGTGTTTATGCTGCAAAAGTAAGAAAAAATCTCCAAATCTTTCTTACCTCTCCGACTTCTTCGTCTATAGATACATTTTCATTTCAAAAACATCTGACGAAATAACCCGTCTATATCAGCCATAAAACGGTCTTTGTCAAAATCAGTCACTTTTTTTTGGCACTTTCAAATTCTGAAAGGTATCGAGAACCTCTGAAGCAACTATTCTTTTTACTTCCTCGTCTTTTGCCGCCAACACCTTCTCATAATTCAATTTGATTTCTATTTCCAATGTCTTATGGCTGACAATCGGAATGGACCCAAAAGCCATTGTTTCCTTGTGCTCCGCATATCGAGGCCGACGAGGTTTAGAAAAATCATCATATACAGGTTCAACAACGATAAGTCCAACAAGCATCTTTTCAATAGATTCACCATAATCATTTGATGCGACCAAATTGTTTGCCGCCTCCGACACTTCTTTTATCGCTTGCCTTTTTGATACGCTTTTCTCCCAAGAAATGCTAGAGTCAATTACACTAATTTTTAATTCCATAATATTACTCCGTTTTGCGACAAAAGTACAAATTTATTGAACAAAGCAGGTACTTTTTATCGTTTATAATCGACAAAAATACATTGTTTTCATCGATTATATTCGATAAAATGCAACAACTTGCTCCACGGAACGCCAAAAGATTATTTGCTTTCAGGCTGTCAATGGTACAATCATTAGTCAATCGTGATAATCGCTGTCTTTCCATTCAAACTTCACCGTCGCGGGCACAAGGTATTTGCCTACCTTGTAGTCAATGTTTGCCTTATGGGCCTGACTCAACTGGTAGCACCGTGGCACATAAAACATCTTTCCATCCTTGATGAAATGGGCACCCGTTTGATGAAAGCGAAAGGCGACATTTTTGGCGATACACTGCTCGCGAAGGGCAAGTATCCAATCGTAGTTGCATGGTCTTGCCTCAGCCCCCGACTCACCGCCTACCGACACTTCCTCTATCGTTTCATCGAGATAAGGGGTAATATCCATGGCTGTAATCAGCGGGGATGCAATAATGCTCTTGTGTTTGATGGGGAGCGACAAGAAAATGGGCAAACGACAATCCGCCATCTCCTGATTCTCCACCGTACAACCCACGATGACATTGTCATAGCCATCGCCCCAGTCGTCGGGTACGCACTCCATGAAACGATCGATGCGCTTGGTGAAAAAGAAAAACCAAAGGTCGCTCCGCTGCTTCATCATCTGCCAACATTCCGACCGCCATTCGTCCGCATCTTTTAGAAGAAAATCGGAGGTAAAACAGGTAAACACCAGTTTGCCGCTTTCAATCTTCCACGACTTGTCGCGCTTCCTCTTCATGGGGAGGTTGAAGTTGCCCGTCTTTCTGCATTCGCTGCTCGATATCTCGCTGCCGTACATCTCATCCTGGCGATACACATAGCAATACTTACACCCAGGACTTATCTTGGTGCAACCGTGCCATGGATTCCAGTCAGCGTATATTTCCCAATGCTCGGACATAAAGTCTCACGAAAAGTCCACAAAAATAAGAAAAAAAGCCTACTTTTGCGGAAATTTTGAACGCATGAACACCCTCTCGGTCGTCATCATCACCTTCAACGAAGAGCAGAAAATCGCGCAATGCCTTGACTCCGTTAAGGATATTGCCGACGAGATTATCGTCGTTGACTCGCATTCCACTGATGCGACCGAGGCCATCTGCGACCGCTACGGCGTGAAGTTTTTCACCCAGGACTGGCTCGGCTACTCCGACCAGAAAAACCTCGCCGACGAACTCGCCACCTGCGACCTCATCTTCAGCATCGATGCCGATGAAGCCCTCTCGGACGAACTGAAACAGTCTATCAAAGCACTGAAAGACAAGGATATTGCCGAAAACGAGGTCTTTGCCATGAACCGTCTCAACAACTATTGCGGCCAATGGGTGAAGGGCTGCGGGCTTTATCCCGAGACCAAGATACGCATCTGGCGACGCGGCTTCGCCGAGTGGGAAGGCATCATCCACGAATGGCTGAACTACAAGGCAACACCGAAGAAAACCCTGTTGCACGGCGACCTGCTGCACTATTCCTGGGACACGCCCGAAGCCTTCCGCAAGCAGCAGTTCCATTTCGCTGAGCTGGGCGCGCAGTCGTACTACGAACGCGGCAAGAAAACAGGCATCCTGCCATGGCTATTCAGCCCGAGCATCAACTTCATTCGCACCTATATAATAAAAGGCGGTTTCCTCTACGGCAAGACGGGATTCAGCATCTGCCGCACGATGATGCAGGCTAATAGGCATAAATACAATCTGTTAAGAGAGAAAATGAAACAAAACAAATAAGCATTATGGAAGAAGCATTTGAACAAGAAGTGGAACGCACTGTGGCGGCGTTGAAAGCCGGAAAGACCATCCTCTACCCTACCGACACCATCTGGGGCGTGGGTTGCGACGCCACCAACAACAAGGCCTGCCTGCGCGTGTATGCCGTCAAGCAGAGGCCACTCAACAAGAGCCTCATCATCCTCGTCGATTCGGTGGAAAGGCTTCAAGATTATGTGGTTAACGTGCCCGCCATCGCCTACGACCTGATCAAGGGTGCCAAAAGTCCGCTGAGCATCATCTATCCCGAAAGCAAGAACTTGGCCAAGGCCGTTTCCGACGACAAGAGCATCTGCATCCGCGTGGTTGACAACGACTTCTGCAAGGAAGTCATTCGTCGCCTCGGGAAGCCCATCACCTCCACCTCGGCCAACCTAACCGGGCAACCTTCATCGATGATTTTCAGCGACATCTGCGATGAAATCAAAAACGAGGTCGATTACGTGGTGCAACTCTATCACGACAGCTTCTGCAAGCCCAAAAGCTCGACCATCATCAAGTTGAATGAGGATAATACTTTTGAGATTTTGAGACAATAACATTATATATCAGAAAAAAACACGTTACGTTTTGCAACGTTAACACAAAATACAAAACAAATGAATATAAAATCATTATTCGCATGCTTATTATTGCTCACGGCTTGTCTTTCCTATGCACATGCCCAACACGAAAGTGACTCCGTTGCTTTGACTACCGTAAAAGAGATTGCAGCACCTGGTATTGACACAACCATTTATAACAATGTAGAAAAAATGCCGTCTTTTCCTGGGGGTGAATTTAAGATGTACGAATTCCTCGCCATGAATATACGTTATCCACAACGAGCCAGAGAAGACGGCTACAGCGGCACTGTCTATGTCAGTTTCGTTGTCGAGCCCGATGGTAAGATAACCAATATTGAAGTTGCTAAAGGCGTGGGCGGAGGTTGCAGCGAAGAAGCCGTCCGTGTAGTCAAAATGATGCCGAACTGGATTCCCGGAGAGGCATTCGGAAAGAAAGTCAGGGTGACTTACACCTTACCTGTCAATTTCAGGTTGCAGTAAAACTTATCAAATCAATTACGTCGCAATCAGAGAATGTGATAGAAAAAGTTGTGTAACTTTGCAGGCCAAAAAACTCGGCCTATGAAATTCCTGAAAACATTCTTATTAGCCACGGCTTGCCTCTTTGCCTTGGCAGCAACGGCCCAAAACCAACCACAGAAGCCTCAAACCAAGGGGCAGATGAATTCCCAAAAACTGGCCACGACGCTTTATCTCATTGAGAATTTTTATGTCGACACGGCCAATATAGACAAGGTGACGGAAGACGCCATCATCGCCGCGCTGAAGGAGCTCGACCCCCATTCGGCTTACATCTCCAAGAAGGATGTGGAGAAAGCCAACGAGCCACTTGTGGGTAGCTTCGAGGGCATCGGCGTGACCTACCAACTCATTCGTGACACCATTACCGTCATTAGTCCAACGGCTGGTGGCCCATCCGAAAAAGTGGGCATTATGGCCGGCGACCAGTTCATCAAAATCGATGGTGAAGATGCCTTTGGCAAAAAGATTGACAGCGAATATGTTCAGAAACGTTTGCGCGGCAAGAAAGGCACAAAGGTCACTGTGAGTGTGAAACGCGGCAACGACAAAGAACTCCTTGATTTCGAAATCATCCGCGACAAAATCCCGCTGAACAGCATCAACGCCTCGTACATGCTCGACAAGCATGTCGGCTATATCAAACTCGACCGTTTCGCACAAGAGTCGACACAAGAGTTCAAGGAAGCCTTCAACAAGCTACAAGCCCAAGGCATGGAATCGCTCATCTTCGACCTCCGTGGCAACACGGGTGGCTACCTCAACACCGCTATTGACTTGGTAGACCAATTCCTTACCGAGAACCAACTCGTCGTATTCACAGAAGGCATCCACTCACCCTATCAAGAATGGCGCTGTACCAAAAACGGGCTCTATACCACAGGCAAGCTGGTCGTCCTCATCGACGAAGGCTCTGCCTCGGCCAGCGAAATCCTCTCGGGAGCCATCCAAGATCATGACCGCGGCATCGTGATAGGTAGGCGTTCATTTGGCAAAGGTTTGGTTCAAAGACCTTTCAATCTGCCTGATGGCTCGCAAATCCGTCTCACCACTTCGCGTTACCACACGCCTTCGGGACGCTGCATCCAACGCCCATACGAAAAAGGTGTTGAAGACTACGCCAAAGAAATGGAAAAACGCCTTAAGCACGGCGAATATTTCCATGCCGACAGCATCCACTTCCCCGATTCGCTGAAATACAAGACTGATGGCGGGCGCACAGTTTATGGAGGCGGAGGCATCATGCCCGACCTCTTCATCCCTGCCGACACGGCATACAATAGCAAACTCTACACTAACCTCGTCCGCAAGGGTGCCTTGAACCGTTTCACCACCGACTACGGTCTGAAGCACCGCGATGAAATCAAGGCTCAATATGGTGATTTTGAACACTTCAACAAGTCGTTCATTATTGGCAGTGACCTCATCGATGGGTTGAAGAAAGCCGCAGAAGAAGCCAAGGTGGAATGGAACGACGAGCAGTTTGCCCATTCCGAGAAGTTTCTCCTCTTGCAAATGAAGGCTTTGATTGCCCGAAACGTTTGGGAGACACAGCAATATTATCAAGTGATGGCCCAAACTGATCCAGGCATAAAGAAAGCCATGGAAGTACTTGGCAATGAAAAGGAATACAAACGCATCTTAAAAGGCAAATAAGCCAATTCAACTTTTTTTTGAAGCATCTGTAACTTTTTTGAGGTATTTCCGTACGATTTCTACGGAATTATTCCTAATTTTGTCGTTTCGAAACTTCCTTTTTGCAGGAATTAATCAACTAATTAAATATCAACTAATTAAATCCAAACAATGAAGAAATTTGGTTTACTCACCGCAGCATTCCTGATGATTGGATTGTTGTTTGGCACGCAAGCAATGGCTCAGCACATTGAACTCGGCGTGGCCAAGTCGGCACAAAGCTGTGCCAACGTGACTGACGAAGGCTTCACAGCCTCTTTTTCCTTCAGCAGCATCGACGCCACTGAAGTCACCACCGAAAAAGGTGTTTTCTCCAACATCACCATCGAAGGTACCTATCCTTCCGGCAATGTAGGCGACCCTTCGCTTCCTGCCGCTCACCAACTGATTTCTGTTCCTTACGGTGCAAAGATTGCCTCTTTGGAAGTAAAGAGCTACAGCACTACTACTTACAGCCTCGCTGACTACAACATTAAAACTGTCATGCCTCAGCAACCTTCTGTTCGCAAGAATCAGAAGCCCGAGGATGTGAAGTTCGTTTACAACGAGAAAGCTTACGCTGCCAAATCGTTCAACGAGCGTCCCATCGCCACCATGGAGATTAAAGGTACCATGCGCGGCATCCAAGTCGGTTCACTAACCATCAACCCTGTGCAGTACAACCCCTCCACTAACAGCATTCGTGTATTCAACAACATAGAGATTGAAGTGCGCTACGACGACTACGACAAATCCGCTGCCTACAACGAATTTGCCCGCACATTCAGCCCCTATTTCGCCTCCGTTTACAAGGCCATGTTCAACTGGCGCGACGATGTGTACGACCAGCATCCTGACCTTTGGCAAGCTCCTGTGAAGATGCTCGTCATCGCTGACCGTATGTTCGAAGAATGCATGCAGGAATGGATTGCATGGAAGACCATGAAGGGCTTCTATATGGACGTGAACTACACCGACCAAATTGGCACTACAGCCTCTGCTATCCGCAGCTTCATCCAAGGCAAATATGCCGAAGACGCTCCTACCTTCGTCATCATCTTCGGTGACAAGAACCAAGTAGCCGCCAGCGGTACGGGTAGCGAGACCCACTGCGTCACCGACTTGCAATACATGAGTGTTGACAACGATGATTTCCCGGACATCTACCACAGCCGTATGTGTGCTGAAAATGTCCAACAAATGACGAACATCATCACCAAGACGCTTTGGTACGAGAAGCTGCAATTCGAAACTCCTATGCGCGACATCAGCTATCTCGGCAACGTGTTGCTCATTGCTGGTTGGGACGGCAACTGGAATCCGAAAGTTGGCAAACCCACCATCCAATATGCCATGGAGTACTACTACAACGCCGAACACGGATTCAACAATGTTTACAACTGGCTTCAACAACCCTATACGGGCTGCTACGCTCCTTTGAACACCGGTGTCGGTTTCGTGAACTACACAGCTCATGGTGGCAACGATTGTTGGGCTGACCCGCAATTCACTGTTAGCAATGTGAATGGCCTGACCAATGAAGGCATGCCTTTCTTGGCAATGGGTAACTGCTGTGAGGCTGCCGACTGGGGCATCAGTGGCACCTGCTTCGGCGAAGCCATGATCCGCAACAATATGGCCGCTGCTTACGCTTACATTGGTTCCTGCCCCAGCACCTATTGGTGGGAGGACTATTACTTTGGCGTGGGTGCCACCAACGTGACCAACCGAATGCCCACATACGAAGAGACTGCATACGGTTGCTATGATGCCATCTGGAACGATGATGAATACAATTGCGTCTCTGCCATCCCAGTCATCGGCAACCTCGCTGTATGCTATAGCCATGCCAACGGTTACCAAGGCAGTGTTTCCGACAAGTATTACTGGCAAGCCTACCACGCTCTCGGCGACGGTTCTGTCATGCCTTTCCGCGTGATTCCTACCTCCAACAATGTCAGCCACATGGCCATCTTCCCTATTGGCATGCCTACATACGAAGTGAGCGCTGACCCAGGTTCATACGTTGCCATCAGCAAGGACGGCGTACTTCATGGTGTCGGTTTGGTTGATGAAAGTGGTGTCATCGTAATTGATGTTGATCCCGTCACTTCCAGTGGTGATGTCACCATTTGTGTGACTGGTCTCGACAAGATTCCTTATATCGCCACTGTTCCTGCCGCCGCCTTGGAAGGTCCTTATGTCTCCGTTGACAGCTACACGCCTGCCAATGTTCATGTTGGCGACGAGTCATCAATGAGCATTACCTTCAAGAATGTTGGTTCTTCCGCCACCAATGGCACTACCACGGTGTCCTTGAGTTGTAATGACGAGCACCTCACCATTATCGAAGGTACCGGCTCGTTCGAAAGCCTTGAACCCGAAGCTACCGTTCAAATTAGCGGCTTCAGATACAGCATCGCCGAAGGCGTTCCTGACGGCACTCGCTTCACTATCAACACTACTGCTGTTTGTGGCAACGATACTTGGGAAGGTAGAACGGTCATCACCGCTGGCGAAGCAGTGCTTGAATTTAACGGCTTGACCACTCCTGGAGGTTTCGTCCCTGGTGAAACCATCGCAATAACCGCCTCATTCAAGAATACTGGACATTACAAAGCCACCAATGCCATCGCTCACATCGCCTCAATGAGTGATTATGTCAGCTTTGAAAACGACACCTTTGAAGTTGGAACACTCGATCCGACGGGAATCGCCACTTGTGTATTCAATGTCACCATCGATGCCGACTGCCCCATGACCGAGCAACTGCCTTTGACTTTCACTCTGAACGCTGATGGCGATCTCATGGCCGAGGGTACTGGTGTCATAAAGAACGCCTGCAATGTCGTCTTCGAACTCAGCGACTCTTACGGTGATGGTTGGAACGGCAACTACCTGAATGTCAGCTTCAGCGATGGTACGCCCGCCCAGAGTCTGACCATTCAAGACGGATCCTCTGCCAATTATGTCATCGAAATCGGCAATGGCGTTCATGTCACTCTGACCTGGACTATGGGCCAATGGCCTACCGAGTGTTCCTTCGTTGTCCACTATGAGGATGGCGATGTGATTTGCCAAGCATCAAGCCTCAACGGTACTTACTCGTTCGATTTTGACTGCAACTGCGCTGTTGGCGCTCCTGTTGGCAATTTCGACCCCGTAGAGGATCTGCAAGCTGAAGCCACCGAGACAGGCGTCACTTTGGCTTGGAATGCTCCTGAGGGTGCCATCAATTACATCATTTACCGTAACGGCATCGAAATCGCCCAGACGACTGAGACCACCTACACCGACAACATTATCAGTAAAGACGGCTTCTACACTTATTGCATTGTGGCCGAATATGCTGAAGGTGTCTCGGTGCCTGATTGCGTCATCGTTGAATTCCTCGATGCCATCATCGAAAATGAAGCTGAATTTGCCATCTATCCCAACCCCGTCAACAACACCTTGTATGTGAGTAGCGGCAACACCGATTTCAGCTACGAGATGTTCAACGGCATGGGACAAAAAGTTGCCAGCGGCAATGCCACGGGCAACGCGCAAATCAATGTCAACGACATGACTAAGGGCATCTACTTCCTCCGCCTCACCACTGGTACGCAAGTGCGTATGGAAAAGGTTGTCGTGGAATAACCACCCTCGCAGAGATGCATTAAGAAAGGTCGTCCGTGTGGGCGACCTTTTTTTGTATCACGCAGAATACGCAGAACTATATGAAAGAGCGTATTATTCAACTTTTAGTCTCTGCGTACTCAGCGGATTAACTTCGTTGATCTACGATTTCTGCGTAAAAAAGAATCAAATTCCACGCTGTTTCTTGATGGTTTCGTAGGCTGCGTTGATTTCCTGGAACTTCTTCTCGGCGGCTTGCCGCACCTCATCGCCAAGGTTGCTCACCAAGTCGGGGTGATTCTTCTTGGCCATTTCGCGGTAGGCTTTCTTCACCTCTTCGTCAGTAGCGGAAGGCTCAATGCCAAGAATCTTATAGGCACTGTCTGTTTCCTTGATGAACATGGCTTTCACGGAAGCGAAATCGCTGTTGGTGATACCCATATAGTCCGAAATCGTGTTGATCACATTCAACTCTTGAGGCGACACCACCCCATCCGATTCGGCAATACCAAAAAGATAATGAAGCAGTTGGAGACGCGTGGAATAGTCCATGTAACGTCCCACCTGTTGGCTCACTTCATAGATATTGTAATCCTTTTGCAATATCTCGCGAAGCATCTTGATGTAGTTCTCGGCGCGTTGCTGTCCAAAATTCTGCAAAAAGAAACGTTTCACATAATCCAGCTCAGAGCGTTTCACATTGCCATCGGCCTTCATAACTGCTGCTGAAAGCACGAGCAAAGTCACATTGAAATCGCGTTTTTCCTCGGTATTGCCAAAAGTATCCGTCACTTCGGAACGGATGACACGCGGACTCCCTCCGGAGAAAAGGCTACCTATCGCATAACCGATGATACCTCCCAATGGGCCGCCAAACGACCATCCCAACCCTGTCAAAATCAGTTTCAAAAAGAATCCCATAGTTATCGAGTTTATCGAAAAATAGCTAGCGTTTTAATCATGCGGCAAAGGTACACAAAAAACAGCACCTAAAGGTGAAAAATAATTCCGCTGAAAATCAGCTACCACAGAAAAAGATTTGTATTTTTGCAGTTTTAAAGTCAATCAACAATTTTAATTTCATCACACATGAAAAGAGTACTTTTTTCTCTCGTGTTTGTGGCTTTGTCAGCAATGACATTTGCCCAACAATGGACGAGCCTTGGCAAGAGCACTCCTTCCAAACCTGAGGTTAAGTTGGTATCGAGCAGCGAACGGCAAATCGTTATCGACTTCTCATTGGGAGGTTTCTATTTGAGCAAGGTGAACACTCCAAACGGCGTCCAGCAAGTTGTGTCCGTCCCAAAGATGGCCTCCATGCTTGAAGCCGCTGCTCCCGATCTTCCACAATTTCCAGTTCCCACCATAATTGGTGACCTGGCTGAGATGGAGGTTAATGTCACCAAGAGCGACTTTACGGATTACCAAAATGTTGTAATCGCTCCTTCGAAAGGCAATTTCAGCCGTCAGATCGACCCTAAAACTGTGCCTTACACCTACGGCGAGATGTACAACCAAAATGCTTTCTATCCTGCTGCACAAGCCTATCTCGAAACGCCTTACATCCTCCGCGACTTCCGTGGTCAAAACATCATGGTGCGACCCTTCGCCTACAACCCTGTGACGAAGACCCTTCGCGTGTATCACAACATGACCATTGAGATGCGCAAAGTGAGCGACAACGGCGTAAACCAAAAGGTGAGCCGCAAGGCCATCCAAAAGATTACCCCAGAAATGGAGGATGCCTACAGTCACCGTTTCATCAACTTCACGGAAAGCACTTCTAAGTACAACTTCATTCAGGACCGTGGCGAGATGCTTGTCATTTGCCCCGACCAGTACATGGAAAGCATGCAACCCTTCGTCGAATGGAAGAACCAATCCGGCCGTCCCACCACTATCGTGAGCATCTCAGAAGCAGGCGGCAACAACGACAACCAAATCAAGAATTACATCCGAAGCATCTACGATGACCCGGCACACAACCTTGAGTTCATCCTCCTTGTCGGCGACTATGCCGACCTCACACCTCATTCGATGAGCGGAGGCCGTTCCGACAACTGGTTTGGTCAATTGGAAGGTAATGACTACTACCTTGAAGTCCTCACTGGCCGTTTCTCGGTGCAAAGCATTAACGATGTGGAAACCCATATCGAGAAAGTGTTGTATTACGAGCGCGACATGCCTGAAGGCCTCACTTGGCTTAACCAAGGCATCGGAATCGGTGCCAACGAAGGCGCTGGCAATGGTCACAATGGCGGCGAAGCTGACTATGTGCACATCAATTACATCCGCGACACCTTGATGCACTACACCTACGAAAACGTCACGCAACAGTACAGCGGCGTGGGTGGCGGCACCAGTGCCACTGCCATCAGTGCCGATTTCAATGCAGGAAAGAGCATCTGCAACTATTGCAACCACGGTTCCCAAACAAGCTGGGCTGTTGCCAACTATAGCAATAGCAACGTCAACGCGTTGGTGAACGACGACAAATGGCCTTTCATTTGGTCCGTTGCATGCAATAATGGTGAGTTTAATGGAAACTGCTTCGGAGAAGCATGGCTGAGAGCAACCAACAATACCACTGGACGTCCTACCGGAGCTGTTGGTGGTATGTTCAGCTGGATTTCACAACCTTGGGTGCCTCCAATGACAGGTCAAGACGAAATGGTCAACATCCTCACCGGATGGAAGCATGACGACAAGTACTGCCACACTTTCGGTGGTGCTTCGTTGAACGGCAGCATGTATATGCTTGACATGCACCCTAATGACCAAGGTGACACTCACAACACCTGGATTCTCTTTGGTGACCCGAGCCTGATGGTCCGCACCGACAATCCTGTCAGCATGAACATCACTTGCACACCATCGGTACTGATGCTCGGCATGAGCGAGCTCGAAGTCTCTGCTGAAAACACCGCGTATGGTATCGTCACTTTGATGATGGACGGAGAAGTAATTGCTACAGGTTCCATCTTTGACGGTGTTTGCAGCCTCAGCTTCCCACCGTTGAGCACGGTCGGCACGGCAACTCTCACCGTCATAGGCTATAACAAGGTGACTGAAGTCCAAGCCATGGAAATCCTTCCTGCCGAAGGTCCCTATGTCACTGTGACGGAATACACGCCCACTTTCGCTCCAGTCAATGTGGAGACTAGCCTCTCTCTTAGCTTCAAGAATGTGGGTGTCGATCCCACTGCAGGCAGCACCAATGTCAACTTAACCTGCAACGATCCTCGTTTGAGCATCATCGACGGCACAGAGACATTCGATGTGTTGAACGCTGAAGATACTATCACCCTGCAAAATGCCTTTAGCTTCATCATTTCTGAAGGTGTCGAGGACGAAACCCGTTTCCAAATCGATGTCAACATGACCGATGGCAGACAAACCTGGAGTGGAAGGGTCTTTGTCACTGCTGGACAGGCCGTCCTTGAATACGCCAACTCTGAATGGGCAGGCAGCTTCGTGCCGGGTGAGACAGTAACCATCGTGACCAATTTCAAGAACGTTGGACATTACATGGCTACCAATGCTGTTGCCACCATCGCCTGTGAAAGCGAATATGTCACCCTTCTCAATCCTAGCGTTGAGTTAGGCACCCTCGACCCAGAAGGCATCGGCACTTGCGTGTTCACCATTCAAATCGATGAGAGCTGCCCTGAAACCGAACTGATTCCTGTGAGCTTTATGATGCAAGCCGATGGTGACCTATCAGCAGAAGGCGACCTCACCCTAAGAAATTCCTGCAACGTCGTATTCGCACTCACCGACTCTTACGGTGACGGTTGGAATGGCAACTACTTAAACGTCAGCTTTAGCGATGGCACGCCCGCACAACACTTGACCATCCAAGATGGTTTCACCGACAACTATATCATTGAGATTGGCAACGGCGTCCATGTCACTTTAGGCTGGACCATGGGCCAATGGTCTTCCGAGTGTTCATTTGTCATTCGCTATGAGGGTGGTGATGTCATCTGCGAAGCTTCAAGCCCCAGCAGCTCATACTCGTTCGAATTCGACTGCAACTGCGCTGGCGGACAAACTACCAACACCTACGGCCCAGTCGAAAACCTCACTGCCGAAACGGACATGGGAACAATCAAACTCACCTGGGATGCGCCTGAAGGTGCTGTCAACTACATCGTCAAACGCAACGGCATTGAGATTGGACAAACGAGAGAACCCGAATTTACAGACGAAGTCTTCTCCGAACTCCACTACACCTATTGCATCGTTGCTGAATATGCCGATGGCTTCAGCATTCCTGAGTGCATTATGATTAAATCCGAACTTGGTATTGACGAGTTCGAGACAGAGTTTGCCATCTACCCCATCCCGGTCAACAATACGTTATACATCAACGGTGGCAATGCCGAGTACAGCTATGCAATGTACAACAGCATGGGTCAGGTGGTTGCCAACGGCAATGCCAAAGGCACTGAACAAATCAGTGTAGATGGCATGACCAAGGGCATCTACTTCCTGCACATCACCTCTGGCACACAAGTGCTCGTGGAAAAGGTTGTGGTGAAGTAATAGTACACAGACCTTAAACATGAGAGGCGGTCTCGTTTGCGGGACCGCCTCTCTCATTTAGCATAGTTCATAAACTACTATTCAAACATATTCTCATGATAAATGTTCTCGCCTTCAATGACCGAAGTGGCATTGAACCATCCTATGGCATTGCAATTGGAAAAAAGGTTGGAGAACACGGCTGGGAAGGCCCCCATGATAGGATTAACTCCTATGGCCAGCTTTTGACCCGCCAAGAAATACATGTAATCCTTTGAGATGCTGTAAAGCTTCACCCCTATCACATCACCCTCGTGCAAATACGACTTGTTCATTATGCCAACTGGAACCTCTGCATTGTTTTTCAACATCTCAGGGCCGTTAAAATAATATCCGGCATAGCCTTCCATGGAAAACAGATTGAACAATCTGGATGGTCTGTTCTTGAAAAGCCTACCATTCAGATATAATTCCACTTGATAGATGATATTCTCATTAGAAAGGGTCTGAAAATAGGGGCACACACACACTGCTGCATTCTCATCGACAAAAGGCAAGCCTTCTTCGTTTCGCAAAGGCAGCAAACCCACTGAGTCAATGCCAGAAGCATTATTGGACATTTTTGTGTCTGCATATATATGGATAGGTGCGGTAAAAAGCGTGTTGTCTTCAGCATTGATTTCCAAATGATACCATCTGTTCTTAATCCCAGCCAACGAATCAGAGAGATAATGACCCGGCTTATTATCCTGCTCGTAAAACCAAATAGTATCATCATTGCGCGTCACATACACTTCTGCACCAGTAATCATCTCTTTACTATCCGTGCTATACAATTCCGAAGAATAGCTGAGTATTACCTCATGACGCTTACATTCATTCGTAATGGAACCTTCCACCACTGGCACCTTTCTTCCTTCAGGCAAATCCATCATGATATCCTCAGTGCAAGATGCCGTAATCAAGCCAAGGACAAGCATCAAACCAATATGTAATTTCCTATTTACCATAATTCTCAATCATTTTTGAAAAACCGTTTCTGAAGACACGACAGATGCCGTAAAAAACCATCCAACACCCTTACCTTCAGGCTGGATATTGGTGCTCACATTGGCTGGCGCACCCAACAAGGGATTGCTACCCGACGAAATCAAAAGACTATAGAAATAATAATAATACTCTGGAGTGATACTATACAAATCTGCATGAATCCTATCTCCATCCCTCAGCTGTGATCTGCGAAAATAGGCAATAGGGATTTCTTTGTTGGATTGGAGCATTTCAGGACCATTCACATAATAGCCAGCGAATCCTCCTTGTGCAATCATCATGCGCATTTTCAAACTGTCAGTTAAAGAAGTGTCATTCTTCGAGATCATAGGCATATAAATGATATTGGGATCAGGAAGGCTTTGGAAATAAGGATAAAGCCACTCTATGGTATCCATGAAAAACGTTGAGGGCATTGTATCGTCCACCCCGTTGAAATGCTTCACCACCAAGCTGTCGATACTTTCCACATTTTCGGGTATTATGCTTTCTGCAAAAACCTGTTGAACAGTTCCATCGGGTTCGGGAATTTCAACACAAAGACGATACATAGTATTCTTTTTTCCTGCAACCGAATCAGTAAAATAATGGCCGATTTGCTCCGCATCCTCATAATAATAGGCTGTGTCCAAGCCATCGGTAACATACACAGTAGCACCACTCACCATACGTATTTCATTCCCATGGTAAAACTCTGACGTATAGCTTAATATGGCCTCATGATGCTTCAGTTGGTCAGTAAAATAAGCTTCCACACCTATCATAGGTTCGCCTTTCTCCACGTCAATCACAATATCTTCCTTACACGAGGAAAATATCACGAAAGCAAAAAGTGCCATAATACCATGCAGCCTTTTCATCACAATCAATATTTGAAGTTGTACGAAATGGAAGGCACGGCTGAAAACAGATACATGTTCTTCGTCTCGATGCTACCGTTTTTGCCTTGTTCGAAAGTAATTGCCCACGTGTTATGACGGGCATACGCATTGTATACCGAGACATTGATCTCGTGTTGCCAGCGGCGATTGTCAAGCTTGCCCAACTTGCAAGTGAACGACAAGTCGAGACGATGGTAATCAGGATAACGGCTTTCGTTGCGTTTGCCGTTATATACGGCGTAAGTCATGCCATTGAGGGTGTATTGACCGTAAGGGAAAGTCACTGGCTGCCCGGTATTGTAAATCCAGTTGGCTGCCAAGGTGATACGCGGATTAAGTTCATAGCTACCCACGATAACGATATTGTGAGGGCGGTCGTATGGGGAGCGATATTCCAATCCCTGACTGATTCCTTTGATAGTGCGGAACGTGCGTGAATAGGTGTAAGAAATCCACCCCGTAAACTTGCCTACGTTTTTCCTGACGAGAAACTCAGCACCATACGAGCGACCTTTACCGACACGCAACTCACCGTCAATCAGGAGATAGCCGTAAGTGATGGCATTGTCCTTGAAGTCGATGACATTCTTCATGTTCTTATAATACAACTCAACCGAGGTCTCTATGGCATCGTTATCGAAATTACGGAAGTAGCCAAGGGCAAATTGGTCACATTTCTGAGGCTTTACATTGGGACCTGTCGGGAACCACACATCGAAAGGCAATCCACCCGTTGCTGACGAAGCCACCTGGGCATATTGCACCGTGCGCGAATAGGAAGCTTTGACCGACGAATGCTCGTCCAACTGATACTTAGCTGCAAAGCGTGGTTCAGGATTGATAACCGTGTTAAACACCTCGCCCTTACCATAATACAAAGTATCCGTAACAAGATAGACGACATCATCAAAGACAAACAATTCTTCTTCACCAATATTCTGGAAACACGACAATCTCATGCCTGCTCGGAAAGAAAGTCGTGGTGTAGGCGTGTAATCATGGGTGAAATATAAAGCATGTTCCAATCCTTTACGTGCCACTGACTTCGACTGATCAATTTGGAGATATTGTGAAAGCGCGCCACCTCTGTCATCGATTTCACCTTGTAGATAAGATTGTATACCAGTGGTAAGGCCAAACTTCGAATTATGCTTGTCGTTCCAATGCATAGCGAAGTCATAGTTGAGGCTGACCGCATCAGTGCCTGCCTTGATAGCAAAGTCGTAGGGGCTGTAATTCATGTCAATGTCATAGCGATATCGTGAACCTATCAAGGAAAGATTGGATACAAGACGGTCGGAAAAGATATGACTCCACCTAAGGGTAGCGCTACTGTTTCCATATCCCAAGCCTATCATTTGCTGCATCGAAAATTGATCGTGGCCATTATATAAGGAAAGGAAAAGTCGGTCGTTCTTACCTAGTGTCTGCGTCACCTTGGCATTTATATCATAGAAATTAATCTTCGATTTGTTGAGGTCTTCGCCCAAGAATGGGAGGACAAGACCTGCATATGTCCTACGACCCGCCAACATCACTGAGGTCTTATGATCAAAGAGTGGGGATTCGAGCATCAAATGGCTCGTCACCAATCCAATACCACCTTGGATTCCAAAACGTTTCGGCATCTCATCTTTCACTGAAACATCGAGGACAGAGGACAGACGGCCACCAAAATAAGCGGGAATATCACCTTTGTATAATGTGGCATCTTTCACCACATCGTTGTTGAACACCGAAAAAAAGCCCAAAAAATGCGAAGCATTGTAAATTGGGGCACCGTCAAGAAGAATAAGGTTTTGGTCGGTGGCACCGCCACGCACGCTGAAACCCGACGACCCTTCTGAAGCCGATTGCACACCTGGCAACAATGTGATGGACTTGATGACGTCCACCTCACCCATCAAAGCAGGAATCTTCTTGATGGTAATCATGTCGAGGGTCTGGACGCTCATCGACATGGCCGTCACGTTGCGATCCTTGCGCTCACTGGTGACTTGCACCTCAGAGAGCTTTTCCGATTCGGGTTGCAACTTGATATTGACAGTAATAGGCTTAGCTCCTATGTTTACATTTTTGTAAAGTGTAGTATAGCCGATGTAGGAAATGCGCAAAGAATGCTCTCCTACAGGCAAATCCAATTCATAATGGCCTTTTTCGTCGGTCGTTGTACCCACTTGTAATTTTTCCTCATAAATGGAAACGCCAATCAAAGTCCCATTGGTCTCGGCATCCTTTATAATGCCAACAACTTGACCTTTTTGTTGAGCAAACAAGTTGATTACCAAGCTAAAAAGGCAAATCAATAACAATACTAATCTTCGATGCATTTTAATTCCGATAAAATTTGTGCAAAAATACAAAACTAAATTAAAGTAACTCTTTTATTTTCAACAAATCGTACACCGCAAAAGTAGATTTTCCCTCTACTTCTTCTCTTTTCAGGTTCAAGAAAACCGTATCCATTCCAATCGCACGGGCGCCATCAATGTCGACGGCCATCTCATCACCAATCATGAGACTCTCTCCAACAATGGCATGAGCCTTGCGCAAAGCATAATAGAAAATCTCTGGATTGGGCTTTTTCACCCCGGCTTCCTCCGAAACGGTCAAAGTCTCAAAAAAAGGCTCCAAGCCTGAACCGTTCAACTTGGTGTGCTGAACTTCTTGGAAGCCATTGGTAATCAGATGCAAATGGTAGTTTGGCTTCAAATACTCCAGCAATTCCATTGTGCCTGGAACCAACCTGACGATGCGTGGTGACCAATACACATAGTCCTCACTGAGATGATCGGCCAAATCAGTGTCGTTAATGCCGTAATGTTCCAAAGGCAATACGAAGCGGGTGCGATTCAAATCCTCTTTTGTAATTTTGTCCTCACGGTAAAGTTCCCAAAGACGCTCATTCAGTGGATGATACACTTCATGAAACTCATGCGCACTTGGAATGCCAAGGTTTTTCAAGTTATACTTCTCATAGATGCGTTCAAAGGCCACTTCAGCGGCAGCATCAAAATCCCACAACGTACGGTCGAGGTCAAAGAAAATATGTTTGTAATGCTTCATCTTTCTCGCATTTGCCGTTGCCATTCAAACAATGCCACCGCAGCGGCATGGCTGACGTTGAGCGAACGGGTTGGACCAGGCACGGGAATATAGATCACCATGTCACATTGACTAAGCAAATCTTCACTTAGTCCATGGCTCTCGCTTCCAACAATAAAAGCTACATTCTCAGGAAGTTTAGTATCATAAATGCAAGTGGCATTATCGGCAGTCTCAATGGCGACGATGGCCTTGTCTTCCGGAATGATTTTGCGCAAATCACTCTCTTCACTAAAGTACCAATGAATGTTATCACGGCTTGAAGCAGCAGCACGACGCACTTTACCAAGACGATGTTCTTCTTCCCTACCCAAAAAGCAAACTTCGTTGGCACCGATGTTATCGGCCAAACGTATCAATGCACCCATATTGTCAGGTGTCAGCAAATGGTCAGCTATTAGGATAGGATGCGGCACTCGATTATACAGTTTTTCAGGAGCGAGCTCTCCAAACAAATCATTGGATTTCAAATAGGCCATGACCTGCCAAGTTATTGAACGATGATTTTCTTAGTATAAACTTTTGTCTCCGTGGCAACGAACAAGATATACACACCTTGCGGCAATGCACGACAATCTATCTGAGTGTTGCCTTCACTTTCACCGAACCATATTTGATGCCCAACACTGTTGAAAAGCCTATAGCTAAACGGCTGTTCGTAGCTGATATTCAAATAGTCACGCACAGGATTAGGATACAGGCGAAGCGTATTCTCAATGCTATCAATTCCAAGCATAGTAATCTCCACCGTGGCAAAGGCTGGTATAGATTGCAAGCCCTCACTGCTGATAGTCGTAACGCTATAAGTGTATGAACCCAGATTAAGCCATTCTGAAAACGTCGTTTCATGTTGCATGGCTATGGGCGTTCCATTGCGCCTAATGAGGTAGTCATCCGTCGGGTTTTGCATTGGCCAAGTTAAAGTCACTTCGTTTTCAACTACTTGGGCTTCCAACTCAAATGCCGGCAACATCGAGAATGTATGGGAAGCAGGGAACTGTACATCGTCAATCCAACAGCAGTCATCACCATAACTTCCACTACCATTCTTCATATAAATCCACCTAAACCTGTGCACGCCAGCGGACACTGGGAAAGATGCATGACTCCAATCCGTCTCGCCTGACCAAACATCCTTGGTCTCATTGTCAATATAGAAAGTCAGCTTGTCCTTGTCACCTTCGGAGCTGGTTTTTAAGAAGAAACTGATTTCGCCGTCTTCGACGACTATCACTTTCACTTGGAGTGAACTGAGATTGTTATCACTAATGGCTCCCGAGCGTGCACTATAGGTTCCCGAATGAGCAGTACTACTATCGATATACCATGATGAGCTGCCAAGACTTTCCCACTCAAAAGCACCGAAATCTCCGGTCTCAAAAGATTCATTGATAGGGCCAATGTTTAGGAACTTAGTGCCGCTGTATGAAAATGGCGCAGCATCTAGAGCGTAAAACACCTCAAAATTCGATCCATTGGGAATATTCGAGGAACAGTTAAAGGAGGCCAACACAATCGCATCTCCTCCTGATAAGATCTCTCCAAAATCGTGAGCAATAGGATTGAAAACCAATTCAGTAGAGCTGCTATACAACTCTATCTTAACATTACGGGCAGCTGAAGAACCTGTATTTCTGACTCCGACCACCAGATTCCCAATTTCGCCAGGATAGGGGGTATTCATGGGCCTAAACTCTGAAACGACGAGAGATGGCGCATGCAAAGTCACACGAAAACGGCTGGTCCAGATGTCGGTACCATCAGTGCAAGTGATTACAAATTCAGCTTGGCTACCATCAGAAATTGCTTCGTTTACTGCGATTTCAAATGCATTGGCAATAGTATAATGCTCCAAAGAGGCAACATATGGAATGCTAGCATTACCATGAACGACTTCCACCAAGGGAGAATCGGTACTGAGCATGGCCTGTACATTTGAGGCATCAGCGTTTCCAATGTTTTTGATGGTCACGTTAATGCCAACCGTATCCCCATAGTCAGCTTGGCTGTCTTCGTCATTGACGAGAAAACTATCGTAGGTAAGATAAGCTCCGTTGCTAGGAATAACTGCAATATCGCGAACTTCTGTAACTCTGTTATAAGCGGTCACCACAAGTTGCAAATTACCAACTTCAGTTGGACTGACGAAACTAAGTGTGCCTTCACCGTTAACAATAGGAGTGCAAGCAAGCACTTCTCCATTATTTGAAAGGGTGGCAATGGCATAGTCTGCATCAGCGGTAACGAAGAGTTCGGTTTGTCCAAGAAAAACAACATCTGGTTGGCAGCTGACATTAAGGTCAGTAGGAGCTTTTGTACGCAGCAACAGGCTTGGGTCGCCAAAGAGAATCCAAGTATTGTGGGTCTTGCCTTGGTCGGAAGGATGCATGTCAAGGATTCTCATATTGCCATTAAGTGAGGCACCGCCAAAGGTATGGTGAAACCGGTCAGCCGAACGCCATTCACAAAGAATGTCCACCATTTCATCCTGACCCGTCATAGGCGGTTGCCAAGGTTGGGAGGTCCAACTGAACATGCCACCAATGGCACCTGTAGGTACACCCGTAACATTGTTGGTGGCACGCAACCATGCCTCAGCAAAACAATTCACATCAAACTGACCATTGTAGCATGCCGTTGACCAGATGAATGGCAATTTATAGTCATTGGTCAGCCTATTCACGTGAAAAGTGCCAAAACCGCCGACGGACCAACCCGTTGTGGAACCATGATTGCAATAATTGCAAATGCCCACACCCTCGTTGAAGTTTTGGCTCAACATGGACGAATTGGTGCCTGCACCTACACCATTATAATGTTGCGAAACCTCAGTGTAGGTGTAATGCATCAATGTGTCACGGATAAAATCAACATGTTGGTAATCAGCCTCGCCACCATTATGTCCATTGCCTGCGCCTTCCACAGAGCCAATGCCAATGCCTTTACCCAACCAGTCGGCATCAGCGGTGATGTCGCGCTCATAGTAAATCACTTTAGCCACTTGATTCTGAACATGGGTTACGTTCTCTGCCGAAAAACGGCCAACAAAAACCTCTGGATAATAGTCATTGCCTTCCAATTGACCGAACCAAATATCGGAAGCACCGTCGTTCATGGCTCTTGGCGTGATTTGATTGTAGTCACCTACAAGAAGCACATAGCAAAGGTTCTCGTTAGGATTATTGTAATGGCTGAGGATGAAAGACTTGATCTGATCCGTATTGTTACCGCCAATGTCGGAAAGGCTGACCAAGGTCGTTGGGCGGCCCGACTCGTTTTTCCAAGCCACAAAAGGCTGCATGGCATCAAGAAACTCGGGAGGACAAATGACCAACATCTCACCCTCATCGGGGATAAAGTTGTATTTTGCTGCCCGTTCCCGATAGTTGACGAAACGATGCTGATACATGGCGTTGGCTTCAGCTGTCATTCTCGTTTGGCTTGACTTGCGGCTCAGTTTGGGATTGCTGCCGTTTTCGCCCATCTTGCGCATCTCGAGTGTCAGTTGGGTGTAAACTCTAAGGGTTTTCGTGATGGGATTGTAGGCAAAAGGATAGACCAAAATGTTCTGTCCACGAAAGTCGCGGAGAATGTAAGGCTTATCCAATTGTGCCTGAAAACCAGGGAAGAAGCGATTTCGTTCATATGCATCGCCATAGCGGAATGGCACTTCATCGGGATTGATCTCGCGGCTGAGATTGCCTTTGGACGGTGCGATCTCGATGCCTTCAAAGTCTTGGTATTTAGCCTCCTTGACTTGGACTTCCATCGCGGCCAAGTCGTCGATGAGCACGGGGATGGCATAAAGTGGAAGGTCGGGCGAGCCTTCCTCGAGTATCGAAGCCATCTTAGGCACCTTGATGATGTATTGCAAGCCTTTTGGTGTGTTGACTTCTTCCTTAAAGAAACCACCCAAGGCAAAATTCAATTCTGTTTTCTGCTCTGTGTCAGAAATCATTTTGACCTTGGGAGCGATGGGAGTCTGTTGGGGACAGCCCACCCATTTCTGTGCAAGCAAGTTGATGGATGCTAGACAGATGACAAGAAACAGCAATCCTTTTTTCATTTCTCGAATGTATTTTGCGCAAAAATAAGACTTTTTTGCCGTTCGAATGCACTTGGAAAGAATAATTGGCGTAAAATAACAACAAACGGACTCCCAAAAGGAAGCCCGTTTGCCTCGTCGGATCTCAAATAGTCTGTAACGATAAGTTATAAATTAGTCCACGCGTTTATGAAGATACGAGTTCTCCCCGCTAATGCCGTATTGGGAAGCCGAATAATCCGACAATTCCTCATCGGCTTGGTTGATTTCCACATTGCGGCGCAAGTAAGCGGGTTGGTTTTCCAGTTCCTCCAATCCACGAGCCGTCCTGAAGTTCATGCTCAAGGCGCGCAGACGCTGCTTTTTCAGTTGCTCTTTCGGGTCGGCTTGCTTGGCTTTCTTGGCCTCCAACACGGCGATTTCCTGCTCGGCTTTGGCTTGAGCCTCTTCCTGTGTGATGATGCGCGAGGTGATTTCGAAACCGTCATCATCGTTACTGCTGCTTGAGCGGAAGGGATTGTCGAACACCCTCACCACGGGTTTTTCTTCTTCATAATGGATCGTGCGAGGGGTTTCTGGAACAGGAGCCGGTGTTGGTTCAATGGTAGGCTCGAAGAGTGGTGTGTCGTCTTCTGTAGATTGGGTCGGCCCTTCGACAGGCTCAGGGACCTTGGGCTCAACGGCCTTAGGCTCGACAGGTTTTATAGTATTGGTCGGCCCTTCGACAGGCTCAGGGACCTTAGGCTCAGGGACCTTAGGCTCAGGGACCTCGGTAACTGGAGTGAACAAGGAATGGACCGTCTTTTCTTCATGTTTTTCAACGGGCTGTTCTTCCTTTGGAAACACCTTCTCAACCTCGGTAGCCGCAACCGAACCCACAGCCAGATTTGCCGGCTGAGCAGGTTCTTCGACCTTTCGGCTCTGCTCAGGGGTCTCAGTTGTTTCGCCTTTCACCTTGCCACTCAAGTCGTAAACCTTCTTCGGCTGGACAGGGCCGGCAGGGTTGACAGGGTTCTGCTTTTCGGCAATAACAGCACTGTAAGGCTTGGCATCGTGGTTGAAACCCGTGGCAATCAAGGTGACGCTGAGAGCCTCGCCGAGGCTTTCGTCAGTGCCATTACCCCAGATGACATCGGAGTTGTTGCCGCACGCGTTCTGGGCGATTTCGAGGATTTCGTCCACTTCGTCCAAGGAGACTTCGTCAGTGCCCGAGGTGATATAAAGCAGGATGTTTTTCGCACCCTCAATATTCGAGTCGTTGAGCAGAGGCGAATGGATGGCGTCTTTGATGGCTTTCTCGGCGCGGTTCTCGCCTTCGGCGACTCCCGAGCCCATAATGGCCTTGCCGCTGTCTTTCATGACGGTCTTCACATCCTCGAAGTCGACATTGACATAGCCAGGCACGGTGATGATTTCAGCGATGCCTCGGGCTGCCGTGGCCAACACATCGTCAGCCTTCTTGAAAGCTTCGGAAAGCTTCATGTTGCCGTATTGGTCGCGCAGTTTGTCGGTGCTGATGAGAATGAGCGTATCAACACACTTCTTCAATTCATCGATGCCCGACAAGGCTTGCAGCTTGCGGCGACGGCCTTCGCGCTCCATAGGCATGGTAACGATGCCTACGGTGAGAATGCCTTTATCCTTGGCCATCTTGGCCACCACGGGAGCAGCGCCAGTGCCCGTACCGCCACCCATACCAGCGGTGACAAACAGCATTTTGGTATCGTCATCCATCAAAGCCTCAAGCTCGTCGCGGCTCATCTCGGCGGCTTCGCGACCGATGTTGGGGTCGTTGCCGGCACCCAACTCGCGTTTGCCAAGGTGAACGGTGGTCTTGACCTTACTCTTCAGCAAAGCTTGATGGTCAGTATTGCAAAGTACAAAGTCAACGCCTTGGATGCCTTCCTCCATCATGTGGTTAACAGCATTGCCACCGCCGCCACCGACACCGATGACCTTGATATAGTTGGGTTTCTCCACGTCAACGGGCTTGAACAACTCGTTTTGGGCGTTTGGGTTAGTCATGTAGTCTTCTGCCATAGTGCTGTAGTTTTGATGGTTTATTCAATGTTGTCGGGTGTGAAGAAATCTGTGAGGGAAGCTATAATTCCTTTTACGTCGAAGCCTTTTTTCTTTGGCTTTTTCTTGCTATCGTTTTCGTCTTTGGTATCCTCGGCATCCTCCTCTTCAGGATTCACGGCAGGGATTTCCACTTTTTGCTGGGCTTCGAGACGAGATGCCTCAGCGGCTTTTGAGGCTTTCAGATACTCATCGTGTTCCATGCGGGCGATGGTCTCGATGACAATACCGATACCTGTCGAGTACATTGGGCTCGACATTTCCTTCATCTCGGTCTGGTTGAGATGTTCGTTAGGATAGCCGATACGCACCTCCAAACCCGTCTTGAACTCAGCGAGTTGCTGGATGTGCTTCATCATTGCGCCACCACCAGTCAGCACGATGCCGGCGATAAGCTGGTTGTCGGTCTTGGCCTTCTGGATCTCGTAGTTGACCAGTTCAAAGATTTCCTCCAAACGAGCCTGGATGATATGAGCCAAGTTCTTGAAAGAGATTTCCTTGGGCTCTCTGCCACGGATGCCGGGGATGGAGACCACTTCATCGTCGCGGTTCTCGCTGGCCAAAGCAGAGCCGAACTTCACCTTCACCTCTTCAGCGTAATGCTTGATGATGGAGCAACCTGTGCAGATATCCTCTGTGATGATGTTGCCACCAAAAGGAATCACGGCGGTGTGCTGGATTTTCTTGTCCTTAAAGATGGCAATATCGGTAGTGCCGCCGCCAATGTCGACGAGCACCACACCCGCGTCCTTTTCCTCTTCGTCAAGTACAGCCTGTGCCGAGGCAATAGGCTCAAGGATCATGTAATCCATGTCCAAACCAGCGTTTTGGATGCAATGAATGATGTTTTTGGCCGCCGAGGTCTGGCCGATGATGACATGGAAGTTTGCTTCAATCTTATTCCCCAACATTCCCACAGGGTTGGTGGCCAACTCGCCATCGACATAGGTGTCCTGACGAATGACATCGATGATTTCCTCGCCAGGCGTCATGTTGATCTTAAAGGTATCGTTGCGCAGACGCTCCAGTTCTGCCTCCGAGATTTCGGTCTCGTGGTTGTCGCGCATCAAAACGCCACGGTGCTGCAAACTCTTGATGTGCTGACCAGCAATACCCACACTGACACGGTTGATTTCGACGCCCGACTGGTCGGAGGCTTGCTTGACCGCCGTCTTGATGGCCTCGACGGTGTCGAAGATATTGGTGACCACGCCACGCCGCACGCCTGTGGATACGGTCTTGCCGTACCCCAAGATTTCAATTTTTCCTTTGTCGGACTTCCGGCCCACGATACAAGCCACTTTGGTGGTGCCGATGTCCAATCCGACGATGATTTTTCCTTCGCTCATAACATTATCGTTTTGTACAGACTATTTGATTTTTATAATTCAGATTGATGCTTTTCAAGGTCTTGGTCTCAGGGCTCTCGACGCGCTGCTTCATGAAGATTTCCAAACGCTTCAGTTTATCCGAGGCATCGCAGGTGTCCCCCACAATCACTCTACCATCGAAGCCCTTCACAGTGAGTTCGAACTGGTTTCTTTTGTTGCAATAAAGTTGCCCGATGCAATGGCTCACAAAGTCATTCCCCTCAATGGCTTCGCACCAATGCAAGGCATTCAGCAGGTTCCGGTCGCTTTCAAGGGTATCGGTAAGTTGATAAGTGACCGAGTCACTCCTAAGCTCAAAATTGCCGCTGGTCACCAACACATAAGGTGTATAGGTACGGCTCGAAGGGATAACGAAACCTTCGCGGGTGACATAGACGGAATGTCCGTTCTTGCCAAACACCCTAAACCATGGCTCATATTCCTGGAAACTGACATTAAGCGTACCGTCAAGGTCGATGTATGAAGCACTGTTCTCTATCCAAGCGTTGCTTTCCAATGCTTTTTGGATGGCAATCATATTGACAGTACCGATGTTCGACTTGCCACAAATCCGTCCGATCTCGTCGTGCAATGCCGTCTTCCTGACAAAGCCCGTATCAGCAGCTGGAATCAGCTGGATTGACTTCAAAGGCGTGGTCAAGTAGTTCTCTCTCGCGAAGACGAACAAAACCACCAGTCCAGCGGCTGTGGCAACCCACAATAATATGCTCAATATCTTCTTTACCATGTCTTTATCAGTTCTTCAAGGGGTTCAACAAAACGGTCAATGTCGCCAGCACCCATCGTAATCAGCAACTCAGGCTTTTCGCTGTCAATCAAGCCGATAAGCTCCAACTTTGAGCAGACTCTCTTGTTAGCCATCGGGACCTTTTCCAATAAGGCGGAAGAGGTGACACCTTCGATGGGCTGCTCACGGGCAGGATAGATGTCCAAGAGAATAAGTTCGTCGGCCAAAGCCAAAACCGATGCGAATTCGTCCATGAAATCGCGGGTACGGCTGAACAAATGAGGTTGGAAAACCAATGTGATGCGTTTTCCAAGATATGAAGCTCTCACGGCGGTCAAGCAGGAACGAATTTCCTCAGGATGATGTGCGTAATCATCTATATAGCAATGTTTTTCATTGTTGACACGGATATCGAAGCGACGCTTCACGCCTTTAAAGCTCGACAAAGCCTCAGCAATGGCCTGTGCTGGCAATCCCACTTGACGAGTTGCAATGAAGGCAGCCGTGGCATTCAGCACATTATGGTTGCCTGCCATAGGCAACCTAACCTCAGTCTTTTGGCCTTCGCCTTCAATCACGAAATCCGTGACACCTTTTTCTGACTTGACAACTTCGGCACGGTAGTCACAAGTTTCACCAAAGCCGAAACGAATGCAATTCTCCACCTCGATGTCCAAGCCCTCTTTGACGATGACTTTATCCTGTGTGAGATGCGCGAAGTCGTTGAAACTCTGCACCAAATGCTTTCGGTCGCCATAGATGTCCAAGTGGTCGGCATCAATGGAATTGATGATGCTAATGTTGGGATGAAGTCGCAGGAAGGAATGGTCGAACTCATCGGCCTCCACAACCAAAGTGCTATCCGTGCCTTCACCCAAAAGCAGGTTGCTATTGAAGTTGTTGGCGATGCCGCCGATGAAAGCGGTGGTGTTCACTTTGCATTGATGCAAAATATGAGCAACCATAGCCGTGGTTGTAGTCTTGCCATGCGTGCCAGCCACCGCGATGGTGAAGTGACCTTCCGTGATTTTGCCCAAAGCTTCAGCGCGTTTCAGAATCGGCAGGTTGCGCTGTCTGAGAGTCTCAAACTCTTTGAGGTCGTATGGCACAGCAGGAGTGTAGATGACCGACTCAATGAGGGCGGGCAATAAGTTGTTGTTATCTTCATAATGGATTGCCACGCCCTCATTTTCCAATTGCCGAGTCAGCGGAGAAGGCGTGCGGTCGTAACCTGCCACTGTGTAGCCCAGGCTACGGTAATACCGAGCCAAGGCGCTCATCCCGATGCCGCCAATGCCTAAAAAATAAATCGTATGTCCTTCTCCGTGTTTCATCATTCTTTCTTTTCAGGGGTTCGACAGGCTCAGGGACCGAAGTCCCCAAGCTTGCCGAAGGTTAACATAACTATTAACACTTAAATATCAAACAATAACATTAACAATTTGATCTACAATATCATCAGCAGCATTCGGTCGGGCGAACTTGCCGATGTTTTTACTTAATTTATCCTGCAACTCATGATCGTCTTTCAGTCGGAACAAAGCTGGGACGAGTTCTTTCTCCGCATCAGCGTTGCGCACCATAAGGGCGGCTTCCGCATCGACGAGTTGCTGGGCATTCTTGGTCTGATGATCTTCGGCTGCCGTGGGCAGGGGCACGAAGATGACAGGCTTTTGCACCAAGGCCAATTCCGAGATCGACATAGCACCTGCACGCGAGATGACCACATCGGCAAGACCATATGCCAAATCCATGCGGTCGATGAAGACGGTGGGCTTCACCTGATTTTCAAGCCCCAAAGCTTTCACCTCGGCTTCAGCTTGACTAATGTATGTCTTGCCCGTCTGCCAAATGAGTTGCAAATCACTGTCCTTGAAGGCAGCAAGTTGCGCACTGATGCCCTTGTTGATGCCTAAAGCACCTTGGCTGCCACCAACTAACAAGGCGACAGGCTTCGTCGGGTCGAGATTAAAGAACTCAGCTGCTTCTTCACGAGTACCATTGAGGGTGATGTTGGCCCTCAAGGGGTTGCCTGTGAAGTGTATCTTCTCAGCAGGGAACCATTGGTCGAGATGGTCGTAGGCTACGCAAATGGCTCTTGCCTTCTTTCCTACATTGCGGTTAGTCTTGCCCGGATAGGAGTTCTGTTCCTGTATGACAGTTGGGATGCCGAGGTAATTGGCAGCCATCAAGGTAGGTCCGCTGGCAAACCCACCAACGCCAATCACCACATCGGGCTTGAAGCGCTTCAGGATAGCAATGGCATGGTTGATACTACTCGTTAGCTTTAAGGGAAGTAAAAGCGACTTGATATCTCTGGTCATGCCACTAATCCACAGCCCCTCAATACGATAGCCAGCCTTAGGCACTCTTTCCATCTCCATGCGGCCTTTTGCACCAATAAAGAGGATGTCGGCCTCAGGAAACCTCCGTTTCAAGGCATCTGCAATGGCAATGGCGGGAAAGATGTGACCGCCTGTGCCACCACCACTAATCACGACTTTCAGGTTCTCTTTCATCTTCAGTAGTTTCTGTAAGTGCTTGTATCTCTTGTTCTTTATTCATTTCCTCGTCTTCCATGCTCCGCGTAACGCTCAATATCATGCCCAAGATAAGACCCGTGGCCATCAACGAGGTACCGCCCATGCTTACCATAGGTAAGGGCTGTCCCGTGACCGGCAGCAATCCTATGGAAACACCCATGTTAATCATCGCCTGCAAGATGACCAAAAAGCCCAATCCGAAGGCCATCAGCGCGCCAAAACTGAGCGGACGCTTGATGACGATGCGCAGCACCCGAGTGAAGAGAATCACATAGAGCAGCAACACGACAATACCACCAATGAGTCCGTATTCCTCTACAATGATGGCATAGATGAAATCGGAATAAGGGTGCGGCAGGAAGTTACGCTGCTCACTCTTTCCTGGGCCTTTGCCAAAGACCGAACTCGAAGCTACGGCAATGTCGGCGTAGGTGCGTTGCAAATGCTTATCATCAAAGGGGTCGACTTTCTCCTTGTCCTCTCCCATCGACTTCAGGCGGTTGGTCCAAGTCTGGATTCGGTTCTGCCTCACCTTATATATTTCTATCGATTCACCTTTAGCCAAGGCTTCCTGCTGAGCCTTCACGCCACGATTGTTCAGGATGCTGGTCTTGGCGGCATCGAAGCCCAAATAAGCGGCCATGCCAATAATACAAATCCCGATAAGTGCCAAAATGTGGAGAATCTTTACCCTACCGATGAAAAGCAGTACGAGGCATACCGCTATCAAAATGACAGCAGTGGAGAGGTTCTCGGAGAAAATCAAGGCAGCCGTCAACAAGATGGGCGCGGCTAATTTAATTAGGAAGTCTTTGAAAAGATAAACCGAGCCTTCCATCATAATGATCTGGCGCGACAAGTAGGTGATGAGGATGATTTTGGCCATCTCACTGGGCTGGAACGAAAAACCGCCAAGATTGATGGAACGGCTGGCATCGTTGATGTTGCGGCCGAACACCAAAGTGTAGAGCAACAAGGCCAAGCTGGGAATCATAAGCAGCAAGGCCAGCTTCGCATAGCGCTTGTAGTTGATTCGCGAGGCACCAATCATCATCAATATGCCGAAAACCAGCATACCCAGATGCTTCATCATCAGGCGACCCGTGTTGCCATCGTATTTTGAGACTGCCAAGACGCTGGTGGCGCTATACACCACAATCAGCGAGATGATGCTCAAAATCAAGGCGACAATCCAAATCACCTTGTCACCCTTCATTATTTTATTGATGACGTTCATGCTCCATTCTCCTTACGGTTTCAGTGAATTGGCTGCCGCGTTCGGTGTAGGTCTCCCCTGTCGCCGATTTGCAGGCAGGCGAAAACAGCACAATATCGTTGTCCTGGGCAAGCAATGAAGCCAAATTGACTGCTTCATCGATGCTCTCAACTTCAAACAAATCCGTTATGTCTTTATGAAAAGCCTTCTTCAACTTGGCATTGCCCTCACCAACACAAACCATGGCTCTCACCTTTTGCTTCACGACCTTTTTCAAGTCCTTGAAATCAGCCATACTGTCGTCACCACCCGCAATCCAAACGACAGGTTTGACGATGTTCTGGAAGGTGAACCAAGTGGCGTTGACATTTTCGGCACGCGAATCGTCGTAATACATCACACCGTCAACAGTGGCAATATACTCCTGACGATGGTCAACAGTATTCAAGTCACTGAGGCTCAGTTTGATGCTCTCCTTCCTGATTTGCAAAACCTTTGATGATATACTTGCCACCATAGTGGAGGGCTGCTTGGGTTTCGTGTTGATCAATTCCTCAAAATAAGTCATGGTTGATTAGTTGTTCAGTTGTCAGTTATTCAGTTGTTCAGTTAAAATGTTCGATTCTTGAATTTTAAATCTTGAATCTTTGAATTATCAAATCTATCTGATTTTAAATGTAAGAAGCGTGAATGCAGCCAGCAAGATGGTGACAATCCAGAATCGAATGGTAATCTTCACCTCATGATGGACGGTATTGAATCCTTCTCCACGCCCCTTGAAGGTGACGGTGGAGTTGGGCCAAGCTTTCTTGAAGTCACTATAGCTGGTGCGGAAGTGGTCATGCAAAGGACCTTTCTTCCAAATGCGGTGCTTCTTACCCGTCTTGACAAAGCGCTTCACGTCCAAGTCGGAAAGGATCTCAAACAGGAACACGCCGCAAAGCAAAGGCAACAGCAACTCCTTGTGCATAATGATAGCCGACACCGCGATGATGCCACCGATGGTCAGGCTACCCGTGTCGCCCATAAAGATCTGTGCCGGGAAAGAGTTGAACCACAAAAAGCCGACAAGGGCACCTACAAAAGCAGCCATAAACACGACAAGTTCCTCACTTCCTGGGATATACATCACATCGAAATGGCTAGCTGTGACCGCATTACTGGAGATATAAGCCAAAATGACCAATGTAATTCCTATGATGGCCGAATTGCCCGAAGCCATACCATCCATACCATCGTTGAGATTGGAGCCGTTGCTGACAGCAGCCACGACAAAGACAGTAAGCAGCACAAAGAAAATCCATGCAAGGTTGTACATCCACTTGGGACCAGCCCACTTGAACAAGTCGGCATAATTGAGGTTGTGGTTTTTCAGGAACGGAATGGTGGTCTTTGTCGACTTCACATCGGGACTCTTCACCACGATTTCCTTGTTATCCTCAATCTTCAACTGTACGGTCTCATTGATTTGCACCGCAGGGCTGAAACGCAAGGTCAAGCCGACAAGGAGACCGAGCAGAATCTGTCCGCCTAACTTTACAGCAGGCTTCAATCCGTCTTTCTTGCCTCTAAAGGTCTTCACAAAGTCGTCGGCAAAACCTAAGACTCCTAAAATCAATGTAGTGGCAATCATCAAGATGGTGTAAACACTATGAAGTTTGCACACCAAAAGCACAGGGATCAAAATGGCGGCAATAATGATTACGCCACCCATAGTGGGTACACCAACTTTCTTGGTGTTATATGGATCAACGGACTCATCACGCTGGGTCTCAACGATTTTCTTACGCTTCAACATCTTGATGAACCAATTGCCAAACCACACGGCCACAACCAATGAGAGGATGATGGCAACGGCAGCCCGGAAGGTGACGTAGTTGAACACACCCGCACCCGGAAAATCGCATTGTTGCAGATAATTGAACAGATAGTACAACATGGCTTATGCCTCCTTCAATGCTTCCGACAACACTTCCTTGTCATCGAAATGGTTCTTTACTCCGTTGATTTCCTGATAGTTCTCATGACCTTTGCCTGCCAAAAGGATGATATCACCCCGTTTAGCCAAGGCCACAGCAGTACGAATAGCCTCGCGACGGTTGGTGATGCTCAACACTTTACCTCGGTCCTCATCGGCCACACCAGCTTTCATCTGACGAATTATTTCGTCAGGGTCTTCGTAGCGCGGATTATCGCTGGTGAGGATGACACGGTCGCTGAGCTTCACAGCGACGGCAGCCATCTCGGGACGCTTTGTGGTGTCACGGTTGCCGCCACAGCCCACCACGGTGATGAGCGTCTCCTTGTGGCAACGCACCTCATTGATGGTCACCAACACATTCTCCAATGCGTCAGGCGTGTGGGCATAGTCAACAATACCAACAATACCTTGTTCAGAATGCACCATGTCGAAACGACCATTAGCACCACGCAACTTGCTGATTTCGACCAGCAGCTCATCCTTATTGAATCCCAAAGCCGTAGCCGCACCATAAATGGCCAAGAGGTTACTGGCATTGAACCCGCCGACAAGTTGTGTGAACATCTCAATACCATTCACCTTAAGCAGCATACCGTCGAAATGGCTTTCCATGATGACACCTTTGAAGTCAGCATCGTGTTTCAAGGCATAGCTCAACTTGCGGGCTTGCGTGTTTTGCAACATAAACGCGCCGTTCTTGTCATCCAAGTTGGTCAAGGCGAATGCGGACTGCGGCAAACCGTCGAAGAACTTCTTCTTGGCGTTGCGATAGTTAGCCATGGTCTTGTGGTAATCCAAGTGGTCGTGCGTCAAGTTGGTGAAAATGCCACCAGCGAAATGCAATCCCGCGATGCGGTCTTGCGCAACACTGTGGGAGCTCACCTCCATAAAAGCGAACTCACAGCCCTTGTCAACCATCTGCTGCAACAAGGTGTTCAGCTCGATAGGATCAGGAGTCGTGTGCGTTGAAGGAACGACCTCACGGTTGACAATGTTCTCAATCGTCGAGAGCAAACCGCAACTATAGCCCGCTTCAGTGAAAAGCCTATATAATAAGGTGGCGATGGTGGTCTTGCCGTTGGTACCTGTCACGCCCACCAACTTCAACTTCTCCGAAGGATTGCCGAAGAAATTGGAAGCGCCAACACCCAATACGTATGCCGAGTTATCTACTTTCACGTAGGTGACATTTTCAGCTTTTTTACGGGGCAGTTTCTCACACACAATCACCGAAGCGCCTTTTTCGATGGCACCGTCAATGTAGTCGTGGCCATCGACC
Source organism: uncultured Bacteroidales bacterium (assembly GCA_946185535.1). Lineage (GTDB taxonomy): Bacteria > Bacteroidota > Bacteroidia > Bacteroidales > F082 > Limimorpha. The sequence goes on from CAMHJX010000019.1 coordinate 36,695, forward strand.
TGCGTACCTTTGACGGCAAAAAACAAAGTGCCTTGGCTTACCTTACGGGAATCGAAAGTGATGTCGGCAACATCGACATCTTTCTCTCCAACGATCTCCAAAAGGTTGCAATTCGTCAATATGTCTTTGAGTTTCATCATTTTTCAAGTTTTAAGTGCATTGTGCTATTGGATTTGACGGTATCGCCAGCGTGCAGCGACTGCTCTTTGACAACACCTTGACCCGTGAATTCCGTACTGATGCCCATATTCTCAAGGAGATAAATGGCATCCGTGATGTCCATACCGACCACATCAGGCACAACACAATTGGAAAGTTTGGCCTCGCGCATGGTGATTTGGCCATTCTCATTGCTCTCAACCGTTACCCAGTCGCCATTGATGGCATAGTCACTGTAGTTTTTGGCTATGCCTTTAAGATACTGCGACTCCTTGTCGTGACGCACTATGACAGGGGCCTTAGCTTTATCCGCTTTCATCACGACGCTGTCGTCTTCCATGATTCCAATGCGCGTGGCATACACCTTTTCGGCAATCTCCCTGAAACCTGGTGCCGACACGCCACCAGCAGCCCATTTGGCGCCACGGGCGCGGCTCACCATGATGATGCAACTGTAGCGCGGCTTATCGGTGGGGAAATAACCCACAAAAGTGGTGTTGTACAGTTTCCTGCCAATGCCCGGTTCATGGTAAGCATAGCCCTGTACCTTATCATAGTATTGTGCAGTGCCCGTCTTGCCCGCCACTCCAACAACACAGTCGGCAAACTGACGCTTGGCCGTGCCTCTAATCACCACACCCTCAAGCATAGTCTGTATTTTCTTTATGGCCTCTGGCGAAGCGATATGCTCATTGAGCACGATGGGGTCAAACTTCTCCACAGTCTGTTCGCCACGACGGATTTCTGTGACAAATTGGGGTTTCATCATGCGACCTCCATTGGCTATGGCATTATAAAGCATCAAGAGCTGCATCGGGGTGACATTCACCTCATAGCCGATTGACATCCACGGCAAGGACACATTCGACCAAAGCTTGCGGCCGTCCTTAGTCTTGTCATTCGGGTGCTTGATGACAGGCTGAGCTTCACCCGTGATGCCCGTACCGATTTTCTTGTTCAGGCCCAAGGCATACAGGCCATCGACATATCTCTCAGGATGGGCGGCAAAGTTTTTGGTAACCAGCACTGCAGTGCCTTTGTTAGATGACTGCTCAATGACCTCCTGCACAGTGCAGATGCCACCTTTGGCAAAGCTATGGTCGTCCTTCATCGTACGATTTGAGAACTTGATGGGGCCCGTACCGATGTTCACCTTATCGCTGAGGTTCATGTTCTCGTTGTTGTTGAGCAGCACGACCATCGAAGCAATCTTGAACACCGAACCCGGCTCGTAGCGCTCAGTCAAGGCCACATTGTACAGTTCCTCATATTTACCTGTTTCATGGTTGAGGCTCAAGTTGGCCAAGGCCTTGACATAACCCGTCTCCACATCCATCAGGATGGCGCAACCTTGTTCCGCCTTGTTGACGGTCAACGTATTGTTGAGCGCACTCTCCACAATATCCTGCAACTTGATGTCGAAGGTAGTGATGACATCATCGCCGTTTTGGGCATCGGTGTTGTCTTCTGAGTCGACGGGAATCCAACCGCCATGGTGAATCCTACGCACCAATTGCCTGCCGTTTTGTCCTCTGAGGTAGTCATTGTAAGCGCCCTCAAGACCGAAAAAGTAGCCCTTCTTCTCGTTGGCCATGCCAAGCATGAGGCTAGCCAGGTTCTTATAGGGATGTTCACGCCTGATCTTCTTTTCAACGATGATGCCACCCTTGTAGATGCCACGGTTGAAGATGACAAAGCTCTGCATCTTGCGCAGTTCCGCTTGGGTGATGTTCAGTGCTATCTTGTAGTGACGGTTTTTTTTGGCCTTGCCTTCGGCGAAGAAAGCCTTCCATTGGGCAGCATTACGCTTGGGAAGCAACTCTGCCATCTGTACGCAAAGCGAATCGATGTTTTCGGCCAAAACAACCGAGTCAACTGCCTTGTAATCGAAAAAGACATCATAGAGCGGGATGGTGGTTGCCATCAGTTGCCCATCAGCAGAAAAGATGTTACCGCGTGACGCTTCCAAAGTGTCGACACGGTATTCACGCTGCTCGGCGAGCTTCACCAACTCCTTATTGTCCTTGGTCTGCACCACGATGATCTTCGCGATGATGGCGATGCCAAAGACGAGGACGAGGAAATAAACCAGGTAGGTCTTCCAAAGCGTATCGGTTTTCGGATCAATCATGGCTCCTCTTTCTTTTCAGGTTCGACATTCATGTTGATGCGCTTCAGGGGCTCAGTGGCTTCCTTCAACCCTGTACCTTGCAGCCTTTTGACCAGCACCGATTGTTTTGAGGCCTCCATAATGGCTGACTTCACCTGTATGTATTCCACCTGCAAATCGTTGAGGTGCTTGTTGGCCTTGACTAGTTCACGGTTCTTCTCCTCGGCGATATAGGTATTGGTGATGATGACCATCAGCAAGATGGTGACATACGCAAGGAAAAGAAACTGCTTGGTGAATTTCTCCCTTACGAGGAAAGTGCCGCCCAGGACCGACATCACTCTCTTACTGCTCTTCTTTTTCTTTGTCTCTTTCTGTTCTTTCATGTCGTCATTTCCTTTCCGCGATTCTGAGTTTGGCGCTGCGTGCCCTGTTGTTGTTTTCCATCTCCTCGTCGGAGGGAACGATGGGCTTGCGTGTAATAATAGTATAAGGTGTCAGAAGGTTGCCATAGAAGTCTTTATTCTCCTTGCCTTCGGCATTGCCGGTCTTCATAAAGTTCTTCACAAGACGGTCTTCCAACGAATGGTACGACATCACCACAAGACGGCCACCCTGCTTTAAAACATCTGGGCACTGCGTGAGAAAGGCGCTGATGGCTTCAAGCTCTTGGTTCACCTCAATGCGCAAGGCTTGGAAGAGCTGGGCCAGCACCTTGTTTTCCTTGCCGCGTGGCAGACGACGCTGAACCGCCGCTTTCAACTGTTCCGTGGTCTCGATAGGCTCAGCCTCGCGTGCCATGATGATGTCGGAGGCCATGAGTTGGGGCTGTTGCATCTCGCCATAGAGACGAAAGATGCGCGTCAGGTCGGCATGGTCGTAAGTGTTCACTACTGTGGCGGCATCGTTAGGTGTCATCTGGCTCATGCGCATGTCCAAAGGACCGTCGAAGCGGGTCGAGAACCCTTTCTCAGGTGTGTCGAACTGATGCGAGGAAACGCCCAAGTCGGCGATGATGCCGTCAATTTTGCGTTCGCCTTGATAGAGTTGGATAAAGTTCTTGAAGTACTTGAAGTTTTGGGGAATGAAGGTGAAGCGCTCGTCGTCAAAAACATTGGCTTCGGCATCTTCGTCCTGGTCGAAAGCATAGAGGTGACCCGTCGTCAACCTTTCAAGGATGGCGCGCGAATGGCCGCCACCGCCAAAGGTAACATCGGCGTAGATGCCCTCGGGGTTGATGTTCAAGCCCTCGATGCACTCTTTCAACATGACCGGATTGTGATACATGTTTATCCTCCCTATTTGATGTTTTCGCCAAGCAGGTTGAAGAACTCCTCGTCGTCAAGCTCGTCGATGGACTGTTCGTAGAGGTTCTTGTCCCAGATTTCCATCTTCGTCGTGACCGAAGTGATGACAAGGTCTTTCACGAGCGCACCTTTTTCGATGAGGTCCTTGGGGATCTGTAGTCTGCCACTGCCGTCAAGTCGCACAAAGCGGGCTCCAGCATTGTATTTGCGCAGCACTGCCTCCTGCTTCGCCTTGAATTGGCTGAATGCAGCACGCAGCTGGTCTTGCACCTCGTCCCAGTCTTTTCTCGTGTAGAGTTCAAGGCAGGTGGCATGAAGTCCAGGACGAAGGACGAAGCCTTCTTCCACTTGACTTCCCAATTGCTCCTTGAATTCGCTAGGCACCAAAAGACGGCCTTTCGAATCCAATTTGCAGTTATAATGTCCTACCAAGTAACTCATTGTCGTTTGTCATCATTTTTCCAGCTGCAAAGATATACACTTTTTCCCACTTACAAACACTTTTCTACACAAATTAAAAACAAGTTATCAACAAAATTTGTTCATAACTTTGTTTATGTCTTGTTGAAATCTTGTTAATTTTTTAGAGTTCAAAGCAATATTTTTCAACAAAAACAATGGATTTCGGCTTTTTTTGTTACTTTTGCAAAATAGTTGAAAAAACACCGCACTTATGGACATCAAAAAAGCCGAATTCCTGATGAGCAACACTCGCTTTGAGTTTTTGCCGAACGACAACATTCCCGAATATGCCTTCATTGGCCGTTCCAATGTGGGCAAATCGTCGCTAATCAACATGTTGGTGCAACGCAAGGGTTTAGCCAAGACTTCATCGGTGCCTGGAAAAACGGTGGCCATCAACCATTTCATCGTCAACGACGCATGGTATCTCGTCGACCTTCCAGGCTATGGCTATGCACAGCACTCGAAGAAGACTCGCGAGCAATGGCGTGTGATGATCAACAACTACATCAGCCGCCGCCGCAATCTGGTGTGCACTTTCGTTTTGATCGACTCGCGCATCGAGCCCCAAAACAACGATTTGGGCTTTGTAGAATGGTTAGGTGAAAACCAAGTGCCTTTCTGCATTGTGTTCACCAAATCCGACAAGGTCTCAAAAGCCGAACTTGAAAGAAATGTGGAAGCCTTCAAGGCGAAACTTTTGGAAGAGTGGGAAGAGCTGCCTCCCATCTTTATCACTTCAGCGGAGAAAAAGACTGGCCGCGATGATGTTCTCAATTACATCGAACAGCAAAACAACGAAATTGCTGATTTAATGAATAAGGAAAGCCACTAAAGCCCAACCATCATTTTATCTCCAGACCATGAAACCCTGAATTCTATAAATTTAAACCTTTAAATATCATTCATTATGGCAGGTATTCTTTTATCCGTATTGATTGGAGCCATTGCTGGCTTCATCGCTAGCAAAATCACCAAAAAAGGCATGGGCCTTTTGATTTGCATTCTAGTCGGCATCATTGGCGGATTCCTGGGCAGCTGGATTTTCAGCTTGCTAGGACTCGCTCCTAAGACGACATTCTGGGGTCAACTTTTGGTCGGCACTGTAGGATCTGTGGTGCTGATTTGGGTTCTATCCCTATTCAAGAAGAAGTAATTCCTAAAAGAGTTATTCCAAACAAAAAAAATGCATGGGCGGGTCATCACGACAAGCCCATGCATTTTTAAACAAATGATATAGAATGCTTACGTCTAAATAAGACGTTTTTGTTTCAATCCATTATTGGTCATCTTTGGATTTTTTCCGCAATAGGTACAAGCCACCAAGACAGCCTAAGACCAAGATCTCACCACCCAAAGGTGCATATTGGTCGTATGTGCTGTCAAGCTTAGGAATGTAAGGTAGATCCTCAGGAAGAGTGTTCGCACGCATACTATAATGCATATCTTCGTCACTCAAGAAAATCTGGGCCTGCACAGTATTCATCATGAAACCAAACAGCATCGTCAGTATTGCCATAGTGGTTATGATTCTTTTTTTCATTTCTATTGTCTCCTTTCTGTTTATTTGTTGATGACCATCTTTTGAACTTTCACTTGTTTTGCTTCGGTAAGACGCAAAACATACATGCCGCTGGCAACGGTCGGCAGGGCAACGCTGCTCTGGCCACCATGGATTTCACAACCCATCACCATACGGCCATTCATGTCGAACATCTCAAGGTTGCCCTCTCCGTTCACCACGACCTCGTCGCCGCATTGGAAAGCAAAGGATTCAAACTGTGTCGAAGCTCCATCCTCGTTCTCCTCTATACCTGTGAAATCGAATACCAAACGAAAACGCGAGGTGTAGTCCATCTTTTTGCCTTCAAACACATATTCCGAAGCCGTCAGACAGTCGATGTCAGCACCAGTAATATTATCTATTAAATGCAGATAGTGGAAGTCTGCATTAGCCATATTCCAACGCAACGTGAACACACCGTCATTGTATGCTCTAAAGCGTAACGGAGCACTCGTTGTGCCTTCTGGAGCAAAGGCCACTTGCAAGTCTTGCTCATCCAAGCAGAACCAAATATTAGCATCACCTGAACGCAAACCTTTGATCTTCTCGCCACCACCCTTTTCAGGACGATCAAGTTCGATGGTAGCGACGTCGTTGCGACCTTGAGCATCCGAACAAATCATGTTCACCATCGCATAATGAGGTGCTTCTTGCCTGAAGGGCGAGTCTAATGTGGCTTTTCTCATAGTCTGATTGAAATTCAACGAACCTGTATTTTGTACACGGACGAAGAAAGCCTGATGCGGATGGAGGTATTGAGGCGCATTATAATCGACCACGAATGGCTCCGCATCTTCCTCGGCAGGTGTCGAACCACCTGCAACACGGGCAATGTAGCCTTGTGCGTCAGCATCAAGGATATAATAGGTTGTCAAGCCATTTTGGGTAAGGAACGCATCGGCATCGATATAGCTCTGGTAAGGATTGCCCACCATGTTGACACCAATCAACGGCACTTCGTAACCATAAAGCTGCGTTTTCGTGACTGAGGCAGGAATATCACCTGTATTCAGCACACCATCAGCCATCAGTATCGAAGGCTCACTCACAGCCATCAAGTAACCCTTGCCGACTTCCATCACCTCTTCATTCTCATATGGGATATGGAGGTGCATGAAATCATTCGTCTGGTCCTCATGCCAGTGGTCCAAGTAGTCATAGCCGACCGTACTCTTATTGGCAAGAGCTCCCTCACGCTTGAAGTTGACCCAGTGATAGTAATACTCGCTGTAGAAATAGAAGTCGAAACTTCCTCTGTTATCGGGGGTACCACGCCACGTGCCGTAAGGCGAATCTGTTGGGAAATAGCCAATCTTTTCAGGAGCATAAGTAGCAGCAGTATTGTCGTCAGACTGGAACCATTCGGTCTTCGGAGGATCCATAAAGCCAACATTCAGCCAATCCGTATGCGGAATACCATTAGCAGTAAGATTGCTATAATCGTCGCGGACAGAATAGGGTCCCACATTGCTGTGATAGAGGAGTCCCATTGGAGCAGCCTCAAGAGCAGACGAGAACATGTGCCAGTCGTAATAAGCACCACCTAGCCAGCTCCCATCCGAGTTGTCGAAGGCAACGCCAACGCGAGCATCGAGTCTGTTGTCATCCGTCTGAAGAATACCAATATTCGGGGCGATGTAAACTCGCACATCAGTTCCCGTGTTTGTGCTCACCACAGTAGGATTGGTATCGTAAAGGTAGATACAACCACCTTCTTGGTTGCCATTCATAAGGCTGATGGTGGTTTCAAGATCATTCCTATTGACGAGGCCAATCAAGTCGTTGAGGTCGGGACGGTAAAGGAGGTAAATACTGTCTTTAGTACCAGCACCGACGAAGTCGACGAACTCAAGGATTGGGTAATCGTCGTTCATCGGGCTGGCCATGGTACGCGTCCATGTTGAGAACCCCTCTTCAGCATCTTGATCTTCTACCCAGTTGTTCAACGTGGCCAATAGGCCTTTCAGCTCGCCTAAGTCGTCAACAGGACCGTTCTCTTTGTAGTCGTTTTCGGCTGTAATCTGCTGGTCAGTGTGGGCAAAGCCATACTTGCCACTCACCAAAGCAGTCGGGTTATAGTTACCGTGCCCCATTGGATCATCACCTTCAAAAACATAGTTGGTCTTACCATTAGGAGCATAGCAAATCTTTATTGTTCCGTTGTTATGACATGCAAACCAGCCGAAGTGTCCTGGTTCAGCACCTTGCAAACGAACATAACAGTTCTCAACAGTACCTTTGTTAAATCCAACCAGACCACCAGCTTTGCAGCCATTATTACTAGTAGTAATGCTTGCGTTGCTGTAGCTGTTCTTCAAATCGCCACCTGCTTCCATTTCACCTACTAAGCCGCCCATGGTATGAGCATTGCCGCTTATTATCGGCATGGCCATCGAAGAGTGGACATGAACGTCATCTCCGTCCACAAGTCCAACCAAACCACCTATGACCGTATTTGACCAGTGATCCGACTCCATAAAGCCACGTGCCTCGCAATTACGGATGGTGCCTCCATTAGCCGTTCCTGCAACACCTCCCATATAGTATGTAAATCCATGGTTAGCTGCAACATTGGCCGCAATATTGGAATAGTTATCAAGGAAGATGTTTTTCAGCGTACCCTGGGTTGCACCGAACATACCGTAGAGGCTAATGCCAGAAAGGAAACCGTTTCTGATGCCAGTGACGAGATAGCCTTGGCCATCGAATTCGCCAGTGTAGTAATGGTCGCCTAGATAATCACGCTCGGCAAATGTACTTGATGCCACATCATATGAAGTGACAGCACCAATGGGTACCCAACGGTTGGCTGACATATCAATATCAGCCTCGATAAATGCATTGGTGTCACGGTGCTCACCCGAACAACCATTCAAGTTGTTCACGTAGGAAATAAACCAAGCCAAACCCTGAGGAGTATAGATATGCCATCCATCATCTTCCACAACGAAGTGATGAGCGACTCCTGTAGGCAAAGGATAGATGTCTAGATTTTGCTCAGGATCCTTTGTAACCGCTGTCGTCCAGCAACCGTCAAAATAGAGATAATCCGTATAGAATTTTTGGGAAGGATAGTCTTCGCGTGTGTGGATGGCAATATGGGTCTCTGTGTCATCAAACACAGAACCATTGCCTGCCGAAATGCGATCCATCAACTTATAGAGCCATTCTTCCTCGGTCTCGACATTCTCAACATAAACCACTGGATGAGGATGTGGTTCGCTAGGCTTGGTAGTGATGCCAATTTTAGTAATGTAGGTTTGCATGTCCGATTGTTCAGAAATATCTGACTTCAAAGTGATGTATTTGCTGTTGTTAGGCAGATAGACGTTGTTTTGCGTTGCCTCCGAATAGCTCTCACCAGCATAGTTCGTGTAGGCTTTCAACGTTTGTTTCTCATCGACTGATCCGCCGCCCAGATTGAACGTACCGTTCATGAATACGCCACCGCCTCTACCTCCAGCATCCACATGGTTGTCCTTAATTTCAGCTTCGTCCCTCAAATTAAGTACAGCACCTTCGTTGACATAGATACCTCCGCCATCAGTTGTTGCATAGTTTCCAGCGAAGATACCTCCGTTGAAATAAACACTGCCGCCATTCAAATATAGACCTCCGCCTCGGATAGCAGTGTTGGCACTACCCGCTGTCTCTTTGCTCGTTTCGTATGTGCCAATCTTAGTATTGTCTTTCACCAAGATGGAGCCGTCGTTGATGAAGATTCCTCCTCCTTGCTTGGCTGTATTTCCTGTGACGATAGGCCCACTTAAGGTGATGTCGCCACTGGCAAAATACATGCCACCACCGTTATTCATGGCAGTGTCATTCTGAATTATGGTTTCTGAAAACAGATTGACCACAGGTGTATAATCTGCATTACCAGGTTTTGTAACATAAATACCACCACCATTGCCGTTATTTCCACGAGAGGCTTTATTGCCATTGAACGTAGTATAATCTATCTCAACTATCTTGCCAGATGCATAGAGGCCACCGCCATGACGAGCCTTGTTGCAATCGAACAACGATTTCTTAGACGTTTCGTCGACTCTGTTGATATAAACTTCTGTATTATTGCCAAGGGCATATATACCTCCACCTGATGATGTTGCTTCATTACCTATTAAATCCGTGCTTTTCACATAGACTTTTCCACCATTCGCATAGATGCCGCCACCATTAGCATCAGTTCCATCTTCCATTTTATTATAATTGATCTCGCCATTGTTGATAAACACATTACCCGCGTTGATGTAAGCACCAGCACCACCTGTTCTGCATTTATTGTAACTTAGCGAGCCACCTTCTATGGTAAAGGTACCATAGTTTACATAAGCGCCACCGCCAGTGCCTAAAGAATAGTTTCCGTTGCCCTCACCATCCTTGCCAATGGATCCTCCTAGCAAGGTAAAGGTTCCACTATTCACAAAGACACCACCACCACGGTTATTACCACTATTTTCATTTGTAGCTTGGTTGCCTATAATGCTGGTTTCACTTCCTTCTATCTCTTCTTCTGCAATAACAAGCTGTCCTTGATCGACATAGGCACCTCCACCCCTGTGTGCAATGTTATTGCTGATAATGGCAGCAGTTGAGTCATTGTTGATGACGACCTCGTCTTGCACACTTACAAAGAAACCTCCGCCATATCTTTCGGCAGTATTCTCTGTAATGGTACCACCATGCACCGCGACCGTTCCTCCAATGACGTAGTAGCCGCCACCATCGCCATCAGTGCCATTTGGATTGTCTGCTGAATTATTGGTAACCAACCCTTTCACCATAACAAGGTCGCCTCCATCAATATAAATGCCACCACCATTGATAGCAGTGTTGTACTCCATAGTCAGAAGTTCATCTTGCCATGAAGGTCTCATTGAGCCAACACGAGCCTGTATGGGTTGAGCTACAATATCATTCCAATATATGTTCAAATATGGATCATAATAAGTCTGACCTGGTCGAACGGTATAATTAGACTCTAGCAACTCTGTAAGAGCAAGTCCACCTCCGTTTCCTTTAGCTGTGTTGTTTTGAATATTTCCAAAATTTAGATGAGCCTCCAATCCATAGAAGTCAGTGGTTCTGTTCATGTAGACGCCACCACCATCCCCTTCTGCAACGTTGTTCTCAATCGTGGCTCCGTTTACATTAAGCTGAACCTTAAAGTATTCTCCGTTTTCATGTCGATAGAACATCACATCTGGATCTGTTTGAGTAAACCGAATAAAATCACTTTGAAAATGCAATCCACCTCCATGTTCGCCCGACCAATTGTTTGTGACGAAAGTGCCATCACCAAGGGTTAAAACACCATCATGTGGATCCCACTTGCCATTATTTGCATTAAGGTGATTTTCATTTCCTGAATTGAAAACGCCAATTGAGATGCCGCCGCCGCCAAAATCCGCCCTATTGTTATCAAAAGTACAGTTCTCGACCGATGCCAAAGCATCAACACGCATTCCACCGCCACGACGGTATGCCCAGTTATTGTAAACTTCTGTTCCGTTCTTGATCTCTAAAGGACGAATTAAGACAGAGTTCCATCTGATCCCTCCGCCATCGCAGTTTGTGTAGCAGTCATGAATGCTACAATTGTCTATGGTCATTTCACATCTGTTCTCACCCATGGATCTTATACCGCCGCCGCCGCCACCAGCCAATGTAAAAACTCCATTTTCTGTATAGTCGTATGGATGGTCATAGAAAACGTAGCAATTTCTTATTTCAGAGTTTTTAAGTTCAAAATTGGAACCATCTGTAAGAGCGCTTTTGTTGTTCAAATAAATCGCACCTCCATGGTCTATGGCCCTGAGCCATTCAAATAGGCCATGATCCACAGTTACATAGCTAGCGCGAATTTGACTTGTTGGATCACTCTTAATTGTAATACCAGCTCCAGCGCCATTGTCTTTCCAATGGTTGCGTATAGTGACGTAATCCAAGTTCACATATCCACCTTGAATAAACATAATCGGTGCTACTATGCCTTTATTGTCCACGATAGTGCCACCATAATCTTTGACAAAATTGTAAAACGGTTTTCCGCTTCCATAAGGGTCGTTGTTAGTTTCAACAAGATGCATGCCACAATTACCGTCTAACACAAATTGGTGTTCAGGAGTTCCTGTTATATTAACATGAATTCGGTTAGGATCATTATTTCCAAGATTAGTCCGAATAAAAGAGTAGGCTTCATTCCTCATATTATTACCCGTGTAACGTATTATCGTGGGTTCAGGATAGCTTGTATTTGTCCCAAAGCTCATGTTAATCGTGCCATTTGAGCAGGTTATCGTTCCATTCAGTTGAACTGGTCTAGTCGTATTAAATTCTAGGTTCAACGTGGAACCATTGTTTACTGTAATAGAACCTATACCTAGATAATTAGTACCATTTACTCTAATATAGTTTCCATAAGTCGTTATAGTATAGGTGCCACTACTGGGAGTCCACCAATTCTGTGCCCTCAGCGGCACAGCACTAAAACATAGCAATGCCAAGACGAGCATCGCTGACCATTTTTTCAGTTTTCTTTTCTTTGTAAATCTTTTCATCTTTTTTAATTAAATATTTATTACTTATTGATTTTCAAACAATTATAATTCACACTTTCAAGTTTTTCCCTCGTAATCAAGGCAAAAACTTGCTAGCCAAAATAAAAGTGCAAAAGTAGTGCTTTTTTACCAAAAAAACCACCCAGATCAGGAACTGAAAAACATATATTTATGTAACAAATATGTTACAAAAGAAAAAGTTTTATTAAACTATGAATCAAAGTTTTTTCGAATTCCACACGATAAATCCAGGTGTTGTGCCACCTTCTCCTCAAAGGCTTGCAAAGCATAAATATAAAACCCGCTTCCCTTGCACAGGAAAATCAATCACCATTCAAATCATCGTTTTTTAGGCTTTCAGAATAAGTCTTGAAGAAATCCACGCCAAGCACGCTGGAAATGCGGTAAAGGATCTGCGTGTCAATGCTGTAGTTGTCGAAGATACGGTAACAAGCCATACGGCTTGTGCCAAGCTGTCGGCTCAGCCACGTCACAGTGCGCCCCTGCCTCTTCAATTCTTTATATATCGCCTTCCCTATGTTGACATTGTTGGCCATATTGAGTAGATGGACAATTTATAATTAACTAGTAACTATAAGGCATTGATTTGTGTCCGTTGTGAAAGACTTTTTATCTAAAATAAACCCTAGTAATTCCCGTTCCGCCCGTCTCCAGCGAAGCATCGCAGAACCGTTCCACCTCACGGATATGGCTGAGTTTCTCACGAATGAGCTTGCGCAGGATGCCGTTACCCTTGCCGTGAAGGATACTCACTTCCTTGATGCTCAATAATTTGGCTTCGTCCAAATACTTATCCACGATATCCAAGGCTTCTTCAGCGCGTTTGCCGCGCACATCAAGGGTAAGTTCAAAATGCTCAGCTTTCTCGCTGAGGTCCTCAGCGATGCCGTTCTGCCAGCGACGCTGGGTCTTGCGGGCTTCGGCGCGGCTCACCTTGCGGAGTTTGTCGGGGCTGGTGCGCAGACGTATATTGTCAAAAAGAATGGTGGCATCAGTGTCGCTGATGCTAAGGATTTCACCCACCACCTGCATGTCATCGATGCAGACGGTGTCGCCAACCTTGAGTACCACCTCGGCCTCTTCTTTCTTTTTCTCTTCGGCAACTTCCTTGGCTTTCTGAGCTATTTCCTCTTTTGTCTTTTCAAGGTTCTGGCGGATTTCCTTGGTCTTGGTCTTCTCGGCCTGTGCCTCTTTGATTTCCTTGATGGTGCGCTCGATTTGGCTGTTGGCTTTCCGGATCAGTTCCTGCGCCTCGGCGGCGGCATCGCGGAGGTATTGCTTCTTCTTGCCTTCAAGTTCAGCAAGCAAGCCTTTGTATTTCTCTACCACCTCAGTCAATAGTTGGTCGGCAATACGCAGGTCTTGTTCCTTCTTGCGGATGGCTTTCTTGTCGACTTCAAGCTGTTGCAATTGTTTCTCGAACTTGAGGTGTTGGTCGCCAGTGATGTTGGCCGCGTCATCAAGAATCTGTTTTGGGAAGCCGATTTTCTTGGCAATTTCGAAAGCGAAGGATGAACCAGGCTTGCCCGTCATCATGATATACATGGGTTGCATGAACCTCGTGTCAAACAGCATGGCACCGTTAACGATGCCCTCATGGTTGTCGGCCAAAAGTTTGAGATTGGCATAGTGCGTAGTGACCATGCCAAAAGCCTGCTTTTTGTTGAGTTCCAAAAGGATGGCTTCAGCTATGGCGCCACCCAACTGAGGTTCTGTGCCCGTGCCAAACTCATCGATGAGGAATAATGTCTTCTCATCGGCCTGTTCCAGCAGAGCCTTCATATTAATAAGGTGTGAGCTGTAGGTAGACAGGTCGTCCAAAATCGACTGCTCATCGCCGATATCGATGAAAAGGCTTTCAAACAAGCCACACTGCGAATCGACACGCATGGGTAGCATAAGACCACATTGCAACATGTATTGCAGTAAGCCCGTGGTCTTTAGGCAAACTGACTTGCCACCCGCATTGGGACCGCTGATGACTAAAATTCGGTCGGTTTCATCCAACTTCAAATCCAACGGGACAACCTGCTTGCCTTGAGCTTTCAATTTGTGTTCCAAGAGCGGGTGTCGTGCTTGCTGCCAATTGATACAAGGTGTATCCAGCAATTCGGGCTTTACGCCTCCGATTTCGTTAGCCAGCAAAGCCTTGGCACGAATGAAGTCGAGTTCGCCCAAAAGGTTCCATGCCTTACGCAATTCAGAGAGATAAGGCCTTAACAGTCGGGTAAATGCAAGCAAAATACGGTGAATCTCACGCCGTTCGGCATATTCCAGCTCCTTGATTTCGTTGGAGGTGTCGAAAATCTCTGCAGGCTCGATGTAGACAGTCTGTCCCGTGGCCGACTCATCGTGGATGAAACCTCTTATAGCGCGCTTGTCACCTGCCTTCACAGGGATGACCAACCTCCCGTCACGGACGGTAAGCTCTGATTTTTGATCGACCCAGCCAGCGGTTTTGGCGTCACTCATAATTTGGCGAATGCGCTTCTCGATACCGCCTTGCTTGCGGCGAATGCTCTGACGGATTTCAAGCAGTTCAGTGGAAGCATCGTCAGGAATTTCGCCTTTATCGTCAACGAGGCGGTTGACCTCGGTGAAGATGATACGCTCGATGAAGATGTTCTCAATCAGCGACTTGATGCGTGGTGTAGCATCGGCACTTTCGGAGTGTCCATAGCGCAGGATGGCTTCAACGACATTCAGCGAAGGCTTTAGGGCGAAGAGATCCTCCACGTTGAGGCAGGTGCCTTCAATTTGTATTTGATGGAAGGCCTCGCGTAAGTCGTGGAAGTCGCGCATGGGGAAAGGCACACCGGATTGCAGCAAACTGATGAATTCTTCGGTTTGCTCCAGACTCTTAAGGATGGAAACTCTGTCGGCAGAGAATGCCATAGTCTCCACATGCTCCAGTCCCATCTGGCTGATACAATGGTCAGAAAGCATCTGACGGACGCTGGCGAAACCGATTTTTTGTTCGAAGTTTGTTGGGTAGATCACTGATTGAGGGTTTTGTGACGCAAAAGTACACATTTTTATGAGATTCCCTTCGGGAATGGAACAAATTCACCTATATGACATGCGGCGGCATGTAAAGCTTACAAACCATAAGCTGCCACAAGCCGCCGCTGTTCAATTAATAGCGATACTCCATTCCCGAAGGGAATCTTAATCCTTACAGGCTCAGCTCATACATATAGCCAGTGTATTGCAGCGAGCCGTCGATAATGGGCCAATGTTCGTGTTCAAGGTTCTTCAGCTTGAGGTTCTCCATGATGACGGTCTTGGTGCCGTCGTCGTTGGAGATGACCTTCAGGGTGCCTTCCTTGGCGATATAGCCCGTTTGGGGTGTCATGGTCCAGAAGTCGGAGTCGAGAGCCACATGGACGCAAGGCAGGATGGGCAGATAAGGAGTAAAGGCATAGCCAAGGCTGTACTCGTCGTCAACGAGTTGCCCACCGCCATAGCTGACGATGAAGGAACGCTTGCGGTCAGCCGACATGAAGAGCATGGATTTCACGTCGAGGCCCAAAGGACTCAAGCCGTTCAGAGCCGTTATGCCTGCCAATCCGATGGGGCTTTCCCTGTCGCCAATCTTGAACTTGTTGTCGGCATTGAACTGATAAGGCGGCAATGTGCCACTGAAGTTCAAGGCCAACTGCATGGTTTGACCGTTGGCATTGGTGCCCATGCTTTGTGACAAAACGACTGTGTAGGTACCATTATTTTCAGTGACTGACAACAAGCCGTTCATCCAATAGTAGGTGTCGCCATAGAACAAGGTGTCGGCGCCCATGATAAAAGGCAGCTCACCAAGGTTGAACTCGTGGAAGCCGACCACAGTGGGGACGGGATCCTTCGTGTTATTGCCCATCGTGTAGGTACCAGGGACAATGTTGCCGTTGAAGATGATGGCGATGCCTTCGTTGTCGGCAGCGGTCATCTCCTTGGAAGCGAGGACAATGGCGTTCTTTTGCCCATACTTAATGGTCTTGGCAGTAACGATGTTATCGGTGTTATTGCCTACCGTCATGGCACCAGCTTGAACTTCGGGTGTCACATTGTTGTTGTTGCTGTTGTTGTCTTTGCAACTAGTGCTGATCATGGCCAAGCCACAGAGGAGCATCAAACTTAAAAATACTTTTCTCATGACAATTTTGGGTTTTAGTGTTATCTTTATTACATAACGAATAATAATCGCAAAAATTGTGCCTAATGGCTGTTGGGCTGTCGTATTACGGCAGCCGTTATTGGAATTCGGCAACGGCTGCCATGATGTGACAGCCCTACAGCCAACCGGATTAAATATTCAGCTTCAGCTGTATCTCCTCCACCTGCCGCTTCAGTTCCTGAACGGTTTGGATAAGTTCCTCCTCGCGAAAACGGTTTTCACGTTGCTCGGGCATCTCTGCGCTGATATAATGCACAAACTTCCACACCTCTTTGATGTCGGCCGCTGGCAAATCGTAAGGGTGATAGAGCGGGTTGAGCGAACTAAGTGTGAGTTTACTTTCATGCTCAATTTTATTCTCCACGATTTTGAAAACAATACCGTCGTCCTGCGTAAGCACAATGTAAGGCTGGCCACTGCGAATGTAAGTCCAGTCGAGGACATATTCACCCGTGACATAAGAACCATCGGGAATGGGCAGCATCGAGTCGCCGCTGATTTGGAAGGTGCGGTATTTGCGGTCACGCGAGAGGAAGGGCATGGTGAATGTCGGCAGCACCTTGATATATTCGGGGTCGGAGAAGCCCGTGGCATAGCCCGCCTTGGCCTTCTCGGTCACGAGTTCGATGTTCTCGTCATTGTCGTTGTTGACCGTAGTGGCCAACACGCGCAAATTGCTGCCCTTCAGATGCACATCATAGCCGCGTTCCAGTTGCGAGAGCTGACTTGGACTGATGCTGCTCAAGTCTACTTTCACCAAAGTATCAATAGCGATGCCGAAATATTTTGAGAAAGCTACCAAGGCTTCAAGGTTGGGCTCGGATACACCATTTTCATAGCCACTCAGCGTGGAGCGTTTCATTCCGAGGGCAAAAGCGATGTCATCTTGGGTGTGATGGCGGTGCTTGCGCAAAAATTTTATGTTCGAATTGAAGTACATGATATTGTGGGATTTAAAATTTAAAATTCAAGATTTAAAAATTTTCTCTGCTTTTTTATATGTTATTTCAAATATAATGATTAGTTTTAAGGCAAAATTTTTGATTAAAAACACGTCAAAGGTACGACTTTTTTGGAATATGCAAGCTTTTTGAGCAAAAAAAGGAGGAAATTTTATGGAAAGGACGATTTTGCATTTGGATTTGGACACCTTTTTCGTTTCGGTGGAACGGTTGGTGAACCCATCACTGGAAGGCAAGCCCGTCATTGTGGGCGGCATGTCGGACCGTGGCGTGGTGTCGACATGCAGTTATGAGGCTAGAAAGTTTGGCGTACACTCGGCCATGCCCATGCGCATGGCACGACAGCTTTGCGGGCAGGCCGTGTTCATCCGTGGCGACATGGAACTCTACAGCCGTTATTCGCGCCTCGTGACCAACATTATCGCCGACAGCGCGCCCGTGTATGAGAAGATGTCCATCGATGAGCATTACTTAGACCTGACGGGAATGGATCGCTTCCACAACTGCCAGCTGTGGTCGCACGAACTGCGGCAAAAGATCATCAAGGAGACAGGCCTCCCGATTTCGTTTGGACTATCAGAGAACAAAACTGTGTCGAAGATTGCCACGGGACAGGCCAAGCCCAACGGCGAGCTAGAGGTGCCTACACCTTATATTAATATGTTCCTCGACCCACTTTCGGTGCAAAAGATTCCTATGGTGGGCGAAAAGACCTATGCCCTACTCCGCTCGATGGGTGTGGAGAAAATTGGCACCTTGCGCCGACTGCCACCTTTGGCTATGGAACGCGCCATGGGCAAGCACGGCCTCGACATTTGGAAGAAGGCCAACGGGCAAGACAGCACGCCCGTGTGCCCTTACCAAGAACGGAAATCCATCAGCAAGGAACGCACTTTCGAACAAGATACCATTGATGTGACGACCATCAAGCAATGCCTTGCGCGCATGGTAGAGAGCCTCGGTTTCGACCTGCGCTCGCAACACAAGCTGACGGGCTGCGTGACGGTGAAAATCCGCTACTCGAACTTCGACACACACGATATGCAGCAGCGCATCCCCTACACTGCCTTCGACCATGTGCTGCACGAAACAGTGAACGGCATCTTCGACAAACTGTACAACCGAAGGATGATGATTCGGTTGATTGGTGTGCGTCTCAGCGAATTGGTCAGCGGGGCACCGCAACTGGCCTTGTTTGACGATAACGCCGAGCTGACAAACCTCTATTCCGCAATGGACAAAATCAAAATGCGGTTTGGGGAACAAATCATACATCGGGCGGCGGGGTGACGACTATGGCCTATAGCCTATGGCCAATGGCTTGCCTTTACATTGAGGCAGCCATAGACCATTAGCCATCAGCCATAGGCCAACTGAATAACTATATAACTAAATAACTGAATTGCTACTCAACGTACATTCATATAACAGCCTATGCTACGGCACGATGCCAATTGCGGACTTAGTCACAAAGGCCGCAACAATGGGCTATGCCGTCTTGCCTTTGACCGACATCAACACGACGATGGGTGCCGCCGACTTCGTGGTGGAATGCCAAAGAAAAGGCATTCGGCCCGTCGTAGGCGTGGAGGTGCGCAACGGCAATGAACTGCTCTATGTGGCCTTGGCCAAAAACAATGAGGGCTTTGCCGAACTGAACCGTTTCTTGACGCAGCACAACCTCACCAAACAGCCTTTTCCCGAAATCGCACCCGATTGGGAACAAGTTTTCGTGATTTACCCTTTCGGAAAACGAAAACAGAGCTTGCTGAAAGAGAATGAATTCCTTGGTGTTCGTTTCTCACAATTGACCAAATTGTACAACTGCGAATCCTTTGAGAAGCTGGTCGCCATGCAACCTGTCACCTTTGCCGAAGAAGGTGATTTTCAATTGCATCAGTGCATGAGGGCCATTGATGAAAATGTACTGATTTCGCGCCTTGACTCTACCGCCTGTGCCGCTCCCGATGAAATTTTGCTACCTATCGAAAGGCTGAGAACGACTTTCGCACTCTATCCGCAACTTATTGAAAATGCAGAGCATATCCTGAATGAATGCGAAATCAACTTGGATGCAGATGTGAAAAACAAACACACATATACGGACAATGTCTTTGATGATAGGGAACTGTTGCGCCAAAAAGCCTTTGAAGGAATGATTTATCGTTATGGGACGAGAAGCAAGAATGCCTACCGCCGTATCGAGAAGGAACTCGACATCATTGAGAAGATGGGCTTTTGCGCTTATTTTCTTATCGCATGGGACATCGTGTGCTTCGCCATGAAGCAAGGCTTCTACCATGTCGGGCGAGGCAGCGGAGCCAATAGTGTAGTAGCTTATTGCTTGAAAATCACCGATGTGGATCCAATCGAACTGGATTTGTACTTTGAGCGTTTCCTCAACCCCAAGCGGAGCAGCCCACCCGACTTTGACCTTGATTTTTCGTGGAAGGATAGGGACCAAGTCATCGCCTACATTTTTAATAAATACGGCAAGGAATATGTGGCTTTGCTTGGCGCGACGGTCACCTTCCAGAGCAATTCGCTTTGCCGCGAATTGGGCAAAGTGTTTGGCCTGCCCAAAGGCGAAATCGACCTGATGGAACGCAACCCCGAGGCTTTCGCCCGACAGAGCGAAATTGGGCGGCAGATTCTGGCCATTGCCGAGCGCCTCCGCGACTTTCCGCAGCAGCGTTCCATCCACGCGGGCGGCGTGTTGATTACGGAAGAACCGATTACCAACTATGCCGCACTCGACCTGCCACCCAAGGGCTTTCCAACCACGCAATACGATATGTATTCCGCCGAAAAAGTTGGACTTATCAAAATTGACATCCTAAGCCAACGGGGTATCGCACACATCCGTGAAGCTGTGGAGATGGTGGAGCGCAGTCGGGGGTTGCGCATTGACATTCAACAAATTAACGCATTAAAACAAGATGAACTGATTCGTCGTCAGTTGCTTAAAGCCGAGACCTGCGGCTGTTTTTACATTGAAAGTCCAGCCATGCGCGGATTATTGCGCAAGCTGCGTTGTTCCGACTATAAGACCTTGGTGGCAGCCAGTTCCATCATCCGGCCGGGCGTGGCCAAGTCGGGCATGATGCGCGAATACATCAATCGTTTCCATCATCCTGAAACAGTGGACTATAAACATCCTGTACTGAAAGAACTTTTGGCCGAGACTTACGGTGTGATGATTTATCAGGAAGATGTTTTGAAGGTCGGGCATTATTTTGCAGGCTTGGACTTGGCCGAGGCTGATGTGCTGCGCCGCATGATGGGTCACAAGATGCGTGATAAGTCTGAATTTGAAGAGGTTACAAAGCGCTTCTTCGACAACTGCAAAGCCAAGGGTTACCCTGATGACTTGGTGCGTGAACTTTGGCGACAAATTGAGTCGTTTTCGGGTTATTCCTTTTCCAAAGCGCACTCGGCCTCATACGCGGTGGAGAGTTACCAAAGCCTCTATCTGAAAAGCCATTATCCGCTTGAGTTTCAGGTGGCTGTGATTAACAATTTCGGTGGGTTCTACCAAACTTGGTTCTACTTCAACGAGGCGCGGCGCATGGGGGCAAAGATCCATCTGCCTTGCGTCAATCGCAGCGATTACCTCACCGCTTTGAATGGTCGGACGATTTTCATGGGCTTTGTGCTTTTGCAAGGCATTGAGCAACAATTTGTTGAACGATTCGTTGCCGAGCGCAAGGCTCACGGGCCTTTCATTAGTTTGGAAAACTTCATTACGCGTGTGCCGTTTTCGTTGGAACAACTCGTATTGCTCATTCGTGGGGGTGCGTTCAGTTTCACGAAAAAAACGAAAGCTGAACTTCTATGGCAGGCGCATCTCAACAAAAGCGAAGGCAAGAAAGAACAGCCTGAAACACTTTTTGAGCTTGAGAACCAACACTTTGAGTTCCCGAGTTTTTCGGTCAATGCCTTGCAGAACGCTTACGATGAGATTGAACTATACGGTTTTCCTGTCTCCTTGACTTGGTTCGACTTGTTGAAGACCAAGTTCCGTGGTGAGTTGATGGCCTCTCAGATGCTACATTTCGTAGGGAGTCATTACAGGATGTTGGGCAAATTGGTCACAGTGAAATATGTGCGTACCTGCAAAGGCGACACAATGGCGCTGGGCACCTTTGTCGATGTCACGGGTGAGGCTTTCGATACGGTGCATTTTCCGCAAACACTCAAAGCGTGGCCTTTTCAGGGCGACGGCGTGTATTTGCTTTTGGGCAAAGTTACCGAGGAATTTGGGCAACCATCGTTGGAAGTCGAAAAAATGGGAAGGTTGGAATATAAGGAATTAGGATAAGACAAGCTTATTTCAGTATGGCCAAAACCGTTTCCTTACCTGTCGTTTTGTCACCGATTTTCACTTTGATCTCGGCATCCAAGGGCAGGAAGACATCCACACGCGAGCCAAAGCGAATCATGCCCAGTTCCTCTCCTACTACGGCTTGGTCGCCAGGCTCCAAAGCGCAAACGATGCGGCGCGCCACAAAACCAGCAATCTGTCGTACCAGTATTTCTCGACCTTTAGTGTCCTTCAGGATAATCGTGTTATGCTCATTATCCGTCGACGATTTGGGGTTGAACGCCAACAAGAACTTGCCGGGATGATATTTGTAGTAAGTCACCTCACCATCGAACGGGAAGAAATTGATGTGAACATCATAAATCGACATGAAAATGGAAAGCTGACGACGTTTTTCATGGAAGTACTCATCTTCCAGCACCTCTTCGTTGGCCGCCACAATACCGTCGGCAGGCGACAGCACGGCATTTTCCTCAATAGTTGTTTTCCGCCATATCGGGACACGGAAAAAGCGTACGGTCAAGACTAAAACCACAAGTTCAAACGCATACAAAAGGTAATGCCATACCGTTTGAGAAGGCCAAAGCCAGTTGACCAAAAGAACCGTTACCGCAATGACAGCAAGGGTGATGAGAATGGCGACCGTTCCTTCTTCGTGTAACCTTTTATGGATCTTCATAGCAGCAGCAAATAAACGAAAATAAACGGTACGCTGAACATAATGGAGTCGAAACGGTCCAAAATTCCGCCATGGCCTGGTATCAGTTTACCGGAATCTTTCACCCCAGCCTGCCGTTTGAACATCGATTCACACAGGTCACCCAAGGTACCGAAAACGACAGCAATGGCAGCCAAGCCGACGGCATGAGGAATGGGGAACCAACCGGAATAATGGCAGAACACAATAAGCGAAACCATAGTGAAAACAAGTCCTCCAATACTGCCTTCAATGGTTTTACCAGGAGAGATCCGAGGGAAGAGCTTATGCCGACCGAGAAGTTTGCCAGTCAGGTAAGCAAAGATATCATTGACCCACAGCAAGCAGAACACCAAAACAATAAGCTTTGGTCCTGCAAGCGTGCCAAAGAGGTCTTCGCGATACATGAAAAGCATCAGAGAAGACGGCAGGCTCAAGAAAATGAGTGAGGCATAAAGGTAGGTGAATATAGGTTTTGCGTCATGTTTAACTGAAAACAAGGCGTAAAGGAAAGGCATCAACGCAATGAGCATATCAAGCAGAAGCCAACGGGATGTTATAACACGGAGAGCTACCAATGCAGGCAAGGCAAAAAAGCTGAGGGAAAGTGCTTCGCCAATGATGATGCCAGTTATTGAATTCAATTGCTGGAGTCGCGACATTTCGAAAGTACCCACAGCAATGATAAACAGTAACAATGCGAACCAAGTCCAAGATGAGATGAAAACACAGGTGAGGAGCACAATGCCCATCAACAAACCTGAAATCGTACGAATCAGTAACTCTTTCATGACATCACAAATGATTTGCAAACTTACGTAAAAAACTCGAATTACAAATCAGAGAATAATTCTACGGAGCGGAACGCACTGGTCGGACAGACTGACCAAGGCAACGGCCGAAATTGAACAAGAGATATCCTTCCGAATTGAAATAGAAGTTGCATGCGCCATCTGTATTAATCATATATAGCGAACTCGACCAATAAAGGCCACGCCAGTCTGAGAGTTCAAGAGTGCTTGCGTAGTAGTAGCCAGCAGCAGGTATGAAAAGACTATTGCCATTGCTGGCAGTGAACAATCTACCATTCACATCATTGACTGTATCCCATGTTACGGTCGTGTTTTGAACAAGTTCCTGCCATTCTTCTATGGTAGGCATGCGCCAACCACCTCCCCAGTTGGCTACGGCGGCATCATCCTCAGGTAGTAGCGTGGTCAGGCCATCGCTTCCTGTGTATTTAGTCACATTGCTACCATCGTAGAGCTGATAGGTTCCCCAGTTGTAGACACTCTTTGGCGTTGTCTCGCCCCAAGCGAAGTATTCGCCGTAATCCTCTGGAGCATCAGCGCCTATGTTGCAGGTGGCCCACAAAAGACCGCTCGGTAGACCGAGGTCAACGTAGGCATGGTCATCATTGCTGGAAACAAAATTTGCAACCAAGGTTCGGTTGTTCGTCACAGTAAAGGTATAGTTGGCGCTAGTGGAAACCTGTGTGCCATTCTCCGTCCAATTGACAAAGGTATAAAATTCACTTGCCACAGCGGTCAAAGTGCATGATTCACCATTATTGTAAATGCCTGTGCCAGTAATAGTACCCCCATCAGCAGGATTTGAGACAGCAATGATTTCAAAGCCGCTGGTTGTAAAGACAGCAACATAACTAGCACTTTCGGTCACAGAGAAACTGTAAGTTGGATTGGTAGAGACCTGTATGCCGTTCTTGGTCCATTTGTTAAAGACGAAGCCCTCATTTGCCGTGGCACTTAAAGTAGCTGTCTCGCCGTAGTTGTATGTGCCAGCGCCATTGACGCTACCACTCTCAGGCGGGTTTGCTGTAGCCGTAATTGTGTAACTGTCCTGCACGAAGTTAGCAACAAATGACGCATCTGTCGTCACCGTGAAGCTATAGGTGGGATCGTTGGAAACCACATTTCCGTTCTCCGTCCAATTGAGAAAGATGTATCCAGTGTTGGCTGTAGCTTGTAACATGCAGTTCTGGCCTTGCTCGTATGTTCCACCTCCAGTCACCATGCCGCCTTCCGGTGGGTTGGAGGATACGGTCACGGTATAGCTTGGCAACGGCTCAGTTGTGAAGCTAGTTTCATTGCCATAGATATACTCATTGCCAAGATGCACATAAGCCCGCACATGGTAAGTGGTGTTGGCCGACAAACCTGTCATATTGCAGTTGAAGCTACCTATGCCAGAGCCATCGCTGGCGTGGTTGTCTGCAAAGGTTGGCATGCCATCTGTGTTCCAGCAGATGCCGCGTTCTGTCACATCCACATAGTCAGCTGCTATAATGCTACCTCCGCATGTAGCAGTAGTTTGGGTGATATTGGTTACGGACTGAGTAATCAAGGTTAACCTAAAAATATACACAGTATCCATCTCCGCCAAAGGCGACCATTCCATTCCATCACTATGAATCAACTCTTGCCCAAAGGTATCAATGTGAATGTTATTGACGGATTGGGTATTGTGATAAATGATATCGCCCTGAGTTTGGTACCTGATGACATAGTGCCTCACGTTTTGGCAGAAGCCAAAAAGCCCAATGAACAAAAAAACTATGATTAGTACAGCTTTTTTCATCTTCTTACGAATTTAATGGATTGGTTGTTAACTTTGATAACGTATAAGGTGTTTGGCACAAGCCATGACAGGTCAATAACGCACGTCTCCCCAATTTTTTTGTTGTACACAACTCTTCCCATCAAATCCGAAATGATAACGGATCCATCTTTATTAGGACTTCTGACATACAATTTGTCACCTATGACAGGACTGTCAGGCAACTCATCTATCCCCATCTCACCACGGAAATGGATGGTGTAAGGTTCATCTACGCTGCCCACAATAGCGTTGGCGATGAAATTTGCTTGTTCTTCGGCATTGTGGATTTCCTCGCCCGTTTTGGTATTGTAGAGGCTGAAACGAAGCTCGGAAATGTCATCTCCTGAAATAGTCAAGAAAGCGAGATAACGATGGATGGGTTCAACGTATACAAGTCGTACACTACCTCGACAATCACCGTTGGCAAAGGCAGCCAACTCATAGTTCTCTGAACTGAGTTCCACATCATTGAGTTCGACTACGGCAGTCATACTCATGTTGTCAGGATAGGCAAAGGTATTCGGCAACCAGTGATTATCCTCAGCGGTAAGGTTGGCTTTCAGTTCGCCTCCACTGCCGTTATCAGGATAGGTAAAGGTAACCGTCTCGCCGTTGGCTGAATAATACATTAGACCCATACCTGGCTCAATGGTGTTGAGAGAGCCATACCAACCGTAATCCAAATAGTAGTCCGCAAAGCAATGTTGCGACTTCAACCTATCACCAGATGCTGGAGTTATGCCGGCCATCGCAGCATCTACATCCATGGCGAAAGAAGGCACATAGCCAATCCATGTCCAACCTTGGTTAAGGGTAATAGGATGCTGTGAGGGCAAAGCAGCATTGCCAGTCATGGTAACAGCGCAAGGCTCACTAGTTATCACTCTGTACGACGACTCGTTGTTGATATCCGTAAGTGAGCCGAACCAACCATAGTCAGGATAATAGTCAGTGTAGCCATCAGTCTGTGAAAAGATGGAAATGCCATTGTCGCCCAAGGCTTCCTGCAACGTGTCTAGTCCATTGATGTCGTCCAACTCAATATAGCTCGACCACCAGTTGTAGCCTTGAGAGAAATTGGTGACCTGAGTAATTTCGCCTTGATCCTGAATAAAGTTAGCAACAAACGAGGCACTTTCTGTCACGGTGAATGTATAAGTAGGACTGACAGAGACCGCAGTGTCGTTCTTGGTCCAATTGACAAAATTGTAACCCTGATTGGCCGTAGCAGTCAGAGTGCAAGTATCGCCATAGGTATAATTGCCATCTCCACTTTGGCTAACGGAACCTCCATCAATAGGATTGGCAGCGACAGTGATATTATAGGTGCTTGCATGCCCTCTGGAGAAATAGTACTTGACTATATTTTCCATATAAAAGCTCAAGTCATTCACTACTATTATGGAATCCTGGAATTGGATGTCAACGCCATTTGCCAGTTCATAGCTGACCAATGAATTGTCGGGGAGGACGAGGTTCAAGTATCTCGACCCACCCATGTCCTGAGCCCTAAGCCCTTGGCATACGACAGATGCCAACAAGAGAATTAGCAATCGTTTCTTCATACTCGTGTTTGTTGATTTGGACGGGACTCCGTCCAATGACCTGCAAAGGTAGCAATAAATCGGTTTCGGCAAACGACAACGCGGATTTTTCTGCAACGGGACAAGAACTTACTAAAAACAGACAAGCCCGCCAGCAGTGCTGACGGGCTTTCCGTTGTGGGTGGGCGGCGAACTACTTTCCCACGGTCTCCCGCAGTATCATC
>CAMHJX010000020.1 GCA_946185535.1 uncultured Bacteroidales bacterium
GTTGATAATCAATCGATAAGAAAAACATGAAATTTTAGCTGTCGAAGTCAGGAAATGAGTTGAAAAACGACTTTGAATTGTGATTTTTATTTCTTGTTTTTTTTGCATAATTTATGCGGAATTTGTGTTTAAAATAGGTAAAATCGAGATTTTATATTGTGAAATTGCAAAATAGTTGTATTTTTGCATGTCTAAAACGCGAATTCATTTTTTTAGGAATACAATGATACAAGAGCTTAAAATAAAAAACTTTATGTCGTTCAGGGATGAGGTGACACTCAGTTTCGAAGCGACAAAAGATAAGACCTTTGAAGATAGCCATATTGTTGAGGTGGCTCCTGGGGTTCGTTTGCTCCGTTTTGCTATGGTTTATGGTGCCAATGCTTCGGGTAAGTCAAACCTTCTTTATGCGTTAGAATTCCTTCGTAGTTTTGTTTTTGACAAAACAACGGATTTGGAGGAACAAACTGGAACTACTCCATTTAAGTTGGATGCTGTTACTTCCCAAGAGCCTTCCGAATTTAGCCTGAAGTATTTTCTTGGTGACATCAGATATTGGTATGAGCTTAAGTTGGATCAAAAAAGGGTCTATTTGGAACGGCTGTTTTATTATACTTCTGCGCAACCCACAAAGCTGTTTGAACGAACATGGGAGAGAGGCGAGTCCGTGCTCTATTTTAATCCGGCCGTTGTGAAAATAAGTTCGACTGCTAAAGAAGAACTTTCCTTGAAATGCCTGCCCAATATGTCGTTCTTTGCTGCAAGAGCACAAGTCAATGTGTCTATGCCGGAGATAGATAAGGCAAGAGAGTGGTTCAGAAATGGTGTTATGCCAATCGTTGAGCCTGAAACTGAGATGTTTGAATATGCAAGCGAAAAAATGTTGGATGATGATGGGCTCAAAAAGTATTTGTTGAACTTTGTCAACCATGCTGATTTCAATATCTCAGATGTGAAAACGGATTTGGTCAAAAGACCACTTTCCAAAAGGTTTGTTGACATGATGCTTTTGGACGAAAGCACCCCTGCCAACGTCAAGGAACAGTTGAAAAAGGATACAAGTATTAATAGCGTAAGGACCCAGTTTGTCCATTCTGTCAGGAATGTTCGAGGGGAAGAAACCTATACATTACCCGCTGGCAGCCAATCAGCTGGCACGATGCGTACCATTGGAATTGAAGCGGGCATCTTTGAGGCCTTGAACAAACAGGCTTTCCTTTTCATAGATGAAATTGAGTCCTCTTTGCATCCCGATTTGGTGGAGTTTATCATCGAGCAGTTCCTTTCGCAGCACAATAGGGCGCAATTGCTTGTCACAACTCATTATGATCCCTTGTTAAATACCGTTGGGGATGATCTCATTCGCAAGGATTCCGTTTGGTTTACGGAAAAAGACGAAACGGGAAACACCGACCTTTATTCTTTGGTGGAATTCAAGGGATTGAATAGAATTTCATCGTTGCAAAAGGCTTATCGCAATGGAGTCTTTGGGGCATTGCCGAACATTAAATAAACCATTCCCATGGCGAGAAAAGCATCCATAAGAATAAAGAAAAGCCCGATACCTACCCTTATTGGGTCGGGTATTACCGAGCAATGGTATTTCAAGCATTTGAAAACGCTGAAGGATTACCGCGTAAAGATACGCCCTCGCTTTTTTGGAACGGAAACGGCCAATGGCATGGCGAAAAGGATTGAAGAAGTTCTTCAGAATGATGGCTTTGCCATTTGTGTGTTTGATGCCGATGTGTCAACATGGAATGAGTTGGAACTTAAAAAATGGAATGCCCTGCGGCGAAAGTACAAGGACAATCCTTCGGTGATGCTTTGCGATTCGCTTCCGTCAATAGAATATTGGTTTTTGCTTCACTACAGAAACACCAGTCGTTATTATGGCACTTCGCAGGCTGTGATTGAGGATTTGAAGGATTTCATTCCCCAATACGATAAGACTGAAAAGTTCTTGCAGCAGGAGAAATGGGTGGCCGAAATGTTGGATGATGGCCGACAGGAAGAAGCTTGTGCAAGGGCAGAGGCTTTTGGAGGTGGGGGTGAGTCCTATACTAATGTGAATAAGGTAATTGATGAGTTAGAAAGGAGAAGAAAAAATGAGTAGTGGTACCTATTTGGACAAAAAGAATAAGTTGTCAAAAGAAATTGCTGAATTAGAGAAGAAAAGAGCGGATTACTCTAAGCAAATTGCCGAGAAAAACTCAAAAACCGTCAGCGTACAAAAGTCAATGAAGGGTGCGTCTGCATCTTCTATTATATCGAAACAAAGTCAAATCAATTCATTGAACGAAGAGATATCCAAACTTCAAACTAAAATTGCTGATGTTGAAAAAAGAATTGCCCAAAAAAGAGTGGATGAAAACAAAGCATTCCAGCAATACCAAACAGAATTGGATAGAGAGAATAAGAAAATGCAACAAGAGCAAAAGAAAATAACTGATAGCTATCAAAAGCGCATCAATGAGTTGTCAACCACTTTAAATAGATCCATTCAAGCGCAAGTTCAACCAGTTTCTACATTGTATTCTCAAATACAAGAAGACGCTACCGAATATGATGTTTTCATTTCTCATGCCCATGAAGACAAAGAGAGTTTCGTTAATCCTTTTGTTGATGCATTGAAAAAACGAGATGTGAAAGTGTGGTATGATAACGATGAGATTAAATGGGGCGATTCTCTAAGGGCGAAAATTGATTCTGGTTTAAAGCATTCACATTTTGGAATAGTTGTTATTTCTCGTAGTTTTATAAAGAAAGGTTGGACCAATCATGAATTAGATGGCCTTTTCAACCTTGAAATGACACAAGGGAAAACTATTCTGCCTATTTGGCATGATATTACTAAAACAGAGGTGCAAAATTTCAGCCCTTCTCTGGCAGGGAAAATGGCCATTTCAACAGCACTGATGACTCCTGCAGAAATAGCTGATGAATTGGTTAAATTGTTGAATAAATGAAAAAGTTAAATATGGACAAACTAAAACTCCAAACCCACAACATCGTGGACGAAAACATAAAGAAAATAGCCGAACTCTTCCCCAACTGCCTCACCGAGCGCCTCGACGAGAACGGGAATCCAGAAGTGGCGATTGACTTCGACATGCTCCGGCAGGAGCTCTCGAAGGACATCGTGGAAGGCCCCGAGGAACGCTACCAGTTCACCTGGCCCGACAAGCGCAACGCCATCCGCCTTGCCAACGCGCCGACCACCGACACGCTGCGCCCCTGCCGCGAGGAGAGCGTGGACTTCGACAACACGCAGAACCTCTACATCGAGGGCGACAATCTCGAAGTGCTGAAACTGCTGCGCGAGAACTACTTGGGGAAGGTGAAGATGATTTACATAGACCCGCCCTACAACACGGGCAACGACTTCGTGTATAACGACGACTTCGCACAGACTGCCGGCGACTATGTTCACAACAGCGGGCAGGAGGACGAGGAGGGCAACCGCCTCGTGGCCAATACCGAGAGTAATGGACGCTTCCACACCGACTGGCTCAATATGATTTACCCTCGCCTGAAAGTGGCCAAGAACTTGCTGAGCGAGGATGGGGTGGTTTTTATAAGCATTGATGATAATGAGGTTGAAAATTTAAGACGAATCTGTAATGAAGTTTTTGGTGAGCGTAATTTTTATGCACAAATAGTTTGGCAAAAACGCACTTCTCCTGATGCACGTTTTAATCTTGGTGCTGCACATGATTTTATTATTGTATATGCTAGGAATAAAGAATTATTGAAAGATACTTTAAACAAAGAACCCCTTTCAGTTCAACGTTCTTCTGATTATAAAAATCCAGACAATGATCCAAGAGGTCCATGGGCTTCTGTTGATATCACTGGTCAAACAGGACATGCTACAAGTAGTCAGTTTTACGAAATTACCACTAAAGGCGGAATGAAGATGCGACCACCTCAAGGTAGGTGTTGGGCATTATCTGAAAAGACTTTTTTATCACTTGTTGCAGACAATAGAATATGGTTTGGCGATGATGGAAATTCTAGACCTCGTCAAAAACGATTTTTATCAGAAAGCGAAGGTGTTAATGCTTGGACATGGTGGGACAATGTTGCTGTTGGACATAATCAAGAAGGCACAAAAGATATGAAAGACCTGCTTGGTTCTGGAGATTTATTCACAAATCCTAAGCCAGTTAGACTTCTTTTGCGCATTCTTCGATTGGCAACATTTAAAGATTCGATTGTCCTTGACTTTTTTTCTGGCTCTGCCACAACTGCCCATGCCGTCATGCAACTCAATGCCGAGGATGGCGGCAACCGTAAGTTCATCATGGTGCAGTTGCCCGAAGCAACAGATGAAAAGAGCGAAGCATACAAAGCAGGCTACAAGAACATCTGCGAAATCGGCAAGGAACGCATCCGCCGTGCGGGGAAGAAAATCGTGGAAGAACAAGAAAAGAAACGGATGGAAGAAGGTTTGTTCGCTGGCTCTTCGACAGGTTCAGAGGCCAGGCCGTTGGACATCGGATTCCGCGTGCTGAAGCTCGACAGCTCCAACATGCAGGATGTGTATTACTCGCCCGAGCAGTTCAACGAGAACCTTCTCTTCGAGGACAACATCAAGCCTGACCGCACCGACGAGGACCTGCTCTTCCAAGCCATGATAGAGCTTGGCATTGAGCTTTCGGCCAAGATAGAGCAACGCGAAATCGCGGGCAAGACCGTCTGGAGCGTCGCCGACAACTACATCATGGCCTGCTTCGACAAGGACGTGAACGAGACCGCCATCACCGAAATTGCCCGCCAGCATCCCTACTACTTCGTCCTCCGCGACAGTAGCCTCGCCACGGACAACGTAGCGGACAACTTCGAGCAGATTTGGGAGGAGTATAGTAAAGACACTATCAGAAAAATATTGTAAAACTATAGAATCATTACAAACATGACTGAAAGTGATATTTTCAAAAAAATACAAGACATTGTTAATGCCAATCCTGTAATTGTACTTGGCTCAGGAGCATCCATTAGTTATGGAATAGCTAGTATGAGCAAATTGTCAGAAGTGCTTTCAGACTTTTTCTCAACTAAAGTATACTCGGATGCAAAAAGTAGCGATGCTGTTTTTGTTTTTCTTGACAACATTAATACCAAAAAAATGGGGTTGGAAGATGCGCTTTTGGATATTCAAATGCCGTTGCCCGTAGAGAATGATATTAGAGGTTGTGTATGGAATGAAATCCAAAAGGAAGATGTCAAAGTGTATGAGCGAGTTGTTAATGGTGAGATATTGGCTCTTTCTAATTTACTCGATTATATGGTATATGACAGAGCTGATCAAATTGTTAATATTGTTACAACTAATTATGACAGAATTGCAGAATATGCAGTTTCCCAGACAAATGCATATTTAAATACTTGTTTCTCAAATAAACCAATTGGGACATATGATATTTCTCTTCAACAATGCAAATCACACCCATGCTATGTTGGGAGTGCAAATGTTTTGAAAGTTCACGGCTCACTTGATTGGTTCGAGAAGGACGGAAAATTGTTTTCTTTTATGAATGTCCGAGATTATCCCAAAGACTATAATCCATGTATTATTACTCCAGGAACAAACAAATATGAGAAAACATCGCAATTGCCATATAGAGATCTCATGCAGCAAATGGATGATGTTTTTAAGTCTACTTCGGGATTTCTTTGCATAGGATATGGGTTTAATGATATTCATGTACACCCAAATCTGTTGAGTTATTCTCAAAAGAGAAAGAAACCGATACTTATTGTCACGAAAGACATCACAGATGCTATTCAAAATAAAGTGATAAATGCAAATACATACCCATATATAATTATATCTGATAACGGGGGCAAAGGCACTTTGATACACAATAGTATTGATAAGGTTCCATTAGAGATTAACGGCAAAGATTATTGGAATATTGCTGGATTACTTAAAATCATTAAATAACAAATAATATGGATGATAATCGAATATTTAAATTTCAAAAGCAAGATTCTATTGGGTCAATAAATAGTGTTGACACAGGTCTTGCGTATGCGGTAATAAATTCTGATGAGACACTTTCGGCACTGCAAGTTAATCAACTTGTTGCTATTGAGAGCCCAGAAGCGGGCAAACACATTATTGGAATGATTATCAAAATCTATCGCAAAGCAGATATTAATAATCTGTCAATTGAAGAGTCGGAAGAACTTGAAGAGGTAGGGGTTTATAACCAAATCAAATTAGTTTTCATCGGGGAATTAAGAGACAAGTTAGGAAATGACCGAAATGTTTTCAAACGCAATGTAAGTAACGTTCCAAGAATAAATGCTCAGTGTTATCGAATCGAAGGAGAAGTTTTAACTGATTTGATGCAAAGCATATCCTCGTGCATTAAATCGGGAATACACCCTTTGTCAATCGGAAAATATTCAATGGATGAATCGTCTGTAGCGTATTTAGACGGCAACAAGTTCTTTCAAAGACATGCAGCTATTGTTGGCTCTACAGGAAGCGGGAAATCGTATTGTGTTGCCAAGATTATCGAGGAAATGTCTCATCTGAAGAAAGTAAATGCTGTGTTGTTTGATATACATGGTGAATATTCGTCTCCTGATTTTAAGATGGACGGTATCAAACAGTATAAGATAGCATCTCCTGGGGATTTAGCGACAAAGGACAAGCTGTCTAACGGCATTTTAATGGTTCCTTATTGGATGCTCAATTATGAAGAAATGCAAGCTTTACTCCTTGATAGAAGCGACCAAAATGCACCGAATCAGGCGATGCTGTTGTCCAAAGAAATAATGATTGGAAAAGAGAACAAAACAAAGAGTTCCACATATTCTGGTTTGGTGACTTTGGATAGTCCTGTTCCGTACGATTTAAATGAGGTCTTATTAAAATTAAAAGAGTATGATACTCATTTGGACGAAGGGGCTAAACCAGGCACTACAAAACAGGGTGCATATTATGGAAAACTAACTCGTTTTAATCAGCGCTTAGAAAACAAACTTCAAGACAAACGTATGGGATTCATGTTTTCTGTTTCTGACGAAGAGATGAATTTGGATTGGTTGAAGTCATTTTGTCACACCGTAATGGGGGACGACGGAAGTGTGAAAGTTATTAATTTATCAGAGGTCCCATCTGATGTTTTACCTTTGGTAATCGGTCTTCTTTCACGTATTATTTTTTCCGTTCAACAATGGAGCGGTCAAGACAAAGCACATCCTGTTGCCTTGCTTTGCGATGAAGCACACTTATATGTCCAGCATTTGGAATCAAGCGATTCCGTCGCGCGAATTGGACTAAAAAGCTTTGAGAGAATTGCTAAAGAAGGACGGAAATATGGTGTTGGTCTTGTCGTGATAAGCCAAAGGCCATCGGAAGTTAATCGGACGGTATTAAGCCAATGCAATAATTTTGTTAGTTTGCGTCTTACAAATGTTGATGATCAAAATGTTATTAAGCGATTGCTCCCGGACAATTTAGGCAATATCGCAGACAACTTATCTTTGTTGGATATAGG
This sequence comes from uncultured Bacteroidales bacterium, assembly GCA_946185535.1. Lineage (GTDB taxonomy): Bacteria > Bacteroidota > Bacteroidia > Bacteroidales > F082 > Limimorpha. The sequence continues at coordinate 7,518 of CAMHJX010000020.1, forward strand.
TGAAGCTATTGTAGTCGGAGATGCGACGCTGTTGCCTTCAAAGATTAGAATTGATGAACCGTCGATAAAACCTTCGAGCCAAACCATTCCTTTTTGGGATATTTGGGCTAAAGATAAGTCTTCTCAAGATTTGGATGAGGCTGTTGATAATATGATTAAGCAAAGTAAATAATGTTTTGTTTTATATGTTGTGTAGATGAAATTCAAATTCAAAATACAGCAATACCAGACCGATGCAGTGGAAAGCACGGTAAGTATGACCAAATAAAAATTGTTTTTGTTGTCGAAAAAGGGTAAAGAATATGATCACGAAAGAAGAACTGAAGGAATTGCTTCATAGCACTGAAACCTATCGCGTGGAACGCACAACCTCCCTGAACGATATGGATAAGTTTCAGGAGGCTATTTGTGCTTTCTCAAACGACTTGCCCAATTCAAGGAAGAACGGCTATTTGATATTAGGAGCTTACGACAACGGCACATTGTCGGGATTAAAGGTCAATGATGACTTGTTGAAGAAGATTGCCGCCATACGATCGGATGGGAATATCCTGCCCGTACCTGTTATGAGTGTTGACAGGTTCGTGTTTCCTGATGGCGAGTTATTGGTCGCCGAGGTAACGCCCTCCATGATGCCCCCAGTGCGCTATCGTGGTCGCACATTCATCCGCATTGGCCCGCGACGCGACATCGCCACTGAAACCGAAGAACGTATATTGGCCGAAAGACGAACATCGTATATGGCAACGTTCGACACTATGCCTTGCCTTGCCGCCAAGCTCAATGATATAGATATGGAGCTGGTACGGAACAAATACATGGAAAAGTTAATTGGCAAGGAACTGCTCGCGGCTGATGGCCGTTCCATTGAGGAACAATTGTCAGCAGTGGGCATGTATGATACCGAGCATGATTGCCCCACTAATGCTGCTATGGTTTTGTTCGGCAGACATCCACGACGATTTATGCCAGGATTGTATGTGCAATATGTACGCTTCAAGGGCGAGGACGTGAGCAGTGAAGTGGAAAACGAGATACAGTTGGAAGGCAATTACTGTGAACTGCTGCCTCGTTTGGAATCGCTGCTGGAATTATCCGTCATCAAGAAGAAGCCTGTGTTCGTCTCTATGTTGCGCGAAGAAATGGTCGGCAACTTCCCCTATACGGCTATCCGCGAGCTGGTAATGAACGGCTGTATGCACCGCGACCTGCAAAGCAACATGCCCTTACGAATCTATGAGTTTGCTCATCGCCTTGAAATCACGAATGCAGGAGGCTTGTATGGCAACGCGCGGCCGGAGAACTTCCCGACAATCAACGACTATCGAAATCCGCTTATCGCCAGTGCCATGAAGACGATGGGCTATGTGAATATGTTCAATCGAGGTGTGGGACAGGTGCAAGCCGATCTGAAAAAGAACGGAAACCCGCCTGCCGAGTTTGTGGTGGATCTCATAACGGCATTTAGAGTGAATGTGGAGGATGTCCCCAAATCGCTTCCCGATGTCACAAGTCTGTCACAAGTCTTGTCACAAGATGAGCAAAAAGATGCAAGTAATGTCGTAAATACAGATTTGTCCCAAGCTGTCCTAAGCTTGTCCCAGGTTTTGTCCCAAGCTTGTCCTAAGATGTTTTTCAAGTATGTGGAAGATGCCATTGCCGTTATGCGTGCAGTAGAACAAGCTGGTTTACCCATGACTGCGCTCATGAAAGTTGTCAACGAAAAGAACAGGAACAGATTCAAACGCAACTTGTTGTCACATCTGATAGAAGCAGAATTGGTCGTTCCTACGCTGACCGATACACCAAGTAGTCCAAACCAACGATATGCCCTTACGGAGAAGGGCAAAGAATTGCTGAAGCCTTATGAAATTTAAGTTCAAAATACAACAATACCAGACCGATGCAGTGGAAAGCACGGTGAGTGTGTTCGCGGGGCAGCCTTCGAAGACCAATGCGCAGTACCGCCGCGACTTGGGCAAGCAGAAACAGCAGTTGAAAGCCGAGTTTGAGGAGGAGTATGTGGGCTACCGCAATGCCGATGTGGAACTCAACGCTAACCAGTTGTTGGAGAACATCCACCATCAGCAGGTGCAGAACGACATCCCGCTGAGCAAGTCCTTAGCGGCCACCAACGGCCTCGGTGCCTGCTCGTTGGATGTGGAGATGGAGACGGGCACGGGCAAGACCTACGTCTATATCAAGACCATGTTCGAGATGAACAAACGCTTCGGCTGGTCGAAGTTCATCGTGGTGGTGCCCAGCATCGCCATCCGCGAAGGCGTCTACAAAAGCTTCACCATGCTGGAGGAGCATTTCATGGAACTCTACGGCAAGAAAGCCCGCTATTTCATCTACAACAGCGCCAACCTCACCCAAATCGACTCGTTCAGCAGCGATGCCAGCATCAACGTGATGATTATCAACGTGCAGGCGTTCAACACCTCGTTCAAGGAAGGTGCGGCCAATAAGGAGGCGCGTATCATCTACTCCAAACGCGACGATTTCCAAAGCCGTCGTCCCATCGATGTGATTGCCGCCAACCGTCCTATCATCATCATGGATGAGCCGCAGAAGATGGAGGGCGAGGCCACGCAAAGGGCCTTGCGTAACTTTAAGCCGCTGTTTGTGCTCAACTATTCCGCTACCCACAAGACTTCGCACAACTGCATCTATGCGCTGGATGCCTATGATGCCTACAAGCAACGCTTGGTGAAGAAAATCCAGGTGAAGGGCATCACGGCGCAAAACCTGTTGGGCACGCAGAGTTACATCTATTTCGACAGCGTCATCCTTTCGAAGAACCACGCACCGGTGGTCAGGCTTGAAATCGAGGTGAAAGGCGCCGCTGCCACCCGCCGACAACTTTGCAAGTTCGAGCAAGGCGATTCGCTGTTTGCCATTTCGCAACTTCCTGCATATAAAGACTTTGTGATTACCGAAATCAATCCCTTGACGAATACTGTCTATTTTCAAAACGGCAAGCAACTGCGTCAGGGTGAGGTGATGGGCGATGTCAGCGAGAAAGCCATCCAACTGATACAAATACGGGAAACCATCAAGTCGCATTTCGAGAAGGAGAGAGCCTTGTTCCAGCAGGGCATCAAGACCCTTTCGCTGTTCTTCATCGACGAGGTGGCCAACTACAAGAGCTATGATGCGGACGGAAACGAGGTGCAAGGCCCGCTGTGGAAAATGTTTGAAGACGAATACAACCGCTATCTGAACGAGAACCTGACCCTGTTTGAGGACGACTATCAGCAATACCTGCGTCGTTTTTCGGCTGCGGAAGTGCATAATGGTTATTTCTCCATCGACAAGAAAGGCCATTCAATTGATAGTGAGGTGAAACGCGGCAAGGATACATCGGATGACATCTCGGCTTACGATCTGATTCTAAAGAACAAGGAACGCTTGTTGAGTTTCGATGAACCGACACGTTTTATCTTCTCCCATTCCGCCTTGCGCGAAGGTTGGGATAATCCCAATGTGTTCCAAATCTGCACCTTGCGTCACGCCAACTCCAGCACGGCGAAACGGCAGGAGGTAGGTCGCGGTTTGCGTATTTGTGTGGATAACGACGGCAATCGCATGGACAAAGAACGTTTGGGTGATGCCGTACACGACACCAACAAACTGACTGTCATCGCCAACGAGAACTACAGCACTTTTGTCGATGCCTTGCAGAAGGAAACCAAAGACACTTTGCGCGAACGTCCGACACAAGCCACGGTCGATTACTTCAAAGGCGTTACCGTCAAAGTGGGTGAAGAGAAGCACACCATTTCGGAGCAGGAGGCTGCTAGCATCGTCAGTTATTTGTTCGACAACGACTATATCGACGAAAAGGGCAATATCCTGCAAGACTATCCTGCCGACATGGAAAAAGGCACTTTGGCCCCGATGAGCAAGAAACTTCAACCCATTGAGGAACAGGTGCACAAACTCATTCAGAGTATCTTTGATCATGCCGCTTTGGATGACATGGTAGAAGATGCAAACGGCAAGGCAGAAGTGGTGAACGAGCGTTTGAACGACAATGCCGAGAAGAAGGAATTCAAAGCCTTGTGGAACGAAATCAACCACCGCTATGTATATACTGTGCATTACGACAGCGAGGAACTGATACAGAAGGCCATTGCCGCCATCAACAGCGAGTTGAGTGTCACTCAGTTGAAGTATGTAGTGACCACAGGCACGCAAGGCGATGATGAACTGGACTTCACCGGTGAGCAAAGCACGCGGACAAGGGAGATGCGTGATGTGTCAACCAGCAATGTGCCCTACGACTTGGTGGGCGACATCGCCAAAGCAGCCACGCTGACCCGCCGCACGGTCACTCGCATTCTGAAGGGCATTCAGCGGTCGAAGCTGTACATGTTCAAGAACAACCCTGAAGAGTTCATTCGCAAGGTAAGCCATATCATCCGTGAGCAGAAAGCCACGATGATTGTGGAGCACATCAGCTACAATCGCACTGAAAACCAATACGATTCCGACATCTTCACCAAGGAGAAGAGCCGCCAAACGGTGGATAAGGCCTACGAAGCAAAGAAACACATTCTCGATTATGTGTTCCCCGACAGCCAAGGCGAGCGCACTTTTGCCGAAGACTTGGACAAAGCGGATGAAGTGTGCGTCTATGCCAAATTACCGAGATCTTTCCAAATCCCGACACCAGTAGGCAACTACGCTCCCGACTGGGCCATTGCCTTCAACGACAACATGGGCGTCAAGCATGTGTTCTTCATCGCCGAAACCAAAGGCTCGATGGATTCCATGCAACTGAAAGGCGTGGAAAAGGCAAAGATTGATTGCGCGAAGAAGCTGTTCAACAACTTATCCACATCCAATGTCCGTTACCACGAAGTTGATAGTTACCAAGCTTTGTTAGAGGTAATGAGAGCGATGGATTGACACCTACCCTAAAACTCCGTGAGACCCATATCTAAACTTTTTTATACCCACCTCAGAAAAAGTTTAGATATGGGTGTAAACTATTTTAGAGGTGGGGGCTGTGTTTTTTTGTTTTTATAAACACACCAAATGCTGCTTCGGCGACTTCTCACCTATGAAACGCTGACTCGACTGGGACTACTAGATATTGAGTATCAGCGAATAAAACTATCACCCATTACCCTTCACATTCTTGAACACAAACAACACGGATTGCCCTGATACAACCATACAAAAAGTAGAGCCACAATAGTGACTCTACTTATTTTTATCCCTGAAAATCAGACAAATCCGCGTTCGCAATCTTATACCAGCTCAAACTGCTCCAAGAACTTCAAGTCGTTCTCGAAGAAGAGGCGCAGGTCGTTGATGCCGTATTTCAGCATGGCGATGCGTTCCACACCCATGCCGAAGGCGAAGCCCGTGTATTTCTCCGGGTCGATGCCGCTGGCGATGAGGATGTTGGGGTCGCACATGCCGCAGCCCAAAATCTCAACCCAACCTGTGTGCTTGCAGATATTGCAACCCTTGCCACCGCAGATGTTGCATGAGATGTCCATCTCTGCCGAGGTCTCGGTGAAGGGGAAATAGGACGGACGGAAACGCACCTTGGTGCCCTCGCCAAAGAACTCCTGCACGAAGTGATACAAGGTCTGCTTCAAGTCGGCGAAAGAGACGCCTTCATCGATATACAAGCCCTCAATCTGATGGAAGATGCAGTGGGCGCGGGCCGAGATGGCTTCGTTGCGGAACACGCGACCCGGGGCAATGATGCGGATGGGCGGCTGATGGGTCTCCATCACGCGGACCTGCACGCTCGAGGTGTGGGTGCGCAGCAGCACATCCGAGGCCTTGTTGACGTTGGGTTCCTTACTGATGAAGAAGGTGTCCTGCATGTCGCGGGCGGGATGGTCGAGCGGGAAGTTCAAGGCCGAGAACACATGGTAGTCGTCCTCAATCTCGGGACCTTCGGCAATGGTGAAGCCGAGGTGCGAGAAGATCTCGTTGATGTCGCGTCGCACGATGGACAGGGGGTGACGGGCACCCTTCATGTCGGCAGCGGGCATGCTCATGTCGAAGCCGGCATCGTTGCTGTGCTGGCTCTCAAACTTTTGCAGTTGTTCTTCCACCTTGTCCTGTACAACATTCTTCAACTCGTTGAGCTTCATACCCATCTCCTTACGGAGCTCAGGAGCCACGTTCTTGAAATCGGCAAACAAAGCGGGGATGATGCCTTTCTTGCTCAGATAAGTGATGCGGAAGTTCTCCAAAGCCTCTTTGCTGTCGGCCTGGAAATCACGCACTTGGGATAATATTTCTTCGATTTTTTCTTTCATAGGAATATTTTTTTGGCTTTCAGCTATCAGCCATCAGCATTCAGCTTAGTCAAACCGAAGCTGATAGCTGATGGCTGACTGCTGACAGCTTTTTATTTTTCAATCGTAATGGAAACAATGGTCACAGGATCAACAGGGACGTCCATGCGGCCGGTCTTGACGGCAGCAATCTTGTCGACAATATCCAAACCTTCGGTAACTTCGCCAAAGACGGTGTAGTCGCCATCGAGATGCGGAGTGCCACCTACAGTCTTGTAAGCTTGGCGCTGACGGGCGCTGAACACTTTGCCCATGCGGCTCTCAAACATATCCAAGGTCCTGTCATCATACACTTTGCCTTGCACGATATAGAACTGCGAGCCGCTGGAGGCCTTCTGAGGATTCACCTGGTCAGGCTGACGGGCAGCACAAAGGGCACCTTTCTTGTGGAAATGATTGTCCTTGATCTCGGCAGGGACTCTATAACCTGGGTCGAGGCGACCATCGGCATTCTGTCCGCCTTGAATCATGAACTGGTTGATGACGCGGTGGAAGGGCGAACCGTTGTACCAGCCTTCGTTCACCAACTTGATGAAGTTGTCGCGGTGCTGCGGCGTGTCGTTATACAATTTGGCCTTTATGGTTCCCATAGTGGTCTTGATGACGACGACGGTTTCCTTCTCATTTGCTTTCTGTGCTTGGCAGGTCAATCCAACCAAAACCAAAGCAGCGATAATCAGTTTTTTCATATTTCTAAGTATTTAAAATTCAAAATTTAAGATTCAAAATTCAAAATTCCTCATTCATTCACGATGGAATAAGTAACTTCGAGCCTCATCTTCTCACCAGTTGTGGCTTCGGGACCGTTGATGACATAACGCGTTGCGTTGTAGGCAGCACCATTGATACCCAAACTGAGACCCAGATTTTCTTTCTTGTTCATGATCATGTTTTGCAAATACTCCGTGATGCGGAAACTCACCGAATGCTTGCTTGAGCTGTAGGCACCGTCATAGAAACCGCTGCCTTCGAAGTAATCGGGCAAGACATAGGTGGTAGTGTCGCTATTGAAGCCCAAAAGAATCAGGTTGCTCGGAGCTTTATACACAGAGTCCATCAAAGTCATCGAAGCGGGCAGAACGAGCTTGGCCTCGTTGACCACGAGACGGCAACCCTCCAACGTGTCGGCCCAATGACAGATATTAGGGAATAACACCTTAGCTTTCACTCCACCCATGGACTGCAAGTAAAGGGTCGACTGACCCAATGCCGTCTGGTCATCCAACAGCTGGTTCACAAACTCGGGACTACCCTGCGAATAGTCATGATCGAAATGGTTGAAATAAGTATCGGATGAGGTCACATAGAAGTTGTAGCGCTTGGGCTTCTCGGGAGTGGCCGCATTGTGATAGTAGAGCTGCAACAGCGTATAAGTATTGTTGGTCAGGTTGATGGAGCTAATGGCACCATTCATACCCACAGGAGCGCAAGTCACGTAAAGGCCTTTGAAGTATTGCTTGAAGAGGTCGGGGCGAGAATAGGCCGCGGTGTCGAGGTTGACAAGGTAATTGCCCAACTCCTGACTCAACGGAATGCGGATGATGGGCTGGGTTATTGTATCAGTGCCAATGATATGCACTTTAGTCCTCGGATGAGGTCTGAATTGATACCCGTTGGCATGGTCGACATTGCCCGTAGCCGCCGTGGAATGGTTGTAATAGGTGGTCTCATACGAAAGCGTGTCGGTCAGTTCGTAGGCATGTGCCGTCTGCATCATCGTGGTGTCGCCATAATAGCCAATGAGGCAGAGTTGCAGCACCAACGAGTCGACCACAGGGTTACTACCGAAACTCTGTCCAGCCACCGAGGGGCGGAACTGGGTATAGAATCCAGCCTCTGTATTGCCGAAGACGGGGTCGTGCATGGCACCCAACAAGGCGTTGATTGCATTGTCTGTCGCCACAGAGTCTAGAAATGAATGACAGATGATTTCGGTGGTGTCAGTATGATAGATGGCGATGTAATTGTCATCAGAAATAAGGTTGTTGCCGATGGTCTCAGGCGACTTCTTGCACGAGGCAAAAGCCAACATACCAATCATTAACGCCAAGCCAATCAGAGCAGTTGAATGATGTGTTTTCATCAGGTCGAAAATTAGTTGAGGTATTCTTGTGAGATAACTCAAAAACGCTGTCCTTATTGTTTTTGAAGGAGAAGGTCGTAAAACTCGTTGCAAGCCTGAGCGTAGTGCACCTGCTCCGGATAGGTAAGCACGGGCTTCTTGATGGTTTGCAGATAGGCGGCAATCTCGGGATGCAGGTTCTCCGTGCAGACCACAATGCCGTCGGAATAGTCGATGGCGGCCTTGGTGAGGTTGACGTAGTTGCCTTCTTTGAAATACTTGAGGTCCTTGGCCGTCATGCCCGGCAACTTCATCATCTTGTCGAACCCAGGCTTGAAATCCTCCTTGAAGCCGTCATCGTAGATGGAATAAACAATCTTTGTCTCGTTGAAAAGCGGGTTGTCCTTGACGTTCATGGCACGCTTGATGTAGACTGGCATCAAGGCCGAAATCCAACCGTGGCAGTGAATGACATCGGGCGACCAGTTGAGTTTTTTCACCGTCTCGATGACGCCACGCGTGAAGAACACGCAGCGATAGTCGTTGTCATCGCTAAACACGCCCTTTTCGTCATACATCAAGTACTTTTTCTTCGTAAAAAAGTCATCGTTGTCAATGAAATAGATCTGCATCCTTGCCTTCTGGATGGAGGCCACCTTGATAATCAGCGGGTGGTCCGTGTCGTTGATGATGAGGTTCATACCCGAAAGGCGGATCACCTCGTGAAGTTGGTTGCGGCGCTCGTTGATGACACCGTAGCGAGGCATGAAGATGCGGATTTCCTTACCGCTTTCTTGCGTGGCCTGTGGCAGGTAGCGACCGATGAGGCTCATCGGGGTCTCCGGCAGATAGGGTGCGATTTCCTGATGGACGAACAGTACTCTTGTCTTGCTAGTCATGGGCGTTAGTTTGCTTAGAAACTACAAAATTACGCATTTTTTTTGGAATAACGCAAATAAAAATAAAAAACCCTACCTTTGCCAAATCAAATCGCAGCCCGCTATGGAATACGAACACTTTGAAAATCAGGAACATGAATGGGAATCGAACCTTAAGGTCACCGAAGGCGTGGAAGGTCCCATCCAAGTCAACCCGAACGCTTTGGAGCGCATGAAGCGCAACCAGCAGCAGCTGATGCCGCTGGAATGGTATGTCAACGGCATCCTCAAAGGCGACCGCGTGGCGCTCAGCAAGGCCATCACCTTGGTGGAGAGTGCCCTGCCCAAGCATCAGGATTTGGCGCAACAGATCATAGCGGCTTGTCTTCCCCATGCGGGAAAGGCTCTTCGTTTGGGTATCACTGGCGTTCCAGGCGCGGGCAAAAGTACCTTCATCGAGGCTTTGGGCGTGCATCTCTGCAACAAAGGACAAAAGCTGGCGGTGTTGGCCATCGACCCTTCGAGCCAACGCTCAAAGGGTAGCATCCTTGGCGACAAGACTCGCATGGAAACGCTCTCCGTGCATCCCAATGCCTATATCCGTCCCTCGGCCTCGGCAGGCACTTTAGGTGGTGTGGCAAGAAAAACCAGGGAAACCATTATCCTTTGTGAGGCAGCGGGATATGATACGATTTTCGTGGAGACCGTGGGTGTAGGCCAATCAGAAACGGCGGTGCATTCCATGGTCGATTTCTTCCTTTTGATATTAATCAGCGGAGCTGGTGATGAGTTGCAAGGCATCAAGCGCGGCATCATGGAGATGGCTGACGGCATCGCGGTGAACAAAGCCGATGGCGACAATGTGATGCGCGCCAACCGCGCTGCTGCCGAATGCAGAAATGCTCTACATTTGTTCCCCTTACCCGAATCGGGACAAGAGACCAAGGTACTGACCTGCTCGGCTCTTTCTGGCTTTAATATTGACGAGGTGTGGAAGATGGTCGCCGACCACGTGCAGGCCATCCGCGACAACGGCTATCTTTATAAGAAACGCGCCCAACAAGACGTGCAGATGATGTACGACTCGATGGACAGCGCACTGAAAAACGATTTCTACCAGAACCAACTGGTTTCCGACTTGCTTCCTCTAGTCGAAGCCGATGTGCGCGGCCAGCGCATGAGCGCGTATATTGGGGCGCAGAAATTGTTGGATGCTTATTTCAATATGTTGAAACGGGAATAATATTAGTAGAGACGTAGCGCGCTACGTCTCTACAAAACCATATCATTCCGACATTTTACGATATTCCCCCGCCTTCTCCTCTTCCCCATTGAGGGCATATAATTCGCTAAGGTTCCGACAAACCTCCTTACGGACGTTTTCTTGCGCCTCGGTGAGCGGCCCTTCGCCCAATTTGGACAAAACGCGTTCGTATTCCGCTATCAGTTCAGGGCCTTCCTCGCTGTTCGACTCCATCGTCTTGGCGTTGTTGAAGGCAATCATCCAGTCTCTTAGTGCCATAATTCTTGCTTTTGTTAGTGCAAAAGTAGAAAAAAACCATGGATTCAAAGGAAAAAACAGCATTTATTCTTCTTTTGAACAAGGATGACGGAATAATTACTATCTTTGCGCAAAATCTCGGGCTATGGGACTAACACCACCCCTTGAATCGTCATTGCGGAGAAGCATCCGCCATGACGACAAAAAGCGCAAGAATTGTTCATCCCAGTCCCGAGTCAAACGAATCTTTGAATTTTTAAATCTTTAAATCTGAAATACAAATCGTAATGGACCAAAGAATTGCCATGAACCCCAATCGTCTGGTGCAGTACCTTCAGAAGCCTGCAGCAGAGTTCACTCGCGCCGACATCATTCGTTACTGCGAGGAAAACCAAATCGAATTCGTCAACTTCCACTATTGTGGCTGGGACGGCAAACTGAAGACCTTGAACTTCGTGATCCACAGCCTCGAACACCTTGAGAACATCCTCACCGCCGGTGAGCGCGTCGATGGTTCGAGCCTCTTCCCCTTCATCGAAGCCGGCAAGAGCGACCTCTATGTGGTGCCGAAGTACCGCACGGCCTTCCGCAACCCCTTCAGTGAGACGCCCACCCTGGACATCCTCTGTTCGTTCTACAACCGTGACGGCGAACCTTTCGAAAGCTCACCCGAACACATCCTCCACAAAGCCCATGAAGTGTTCAAAAAGACCACTGGCTTGCAGATGGAAACCATGGGCGAGTTGGAGTATTATATCATCGCCGATGACGAGGAAATCTACGAAGTGCCCGACCAACGTGGCTACCATGAGAGCGCCCCGTTCAACAAGTTCACCGAATACCGCGTGGAGGCCATGCGCCTCATTGCCCAAGCTGGCGGCTTGATCAAGTACGGTCACTCCGAAGTGGGTAACTTCACCCTCGACGGCAAGATCTATGAGCAGAACGAAATCGAGTTCCTACCCACCAACATCGAAGACGCTGCCGACCAACTCGTGGTCGCCAAGTGGATTATGCGCCAATTGGCCTACGAATATGGCGTCACATTGACCTTCGCCCCAAAGATCACTGTGGGCAAAGCCGGATCGGGCATGCATGTGCACTGCAAGTTCACCAAAGACGGCAGGAGCGTGATGGTCAACAAGGGCGAACTCAGCGATTACGGCAAGAAAGCCATCGCCGGCTATATGGACGCTGGCACTTCGCTGCCTGCCTTCGGCAACCCCAACCCGCTGTCGTTCCTCCGCCTAGTGCCTCATCAGGAAGCCCCGACCTCGCTGTGCTGGTCCTACTCGAACCGCAGCGCCTTGGTGCGCGTGCCGCTCGGCTGGATCAACAACGGCAAGGACATGGCCGCCAACGCCAACCCGCTTGAGAAGAAGTCGAACAAGGACTTCAGCGAGAAGCAGACCTTCGAATGGCGTGCCTCCGACGGCTGCGCCGACATGTACCTGCTGATGGCCGCCCTCTGCTGCGCCGCCCGTCACGGCTTCGAGATGACTAACGCCCTCGAAGTGGCCGAAAAGACCTATGTCGGCCTCGGCGTCAACATCCACGACGACAAGAACAAGAAGCTCCAAGAGAGCCTCGAACAACTGCCCGACAGCTGCGTGGCCGCCGCCAAGGAACTGGCCAAGGACCGCAAGATCTACACCGACAAGGGCGTGTTCTCCGACAGCATCGTCGACTATATGATCAAATTCCTCACCGACTTCAACGATGCCAACCTCCGCAAGGAATTGGGCAACGACACCGAGAAGATTTTGAAACTGGTGAAGGAAAACATTCATGTGGGATAATTTTCCGGTATAATCTGGTAGAGACGTAGCGCGCTACGTCTCTACAAACCGACCGAAAACGAGAAATGGCCATGACAAAGGACAAATTCAATTGGAAATTTTGCCTTTGTTGTGGCCTTTTCTTTTGGTTTGTCGTCAACCTGTTGCAAGGCATCTTCACCGAGATACAGGAAGACGAGGCCTATTACCACCTTTGGGGCGAGCACCTCGCCTGGGGCTATTTCGACCACCCGCCCATGGTGGCTTTGATGACCTTTCTCAGTAGCAAATTGTTTTCTGGAACCTTGGGCGTGAGGTTTTTCACGATTATTGCGTCGTGTTTGACGCTTTGGGTGATGTGGGAGATTGCGGATCAAGTCCGCAATGACACGATAAAAAAGAGTCCGCTATTATTCTTTGTCCTGGCGTTTTCCATCGTGATGTTCAACATTTACGGTTTCGTCACCACGCCCGACTCGGCTTTGATCCTGTTTTCGGCCCTGTTTTTGTTGGTTTACCAGCAATATCTGCAAGACCAAACCTGGAAAAACGCCCTGCTGATGGGGCTTACAATGGCCTTGATGGTCTACAGCAAATACCACGCATTCTTGTTGTTAGGCTTGATTGTGCTATCCAACCTTCGATTGTTGAAAGACGGCAAGTTTTGGGTGGCCTGCCTTTTGGCTTTGGCCTTGCTGACGCCGCATATCCTATGGCAAGTCAGCAATGGCTTTCCGAGCTTCAGGTACCACCTGTCTGGGCGCAATGAAGCGTTCCGCTGGAGCTATTTCTTGGAGTATTTGCCCAATCAGCTGCTCATTTTCAATCCGTTTACGTTTGGGGCGGTGGTGTATGTGTTATTCAAGCACAAGCCCTGGATTGCTTCGTCGTGCCTCCTCGCAATGACGAACAATCCCAACGCTCATGACCCTCAAAAAGTGGGGAGTGACGTCATTGCGAGCGAAGCGAAGCAATCCAGAGAAAGGACCCCTCAAGAAGTATTTGAACGAGGCTTATGCTTCGTTATCATCGGGTTCTTTTTCTTCTTCTGGCTGATGGCTTTCCGCGGACATGTAGAGCCTCATTGGACAATCGTATGCGTCATTCCTATGGTAGTGCTGGTTTACCGTAAAGCATTGATTGACGAGAAGTTAATGAAATACACCAAGCGTTTCATCTTACCTTCCCTCCTATTGGTTTTGACTCTAAGAATCCTCTTGTTGACGCCTTTGGCCGACCGCTTCGGCTATCATGGCAAGGAAAAATACTATAAGGCCGTTGAACAGGTGGCGGGCGACCGTCCCATGATGTATCAAGGTTCTTTCCAACAAGCTGCTTTGTACCATTATTTTACAGGCAAGGAAAGTTCGCCGCTACAAAGCTATTACGACCGCATGACGCAGTACGACCTCTGGCAGTTCGACAAAGCATGGATTGGAAAGCCTGTATTCATCTGCGGCCATGTCGACGGACGCTCGGAGACCTACCAAGTGGGCAATGTAGAAATCGAGGGTTTCCTCACCGACGACTTCTCCTCCGCCAACCGTTTGGTGACCACCTTCGAAATCACCAATGCGGGCAGTGATAAAACTCCTGTCTTTCATCATGGCGACACCATCCGTGTCGACTTCTCCATCTACAATCCTTGCGAAGCACCCATCGATTTCCACCACAAGGACTTTGGCATGGTCATCAAGGCGCATTATCTGCCTGGCAATGCGTTTAGCTATTGTTTCTATAAGGACATTGGAATAATAGAAAGTCAGACCTCATACCATGGGCAATTCTACACCATCGTGAATGAGGAAATTCCCCTTGGTGAGCATCTTTTCAACCTCGGCATCGGCGACCGCGTATCGGCTTTTGCCACCGAGGATAGTAGTGTGAAAATCAAGATTGTGCCCTAAGTGCGGCTAATTGCGCTTCCTGTTCGCGCATTAATTCGCGTACAGCGTTGATGTCGGCTTGTTTCTTCTTCTTATTAATCATTTGCTGCTCGCAATCGGCGATGGTCTCCAGCACCTGACGCAAGTTCTTGTCTTTCTCCAACACAAAGGCGTGAACGATGCCCTCGATTTCGCGAAGGCTGTGCATGATGTTGATTTGCCGCTCGGGGCTGAGGGTGTTTTGGATGAGGAATAGGTAATCCAAACGCGGCTTGAAGGGAAACAGCACCTTGTCCTTACACACCAGCGACACGAGATTGTAGACGTTGTAGTTCTCACCCGCCGTATAGTAGAAAAAGGAAAATGGCGCACCTTCGAAGATGAGGTCGTCATGGCGAGCAAGATCGAGGGAGAGCTTGTTGTTGATGCTACAAGCCAACTTGTAGTCGACCAAGGCGGAGTTGATGCCGACGACGGTGGTGTCGTCGAACGAGGCAATCTGTATCTTGTTGCTTTTGGGTTTCATGCCGCAAAGATATACAATTGTCCGGAGAAAACTAGTTTTCACCAAACAATTGTTTCCACGTTTTTTCGGCGGCCAGCTGCTCGGCACCGCGGATGGAACGGTCGATGGCATCGGCATAGGGTTGCTCGTCGATGACAATCTGCACGTGGAATTGTTTCTTGTGCCCCTCCCCGATTTCCTCCAACATCTTGAACACGGTGCTTTTCTTGTTTTTCTGCGACCATTCGAGGAGCTTGCTCTTGAAGTTGACATCGGTGGTCTGGAGTTGTTCCAAGTCGATGTGGATGCGAACGATGCGGTCGATGATGATGTGTTTGGCGAAGTCGAAGCCACGGTCGAGGTAGATGGCACCCATGAGGGCTTCGAAGGCATTGCCGCCCATCGAATGAGCGTTGCTACCCACATCGGGGGTGTGGCGGATGTAGTCGCCGAAGCCAAGCTTCTCCGACAACTTGTTAAGGGAGGCACGGCTAACGATGCGCGAACGCATCTCAGTAAGAAAACCTTCGGGCTGGGTGGGATAAGTGTGGAAGAGGTAGTCAGCTACAGCAGTGCTCAGCACGGCATCGCCAAGGTATTCCATGCGTTCGTTGCTGACGTGGTAATTGCCCACAGTCTCGGCAGCCACCGACTTATGGGTGAAGGCCACCCGATACAAAGCGATGTTTTTGGGATAGAAACCAAAGATGTTGTGGATATAGTCGAAAAGCGCTTTATCGGCCGGGTCTTTGGGGGAAGCGTGAAAGAGTGGCATGATCACTCAAACTTTTTGAAGATTACGGTGGCGTTTTGTCCGCCGAATCCGAATGAGTTGGAAAGTCCGTAGTGGATGTCGCGCTGACGGGCTTTGTTGAAGACGATATCGAGTTTGGAATCGATTTGCGGATCGTCATCAAAATGGTTGATGGTTGGGGGAATGATGCCGTTCTTGAGGGCGAGGATCGTGGCTATGGCTTCAACGGCGCCAGCTCCTCCGAGGAGGTGACCCGTCATCGACTTGGTGGAGTTGATGCTGATGTTGTAGGCATGTTCGCCAAACACCTTTTGAATAGCCATACACTCAGCCAAATCGCCCATCGGCGTCGAGGTGCCGTGCGCATTGATATGGTCGATGGCCTCTGGACCTATTCCAGCGTCGTTGAGGGCGCGTTGCATGCTGAGGACGCCGCCAGCGCCTTCGGGGTGAGGCGCGGTGATGTGGTAAGCATCGGCTGATGAGCCGCCACCCACGACTTCGGCATAAATCTTGGCACCACGGGCGATGGCGTGCTCGTATTCCTCAAGGACGAGGCTTCCGGCACCTTCGCCCATGACGAAACCGTCGCGGTTGAGGTCAAAGGGACGGGAGGCCGTCATCGGGTCGTCGTTGCGCGTCGAGAGGGCTTTCATAGCGTTGAAGCCACCAATGCCGAGTTGGCCGATGGCCGCTCCGCCACCTCCGGCAACCACGGCGATGCACTTGCCAACGCGGATTTTGTCGAAGGCTTCGATGATAGAGTGCGTCGAAGAGGCGCAGGCCGAAACGGTGGCATAGTTGGGGCCACGGAAGCCGTATTTGATGGAGATGACGCCGCCAATCATGTTGACGATCATCTTAGTGATGAGGAATGGACCGAAACGCGGCGTGCCGTCGCCTTGTGCATACTCCATCGTCTCATGATAAAGGTGGTTGACGCCGCCGATGCCTGAGGTCATCATGACGCCCACCTCATCCAAGTCGCAGTTTTCGGCGGAGATACCCGAGTCGGCGATGGCTTCGTCAGCGGCGATGAGGCCAAATTGAGCGAAGTGGTCATACTTACGCACGTTTTTCTTCTCGAAATAGTCCTCGGGATTGTAGTCCTTCACCTCGCAGGCGAAATGCGTCTTGTATAAAGTAGAATCGAAACGGGTAATCTCGCCAGCGCCGTTTCTACCATTCACCAATCCTTCCCAATATTCAGGAAGGGTTTTCCCAATGGGCGTGATGGCACCGAGGCCAGTGACGACTACGCGTTTCGATTCCATGAAAAAGTTTATTTTTCTAAATTAATGAAAAATCAATTGTTTTCAGCACGCATCTTTTCGATGAGCTTCACAACATCACCCACAGTCTGGATGTTTTCCTGTTGATCGTCCGGGATGGAGAGATTGAAGCTCTTTTCAAATTCCATCATCAGTTCGACGGTGTCCAGTGAATCGGCACCCAGGTCGTTGGTAAAGCTGGCTTCCATAGTGACTTCCGAAGGATCCACGCCGAGTTTCTCAGCAATGATCGGAACGATTTCATTCAAAATTTCTTGCATAGTTCTCTTTTTTTAGTTGATAAATAGGCCGCAAAAGTAAGACTTATTTCCGTTTCAAATCCAACCATCTTACCAATAAATTGATAATCAGTTGTTTATAAAAGAATGTCGGTCTTGCTTGTGACCAATAATTACTCGTTTTCGATTGCAAAGGTACAACTTTTTTTGAAAATGATGTTTTTTTTCGGTTTTTTGGCAATTCAATATCTATTATTCCATTTCATCTCGATTATAAAACACTTTCCCTTCACGATGAATACTGTCAAGTAAATCAGGGTCTTTCAACATGGAATACAAGCTCAAATCCACAAAATACGGCAAATACAATTCATCTATCCTCTCATCAAGAAGAGCCAATTGCAAATAAGTAAGACTATTGCCTTTCAATGTCAAATCGATGTCGGATGCTATACGGTTTGTACCTCTTGCCCTAGATCCATAAATAATGGCTTCTTCGACCTCCGGTACCGATGCCAAAGCATCACGCAAAGCTTGTAATTCTATGTCTGCAAGTCCAAAAGTCATCATGTTTAGGTTTGGGAAAACAAATCTTGCTGGCCTTTAGAAGCAAGACCCTTCATTCTATCATACAATGCCATAAAAGCCTGGTAATATGAATCTTTAATACGTATTACCACCTCAGCAGCAGTCTCCTCATCATAAGTATGTGAAGTGTCATTTCTCCTTTTCACCATCTCAATCCATATACCGCTGTCATTTATAATCTTGTTTTCAAACGCCCAACGAATAGCATCTCTTGAGCCCATAATTTCTTTGTCTGTACCTTGAAACTCTGCATAACTTTTCATCAACTTCCAGGCCAACTCAAAAGTGAACTCAAACCTTTGAATCAGTCCATCGGCTTCAAAATCATTCAATTGCCGCTTGTCCATCACATTAACAACCTCCGCAACACGATTCAAGGCCTTATGATAACTTTGTAACTTCTGTTCCCATCGTGGGATATTGTTCTCCATAATTGATTTATTTACCTGCAAAAATAGCAAAAATCTCATCCATATTATTCCGAAACTTTGTATTTTTACATTTTCAAACGGAACACTATGGAAACCACAGAAAAGAAACTCTTCCTTTTGGATGCCTACGCATTGATATACAGGGCTTTCTTCGCCATGAGCAAGAACCCGCGAATGAACTCGAAAGGGGTCAACACCTCGGCGGTGATGGGCTTTTTGAACTCACTTTACGAAATCCTACAGAAAGAAAAGCCCACCCATATCGGCGTGGCCTTCGATGTGGCCGGCACCGCACAACGACAGGCCGAATACAGCGAATACAAAGCCAACCGCGAGAAGATGCCCGACGACCTCCGCGATGCCATACCCTATATCATCAGGCTCATCGAAGCTTTCAACATCCCCGTCTACGGCGTGGAAGGCTACGAGGCCGATGATGTCATTGGCACCCTGTCGAAAAAAGCTGAGAAACAAGGATTCACCACCTATATGATGACCCTGGACAAAGACTTTGGGCAACTCGTCACCGACAAAATTCTGCTCTACAAACCCGCCAAATTCGGCGAGCCAGCACAGGTATGGGGGCCGAAAGAAGTCTGCGAACGCTACGGCATCCAGGAACCCAAGCAACTCATCGACATCCTCGGTCTCTGGGGCGATGCCGCCGACAATATCCCCGGCATCCCAGGCATCGGCGAGAAGACGGCTGCGGTTTTGGTGGGAAAATACGGCAGCGTGGAGAACCTCATCGCCCATGCCGACGAGCTGAAAGGCAAACAAAAGGAAAACGTCATCAATTTCGCTGAGCAAGGACTGATGTCGAAAGCGTTGGCGACCATTAATTTAGAGGTACCCGTCGACTTCGATGAGGAAGAACTGAAAGCCAAGGAGCCTGATGTGCCCGCACTGATGGCTTTGTTTGAGGAGTTGGAGTTCAGGACCTTTGCCAAACGATTCTTGGAAGATTATAAGTCAAAACAATCTACTTTGGACGGCCCTTCGACAGGCTCAGGGACCTCAGCCTCACCGTCATTGCGAGGAACGAAGCAATCCAGGGAGATGACCGAAGGGAGTCAACAACCGGACCTGTTCTCCTCTAACGAGACCTTCGACCTCTTCAACCAAGGCGACAACAGTGGTCTACTGGAGTTCTCCGAGAAGGACTCAGCCAAGACGTTGGCACACGACTACAAACTTGTGGAAACTGAAACCGACATCAAAGCTTTGGTGGATTTGCTGTCCAAACAAAAGCAATTTGTCTTCGACACCGAAACCACCAACATCGACGTGTACTCCGCCGAATTGGTGGGACTTTCCTTCGCCATCAAGGCGCACGAGGCTTGGTATCTGTCCATGCCCGCCAACCAAGAAGAATGCCAGAAAAAGCTGGAGCTGCTACGCCCTTTGTTTGAGGATGAGAGCATCTTGAAGATTGGCCAAAACCTGAAATACGACATCTCGATGCTGGCGCAATACGGCATCAGCGTAAAGGGCAAGCTGTTCGACACGATGCTGGCGCATTATCTCCTCGAACCCGAGCAACGCCACAACATGGACTACCTCGCCGAGGCTTACCTCAACTACCTCACCATCCCCATCGAGGACCTGATTGGCAAAGGCCGACAGCAGAAGACCATGCGAGAGGTGCCCGTTGAACTGGTGAAGGAATATGCCGCTGAAGATGCCGACATCACCCTGCAACTCTACGAGAAGCTGCTTCCCCTGCTCAAGGAAAACGGTGTGGAGAAGCTGTTTTATGAGATTGAGATGCCGCTCGTGCCTGTTTTGAGTCGCATGGAGGCTAATGGCGTGCGCATCGACACTGAAAACCTCCAACAAATCAGCGAGGCCTTTGGCGTCGAGATTCATAAGATTGAGGAAGAAATCTATAAAGCCGCTGGTATGCCTTTCAACATCGCCTCACCGAAACAATTGGGCGAAGTCCTGTTCGAGCGCTTACGCATCGACGAGAAGGCTAAGAAAACCAAGACGGGACAGTATGCCACAGGTGAGGATGTCTTGCAGAAACTGTCGCACAAGCATCCTATCATCCAGATGATTTTGGACTACCGCTCATTCACCAAGCTGAAGTCGACTTATCTGGATGCCCTGCCAGCTTTGGTCAACCCGAAGGATGGACTGATTCACACCTCATACAACCAAGCCGTGACGGCCACGGGGCGCTTGAGTTCCAACAACCCCAACCTGCAGAACATCCCAGTACGCACTGAGAAAGGCCGCGAGATCCGTCGTGCCTTCGTGCCTCGCAGCCCTCAATACACCCTCCTTGCTGCCGATTACAGCCAAATCGAGTTGCGCATCATTGCCCATTTGAGTCAAGACCCTGCCATGGTCAACGACTTCAACCTCGGCCACGACATCCACGCTGCCACAGCGGCCAAGGTGTTTCATGTGCCCATGGACCAAGTCACCAAGGGGCAACGCAGCCGAGCCAAGGCGGTCAACTTCGGCATCATCTACGGCATGTCGGCCTTCGGTCTGGCGGAACGCATGGAGCTCTCGCGCAGCGAGGCGGCCGACATCATCAAGAAATACTTCGAGGAGTATGCCGGCATCAAGGAATACATGAACCGCAGTATCGCCTTGGCACGTGAACGCGGCTATGCCGAAACCATCCTAGGCCGCCGCCGTTACCTCCGCGACATCAACGGCGCCAACAGCGTGGTGCGTGGCTTCGCCGAACGCAACGCCATCAACGCGCCCATCCAAGGCAGCTCGGCCGACATGATCAAGATTGCCATGATCGGCATACATCAGGAGCTGGAACGCTTGAAGATGCAGTCGAAGATGATCCTTCAGGTGCACGACGAATTGGTCTTCGATGCGCATCTCGATGAACTCGACACGCTGAAATCCATTGTCAATGATAAGATGGTGAATGCCTTGCCGTTGTCGGTGCCGGTGGTTGTGGAGATGAACACGGGGGCGAACTGGCTGGAGGCGCATTAGCGAATACAGCGAAGATTTATAACGGCGAATTAGACGAATTCTGCGAATTTGATTTTTCGACAAATGTAATTCGTTTCATTTGGATAATTCGCCGACAAAAATATAAAGCTATGGAAGACAGAATACTATTCAAGGAAGAGTCGTATAAAATTATCGGAGCGGCAATGGAAGTGCATAAAGTGCTCGGTTGTGGTTTTACAGAACCTGTATATCAAGAGGCTTTGGAACTTGAATTCCAATTGCGTGACATTCCGTATGTGCGCGAAAAGAATTTCAAAATAACTTATAAAGGTCAAGTTCTAGACAAAGAGTTTCGGCCTGATTTTGTTTGTTACGATGAAATCATCGTTGAGTTGAAAGCGATTTCGGATTTTACCGATGAGCATTACGCCCAAGTATACAATTACTTGAAAGCCTGCCACATGGACTTAGGTCTACTTATCAACTTCGGCAAAAAATCCTTGGAACATAAGCGAATCCCATGCACCCAAAAATGGTAGCAGAACGGCAAATTATGTAACAACGGCGAATTAAACAAATTTTGCGAATTTGATTCTGTAGTGAATGCAATTCGCTTAATTCGAATAATTCGCCGTTGAAAAATCCAGCCGTTCTCTTAGCCGACGCTGCATCCCGGCGCAACCAAGTCGCTAGGCGTCAGCAACACGAGACGGCCGTCCTTGTCCTCGGCGGAAAGGATCATGCCTTCGCTCACCACACCCTTCAGCTTGCGCGGCTCGAAGTTGGCGACGAAGCAGACCTGCTTGCCCACCAACTTCTCGGGTTCAGTGTAGTATTTGGCAATACCGCTCACGATGGTGCGCTTCTGCATGCCATCATCGATGAGGAACTGCAACAACTTGTCGGCCTTCGGCACCTTCTGACACTCGAGGATGGTGCCCACGCGGACATCTACCTTCATGTAGTCATCAAAGCTGACCACGGGCTTCACCTCGGCAGGCTTCCAAGCGTTCAGCTGGTTGGCCTTCTTGGTGTCTTCCAGTTTCTGTAACTGAGCGGCCACCACACTGTCTTCCACTTTTTCGAACAACAGTTCGGGCTGGTTGATGACATGACCTTCAGGCAGCAGAACGGTGTTCTCGGCATCGTTCCAACCCTTCACTTCCAGACCAATCATCTGCTGGAGCTTCTTTGCGCTGAACGGCAGGAAAGGTTCGCTGAGGATGGCCAAGTGCGCCACAATCTGCAACGACAAAGCCATCACGGTCTTCACGCGCTCGGGGTCGGTCTTGATTTGCTTCCAAGGCTCGTTGTCGGTGAGGTATTTGTTACCCAAACGGGCCAAGTTCATCAGTTCGGAGAGGGCCTCGCGGAACTTGTATGTGTCAATCAGGTGACCGATTTTGGCGGGATAGGCGTTCATCTCTTCGATGACGGCCTTGTCAGTGTCGTTGAGGTTACCCAAGGCAGGCACGGCACCTTCATAATACTTATGCGTAAGCACCAAGGTACGGTTGACAAAGTTGCCGAAGATGGCCAACAACTCGTTGTTGTTGCGGTCCTGATAGTCCTTCCAAGTGAAGTTGTTGTCCTTGGTTTCAGGAGCATTGGCGGTAAGCACATAACGCAACACATCCTGCTTGCCAGGAAACTCCTGCAGGTATTCATGCAGCCACACGGCCCAGTTGCGTGAGGTCGAGATCTTGTCGTTCTCGAGGTTGAGGAACTCGTTGGCGGGCACGTTGTCGGGCATGATATAGTCGCCATAGGCTTTCATCATGCAGGGGAAGATGATGCAGTGGAACACGATGTTGTCCTTGCCGATGAAATGCACCAGCTTGGTCTCGGGGTCTTTCCACCACTTCTCCCAGTCTTCGCCGCGTTGTTCGCAGATCTCCTTGGTGTTGGAGATATAGCCAATGGGGGCATCGAACCAAACATACAGCACCTTGCCGTCGGCACCCTCAATCGGGACGGGAACGCCCCAGTCCAAGTCGCGGGTGACAGCACGTGGCTGCAGACCACCGTCGAGCCAGCTCTTCACCTGGCCATAGACGTTGCTCTTCCACTCCTTATGGCCTTCGAGGATCCACTCGCGGAGCCAAGGTTCATATTGGTCGAGAGGCAGATACCAGTGTTTGGTCGGTTTCTTCACCAAGGCCGCACCACTAAGTTGCGAGTGTGGGTTGATGAGCTCATCAGGGCTGAGAGAGCTGCCGCATTTCTCACATTGGTCGCCGTAGGCGCCTTCTGCGCCGCATTTCGGGCAGGTGCCCACAATATATCTGTCGGAAAGGAATTTCTGACGTTCGGGGTCGAAGTATTGCTCCGTCTCTTTTTCGATGAACTTCCCTTCGTCGTAAAGTTTCTTGAAGAACTCTTGGGCCGTGGCACGGTGCATCTTCGAAGAGGTGCGCGAGTAGATGTCGTAGCTGATGCCCAACTCCTCGAACGACTTCTTAATGATCTCGTGGTAACGGTCCACGATGTCCTGCGGCGTGCAGCCTTCCTTTTCGGCTTTGATGGTAATCGGCACGCCGTGTTCGTCGGAACCACCGACAAACAAGACGTCCTCACCACGCATTCGCAGATAGCGGACATAGGTGTCGGCGGGGATGTAGACGCCGGCAAGGTGACCGATGTGGACGGGGCCATTGGCATAGGGCAAGGCCGTGGTTACTGTGTAACGCTTAAAGGGTTTGTTCGTTGATTCCATATTGTAGTTATTTTTAAAAACGGGTGCAAAGGTAATGATTAATTGTTGAAGTTTGAGTTGTTGAATCATTTAATTGTTGAAAAACGTTTTGGGATTCCCTTCGGGAATGGAGTATTGTCATTAATCAACAAGCGGCGGCAAGTAACGCATACGAACCGTAAACGCTATATGCCGCCGCGGTTTACAAAACACGAGGCAATCCATTGACCTCGTCGAATCTTCGATTTCCCGAAGGGAATCTCTTTATCTCACCACAATCTTCTGTGTCTTTACGTCACTGCCATTCACAAGACGGATGAAATACACACCAGGCGCGACATCAAGACGTTTATCGATGCTGCCGTTGAAGCTTTCGGTACTGAGCATGCGGCCCATCACGTCGAGCACCTGCAGGGTGGCTTCGCCTTCAATGCCGAAGATGCTGAAGTTGCCGTTGCTGTTGAGGAACGTGAAGTTGTCGCCATCGATACTGCTGCCCGTGGCATACACCAGCTTGAAGCGGCTCTCATAGTCCGTGGTGGTGGCATCGAATGTATAAGTGATTGGCCCTTCGGCATGCTCAGGGGCAAGCAAGTCGATGTCGTTGCCGGTCTTGTTGTCGAAGAGGTGCAGGTAGCTGAACTCAACGTTCTCGACGGTGAGACTCAGGGTATAGGTGCCATCTTCGTCGGCTCGGAAATTGACAGGCATTTCGCCTTGGCCTTCGGCGGAGACCACGGCGTAGTCCTGACCGTTTTGTGGGATGTAGAGTTTTGCATTCTGCTCGTTGAGTTGGAACTTTGGCAACATATCGCCTTCATCGAAACGAAGGATGGCGCGGTCGATGGCATTAGTGAAGCCATTTCGCGTTAACTTATTGACGTCGACAAATAACTGTTCATTGTTTCTGTCGGAAGGCATAGTAGTGAACGTGAGAATTTCACCATTATTCAAAGTATGCACAAATATGCCTTCCATAGCTTCGATAGGCGAACCGTTACTCTCTGGCACATAATCCGAGCCTGAGCTGTTCATCCTATAATACGACTTATCTCCTAATATATAAGCTGGGACGCTGAAGGGGTTGCCCACAAGATTCCAACCTTTATACCGTGCATTTTCGTCCCTTTGCAACGTAACGGAGAAAGTACTGTCTTCGATAGGCATGCCAATAAAGGAAAGTGTGACATCCTTGCTATTAGCATAAAGATAACCTTGACCTGGTTCAAAGTTGAAGGGTTCTTGCTTCCAGTTTTCCCACACCAAGAGCCATTCTTCAGGATTTTGATTAAAACGATAAAGGTCAAAACTAGAATCATCGTCATTAATAAGATGTGCCACATCTTCCGGATTGGTTTCGTCAACCAAAGGAGAGGATATCAGATACCAGCCAGCTGAGGTTCCGCCATGTGAAGGAATTGTCCTAGTGAACACAGGTAATCCTTCCACCTCAATGTTGTCAATAAAAACGCCCCCATAATAAACATTGGGCACCTCCATCCAGATGGCAATACGATCGCCAGAACCTCCATAATTATCAAAATCAATCGTATAAGGCTGATACTCACTAGTCGTAGTAATCTCTTTGATTTCGATGAATTCTGGACCTGTTTCGGTTACTTCCATCACTCCTACTTTGAATGTCTTGGCGAAAGAATTGTCAGAAACATACGATCTTGCATAGAGTTTCATGCGCAATCCGCTAATGCTCTGCATTGGGGGTAATATGACATATTGTGGCTTGGGGTCAAAATATGATAAATGATTGTCGATATAGAAGCACAAACTATTAGGTTGAGAATAAGCATATTGAGAAAGAGTACTACGAAAATGCA
The DNA here is from genome assembly GCA_946185535.1 of uncultured Bacteroidales bacterium. Taxonomy (GTDB): domain Bacteria; phylum Bacteroidota; class Bacteroidia; order Bacteroidales; family F082; genus Limimorpha. Next base: position 33,204 of record CAMHJX010000020.1, read on the forward strand.
GAGATGGATACACATTATCCATAGGGTTCGTGGATGCATTGATATAATCCCAACAATCTGGTAACGTTCGTCTACTAGGACTCCATTCATCAGCAACCACATACGAGTCGAAGTCTTCATAGTATGGAATTGTGGCAAAATCAGGACAGGTGGTTTTAAAGTCAACGATGGTCATAGCACTTTCGTGTTCTCCATAACATGCCTTTATCCGGAAGAAATACTTGGTGGTTGGATCCAAGCCCTCGAGGGTCACTGAAGTTGCCGTTGGAGGAAGTTCAATCCAAACGTCATCAAACGTTTCAGAAACTTTATTGTATTGATATTTATATCCTGTGACATCGGAACTCGGCATTTCCCACGAAAATGAAGCGGTATAAGTATCGATATCGTCTTCAGTAACCTCCACCATCGGATAATCAAGAATATAGTATTCGAAGGTCATTTTAGGAAGGAATCGTGAACCTTGATAAAAAAGTGAATTAGAATAAGAGGAGCCAGAAGCATACACAGATGTATAATTAATAGAAGATGACACTTTGACTCCAGACCATAGATTCAAAACATTTGAGCCCATTGCATCTTCCTGAAAACCAATCATAAGGTTGCCTCCATAATAAGTGAAAGCACTATCAAGTACAATCTCCATCATGTAATTGTCATTCACAGAAAGACTACCACTATAGACAGTACTCAACGAATTCCAATCGGCAAAAACCGCTTCTGAAAAGCCATCGCTAGTTACTTCAGCCATACAAACAGAAAACCTAGCAGAACCCCAGCTTAAATTCTTGTAAAGGCAGTAAAATGACAACTTAGTCATTGTACCTCCTCTCATAGCAGTTAAATCTGCTTGAGGAATGATGAACTGGCTATAGGTGCCATATTGGGCACAATCACCTCGAAATGGCACAGAGGAACTCACAGTATTCCCATTGTTTATCGTCAAAGGATTCGCAAAGATTATATCTTGGCCTTTTGCAGTCCATGGCGCACAAAACGCCAATAAAAACAATAGAAGTAAATGCTTTATCTTCATAATGTATAAATTTAAATAACAGTTGTTCAGTTGTTTAATAAAAAAATGGCTTGCAAATATAGGGATAAATCTTTACATGACAATATTTTGGCAAAAAAAAATGCCACCAGCCTGCGCCAATGGTATTTTTCAAACAATGTTTATACAAGAAATAAGCATTACAGTTACTATAAAAGCAACGATAATATGGTGAGGGAGATGGAGTGATTTATTAAGATACATAAATAATTATAACTTGGGGCATTTACGCTAGGTAAACACCTCAAGCTCTAACTAAATAAAGGAGCGAACTCCTCTTCCCTAAAAGTGGGAATTTATTATTCTTCGTTACGTTTCTTACCAACGAGATATGCTACGCCAAGGCCGAGCAACACAGCAACGCCACTGCCCAAAGGTGCTCCAGGCTGATTTCCTGTTAAGCCGTGTCCACCAGGTGGGAGGGGAATTTCATCCCCCTTTATTAAGCTTCTATCCTGTTTATCGAATGAGACACCTCTATTCAACAGGCCACCATCTTGCGCGTAGACACTCAATCCCATTGTAAGAACGACAGCGATTGTCAATGCTAATTTCTTCATTTTCAGATATTCAGTGTTGATTAGTTGATTTTTTATTCCACATTCAAGCTGCAAAAATAGTAATTAATATGATACGTTGAACTTTTTTTTGTTTTTTTTACTATTTTTTGCTTTTGGCCATTAGCTTCTGGCAGCCTCACAACTTGTTTCTTTCGTTAAGCTGCCAGTAGCCATGGCTAGTTTAGTTAACCTAACATTATTTCACAACCACTTTCTGCGTCTTCACGCTGTCGCCGTAGGAGATTCCCTCCGAAAATGGAGATTAATATGCCAGCGGCGGCAAGTAACGCTTACAGATGGTAAACGTTACAAGCCGCCGCTAATTACAGATTAATTGTTCCTTTTCCCTAAGGGAATCTCATCGCGGGCTTGTGCCTGAGGTTTATTTCACCGCTGCGGCCCACTTCTCGATGTCGGCCTTGTTGATGCGGTTCAAGAGCTTGCCGTCGCCGAACTTGTACTTCGGATAGGCAGCCTTGAGGTCCTTACAGGCCTGGTCGATGCTGCTACCACCCGAGGTGGCGAAAGGCACGATGGTCTTGCCCGTGAAGTCGTTGGCCTCGAGGAAGGTGTTGATGATGGTCGGGGCGGTGTACCACCAGATGGGGAAGCCGACATACACCACGTCATACTGGGCGAGGTTCTTCACCTTGCCACCGTCTTTGAGGGCCGGACGCGAACTCTTATCGTTCATCTCGATGGTCGAGCGCGATTTCTTGTCGCGCCAGTCGAGGTCGGCGTCGGTGTAGAGCTTTTCAGGGGTGATTTCGAAGAGGTCGGCACCAATGATGCCCGCCAGTTCGTTGGCGGCATTGCGGGTCACGCCCGAAGCCGAGAAATAGGTCACTAATGCTTTCATGTTTTTACATTGTTTGGTTTCGTTTGACTTTGAACAGCAGTCTTTTTTCGAGTCGTTCTTTGCCTTCGAGCAGCAGTCTTGCGCCGTGGCGCCAAGCGTCATCGCTGCAAGGACAATCAATAATGCTATCTTTTTCATTCGTAGTAGGATTTGAATTTCGTCCGCAAAAATACACTTTTTTTTCGGTATGTCGATTTCCTTTGCTATTTTTGCAAGGAGTTTCCCCTCGGGGAATGGCGGTTTTTCTTTTGTTTCCTGCGGGGAGAATTGTGACAGCCCAATAACTGAACAACTCTCAATTTTTAATTAAGTAAATGAGCAATTATAGTTTACATAAAAGGCAAAAGAATTTGGCCGTCAGCAGTCAGCCATCAGCGGTCAGCCTTGGTGCTACCGAGCTGATAGCTGACGGCTGATAGCTTACAGCCAAGAATACTGTACATTATTTTGAACGTTTACTTATCAATTATCAACTATCAATTATCAATTATAAACTGATTACCATGGACATAACGAACATCTTAGGCGCTTTGACGGGCAATGATGCCATCGACGCCATCTCGCAAAACCTCAAAATCGACCAAAAGCAAGTGTCTTCGGTCGTCACCGCAGCCCTGCCTTATCTGTTAGGCGCGATGCAGAAGAACGCTTCCTCGCAAGCTGGCGCGGCCTCCTTGGCCGACGCTCTCGGCTACCATGCCGGCAACGCGGGCAACATCGTCAACAACCTGAAGGCCGCCGACCTCACCGATGGCAACAAGATCCTGAGCCATATCTTTGGCGGCAACCTCTCTTCCATACTGGGCGGCATCTCCAAGAACACGGGCGTGGGCTCCAACGCAGTGGGCAGCATCCTCGCATCCATCGCCCCAAGCTTGCTCGCCTTGCTGGGTAAAGGACAGCAAAGCAGCGGCACCAACGCGGCTGGACTGGAGAGCATGCTAGGCATGATTCTGGGCGGTATGTCGTCGAGCGGCAAGAGCAACACAGGCGGCCTCGGCAGCATCCTGGGCGGCCTGGGGAGTATCTTCGGGAAGTAAAGTTTCTCGCTGAGAATCTATTTCACGCAGAAATCGCAGAAATCGCAGAAGCCTATCAGACATTTAGTTGACGGCGCTTTGCATTTCCTATAATTCTGCGAATTCTGCGTGCTTAAAAAACACCTAATAATCAATATCTTACATCTCTAGAGATGTACGAAACTTGAATAAAACCGTACCATTATGAAAAGCATTTCTTCCTTATTCAGAATAGCGGCATGCGCTGTCTTATCCGTTCTTTTTCTGGGAGTTATGGGGACGACGCATCTGCAAGGCCAAGAGGTCTTCACCGTAGGGGATTTCCTGTACCAACTCAATGGCGACGGCGTCTCCGCCACGCTGGTATGTCATGTTGACGCCTCTGGGGTAAGTGGCGAATTAAGTCTCCCGACCAGCATCACCTATAACGGAAACAACTATACCGTGACCCGGATCCAAAAGAACGCTTTCATCTCGTGCGGAAAACTGAGTGGTCACTTGACCATTCCCAACACGGTGACCTATATCGGCGAAAACGCTTTCTTGGCCTGCAGCGGACTGACTTCAGTGGACCTGGGCAGCTCCGTGGACACCATCGGACCCGCTGCATTCTATGGTTGCAAGGGCATGACAGGTTCGTTGACCATCCCCAATTCCGTGAGGTTCTTAGGGATTGCCGCATTCTACGGGTGCACAGGGTTCGACGGTGCACTGACCATCGGCAATGCCTTGAATCGCATCGAGGTGGCGGCGTTCTATAAGTGCAACAAATTCACCAGCTTGACCCTTGGCAATGCCGTGACTTCCATCGGCACATCTGCCTTCTGGGGTTGCACTGGCTTCACTGGCGACCTGACCATCCCGAATTCCGTGAAAAACATCGAACCCAGTGCCTTCAAAAACTGTGGATTTACGGGCAAACTGACCCTTGGAAACGCCTTGGAAAGCATTGGTGGGATGGCGTTCTACCATTGCAGCGGATTTACCGAAGTCGCTTCCTTGGCTACCGTGCCGCCCGTGTTTTCATACGAAGAGGTGTTTGAGGGATGCAACTGCACAACGCTCACCGTGTCTTGCCACTGCATCCCCGCCTACCAAAACTCGGATTGGCATGGCTATTTCCCCACGATTGTCGAAGACTGCAGCATTGTGCCCGAGCTTGACGAGGAGATGGCCACCGTTTATCCCAACCCGACCAGTGGGACAATCAGAATCGAGGCCGAAAACATCGTAGCCGTCAGCATTTACAACCTGTTGGGAGAAAAACTGTTTGAAGCCTCAGCAAGCGGAAACAGCTTTGAGTACGATTTCAGCCCTCACGATGCAGGGCTTTATTTCGTCAGCATCCAAACGGATAAAGGAATGGTGACCGAACGAGTTATAGTAAAAGACTAAAGACCGATTCTATTTCTCTAACCGAACCAACCCGAAAACACCAGAAAACCATCGGTTTAGTTCGGATTCATTCGGTTAGAGATTATTCCACAATTGCCTTTCTTTTATTCCTCTATCCGAATCAACCCGAAAACATCAGAAAATCATCGGATTAATTCGGATCAATTCGGTTAGAGATTTTCCCACAATTGCCTTTCTTTTATTCCTCTATCCGAATCAACCCGAAAACATCAGAAAAAACTGGGATTAGTTCGGATTCATTCGGTTAGAGATTTTTATTTGCCTTTCTTTTATTCCTCTATCCGAACCAACCCGAAAACATCAGAAAACCATCGGATTAATTCGGATCTGTTCGGTTAGAGATTACTTATTCCACAATCGTCATCTCATCAATCAGGTGCCCTGCACCGGCAAACTTGTCGATGATGAAGAGCACATAACGGATGTCGACACTGATGTTACGACAGATGTCGGGGTCGTAGATGAGGTCGCTCATCGTGCCTTCCCAGCAGCGGTCGAAGTTGAGGCCGAGGAGCTGTCCTTCGGCGTTCAAGATGGGGCTTCCTGAGTTGCCGCCCGTGGTGTGCACGCTGGCGGTGAAAGCCACATGCATGGTGCCGTCCTTGTCGGCATAACGGCCATAGTCCTTATTAATATACAGCTGCTTCAGACGCGGCTCCACCACATAGTCGTAGATGTCGGGGTTCTCCTTCTGCATGATGCCCTCGAGGGTGGTGAAGTGGCGGTAGGTCTTACCGTCTTGCGGCTTGAAGCCTTCCACCTTGCCGTAGGTGACGCGCAACGTGAAGTTGGCATCGGGGAAGAGACGCTTCTCGGTTTGCATCTCCATCTGACCTTTCATGTAGATGCGGCGCAGGCGGTCGTTGGCCTTATTGATGCTTGAGATGTGCTCGTAGACATTATTGCGGTAGAAGTCAAGCAAGCTCTGATAAACCTGCAAAGCAGGGTCTTTGGTAAGTTTCTTGGCTTTGCCGGGCTTGAAGTCGTTCAGCAGCTCGTTCACCTTTTCCTCGTCTCTAAACATCGACTTGGCGAAGAGTTTGTCGACAAATTCATTCACATCCTTGATGTCGTTGAGGAAGGCAGGGCGGAAGTCGGCGGGCTGGGCTTTCAGGTATTCGTTGAGTGCCATGACGGCCACCTCGCGGTCGATGGGCTCGTAATAGTCCTTGAAGAAGCTGGCAGAGGTGGCTTTCAGCTGGTGGATCATGCGGTCGATGTCATCTTGTGGCGTGTCCTTGGTCACCTCGGAGAGTTTGGCAAAACGACCTGCGAAAGTGACCAACTCGATGCGCAGTCCTGCTTCGGCCATATAGGTGTAGGCCAGCTGGTAAGGCTCAAGTTCCTTGTAGTTTTTCTCGAAGTCTTTCAGCAGGTCGATGTACATGTAACGATTGCGCGCGCCCAAGGCCCATTCCTGGAAGTCCTTCTCAAAGGCTTGTTTCTTCTCCACACCGTGGAAGTGATTAATACCTTCTGTGACACCCATCCACTTCTTCCAGCCATTGCCGAGTCCGGCGTGCTTGGAGGCATACTGGATGCGCACCTTGGGGTCTTGTTCCTGATATTTGTTGTAGATGTCGAGCACCTTGCCACGCAGGTCGACGGTGATGGGGTCGATGAGGTTGGCCTCTTGGTCGACGGCTACGGCAGGCAGGTATTCGTTGGTGCGGGCAGGATAGCCGAACACGAAGGCGAAGTCGCCTTCATCGGCACCTTTCAGCGAGATGTCGAGGTGCTTGGCGGGCTTGTAAGGCACATTGTCCTTGTCGTACACGGCGGGATGACCTTCCTTGTCGGCATAGACGCGGAAGATGCTGAAGTCGCCCGTGTGGCGCGGCCAGACCCAGTTGTCGGTGTCGCCGCCAAACTTGCCGATGTTGCTCGGCGGGCAGCCCACGAGGCGCACATCGGTGTAGACCTCGTTGAGCAGCAGGTAGTACTCGTTGCCCAAGAAGAACGGCTTGATGCTGACCTTATATGGGGTCTCCTTCTCGACGGTGGCGATGATTTTCTTCATGTTCTCGTCGATTTTGGCCTGACGTTCGTCTTCAGGGGTGTCGGGGGTGATGCCATGCAACACCTTTTCGGTCACGTCGCGCATCTCGCGGAGGAAGATGACGCTGAGGCCGGGGCAAGGCAGCTCCTCTCCCCTATTCATGGCCCAGAATCCGTTGGTGAGGTAGTCGTGCTCCACCGAGCTGTGTTTCTGGATGTAGTCGAAACCGCAATGGTGGTTGGTGAGCAGCAAGCCATAATCGCTGACGATTTCGCCCGTGCAGCCACCGCCAAAGAGCACGATGGCGTCTTTTAGGCTACTGTGATTAATGGAATAAATGTCATCAGCGGTGATTTTCATGCCCATCTCCTGCATTTCTTTCTCATTGTATTGCAGCAGCATGGGAATCCACATGCCTTCGCCGGCCTTGGCAATGCCGATGGAGAGCGTGAGGACGAAGGTGATTAATAATGTGATGCGTTTCATTGGGTGTTGTTTTAATCAAAGCATTCTGTTATTCCAATCCATGCCATTCGTCAGTGGCGTCGAAATCGATTTCCTTGCACTGGGTGAGGATGGCGGGGCAGTTGGAGACGCGATAGTATGGATCGCCTTGCTGTTGCACCACTTCGACGTTGCGCCAATGGGTATCCCATCCATCGCTGTAGAGTTGGAAGTATTTCACATAGCCTCTCAGCATCTGTGAGCGTTCGTCGTTGGGACGGACAGGGTCTCTACGCAATTCGATGGTGAAGGGTTTGGTAGGATTGTAGCCGTTGGCGGGCGTTGCCCCTTTGAAGCACGCTGACACCAGATAAGGTCTGGCATAAGAGTCGTTCGGGCGATAAAGTTCGTTCAAACGACGTGTCACCGACGAGAGGTTGGTGCTCGTGTTGTTGAGGCTCAGGCATTCTTGGCCAACGTTCTTGTCGCGGCGATACATTTCCATGGCCACGAGTTGCAGCATGATGCAGCCTTCGGGTGTGGTGCCCAGCTCGGCTTGCAGGGCTTTGAACTCATCGAGGGTGGCCGGAATGGACTCGATGCTTACTTTGCCGTCTTGAATTTTAGTGGTTGAATTGTTCATGGTTTTGTCGTTTTGTGCGTTGACTGAAGTGGCTCCCACCATCATGATGATGAGCAAAGCCAAAGTGGATAATATTGTTTTTTTCATTGGTATAAGGTTTGGTTATTAATCATTCAATGTATCATTACATAACTAGGTTTAGCCCTGCAAAAGTAATGACATTTTTGGGAAAAACAAAAACAAAATGGAGTTTGAGTTTTAATGATGGCCGGTTACATGCTAGGTCATTCCTGTAAGCAATAACAACAAAGAAACTCCTTCAACGACAATCCTTCCCCCGAGGCCCTCATAGCGGACGGCCACGATCCGCTATCCCTGACACGAAACGACTGCATGAAAAAGACGCTTTTCGATTGTCTCCCAATAGCGTAAGGGATGGCGGATGCCTCTCCGCCATGAGGGCAAGGGGAGCAATAGTAGTCCGACGAAGGGAGGATGTGAGCGCGGGGATGACATGCTTTCTGAAGCCTGCTTAATCCCAAAAATAAAAGAAACTCACCACACGGCAAAACAGTTCGCGATACCAGGGTTGTTTCAGCTCAAGGTCGACATCGCAGGTGCGGCTGCGAAACACATGGAGGTTGTAGAAAAAGTTGTGCGCCCGCCATTCGTGTACCTGCGACTCAATATCGCGCTTACACACCGCCATTTCAGGATCAGCCATCTTGCGCACTTGTTCCAAATAGTCACGCATGGCCTGCTTGCTCTTGACAAGAAAGGAATCGATGATATGAGTGCCGTCTTTGGCTGTTAATGCGTTGGAGAGGTTCATGTTTTAGTTGTTTTGTCGACCCTTCGACCCTTCGATTGGTCTTAGGGACCGTAGGCTCAGGGGCCTTAGCTTGTTGAGGGTTTAAACACATGTCGTTGTGTGAGCATAAGCAAGAAGGCAAGCACAGCGCCCAGCACGTCGGAGATGGTCATCGAGGCCCAGACACCCGTCAGACCCGCACCGCCTGCGTTGACGAAAATGGGCGGAATGAGGTAAATCATCGGGGTGAGGAACAGCACCTGACGCGAAAGGCTAGTGACAATGGCAATCCAAGGCTTATCGATGCTTTGGAAGAAGTTGGAGTTGGTGATAGTGAAGCCCACCAAGGGGAACATCACCATGATGAAACGCATGGCAGGGATGCCGATTTGAATCAATTCCTCTTCTTTGGTGAACAGTCGCAACATGGCGTGGGGCAATATCAAGGCGAGCAAGGCACCAACAGCACCTATCAGGATGTTGATTTTCATGGTCAAAGTATAAACAGACTTCAACCTATCAGGATGACCTGCTCCATAGTTGTATCCGGCTATGGGTTGCATGCCTTGACACAGGCCAAGGATGAGCATCACGCTGAGGCTAGCAAAGGTGTTACACAAGCCGTATGCTCCCACAGCCAAGTCGCCACCATAACGGATGAGCTGGTTGTTGAGCAATGCCACCACCGCCGAGGCAGCCAAGTTCATCAGGAACGGACTCATACCGATAAGCAGGATATTGCGGAAGATGTAAAGTTTTGGTTTCCAAGCATGACGGCGAAATCGGATGAATGAACTCTTTTGCAGGAAATGAATCACTGCGAGGATACCCGTGCCCGTCATGGAGATGGTGGTGGCCCAGGCCGCTCCCGCAATGCCCCAATCCAAGACATAGATGAAGAGCGCATCCAAAAAGATGTTGACAATGGCGCCCCCCGCCATAATCCACATCGACTTCTTGGGATAGCCCGTAGCGCGCATCAAGCCAGTGAGGTTGAACGACAAGGTGGTCATGAACATGCCAGGAAGCACGATGTCCATATACTCGCGTGCATAGGCGATGGTATCGTCGGAAGCACCGAAAGCTGTCAAGATGCGGTCCATGAAAAGGTAGCCGCCGGTGACAAAAAGGAAACCGAAGAAAAAGGTCAGCAGCAAGCTGTTACCCAAGATGTCCTCGGCCCATTTGTAGTCCTTCTTGCCCAAGATGATGGACATGCGCGCCGCCGAGCCTGCGCCCACGAGCGAGCCGAAGGCGTGTATGATGTTCATGATAGGCATGGTGATGGCCAAGCCTGCAATGGCCAAAGCCCCCACATACTGTCCCAAAAACACACGGTCAACGATGTTATAAATCGAGGCGATGATATGGCTGACGATGCTGGGCAACGCATACATCCACAACAGCTGACTGATTTTTCGTGTCTCTAATTCCCTTGTCCTGTCGATTTGCTCCATTTCCAAACCTCATTCCGCACTTGATGCGGAATTGAGGGTGCAAAAGTAGTAAAAAAGCGGGTGTCAGATTCAAACATTTTGTGTATTTTTGCCGCTCCTTAGCCTCAAGGCTCGGATAGCGATGTCGAGCGAGGCATTTTAGCGGTATAATCTTATGAGATTCAGGATGTTATTCATAATATGGACCTGCCTTTTCTGCCTTGCGGCACACAATTGTTGTGTGTCATCGGATAGCGACAAGCTGACCCAAGGGCTGAAAAAAACGGAGAAAAGCATCCCCCTACCCTATCATGAAGGTTTGGAAAAGACAGTACTCAACTACACTTCCACACCCTTTTCCAACCAATTCCTGACCTATTCCGCATTCATCGACACCGCCCTGTCGCAACGCAACATGCCTTCAGAACTGCGGTATTTGCCTTTGGCACTCAGCGGAATGCGTCGCAACTACTGTCAAGGCGACCGCTGCGGCGTTTGGCAGCTGCCCACCTTGACCGCATTGCACTACGGATTGACCATCGACGGAACCCGTGACGAGCGCACGGATGTGGAAGCCTCCACCAACGCCGCCTTGGACTGCTTGAACGAATTGTACCAAAAATATGGTGACTGGTGGCATAGCATCTTGGCTTATACCAACAGTCCCGTTGCGCTGCAACATGCATTAATCCGTCACGGCGAGACCCCCGAATTGTGGGACTTCAAGGAGCAAAACCTCTTGCCCAACACCGACGTCATTCCCAACTTCATCGCCTGCGTCTACTTGGGCGATGAAGGCCAGCTCAAGTTCGGTGAGGTTGCCGACCCTGTCATCACCAAGGTCCCTGAGCCTGTCGAAGGGCCGACCACAACAGTGAAAGATACCGCAAATACCTTTGAGCCCGCAGTCGCTGAGCAAGGTCGAAGCGTCGAAAGGCCGACCACAATAGTAAAAGACACCACGAACAATAAAAAAACCGGCCCTTCGACAAGCTCAGGGACCGCAAAAACCAAGAAATACACCGTCAAAAAAGGCGACAACCTGACCAGAATCGCCGCCAAGCACCATGTCACAATCTCCGACTTGATGAAATGGAACAACTTGAAAAACGATAAAATCTTTGAAGGCCAAACATTGATTATAAAGAAATGAAATCCATACGCACACTTGCATTTATCCTAACCATCATCCTGATATTAGGCGCAGGCTGGTTCTTCTTCCCCGCCGAGGGCATCACCATTGGCAACCAGAACCTCCGCTTCCCATCGTATGCCGAAGACAGCAAACCCGCCGAAAAGGAAGTCGATGTCGACGATGTGCTGAACAAGGTGACAAAGAGCTTTGAGATGACCTGTTCCGACAATATGTTGGACAGCATGCGCTTCTTCCGCAGCTACCTCAAGGAAAACCCCAACCGCATCTACCTGCCCAACGACGACTATACCTATTTCGACCCGCTGTTCCATCAACTGGAGCAAGCCCAAAGCCAAGGCAAGACCTACCGCGTGATGCACTACGGCGACTCGCAGATTGAGATGGACCGCATCTCGTCGGTACTACGCCAAAACCTGCAAGAGCTCTTTGGCGGCTCGGGGCCTAATATGGTTCCTGCCGTGCAACCCGTGCCCACCATCTCGGTGTCGCAACACGCTTCGGGACTTAGCCGTTATGCCGTTTATGGCGACGCCACCAACGCCCGAGCCTCGCACAACCGCTATGGCGTGATGGCGCAGTTCAGCCAAGTGGTCGGCGGTGGCACCATCACCTTCCGTCAGACCAGCCACTCGCAGGCCTTAAATAAAGCCAAAGAAATATCGACTGTCTCCGTCCTGTTGGGCAAAAACAGCAAAGGCTTCAAAGCCACACTGAAATGTGACGGCATCACCACAGAACCTAAGGTGCTGCCTGCCCGCGACAGCGTATCGCTCATCACCTGGATCCTGCCAGAAGATGTCAAGAAAGGCACCATTTCCTTCACAGGCAACGCCGAAATCTATGCCGTCCTGCTGGATGGTGACCCCGGCGTGGCTATCGACAACGTGGCCTTGCGCGGCTGCTCGGGCACCATCTTCACCCGTATGAACGAATCCATTGCCCGCCAGTCGTTCGACCTCTTGAACACCCGACTCATCATCCTGCAATTTGGAGGCAACCGCATGCCCGACATTAATTCGCCAAAGAGCATCACACCCTATCTGGCTGAACTCGAGAAACAAATCCACTATATGAGACGCGTCGCCCCGAAAGCCACGCTGCTCTTCATCGGTCCCGCCGACATGGGTCGCAGATACAACGGCAAGATGGGCACCTGGAAAGGCCTGCCCGAGCTCAACGACTCGCTCCGCGCCATGGCACTGCGCAACAAGGTGGCCTATTGGGACATGTTCAACGTGATGGGCGGCGAGGGCTCGATGGCCCAATGGGTGAAACACAAACCCGCCTTGGCTGGTCCCGACTACATCCACTTCACCTTCAATGGTGCACAGGAAATCGGTGCCGACCTTGCCCGTTCGTTCACCACCTATTACGACTTCTACAAACTGCGCCAACACGTGCCAAGCGATAAAGTCATCGAGTTCGTCAACCTCGACCGTAAAGAAGACTCCATCCGCACTGCAGGCCGCATCAAGTTGCCGACTTATAACCCCTACGGAATCAAGAACAGATGAAAAAACTGCTGGTAGCCATAGGATTATTGCTGGCTTTGTGCCCTGTTTTCGCCCAAACCGAGCCCTTGCTGAGGCCTATCGAGGACCTGAGTTTCGCCCACTTTGAACGCAACCGTCTCATTTTCCCTGGCGACAGCCTCGCCATAGAGCGTTTCTTCACCAAGATGGATTCGGTGGTTTTCCTCGGCGAAGGCAATGTCAGCATCATGCACATCGGTGGCTCACATGTGCAGGCTGGCGTGTTCACCCAGCAGTTTCGCGACAACCTGCTAAGCATCGGCACCGACTTGATTGGCGGACAAAACTTCATCTTCCCCTTCTCGGCAGGCGGCACCAACAATCCCTCCCACTTCCGCGTCAGTTCCACTGGTTTTTGGGAGTATTGCCGCAACGCCGTGCGCAAAGAGACCGACAAACGCATGGGTCTGGCCGGCGCTGCCATCACCACCTCTGATTCCTTGGCCTCAGTGAGCATCGTCAGCCGCGAGCGTCGTATCACCGAGCTCAGCCCCGATTTCAAATTCAACAAGGTGACCTTGATTGGCTTTTCGGAGACTGAAAATGTGGTGCCCGTCCTTGGCGTCCAAGGCGACACCCTCAAAGGACAATACGATGAGCGCCTATCCACATACACTTTCCAATTACCAACATATACCGACTCCATCTGCATCTTCTTTGAGAAAATGCCGGGCGAGTTCACCCTCACAGGCGTGCTGCTTGAAAACGGCATGCCAGGCATCAGCGTGCATGGCGTGGGCGTGAACGGAGCCCGAGTATCCTCTTACCTGCGCTGCGACGACTTCGAGCGCGACCTCAACCTCATCCGTCCCGACCTCATCATCTTCGGCATCGGCATCAACGACGCGGCGGACAAAGACTTTGAGGTAAAGTATTTCAAGAGGAACTACAACGAGCTCATCCAAGTCATCAAGCGCGTCAACCCCGACTGCGCCATACTCTTCGTGACCAACAACGACAGCTATAGCAAGGTGAAAGGCAGACGGAAAAAAGTGCGTTACGAGGTCAATCCCAATGGCAAAGTCGTTGAGGAGGCTTTCATGGAGTTGGGCAAACAACATAATGCCGCCGTTTGGGACCAATTCGACATCATGGGCGGGTTGCGCTCGATGCAAAACTGGGAAAACGCCGAACTGGCTCAGAAAGACAAGGTGCACTTCACCAGCAGCGGATACCGACTCATCGGCGACCTGCTTTATAACGCCTTGATCAGCCGCTATATAGAACATGTTAAAGCCAATGCAAAGCAACAAATGAAATGATGAGTTTCGCCGACATAGCATTGGATTTCCTGAAAAATCTGTTCTCGTTCGACAAGGCACACCCCTTGCTGTTCACCCAATTCTATTTTTGGGCGTTCTTCGCATTGGTGTTCGCCGTGTTCTGCTTGATTAAGAACAAGTGCCTGTTGCGCAACATCTTCCTGTTTTTCGTCAGTTTGTTCTTCTACTTCAAGACCAGCGGACTCTTTGTTTTAATACTGATCTTCATCACCTTATATAACTTCTTCGCGGCCAAATGGCTCAATACGAGGAAGAAAAACGGAAGCCGCAATGTCATTTTGGGGCTTAGCGTTATCGTCAACCTATCCATCCTCTGTTATTTCAAATACGCCTATTTCCTCACCGATGTCGTCAACAACCTGACGGGCTTGGAGTTTCGCGTGTTCGATATTTTCTCGTGGGCAGGAAACCAAATCACGGGCGACACCCGATTCAGCGTCGATGTCATCGTGCTTCCTGTGGGTATCTCATTCTATACCTTCCAGGCCATCAGCTACATTATGGATGTGTACCGCAAGCGCATCGAGCCTGTCCGCAACATCTTCGACTTCGGTTTCTATGTCAGCTTCTTCCCGCAGTTGGTAGCAGGTCCCATCGTGAGGGCCAACGAATTCATCCCGCAACTGCACAAGAAATATTTCCTCAGCCGCCGCCAGTTCGGCATCGCCGTGTTCTGGATCATGAACGGTTTGGTGAAGAAAATCGTCTTGAGCGACTACATCGCCGTCAACTTCATCGACCGCGTCTTCGACCAGCCCTTGCTTTATACAGGCTTTGAGAACCTGATGGCGCTGTTCGGCTATTCCTTACAGGTCTATGCCGACTTTTCGGGCTATACCGACATCGCCATCGGCGTGGCCATGCTGATGGGATTCTATCTGCCCAAGAACTTCAACTCACCGTACAAAGCCAAAAACCCGGGTGAGTTCTGGAAACGCTGGCACATCTCACTTTCACGATGGTTGCAGGATTATCTTTACATCCCTTTGGGCGGCAACCGCAATGCCACCTTTGGCACTTTCTGCATCATCATCATGATTGCAGCTATTGCCGTCTTTTTGTCGGGCAGCTGGTGGGTCGGACTGGGTGTAGGCGTGTTGGCGCTCGTCCTCACCTTGGTAGCCATCTTCAAGCCTGAAAAACGCAAGACCATCACCACCGAAATCAACCGCATGGACACCATGTTGCTCGGCGGTCTGTGGCACGGTGCCTCATGGAACTTCGTGATTTGGGGCGGACTGAACGGCATCGGCATGATCTTCTACCATTTCTGGAAAGACTGGAGCATCTACGGCCGCACCTTATTTATAATGGCGGTTACCTTCCTGCTGCGCGTGCTGTGCGTCTATGTGCCACAGCCTGTGTTCACGCTGCTATTCGTATGGTGTATGATAGTACTAGGTGGCAATGTGTTACGGATGCTCTACAACCTCTTTGGCTTCAAGAAGCCCTTGCAGTGGTTGCAAGACGCTTGGGCGGTCTTCCAGACCTTCACCTTCATCACCTTCACCCGACTCTTCTTCCGCAGCGGCTCCAACCTCGACCCTGCCGTGGCCAACGAAACCGCTTGGAGCACGGCCAAGAACATGGTCAACCAGATGGGCAGCCGTTGGGACTGGAAAATCGTGCCCGACATCATTGTCCACTATCGTGTGGTGTTCTCCCTCATATTGATAGGCATGGTCATCCATTGGTTGCCCGAGAACTTCAAGCGACGCTATCGGATTTGGTTTGCCAAGATGCCCATCCTGCTGATGATTGTGGTGTGTGCCGCCATCGTGTTCATCATCTACCAGTTCATCACCGCTGACTTGCAGGCGTTCATTTATTTCCAGTTCTGAATTATTTCTGCATCATCCTTTCAAGTCTACTATACCAATCCTCCCCAAACTTCCGTATCATCGGTGCTTTGAGGAATTTCCACAATGGGATGCCCTCATGTTCGCCCTTACGCTTGGCAGGTACGCAAACGCTCCATTCGTGGTAAAGGATGTGCGTGAAGCCGTCTTTCTCCACCAAGCGGATGGGATAGAGATGGCACGAAATGGGCTTCCAGAAGTCGCATTTGTCCTCCAAGTAGGCCTTCTCGATGGCGCAGAGGGCCGTGCCGTTCTCGTGGAAATAAACAAAGGCGCATTCTTCGCCATTCACCAAAGGCGTGACGAGCTCGCCCGTCTCGTCATAATCGTAGACATCGTTGTCTTCTACGACTTTGATGCCTTCAGGGCGCATATAGGGCTTGATGGCTTCAAGGTTGTCTTCTATTTGCTCTATTTCAGAGGCTTCGAGTGGTGCGCCAGCATCGCCAGCCACACAGCACCAGCCTTTGCAACGCGGCAGGCAGCAACAGAACTGGGCATTCAGGAATTCGTCGGTGACGACTACATTGTCGAGGATAATCATGCTGCAAAATTAATTTTTTTCTAAAAACACTTGCCATGTAAAACAAAAGTTGTAACTTTGCGGTGCAAAGTACTTTAAAAACCATGGAAAACAAGGAAGCTCTCAATACGCTGAACGACATCAAGGATATGATGGAGCGTTCATCCAAATTCAAGGCTATCAGTGGATTATCGATTGTCATTGTGGGGATTTTGGCCTCGCTGGTGTCGGCCTACATCTATTTCTTCTTGGGCGATTATCACATCAATACCCCTTCCAAGTGGCGCACCACTATTATTGTAGCTCTTGTACTTTTGGTTGTGGCCTTCTTGACGGTGTTCCTCATGGCCTATTTGAAGGCCAAGCGTCATCAGCTTCGCTTCACCATGGACGCGACGATGCGTCGCCTGTTGGTCAATTTCTTTGTGCCGATGCTTGCTGGCGGGTTGCTTTGCACAGCCTTGCTGCTGCAGCAACACTATGGCCTTGTCTCATCAATAACGCTGATATTCTATGGCTTGTCACTCATTAGCGCCAGCCATTTCAGTTATCCCGCTTTGCGCTATTTGGGTTATGCCGAGTTGGCCTTGGGCCTCATCGATTGCTTCTTGGTCGATTACACCCTGCTGACTTGGTTCATCGGCTTCGGGGTGCTGCACATCGTTTTCGGAATCGTCTTCATGCTGAAATATGAAAGGAGCAAGTGAGCCATGATTGCCAATTTGGATGGTTTGAACAAGGCTTTTGAGAGCAAGATCAGGCTCGGCATCATGTCGGTGCTGATGGCCAACGAGTCGGTCGATTTCACTACGTTGAAATCGCTGCTCGAACTCACCGACGGCAACCTGGCCAGCCATGCCCGCAGTCTTGAGGAGTTGGGCTACATCCGCTGCGAAAAGAAATTCATCGGCCGTAAGCCCAACACGAGTTATGCCATAACGGATTTGGGAAGGGCTGAGTTTTCGGCACATATTCAAGCACTTGCCTCATTTGTCAATAGCCAACAATAACGGACTCTTTTTTTTTTGATATATCAACTTTGAATTTCAAAGTACTTTATAAAATAAACAAACTATTAAAACTAAACATCATGACAACAGAAGAAAACATGGAAGTTTTGGGAGCCCAAAAAGAGGAAACCCAGAACAAGGAAAACAAGAGACAAAACGAAAAGAAAGCCCGTCCGGGTTTGAAACTTTTGCTCATCGCTGGGATGTGCGTGGCGTTTCTCATCCCACAACTCCTTTTGAAGAATCTGGTTTCGGAGCGCAAAAGCACGGAAAGCCTCGCCGAAAACGAGGTCTTCGAGAAATGGGCTGGACCACAAACGGTCACAGGACCCGTGATCAAGGTCTATTATTCTGAAGAGAAAGACAACAAAAAAGAAACCTACGCCAAGATTGTGTTGCCCGAGCAACTGGGTGTGAAAGGCGATGTGAAGGCCAAACACTTGAAACGCGGCATCTACGACTTTACCGTATACGAAACCGGTCTTGACCTTACAGGGCAGTTCAAGTTACCCAACGACTTCGAGAAAATGCAGGATGGACATGAATGGTGTTTCGAGAAAGCCAAAATCGTTGTTGGCCTGCCCAACCTACGCGGTTTGAGCGATAATGTGACGCTCAATTTTGGTGGAATGACCTATGCCATGGTTGCTGAAACGGGTAACTTGAAGGGATTGTCCTGTGAGGTTGACCTTTCGCGGGTTTTGGCGGGCGAAACCGTTGATTTTTCGTTGGTTTTACCTTTCAAAGGGGCAGGAGATCTTATGTTTGCACCCGTCGGACAGACTACTACTGTCAACTTAACCTCGGATTGTGTGACGCCGAGTTTCACGGGCTATTACCTCCCCGACGAGCGTCAGGTGACCGACACGGGCTTCCAAGCCGAATGGAAAGTGTTGGCCATCAACCGTGATTATCCACAAGTTCTCAACGATTCTTTTTTTGATAGTTATGAGTTTAGTAGGTCGGAATTCGAAAATTCGACTTTTGGCGTGGAACTGAAAGTGCCAGTGGAGCAATACCTCCAAACCGATCGCGCTATCAAGTATGCCTTTCTTATTATCCTCCTCACTTTTGCTGCGGTATTTTTCGTAGAGATGCGCAAGGCCAAGCCTATCCATCCCGTACAATACCTGCTCATCGGCATCGCGCTCATTGTGTTCTACACTTTGCTTCTGTCGTTCTCCGAGCATATCAATTTCGGCCTCTCCTACCTCATTGCCTGTGTGATGACCATCGCAATGATTGTGGTATTTATGGCTTCAATTACGAAGGACAAAAAGACCGCCTTGGGCATCGGCCTTTTGCTGGCTGTGCTTTATACTTTTGTCTATGTTTTGCTACAGTTGGAGAGCTATGCCCTGCTTGTGGGAAGTGTCGGCCTCTTCATTATTTTGGGAATTGCCATGTTTGCGACACAAAAGATTGATTGGTACAAGAAAAAAGACTAATTTTGCAGCCGCAAAGGAGTTGAGATTCCCCTGCGGGGAATGGAGTAAAAGGTTGTAGTCATAAAGCGGCGGCAAGAGCATGTTGCCAACTCGTAACACCACAAGCCGCCGCAGTACACAAAAAACAAACTCCATTCCCGAAGGGAAACTCAATTTTGAATCTTTGAATCTTTAAATCCTTAAATCTTTAAATAAACAAAAACATGGCATTTAACCTCAGAAACAGAAACTTCCTGAAGTTGTTGGACTTCACTCCGGAAGAGATTAAGTTCTTACTGAAACTTGCTGCCGACCTCAAGGCCGCCAAGTATGCAGGCACCGAACAACCCAAACTGACGGGCAAGAACATTGCCCTCATCTTCGAAAAGACCTCAACCCGCACCCGCTGCGCTTTCGAGGTTGGCGCCAAGGACCAAGGTGCTCATGTCACCTATCTCGGCCCTACTGGCTCACAGATTGGCATCAAGGAATCGATGGCTGACACCGCCCGCGTGCTGGGTCGCATGTTCGACGGCATCGAGTATCGTGGCTTCGACCAGGCCACTGTCGAGGAACTGGCCAAATATGCCGGCGTACCCGTGTGGAACGGTCTTACCGCCGAAGCTCACCCCACTCAGATTCTGGCTGACTTCCTCACCATTCAGGAGCATACCGATAAGCCCCTCAACCAGGTGAAGTTCGCTTATATCGGCGATGCCCGTTACAATATGGGCAACAGCTTGATGGTCGGTGGTGTGAAGATGGGTATGGACATCCGCATTATCGCCCCCAAGAAACTGCAGCCTGCCAAAGATCTTGTCAAGAAGTGCCAGGAAATCGCCAAGGAAACCGGTGCCAAGCTTACCGTCACCGACGATGTGGAGAAGGGCGTGAAGGGTCTTGACTTCATCTACACCGACATCTGGGTGTCGATGGGCGAGCCCGACAACGTGTGGAAAGAGCGCATCGATATGCTGATGCCCTACCAGGTCAATGCAGAACTGATGAAAAAGACAGGCAACCCCAAGTGCAAGTTTATGCACTGCCTTCCTTCGTATCACAATCTGGAGACCAAGGCCGGCCGCGACGTTTATGAGAAGTTCGGCTTGAACGGTATCGAGGTCACCGAGGACGTATTCGAAAGCGAGAACAGCATCGTCTTCGACGAAGCCGAGAACCGCATGCACACCATCAAGGCCGTTATGGTGGCCACGTTGGGTGACTAATCACAGTCCAAGTGCATCAAACCAAAAAAGGGAACCCGCGGGTTCCCTTTTTTGGTTGAATGACTTCAACATCATCAATGATTCACGACCACGCGTTGGTTGCTGACCGTGCCGTCGCTTTGGCGGATGTTGAAGAAATAGGTGCCTTCGCTGTATTGGCTCAAGTTCACATTGAGCATCATGCTGTTAGCAGGGATAGTCTCCACCAAAACACCCATCATATTGTAAACCATCACGCTCTCAATACCTTTGGCTGACTCAATGCGCACTTGGTCGTTGGCGGGGTTAGGATAGATCTTGGTCATCGCTGAAATCTCGGAGATGCTCAGCAGTTCACCGTCAACGGTCACATAGTAGACCACTTCTCCATCACTGGATTCAACCTTAACGGCAGTTTCTGCCACACTTCTGCCAACAGCCGCATTGGGGCTGATGTTGAAGTGGAACTCTTCTCCTTCCTCAATAACTACAGGAAGCTCGGTTGCAGGTTCAATGATCAAATATTGGTCGTCCGTAGGATTGAATTCGGTGATGGCTGTAATCTCAATACGATTATGCGAGGCGTAATTGCCATTGGTCACAAAGACATCGGCTTCAGGTTCATCGACGGTCAAATCAATATAGGGCGAGCCAGGGATATACAATCCCATGTCTTGCAGGTTTTCCGTAACAACGGCCACAACTTTGACAGAAGTTTTTTCTTCGGGATACAATGCGACCACACCAACCACATAGAACATGTCGGGATCGCCTTCAAACGCATACTCGGTTTCAGTGATGCTTTCGGCCACCAATTCATTGTTGACATACACATCATATCCGATAGGATTGCCATTGGCAGGGGCATTCCAAGTAGCCTCAAACATACCTCTAGGAGCAGCGGCTTCAGTCAATGTCAAATTCTCAACAGGATAAGGGTGCACATCGGTGTACTCGTAGGCATAACGGCTATTGAAGATCTCTTGTGTGTTGTAGTTCTGCACCCAGATGGAGACTTCAAGGTCGCTCATTTCCTCAACATGGGTTCCCGACATGTCTTGCGTGAATTCCAGATGTTGAAGTTCGCCAGAAACGAAGTCAATCGTTGTGCCTTCCGCATTAGGCAACATCTTCATGAAAATGTGGTGGAACACTGTTTCGCCGTTGCTTCCCACATTGCCGTGGGTTTCCTTCTCGTTCACAGAGATGTAAACACGGGCATTGGCGTCAATGTAAGGCATAATGTCGGCCAATACCGTAATGGTGTTGCCTTCAACCGAGAACGAGCCTTTGATATCCATAAAGGCTGTGATTTCTGCATGTTGGTTGAATTGGTTCTGTACATTGTTGAAGTTCAACGACTCTGAATCAAGGAAAGCCATAGGAACAGCATTCACGCCATAGTAGTCACGACGCACGCCGCCTTCTGCAGTGTAGTACGGGTCACCGTTTCCAGGCCAGTTCATCTGATATTTGGTGTAGGTATAACGACCATCGTTGTTGTTGCAGAAATTGTGCATCAGAGTGTTGGGTTGCACGCACGGACCGCAGGTCGATGACGAGAAGTGTTCAATCATAGGCTTGCGTTCGGCAGAGCTAACGGCCACGCTAACGGTTTTCGAGATCATATTGTTGCTCGGGTCATCATCGGCTTGGCCATTGACCAAGTTGATACTATAATTGACGTTGTAGCTTCCGGGAATCAACAGGGTGGGGGTCGTGAAATTCAAGGTCGCGGTGCCGAGTGAGGCAACATTGACCGTAAAGGTTTCGGTGACAGGCTCCATGCCTTCCACTTCGTAGGTGGCTTCAACAGAAGTAACGGTGGTGGTACCATAGCTGAAGACCGTCATGCCGAATGAAGTCTCGCCGCTACTGATGAAGCTAGGAAGCGTAGCAGCTGAAACGCCGAGGTCAAGATTTTCAAGCGTGAAGATCACGATGTCGTCGAAGAACCAGTCGTTAATGTTGTAGCTGCTGCCGTTGAAGAAGATGCAGAACTGCACACTAGCTTGACCCATATCGGGAGTGTTGATTTCCTGTGAAACAGAATAGCTGTTGCTGGCGCTGTAGCCTTGGCTCCAACCTTGGTTCCAAGTGGTACCACCATCAGATGACGTAGCCACACCGATGGTGTTACTGCCCGAGTAATTGTCAAGTGCATGCTTAAATGAGAACACGACACTGCTGATACCGGTCAAATCGATGGCAGGAGAGACGAGTCGCGTCATGCCATTGAATTGGGGACTCCAGGTAAGGTGCATTTCATTGGGAGTGCCGCCTGCATTGGCAGTGGCCGACACTGACCAGTTGTTCGGTTGTCCGTTGATGGACCATCCAGCAGGCATGGTTGAGCCGTCAAAAGATTCTTGCAGCAAAACAGCGCGGTTTTGTGCCATCATTGCCATTGCAAACAGCATAGCAAAGGCAAAAAGTAAGGTTTTCTTCATAGTGTTAAAATTTTAATGTTTAGATAATTAGATTAGATTTTACGATGCAAAAATAAGAACTATTTTGGATAATATACCATTAATTAGGTGAAAAATACCTAATCAAACTAACATCAGAATTCCATAAACCAATACCAGCAAAAAACTATGCTTCACTTGCCGCCCCAAAAACGGGTCAAGTTGCTCGGGTTTTGTCGTTTTGATGGCAATGAGGTCCTTCAAAAAGAAAAGAAACAACACCACAAACAGGTAGGAATACCAGGCGGCATGGTGCAAAACGAGATAAACAGCGAGGCAGACGAAAGCCCCTACGATGAGCAGGCAATGGTAAATAAAAGCCTTTTTCAGGCCTAACTTCACCACGAGGCTGTTCTTGCCCGAGACCTTGTCGTTCTCATAGTCGCGCATGTTGTTGATGTTGAGCACGGCATTGGAGAGAAAGCCCATGGCCGTTGCCGGAAGCAAGACGCTGAAATCGAACCAAGGAGCGGACAAATAATAGGTACCTGCCACGGCCGCCCAACCGAAGAATAGGAAGCAGAACAGGTCGCCCAGGCCGCGATAGCCATAAGGACGTTTGCCCAAGGTATAAAGCAAGGCTGCCAAAATAGCCCCTATGCCAAGGGCAATAAAGAACGACAGCACAAACAAAAAGCGATAATGAGGCACCACAGCTACTTGGGCAACGTAATACACAAAAAGCAACAAGAAACCAGACAACAAGCATAATCCACTCACTATGACTAACGCCCATTTCATTTCCTTCTCCGTGATGGCACCACTCTGCATCTCCCGCTGGGGACCAACGCGCTTCGCGTTGTCTGTGCCTTTCTTGAAGTCGCCGTAGTCGTTGGCGAGGTTAGAGAGAATTTGAAGCAACACGGCTGTGATAGCAGCGAAAAGGATGGGAAAAGGATAAAAGAACTCCCCGTTGATGGCCAGGCGAGCTGCCAAAAAACCTCCTAGTAGCACCCCTGAAAAAGAGAGCAGCACCGTCCTCGGACGGGCTGCTTTTATCCATGTCTTAAACTTTGCCATAGTTGTTTATTTCACAAAACCTACAAAACTCACAAAACCGCTTTTATTAGACAAGGAAAGCAGCCAACCGGCATGCTTTCCTACGCATCCTTACGGATGCCTCTTGGGTTTTAACTGTATTTTCTGATGGGGAAGCCATCGGAGGCGTATACTTCATTGCTTTCTGAATCAAAGAAATAGCGTTCAATTTCGGCAAATCTTGGGTAGAAGTTCACCAAAATACCTACTGAAGCCTTCATCAGTCTCATATAGTTGAACAACTGAGCCTTATGTTCATTGCTTAAACTTTCAACAGACTTCAACTCAACAATAATGTCATCGTTTACCAAGAAATCCAACCGATATGTAGATTCCATTTCCTTGCCGTGATACAAGGGATGAAACGTCAATTCTTTCTGAAAAGGGATATTTCTTTCCGACAACTCCAGTTGAAGTCCTTCTTGATAGACTTTTTCATTCAGTCCAGGCCCAAGTTCCTTATGGACTTCGTGAATCGCCCCTATCGTATCATAAGCATAAGCCTTTAGTGCTTCAACATCTATCATATCAATTGAGTTTTAAGCCCGATTTAGTCGGGGTGGCAACGGCAAGCGGTTGCGAGCCGTTGCATGTTCCCATGACTATAGTTTTGAAGGTTTTGTCGGTTTTGTGACAAAAAAATCATCTCCGACGTCCTCCTCCACGGCGGCGAGGCGAGTAATAATCGTTGTCATCATAACGGCTGGCACCACGGCGACCACGGCCTGAGTCTCTCGATGAAGACCTTGATGAACCGCCTCTCGAAGAGCCTCCTCTTGAGCTACCACCTCTCGATGAGCTGCTCTTTGAATAACTACCGCTGCTCTTCTTAGCCCCAAAGCCACGCTCAGCGTTGCGCTGCTTGCGGCTCGGACGGTCATCATCGTCGATGAAGACCTCGATGTCGTCCAAATGTTCCCTCCAGTCAGGGTCGAGCCACTCACGGCCATCGCGCGAACGCTCCGACTTGTAGTAAGTCCTGTCGTCGTCGAAGTCCTTCTTTTTCTTCTTCGATTTCTTCTCGAAGAAGTCGTCATCATGACGGTCGCGTTTTTCGCGACGGTCGTCACGGAACTCATCGCGATCGTGGCGTTCCTTGCGTTCCTTTTTCTCGCCGAAGTCTTTTTTCTCGCTGCTCTTCTTGCGCTCAGGCTGGTCTTTGGCCACCTCCACCACGATGCCGCGCGGGTTGTTGTGCGGGTCGGCGAAGCAGTCGAGAATCATCGGAACGAAGCTCTCTTCCACGTCGACGTAGGAATAGTCGCCATAGAGGTCGATGCGGCCAATTGGGATGTTCTTCGAACGGGTGACATCATTAATTTTGCCGATGATCTTCTGCGGCAGGATGTGATCGTTCTTACCCATGCCGAAGTAAAGGCGCATCATGGTCTCGTCGCGGTGCTCACGCTCTTTCTTGAGTTCCTTGCGGTCTTTCTTCTCATCTTTTTCGTTGACGTTGAGGTCAACAGCGTCTTTGTAGTAATCCAAGAAACGGTTGAAGTTGAGCGCGACCATGCGGGTGATGAGTTCCTCGCGGCTCATCCAGTCCAACTTGCGGAACACGACGGGCAGGTAATCATCAATCTCCTCACGATTGATGTCGACATGCTCGATGCGGTCGATGTGGTTGAAGAGCTGCTTCTCGCACACTTCCTTACCGGTCGGAATCATGGCCTTTTCGAAAGGTCTGCCCACAATCTTCTCAATCCTCTTGATCTTGCTCTTTTCGCGCAAGTTGATGAGGCTGAGGCAGAGACCGCGCTTGTCGGCGCGACCTGTACGTCCGCTGCGATGCACGTAGGTCTCGATGTCGTCGGGCAGGTTATAGTTGATGATGTGGGTCAGTTCCTTCACGTCGATGCCACGGGCGGCTACGTCGGTAGCCACCAGCAGCTGCAGGCTGCGCTTGCGGAAGTGGTCCATCACATTGTCGCGCATGCCTTGCGAGAGGTCGCCATGCAATGCGGCGGCGTTGTAGCCGTCTTGGATGAGGTTGTCGGCAATCTCTTGGGTCTCCAGCTTGGTGCGGCAGAAGATGATGCCATAGATGGACGGCGTGTAGTCGATGATGCGCTTCAGCACCGAATAACGGTCCTTGGCGGCCATCATGTAGTAGATGTGGTCGACGTTGGCGGTGCCGCTGTTGCGTTCGCCCACGGCCACCTTCACGGGGTTGGTCATGTACTTGTTGAGGATGGCCTCCACCTCCTTCGGCATGGTGGCCGAGAAGAGCATGGTGTGGCGGCCTTCCTTAGGCATGTACTCGAGGATGTCGTCGACTTCCTCTTGGAAGCCCATGTTGAGCATCTCGTCGGCCTCGTCGAGGATCATCGTCTTCACGTTGCTGAAGTCGACGCGGTTGCGGCGGATCATATCGCGCAGACGGCCGGGCGTAGCCACGATAATCTGCGGTTTCTTGGCTAAGTCTTTGAACTGAAGTTCGATGCTGGCGCCGCCATAGACGGGCACAATCAGGATTTCTGGAATGTACTTGGCATAGTTGCGCAAGTCGCGGGTGATCTGCATGCAAAGCTCACGTGTCGGACAAAGGATCAACGCCTGGACGCAACGTTGCTCGGCATCGATTTTGTTCAACAGGGGCAAGCCGAATGCGGCAGTCTTACCCGTTCCCGTCTGTGCAAGGCCCACAAAGTCAACATCTTTCTCCAGGAGCACAGGAATGGTCTTTTCCTGGATGGGCATAGGATTCTCGAACCCCAGCTCCTTAATAGCCCTCAGCAGAGCGGGATTCAATCCAAAATCTGTAAATTGTGACATGAAATATGATTAAGGTGTTTAAATGAGGCTGCAAAAGTAGTAATTATTAACGAATTAAGCCGTATCCGACTACAATTTTGCCGAAAAAAAGCGGTTTTATGCCATTTTTGCGTACATTTGCCCCTCGAAAATGAGACGGAGATCCTTTTTAGTCCTTTTACTGCTGTTCATCGTAGTGGTTGCCTCGGTTTTCTTCTTCGGGAAACGGTGCAATCGTGTTGTACCTGACATTAATGTTGACAGCCTTTTCATCAACTTGAACGATGAAATCGCGGCCAAACGCGCCAAGCAGGCCGACAAGGTGTTCACCGGTTTGAATAAGGCAGGACTTAATGGCGTAGTGCTTTATGCCGAACAAGGACGGGTGGTTTACGAGAAAGCCTTCGGTTGGCGCGACCTAAGCAAACGCCAAAAGGATTCACTCCGTGTGGATGATGCCTTCCAGCTCTCTTCCGACTCAAAGATGTTCACCGCCGAAGCCATCATGCTCTTGAAAGCCGAAGGCAAACTCGATTACGACGATGACGTGCGGAAATACATTCCCCAATTGCCTTATGAAGGCATCACGATAAGAATGCTACTCCACCATCGCTCCGGTTTGCCGCGCTACGATGCTTTGGCCGACAAACATTGGCCCGACCGCAAGAAGCCCTTCTCGAATGAGGCGATGATCAAGATGCTGGCCGAAAAGAAACCCGAGCCTTACGGCACGCCCGATGGCTCCTATTTCTACAACAACATCAACTATGCCCTGCTGGCAACAGTAGTGGAACGAGCCAGCGGACAGCACTTCGAGGACTTCATGCGCGAGCGCATCTTCGAACCCGTAGGCATGAACAGCTCCTATATCTATTCCATGCGCAATGATAATGAGGTCTCGATGTATGTGCCTACCGAAGTGCAAGGTCATGACATGTATCGCAGTGGTCCGGTGAAGACGCAAAACGACTATCTCAATGGTGTGATGGGCGACAAGATCATGTATTCGACGGTGGAGGACATCTGGAAATACAACCAGGCCTTGGACGCGCACCTGTTGCTGCCCGACAGCCTGCAAGCCGAGGCCTTCGTGCCGGGCTCGCCCGACTGGAAGAACGGTGAGAATTATGGCTTCGGCTGGCGCATGAGCAAGGAACGCCCTGGCATGTATTTCCATTTCGGTTGGTGGAAAGGCTACCGCAGCGCCATCATCCGCGACACGAACAAAAACCGTTTCCTCGCCGTGCTGACCAACACCACCTTCAACTTCCCCCCCGATCCTTTATGGGAGTTCCTTTGCGACACCACGGTGCAGCTGCCTGAGGCGGAGGCGTTGCCGGAATAAAGACCTTTTTCTACTATGACTATAGACTATGACAATGACCGCTTTTATTAAATATAGAAGATTCTTGGCTTCGTTAAAGCGGTCATAGTCATTGTCTCTCTCGTCATCACTCCTTCACCACTTTATCCGAATAAGCCTTCCCATCCTCCATGATGACGCGCATCGTGTAGGTTCCTGCGGGCAGTTGGCTCATGTCGATGCTCTCAAAGGCTTTGCTTTGCGTGCGCACCAGGCGGCCTTGCAGGTCGTAGAGCTCGATTTGCTTGGGCTGAACATCGGGGGAAAAATGCATGTACAACTGTTCCCTTGTGGGGTTGGGATAGAAGGCGTAGGGGCGCACTTCTATGCCGCTTTCATTTATGCTCACTGTGCCATCGTGATTGAGAAAGAAGTAAATCAAATACGTTGCGTTATTGGCATCTGTGCCGCCTCCTGCCCACGAAATGCCTTGCTCCTTTCCTTGCTCATCTTCATACAAGATGGGGGAATGAAAAGGAACCATCCCATGGAATATGATGTTGTCAGTTTTGCAGAAGCGTTTCCATATCACGTTCAGGTCAGTGTCCATTTTCACGGCAACGA
>CAMHJX010000021.1 GCA_946185535.1 uncultured Bacteroidales bacterium
CCACATTAGGACTTGACACGTTTCATCTTTCGACCGCTCGTGATTGCAAATCCGCTGGAACGGGGGTTTTCGACAATGGCCATTGCCTATGCAAACTATCATTTGGCGTTATGCTTTTTTGCTCGGGAAGCGAAAAAACCATAGACAACCCCATAGACAATGAGGGATGATGCGGTTTCTTAATAGTTGAAATCCAAGCATTTATATAATTCATTCATTGCTAATTGATAGACAAGGCGGTCGAAGGGCTTGACAACGCTTCACAAGAAGCCTACTTTTGCATCATCTTTTAAACTACAAAGCGATGAAAGACGTAGTTTTGCAACAAACAAGAACAATAACCATAAAAATACAAACACTATGAAAAAGGCAATAACATTTTTCGCATTAATCATCCTGTATATTTGCGGCAAAGCCCAACAGGGGGAAATCATCTATGTAGACTATGAACCTGATTGGATTGCTCAAGACAGCTTTGACACTTTATGGATCGATTTTGATCAAGACGGAGGATGCCTAGCTTTAATAATGCAAGAATGTCCAAATACAGATTGATTGTAATAGCAACCATATTAAACACTTAATACAATGAAAGAATTAAATAATTACTTACTGCTTTGGACAGTGACCTTTTTCTTGTCCTTACCAGGTAAGGCCCAAGACAACGGCATTATCTACACATATCCTGATACGTCAATATACCACACAAATGTCGAATGGAACACTGATTATCATCGTTTTTTTTGGGACCTCACCAAAGATGGTGAGCCTGACATCACATTCTATTTTGCATGGAACAGAAATACTGACAGGGTTGATATTGACGCGGCTCCGATGTACGAAACCTATGCAATGGGTTTCCCAGATAAGTTATGGATGATATATGACCTTGACATACCTCTTAACAGTGAAGAAGCGTGCTGGATTGTCAATATTTTAGGGCCAAATTATGGTGATCAGCCAGGGAACGACACCTCTCTTTACAAGACCGTTGCCTTCAGAAGAGAATTGGACAACTCCTATTATTATGGATGGTTTTTACTGAAAGCCGATTGGATTGGTTCCGGCATGACATTCCACATACTTGAATCCGCTTTTTGCACCATTCCAAACTATCCTCTGATGTGGGGCCAAACAGACCTCACGGGCATAGAGGAAAACGGAGATTCTTCTGCTTTCGCCATTGTCCATCCCAATCCCACCACAGGTATAGTAACCATCACTGGAGAGAACCTACGACAGGCCGAGGTGGTCAATACTCTCGGGCAAAAGATACTTAGTGTTCAAGGCAAAAGAGACAAACTCCATATCGACATGACTGCGCTGCCCACAGGGATATACTTCGTCACTATCACCGACGAGGAAGGACGGAAGTGCGTGCGTAAGGTGGTAAAGGAGTAAAACTACTCCACCACCAGCTTACGCGTCACCAAGCTGCCACCCAGCATCTGCACAGTGTAAACCCCAGCGGGCCAACGGCTCACATCGATGGTGCGCTGCCCTTCGACGGTGAAGGTGGCCACAATCTGTCCCTGCATGTTGAGCACCATCACACTGACGACACCCTTGTCATAGTCGGTGCGAAGGGTGAACTGGCCTTTCGCTGGATTGGGATAGAGCTCAGCGGTGAAAGCCGGCTCAGCATGGGCTTCGTGGACATTCACCAACAAGTCCTCGTCATTACTATAGGTCACAACCTTGCCCGAGACACGCAAAACCGGGTTGTCGGGCGCAGCACACTCAGTGCAAGTCACGCCATCGATGCAGTCAGGATGGTTGGGATGGCAGAGGTCAAGGTAGGTCGGGTCAAACTGATAGAACAACTCGGCTTGTCCGGCAGTAAGATATTCCGAAAGGTCGAAGTCCCAAACCATGCCGATGCTGCCAGGACACCAACCGCTGCGGGGATAGGTCCAAGTGCCGTTTTGCGGCTGACAGCCCGCCGGATTAGGCGTGCAGTTGCGCCACAAGTGCTGGTCGTATTTGCTCTGTCCATTCACGAAGATGTGGTGTGTGGCCTCATAAAACTCGGCGGCGTTGCCCGTGTTGTAGCTGTTGTTGGTGCCGCTGCTCCAGTTGTGGCCAGTCGTCGTGATTTTCAGTTTGGCAGACTGCGCCTGTTCGCTGAAGGAATAATCCACAACGGGTACGGGCTGCTGGTTGGCGTAGTCGCCAAAGGCGTATGTGCCAAACCAAATCTCATCGACATCGACATAAAGGTAGTCTGGCGTGCCTTTAGTGAAGCTGAAAATCAGGTTGGGGTTATACCCGCTGCCAGCCCAACTTTCCATGTAGAACTCAAGCTCGACCAAGCCCTGCAACAAAGAAGTGTAGTCGCTCACATCAAGGTCGTCTTCACACTGCACACCGAAGGGCGTGATGTAGCGGAACAACTCCACCCATTCGCCACGGTAGTTACGCACCTTGACACCACCCACGCGGTCGTAGCTATCGCAGTTGCCATTCACGCAGTTGTGGTCGTAATGCGCCATAATCTCTTTGAACGCACCCACATGCGAAGGCAGTACATATTCACCTTTGGCACTGTGTACGGTCGGAGTGCAGACGAGGTCGCCGTTCATCGTCACCACATCCAATTGGCTGTCAATTTGTTCGGTAACTTCAAAACTATTGATGAAGGTCGTCGTCTTGTCGCCAGATTGCGTCACGCTGACGGTCATGTTGTATGAACCAAAGACTGAAGGTGTCCAGAAACCATAATAATAGCCGTTTTCAGGGTCATCGGGATAGTCGGTCTGTAAGGCGATGTATTCGCCATTAATGGAAGCATGTACATTGGTGAACTTAATGACTTCGGGATGCTCAATATAAGCCGAAACGACAATCATCACGGGATGGAGGTCGTCCATATAGACCTTGGTACCATCGTAGGGACGGCGGATTTTCACCTCAGGCTCGTAAGCGTAAGGGTCAACCACCTCAAAGCTTTTCACCACATCGGGGGCGGGTAGCCAGTTGTCATCGCCAGCTTGCGTGGCCTTAAACTTGACGACACCCGTCTCACCCGTCAAGGTGAGCACATTGCCGCTGATGGTGGCAGGGCCTTCCATCATCTCGAAGCTGACGGGCAGTCCCGACGAAGCTGTGGCCACAAGGGTAATCGGGTCATTGAAAATCAACTGGTTGGGAATGTCGGCCATCTCGATGAGTTGGGCATTACCGTCGGGCTGCTGACGCACGAGGAGGTTATCGAAGCCGCCCGTGCCACCTTGCGAGTGGAAGAAGATACCATCCCACACTTGGTAGTCGTTCGAGTCGCCACTGCCTGGGGTGAGGTTCATGCAGACATTGGTGCAGCCAGCCATCTGTATCCATTCGCCCTCGCAGCCAGGCTTGACGAACACCGTCACCGCGCCTGCGCCGTTAAAGGCCGTGAAGTCGAACGACATCTTGTAGCGTGTCCAGCCGCCCTCTTCATAGTCGAAGGGAATACTAGTGCCGTCGGGCAGACAAACCTTGGCATGGCCGCTGTCGCCTTGGCTCTTGATGAAGAGATAGACGCCGCCATCGGGGTCGGTCATGCCAGGCAGGATGTGACCATCGCCGTCGCCATCGAAGCCCACGCCGAAGAACGAGCCCCACCATGTGCGGTTCATGTCGATTTCAAGGTCCATGATGCCACCGTTCTGGAAGCTGAAGTTAAAGTTGGACGAGGCTTTGCGGGTGGCTGTGCGTCCCACACCTGAGCCACCGTAAGGATACCAAATGGCGAGGCTCTCGTCGGGAGCCATGTCGGATCCACAGACATAGCTGACATCGAAGTCCTGCGACGAGGTGGCAGTCTGATAATGCGTTACCCAGCCATCTTGGCCGTTGAGGTTCTGTGAGCCTTCGGTGAGGCTGTTGAAGTCGTAGAGGTATTCCACTTGGGCCTTTGCCGTGAAGGCAAAAAGGAGATACGTAATGAGTATTGCTATTCTTCTTTTCATATTTGTTGGAATTATTTTGAGGACAAAAATAGAAATAATTGCAAAATAATTTGCAGGAAAAGGAAAAAACACTACTTTTGCCGTACCAAATAAATTGTTTCAACATGAAAAACATACGTTTTATTCTAATTATATCATTATTCATTGCCATTTTTGACTCATGTAGCACCGACGTTGACATATATGCCGAATACAAGGACGTTCCCATCGTTTACGCCATGCTCAATCCCAAATCTGACACGAATTACATCAAGATTACCCGCGCTTTTTGCGGCACCAACGACAATTTCATTAATGCCAACGACGTGGCGCTGATTGCCGACTCGAGCAACTATCCTGGCAAGTTGGACATCCGCATCGTCGAATTGAAAAAGACCCACGGAGACTTATACGAAACTACTGGCCGCGTTATCGTGCTTGACACCATAACCCTTCATGACAAAGAGGAGGGTACCTTCTATTCCCCCGACCAAACCTTCTATTACACCACCGAGCCTTTCAACACGGGCATGGATGGGGGCAAGTATAAATATCGTCTCATCGTGGTCAAGCCCAACGGGGACTCGCTTACTGCCCAAACCAACATGGTTGGCAATGGTGAATTCGCCATTATGACAAGTGGCGTGAGCTTCCAGATGGCCGAAACAGAACAAGTGAGGAAAATCATGTTTAGGGCCGACGACTTTGCTTCCCTTTACGAAGTCTCGATGCAGTTCAACTACCGCGAGCAAAAGCCAGGCCAAGGAATGAAGAAAAAAAGCGTCAACCGCACTTTCGGAACAAGAACCATCAAAGAATTCACCAAGCTAGAAGGGTCAGAGAACTCCTATTATTTGGAGTACTCCGCAAATTGGTTATTCAACGCCCTATCCAACGCCATCGGCGGAGACACCATTACGAATCCCAATCATCCCAACGTGGTTCGCTACATCGACGATTTCGTCATCTCCATCAGTGCCGCCGGTGACGAACTGACCTATTACTATATCGCCAACCTCGCTCAAGCCAGCAGTCCGATGACACTCTTTACAAACTACACCAACATCGAGGGCGGCTATGGCCTGTTTTCATCCCGCACCCAAATTGAAAAGGTTGTTTCACTCTCTTCCAACACCATAAGAGAGTTATTTGGCATGACATCATGGGGCTTCAAGGAGCAATAATTACCAAAAAATACGAAGCTTTACGAAAAATTGCTACCTTTGCAGTTTCTAAACAACCGACCTAAAGATGAAAAAACTCTTTTTATTCTTTTTACTCACTGGCTTAGCCTTTTTCAATGCCTGCACCACAGACGTGGACCTCTATTCTGAATACAAAGACATCCCTGTGATTTATGGCCTGCTCGATGCCACAGTTGACACCAACTACGTGAGGGTCAACAGGGCTTTCTTGGGCAGTAATGAACAGCACATCAACGCCAATGAGGTGGCCCTCATTGCAGACTCGTGCAATTACCCAGGCAAATTGAAAGCCTATATCGTTGAATACAAGAACGTTTACGGCAACGAGTACCAACCTACGGGTGACACACTAACGCTTGACACAACAACCCTGCACAACAAGGAGGAAGGCCTTTTCTACTCACCCAACCAAAAAGTGTACTTTACCACCGATAGGGAAAAGTTCGCCAACAACAACGGCCACTCCAAATACAAATACAAACTCGTAGTCTTCAAGGGCAATGACACCATCTCTGCCGAAACAGGCATCGTTGGCGGTGAGGGCTTCAAAATTGCGACCTACTCGCTCCATTTCACCTCCGAACCTTCAGATAAAGTCGGCAAAATCAAATTCACTGCCGCCGACAATGCCGTCTTTTACGACGTGAAGTTCGTCTTCAACTACCACGAATCCATCAATGGAGGCCCGATGGTCGACAAACAAGTGTCGTATTCATGCGGAGCCAGGGGCGTTGATGGCTTGAACTCAGAAAACGGGCTGTATTTCTTCACTTACAGCAACAACATCCTGTTCAACCTTTTGGAAACTGCCATCGGAGGCGATACGGTTTACGACGTCAACCACCCCAATGTGGTGCGTTCGTTCGACAAGTATCCCATCGAAATCAGATTGGCAGCTGGTGGCGATGAACTCTACAACTACATTCAGGTGAACGCGCAGTCAGGCTTCTCGCAAGCCGTACCCGACTACACCAATGTCAAAGGAGGCTACGGCGTGTTCTCCTCCAGAATCAACCTGATCCAGAGCGCCCAAATCTCACAAGGCACACAAATCGACCTTTACGGCAAGCCTTGGGGATTCGTCCAGCAATAGTTATATTCGCAAATACAAAATTTATGATTCGTTCCATGACAGGTTACGGCATTGCCGAACAAACCTATAACGCGAAGAAAGTATCAGTAGAAGTCAAGACCCTCAACAGCAAACAGTTGGACCTTCAGGTGAAGCTGCCCAACGAATTGCGCTTTGCAGAACTGGATTTCCGAAACAAGATTGGGGCCAAACTGCAACGCGGCAAGGTGGACGTGGTCATTACCATCACCGACACCGACCTGAGCCAGACTTACCATATCGACCAAGATATTGTAAAGGCTTACAAGGAGCAGATTGAAACCATCTCCGTTGCCTTGAATGTAGCTCCTGCGGACGACTTGGCTTCCATCCTCTTCCGCATGCCAGGCATCTTCAACATCCCTGTGGAGAATTACGACGAAGCTTTTGTCGCTAAAGTGGCCGAAACCCTTGAACAGGCTTTGGACATCGTCGACGGCTTCCGCATCCAGGAAGGCCAGACCTTGAAGAAAGACTTGTTGCATCGCGTGGAACTGATCCTTGACCTGCTTGGCCAAGTGGAACCCTACGAGAAGAGCCGCCACGAGGTCATCAAGCAACGCATCACCAAGAACCTCAGTGAGTTGACCACGACTGGACAATACGACGAAAACCGCTTCGAGCAGGAACTGATCTATTATCTTGAAAAGCTCGACATCACCGAGGAGAAAGTACGCCTGCGCCAGCATTGCAACTACTTCAACGAGAGCTGCGACGACGACCAAGCAGGCAAGAAACTCGGTTTCATCGCCCAGGAGATGGGCCGCGAAATCAACACCTTGGGCTCGAAGGCCAACGAGGTGAACATCCAGAAGATTGTCGTCAAAATGAAGGACGAGTTGGAGAAAATAAAAGAACAGGTGTGTAATATTTTATAAGCTATCAGCTATCAGCCGTCAGCGGTCAGCAATTGCTAATGCTGATAGCTGACGGCTGACTGCTGAAAGCAAAAAAACACGACTATGAAAGGAAAACTTCTAATCTTCAGTGCCCCATCGGGCTCGGGCAAAACGACCTTGTTGAATCACGTTATGGCCAACATCCCTGAGATGGCGTTCTCGGTTTCGGCCACCACTCGCCCACCCCGTGGCGAAGAGGTGAACGGTCGCGAGTATTATTTCCTCACCATGGAAGACTTCAAGCAGCGTGTCGAGAACGGCGAATTCCTTGAATGGGAAGAGGTCTATCCCGGCCGTTGCTACGGCACTTTGCTCTCCGTTGTTGCCCAGATGCAGGAAGAAGGCAAGCATGTGGCCTTCGATGTGGACGTGTGTGGTGGCGTGAACATCAAGAACCACTATGGCGACCAAGCCTTGTCGGTCTTCATCCAAGCTCCGTCGGTGGAAGTGCTGCGCGAGCGTCTCATCAATCGCGGCACCGATTCGATGGAGGAGATTGAGAACCGAGTCGCCAAGGCCGAATGGGAGACCGAGTTTGCCCAAGGCAAGTTCGACCGCACCATTGTCAACGACGACCTCGAAACCGCCAAGCGCGAGATCCTCGAAGTGGTCACTACGTTCTTGAATAGTTCCAACGATTCATACACTGGGTAAGGGATACCTTTCGCCTCATGACGTCATGGCGGAGGAACATCCGCCATCTCCCAAACGCGAAGATGAATCCCTTTCGATTGGGAGATTGCGGGTCAAGCTCGCAAATCCCCGATTCGACAATGCGAAGCGAGTCAATGACGGTTAAGGCTAGAAAACGGTATTCCTATAAGGTTTACTACCAATGAAAAAAATAGGCATTTACTCCGGCTCATTCAACCCCATCCATCACGGCCACGTGATGCTGGCCAACTATTTGGTCGAGTTCTCCGACTTGGATGAACTGTGGTTTGTGGTCACGCCACAGAATCCCTTGAAGAAGAAAGAGGATTTGCTTGACGACGATGAGCGCCTCAAGATGGTTCAGCTTGCCATCGGCGATGACCCACGCATCCATGTCAGCGACATTGAGATGCACCTGCCCACGCCTTCCTACACCATTAATACCTTAACCGCCCTTTCGGAACAGTATCCCGACAGCGAGTTTGTCTTCATCTGCGGCATGGACAGCCTGCAAAATTTCAAGAACTGGCGAGAATACCAAAAGATCCTTGACAACTACGAGCTGTTAGTCTTTCCCCGCGAAGGCTACGACGGCGGCGAACTTATCAATTATCCTTCTGTGACGGTGCTGAAGACCCCAATCATTGAGATCTCATCCACCTTCATCCGCCAATGCGTCAAGGAGGGGCGCGATGTCAGGCATTTCATGCCGGAGAAGGCGTTTGAGTATATGAAAGAGCATCGGCTTTACGAGTAGTTAACATAACCGACTTGTGAGATTCCCTAGCGGGAATGGAGCAACGTCAATAAGTGATAAGCGGCGGGTTGTAGAGCTTACGGATTGTAAACGTCACGAGCCGCCGCGGGCAACACTAACGACATTTTCCATTCCCGCAGGGAATCTCGGTCATTTGGCAAAGGTAGAAACAATGCTCACAATTCTAAGATTTCGAAGTCGGAAAGTCCCGTAATTTCGGCTATTTCCTCGATTGACATCCCTCTTGCTCTCATATTCCGAGCCATTCCAACAATGCTTTTATACACAGCGTCTTGTGGGTCGTTGAACAAGTCTTCGCCGTTTTCCCATTCGGCCCAATCGGTTTCGGTGAGATAGGTTTCGACTTGTTTCCTTAATTCTGGAATGTCATTCGTTGCTGTGCCCCAAAGAATGCGAGGAATTATATTGGTATAGTCATGAACGAGGATGTGTCTCATGCTTTCTATCATCTTCCAAGGTGTTTGGGGATGTTCCGCTTTGAAAGCCTTGGTCAACATAAAAGCCGCTTCGCCAACCACTTCCACATTCTTCATAACAGCATAATACAACAAGTTATTCGAGGTGAGTTCCTCGAAAGACACACCTTCCATGAATTGCGTGACATGATTGGAATGTTCGATGATGTCTTCCAACCTTCCTTTATCCCTCGCTCTTTCTCTCATAGATTAATTGTTTGTCACGTTCGACACTATCAACGGCATACGGACGAAGCGAACCGTCAACGACCAAATCCACTTCCCTTCCAAGCAATTCCCTCAAATCCAAGTACATACCACCCATGGTAAGCAGAGTAAACGGCTTTCCTGAATAGTCTGGCACGAAAAGGATGTCCACATCACTCCAGGGTTTTTCCTCGCCGCGGGCAAAGGAACCGAAAAGCCATGCTTTCAGGACGGGTTGCGTCTCGAAATACTTAGCGATGATTTGGATCATAGATTGCGTGCTCATAATGCATTGATTTTATGATGCAAAAATAGCATTATTCTCGGAAAGAGAACCTTTTTTCGAAAAAAAGTACTATCCGAAGGATTCTCCTCCTATCAGATTCGTCAAGTCAATAAACTCCCGCACCGACAGCTGCTCAGGGCGTTTGTTGAAGACTTCGTTGTCGATGATTTCGGGACGGAGCATCGGGCGCAGCGAGTTGCGCATGGTCTTGCGGCGCTGGTTGAAGGCCTGCTTGACGATGCTCACAAACAGGTTCTCGTCGCAGCCCAAATCGGTGACGGCATTGCGCCGCATCTTGATGACGGCAGACTTCACCTTGGGCGGAGGGTTAAACACATTCTCATGCACAGTGAAGAGATAGTCGATGTCGTACCAAGCCTGCATTAATACGCTCAAGATGCCATAGGTCTTGCTGCCTTCCTTGGCAGCTATGCGCTCGGCCATTTCCTTCTGCACCATACCGACCACTTCAACGACTTGTTCCTTGTATTTCAACACTTGGAAGAAAATCTGGCTGCTGATGTTGTAAGGGAAATTCCCGATGATGGCCATGTTCTGTTGCCCGAACTGGCTGAGATCGGTGCGCAGGAAGTCGCCCTCAATGAGCCGATCACCGAGCATGGGGAAATGCTTTTGCAGATAGGCGATGGACTCCTTGTCAATCTCGATAACATGGAATTTGTCGAGGACGCTTTGCACCAAATATTGGGTCAAAACACCCGTGCCAGCACCCACCTCGATGACGCTCTCCACATCGGGCGACAACTGTTCCACAATGCGTTGGGCTATGTTTTGGTCGGTCAGGAAATGCTGGCCTAAGGCTTTTTTCGGTTTTACCTCGTTGTACATATTATCATCTATTTTGGCTGTTAGCTTTTAGCTGTTAGCCATTAGCCGCATCAACGTTGCTAATAGCTAACAGCTAATGGCTAATAGCTCAACAGCCAATACTCCTAACTACTCACTCCTCACTCATAACTTTCTGTAGTTCTTCTTCGCTTGTGAGGTATAAATGCTGGTCGGGTATTCGTCAATCAGTTTCTCGTAATGCTGCTTGGCCAATTCTTTGTCCTTCAATTCGTTTTGTTCAATCTGTGCGGCATGCATCAGCGCGGCATCGGCCATGTAACTATAGGGATATTGCTCCACAATCTGCAAAAACAGTTGCTCGGCATCGACATATTCCTTCCGTTTCTCCATGATCTCACCCTTGCGGAACAGCGCGTGCGGCTTGCTGATTTCGTTGCCTGTAGCGATGATGTCATCCAGTAGCGTTAAAGCTTCATCTTCCTTTTGCTGATAGATCCTATAGTCGGCGCGCGCCAATCGGTTGAGTTCAGTTCCAGTGGTGTCCGCTTCGTAGTTATCCTTGATGACCAACGAAAGCGTCATGGCATCGTTGGCAATAAGTTTGGAAGTGGCAGCTTTCAACACCTTCAACTGGCTCTCCGCCCATTCATACTCACCGATGAAATAGCGTAGTTGGGCATTTTTGAAACGGGCTTCGTGACCAAGCGGTTCTTCCTTCAGGCTCTTGTCGACTTGGCTGTAGAGCAGCGTGGCCTCCCACACCTCATCCTTATAGAGATAGATGTCGGCGAGCTTCAACTTGAGTTCGGCTTTATCCTGCTTGCCTCCTACCCTCTCTATGGTTTGCGTAAGCAAGGCGATGGCTTCTTCGGTCTTGTCGAGTTGGTAGGTCATGATGTCGGCTTGTATCAAGGCCAACTTCGCCAAGTCGTTGGTGTTGATTTCTGTGTAGGCCTCATCAATGCTCTTCGAGAGCTTTTCGTAGGCTTTCGTGTCGGTACTATTGTTCGCTTTCAGCTTCAGGTAGTCGGCCTTGATGAGTCCGGTAAGCGCTTGACCATAGAAAGGGCTGCTCGAGCCTTTGTCCAAGATGTAGGTGTAACCTTGCTTGGCAATGTCGTATTGTTTGTTGTTCAGGCAGATGCCCGACAAGTTGTTGATTTGTGCGTCTTGGTCGTGGGTCTTGCGGTCAATGCTTTGGCATTGGGCCAAAGCGATGTCATAGTCTTCCTGCTGCAGGGCATACCAAACGAGAAGTTGGGCAAACTCCAGATTGTCGGGCTTCTCTTGGGTTTGCTTCAGTAGCGCCATGCGCAACTCATCGGAGATGCTGTGGTTGACATCGTAGAACATCATGGTTTGCAGGCGGTTGCGAACATTATTGTATTGTCCAGGATGGGTTTCCAATTCAAGGAAATAATATTTGAACGCCTCCTGATAGTTGGCCGACGACTGATGGATATAGGCCTGGTCCAAATAAAAAGTCTCCTTGCCGTTGAGGAGCGCATTCCCTTTTTCCAAGACGGCCAAAGCCATGTCGTTCATGCTCCGCGACTGGAAAGCATAGCTCAGGTTTCGGATGGTAGGCGCGTGGTCGGGCAGGTCTTTCACAATCTCGTTGTATTGCTTCTTGGCCTTGTCTGTCTTACCTTGCATGGTATAGACATAGATCAGGTCGACAAATGACTTGTAATAGCTGGGATTCTTCTTGACAAACGACTTTAGCTCGCGCTCGGCCTTGTCGTAATCCTTCAGATGAAACAGACATTCGACATACTGCTGGAAATGACCTAGTTGTCCCGACTTTTCGTAGATTTTTTCGTACAAATCACGGGCCTTTTCGTAGTCTTGATCGCGATAGTATTGGGAAGCCAGCTGTTCATCGATCTGGATTTGCTCTTTTTGTTTCGCGTCCACTTTCTTGCCCTTGGGTGGCACGGTGATTTGGGCGCTCATCTGAACGATGAAGGCGAGATTAATGAGCAGAATGAGAATCCAGTGCTTTTTCATGAGGGTGTGCAATTACTTCTTTTTCTTGAATCTGTCCAAGTCCTTGCGGCAGTTGCCCAAGCGGTCCCTGAAATACTCTACTTGACTTCTCAGCTTTTCCACCTGTTGGGTCTCGTCTTCAAGATAGAGGGAAACCAATGAATCGGCAAGGTAATGAGTCTTGGCATCAGCTCTGAGCAGGTCGAGGCGTGCCAAGGTGGAGTCCATCTCGGCTTGCATAATGGGTTGGGTCTCCTTAAACTGTTGGAGGTAAGCTTCCACAAGTTGCATCTTGGGAAAAGCAGCGTCCAATTCCGCTTCGGAAAGGAATTGCAGCGAAGAGTCGCAGGAAATGAAATCCTTTTCAAGTTGCACAAAGGTGTTCGTGTTCAAGTCATTCAGTGCCTTGACATCCTTGTTGACTTGCTTTTTCAGCGCGTCGATTTTGTCGAGGTCGGTCTTGGGTTGGCAGCCGACGAGCAGCAGCAATGCCGCGAGCCAGCCAATAAAACAAAGCTTTTTATGCATTTTACTAATCAATCTTAGTGGTTAGGACGGCAAAGATACGCATTTTGGCGGAATCAGGCATAAAAAATCCCGACCATCGGACGACAGTCGGGATTAAACGGTATGTTATGAACAATTATTCAGTGACTTGACCTTCAACGGGAAGGATGGAGACGAAGGACTTACCTTCTTTCTTCTTCTGGAATTCGACGATACCGTCACACAATGCATACAGAGTGTGATCCTTGCCCATACCGACATTCTTGCCGGGATAGTGCTTCGTGCCGCGCTGGCGAACGATGATGTTGCCAGCGATAGCAGCTTGTCCACCGAAAAGTTTCACTCCGAGTCGCTTACTAGCGGACTCACGACCGTTCTCAGAACTACCAACGCCTTTTTTGTGTGCCATAGCTTTTTATGTTTTTCGGGTTTTTACTCAGTGATGTTTTCAATCTGGATCTTGCTCAGATACTGACGGTGACCGTTAGAAGTCTGATATCCTTTTCTTCTCTTCTTCTTGAAAACGATAATCTTGTTGCCTTTGAGGTGCTGCATCACCGTGGCTTCGACACTGGCGCCGGCTACCGTCGGGGCTCCTATTTTGGTCGAACCGTCGTTTCCAATCAATAACACTTTGTCGAAAGAAACCTTGCTTCCTTCTTCTTCATGCAGCCTGTTGACGAAGATCTGCTGTCCCTTCTCAACTTTGAACTGTTGTCCTGCGATTTCTACTATTGCGTACATTTCTCGATATCTTTTAGTTAGATACTAACTCTCATTTTTTTCGGACTGCAAAAATACAACTTTTTTCAATCGGAAAAGATTTTCTTTTCGTTTTTCGCATTAATTTTCTTCAAAAAGTCACAATACCAACTGCAAGTTGTTGATAAATAATTAAATATAAAAATGTATTTTGTTACATAAAAATGCGTACATTTGCAGCCAGTTTTGCCTTTGGCATTAATACCATTATTAATTAATGAACGAAAACGAGCTTAAGGTTCTTATCGACAAAATGAAAGGAGGCGACAGAGAGTCGTTCAACCAGATTTTCCGTCGCTATTATTCGCCTTTAACCCGTTTTTGTGTCCGCTTTGTAGGCGACGGCGACCAAGCGGCAGAAATTGTTCAAGACCTCTTCGTTAAACTGTGGACCAGCCGCGAGAAGCTGACTTTCAACTCCTCGTTTGAGTCGTACATGCTGCGCGCGGTGCGCAACTCAGCCATCACCTATATTAATAAGGAGCGCACGCATGCCGATGTCAACGAGCGCATCTACACTGACGATTCGGATGCCAACGACCCCTCGGAGACCTTGCAGTCCAACAACTTGGAAGCCTCTTACCAAAAAGTCTTGGCCGCCATGCCCGAAAAACGCCGCGAAGTGTTCCTGGCCAGCCGTTTCGACGGACTGAAATATGCCGAAATCGCAGAAAAATTCGGACTGTCGCAAAAAACCGTCGAGGCCCACATGAGTGCCGCCATCAAACAGCTCAGGGAAGGACTGAAAGAGTATCTTTAACCCTCCTGTGGTCCCTGAGCCTGCGGTCCCTGAGGCCCATCGAAGGGTCAAAGGGCCACATTAATTTAGGCCACATTAAGTAATCGTTCAAAAATAATGTATAGTATTATTGGCTGTAAGCTATCAGCCGTCAGCTATCAGCTCGGTAGCACCAAGGCTGACTGCTGATGGCTGATAACTGATGGCCAAATTCTTTTGCCTTTTATGTAAACTATATTTGCTCATTTACTTATTAAATTAATTTCCAAAAATTTTCTTTTCCCGACTAAGGGTAAAACCAAAGTTGTTAGTCTTTTAGGTGAATCGAAGAGATAAAAACGATAGAAATGTACTCGGCAAACGACAAATATGAGGCATTAATCATGAGCTACTTGGACGGGCAATGCTCGGCTGAGGAAGCCCATGAACTGCTTTTGTGGGTGGCCGAGTCGGAAGAGAATCGTCTTTATTTCAATGCATTAAAGGATCAGTACGAGGTGTGGAACCTCACCGACTTCGCCATGCCCGAGCTTGACGAGGCCGATGTGGAAGCCGCACTCGATGCCGTCAACGCGAAGATTGATGCCATCGAAGAGACCGAGACCAAGGTGGTGCAGATGCCTTGGCTCCGCAGGAACTACAAGTACGTTTCCGGCGTGGCCGCTGCCTTCCTCATCGCCTTGTTTGTGGGCTTCTTGGTGCGCAACAACTTCGATTCCACCGTTACTTACGCCTACAACGGACAAAACGAGTCAGCATTCATCCTTCCCGACAACACTTCAGTCAACTTCAATAGCGAAAGCTCGCTCAGCTATACCAAGCACTTTGCCGAGTCTGACCGTTCCGTCGACTTCGAAGGTGTCGCTTATTTCGATGTCGCCAAAGACGAGAACCTGCCTTTCGTGCTCCATTGCAATAACATGGATGTAGAAGTGCTGGGTACCAGTTTCCTGCTGAATGCTGAAAAGAACGCCGAGCGTTGCACACTCGACCTCTACACGGGCAAGGTGAAGATGACCGCATTCGACAAAAAAGGCAACATCCTGTCGGTAGTGGAAATCAACCCAGGCGAACGCGGCGTGTGGGATGCCACAGCAAACGAGCTGAAGGCAATGAGCTATTCCGAGGTGAAGGAAGATGAGTTGTTGACCGAGCATGTGCTGGTGTTCAACAACGAGAAACTGTCGAAGATCGTCGAGGCTTTGGAGTACATCTATAAGGTTGAAATCGACCTTGGTGAATCCTGCGCTTCAAAGAAACTCACCGCCCGTTTCTCCGATGACGAATCCATTGACGAAGTGCTCGAAACCATTGCCTTGGTGTCGGAAGTGACGGTCACCAAGACGGAAGAAGGTTACCAGATTCGCTGAGTAAGTCATTCTACGGAATTTTCATATAAAAGTATTCCCATTGTCAAAAGTATTCCCATTGTCATTTCTTTTTTCTGTACTTTTGTACCCAATTATGAGTGACATCACAACAGAATTGGCCAAACTGCATGTGCTTGTTGGAGCAGACTTCATCATACAGCTAAAGTCAATAGCTGCCCGTAATGAATTACTTTCAGATTAACCCTCAAGCATGTGAAGTACTGATTTTCAAAGGAAAACAAGTGTTTACAGTAAAACGTAAGTTTGCACTTAAAAAGTCATTCATTATTGACTTTAGAAAACGCTTTGGATAGACATGAAAAAAGCCACCCACAAGGATGGCCTTTTTAATTTGGAGCAGGGACGATACGGTCTTACTCCCACGCGGCAACTTACCGGATAGCCAATCTCATAGATTGACACTGCAAAAATACAATCTTTTTCTCACTCCGCAAGCCTTTTTGTGAAAAAAATGCAGTTTTTCCCACCCCCAAAGGATTTTCTTCCTATTTTTGAAGCCTCAAATCGAAAGATTGGCTAACGTCGAAATGCTTTGCATTCGACGTAGTCAATCGGAGATTTCAACGTAGTTAAAAGAAAGTCTAACCAAACCCAATAGAAAAATGATTGCAGCGCATTGGGCGCACCTGATTTAGGCATATTTAAAACAAAGCGTTAGCTTAAAAGCTTGTGTTTTTGGAAACTTCGACCTTTTCATTACACCACGAGTGAGTAAGCCGATGCCTGCGTGTTTTCAACACGTGGGCTTACTCGTAAATAGTTGTGGTGTAAGGGCAGTCGAAGGCCTCCAAAAACCAACTAGAATAATTAAGTAAGTCCACGTTTTTATTGCCCTCTCGGGAAAGGATAAAAAGAAAACACATTAAAACAAATG
The DNA here is from genome assembly GCA_946185535.1 of uncultured Bacteroidales bacterium. GTDB lineage: Bacteria > Bacteroidota > Bacteroidia > Bacteroidales > F082 > Limimorpha. Next base: position 16,597 of record CAMHJX010000021.1, read on the forward strand.
TATATGCAAATTAGATCTTTACAAATGAAAAGGGCGTTGCGTAGCGTCCTGCTCGTCTTGCTACTGAGTGTGGCTGGGATGGGGAAAATGGATGCGCAGAGTTTCACCGTGGGTGATTTGAATTACTTCGTTAATAGTGATGGAACAACCGTAACCGTGACTGGCCATGTGGATGGGCATTCCGCTACAGGTTCGTTAGTGATTCCTGAAATAGTGGAGTACAATAGTTCAACTTATTCTGTGACCACGATAAGTGATTATGCTTTCTATGGTTGCAGCGGCTTCAACGGTAGCCTGACTATCTCCGATTCCGTGACAACTATAGGCGAATATACTTTCTATAATTGCAGTGGTTTCACGGGCAGCTTGACCATCCCCAATTCCGTAACCACGATAGGCGAAGGGGCTTTCTCTAATTGCAGCGGTTTCACTGGCAGCCTGACCATTCCCAATTCCGTGACCACTATAGGTGATGGGGCTTTCTCTTGGTGCGGCTTCACGGGCAGTCTGGCCATTCCCAATTCCGTGACCACGATAGGCGGTGGTGCTTTCTCAGGTTGCAGCGGTTTCACAGGCGATTTGGTCATTCCCAATTCCGTGACCACGATAGGCAGTTATGCTTTCTTAGGTTGCAGCGGTTTCACGGGCAGCCTTACCATTCCCAATTCCGTGACCACGATAGACGAAGGTGCTTTTAATGATTGCAGTGGTTTCACGGGCAGCTTGACCATCCCCAATTCCGTGACAACGATTGGCGATAATGCTTTCACTGATTGCAACGGTTTCACGGGTAGCTTGACAATTCCCAATTCCGTGACCACGATAGGCTATGAGGCTTTCTCTGGTTGCAGCGGCTTCACAGGTAGCCTGACCATCGGCAATTCCGTGACCACGATAGGCAATTATGCTTTCTCTGATTGCAGCGGTTTTACGGGTAGCCTGACCATCCCCAATTCCGTGACCACGATAGGTGAAGAAGTTTTCTATAATTGCAGTGGTTTCACGGGCAGTCTGACTATCGGCAACTCCGTGACCACGATAGGCAGTGGTGCTTTCCGTGACTGCAATGGTTTCACGGGCAGCTTGACCATCCCCAATTCCGTGACCACGATAGGCCGTGGTGCTTTCCGTGGTTGCAGCGGTTTCAATGGCAGCTTGACCATCCCCAATTCTGTGACCACGATAGGCAATTCTGTTTTCTCTGGTTGCAGCGGCTTCACAGGCAACTTGATCATTCCCAATTCCGTGACGACTATTGGCGAAGGTGCTTTCTCAAGTTGCAGTGGCTTCACAGGCAACCTGACCATCCCTAATTCCGTGACGACTATTGGCGATGCTGCTTTCTCTAGTTGCAGCGGCTTCACAGGTAGCCTGACCATTCCCAATTCGGTGACCACGATTGGCGATGCTGCTTTCTATAATTGCAGCGGCTTCACGGGCAGCCTAACCATCCCCAATTCCGTGACCTCAATAGGAGAGGATGCTTTCTGGCATTGCAGCGGCTTCACAGGCAGTTTGGTCATTCCCAATTCCGTGACCACGATTGGCGATTATGCTTTCTATAATTGCAGCGGTTTCACGGGTAGCCTGACCATTCCCAATTCCGTGACCACGATTGGCGATTTTGCTTTCTTCTGGTGTGGCTTCACAGGCAACCTGACCATTGGTAATTCCGTGATTTCTATAGGTGAAGGAGCTTTCTTTGATTGCAGCGGCTTCACGGGCAGCCTGACCATTGGCAATTCCGTGACCACGATAGGCTGGTATGCTTTCTCTGGTTGTAGCGGCTTCACGGGTAGCCTGACCATTGGCAATTCCGTGACCACGATAGGCGATTTTGCTTTCGAAGGTTGCAGCGGCTTCACGGGTAGCCTGACCATTGGCAACTCCGTGACCACAATAGGAGAGGATGCTTTCGACGGTTGCAGCGGCATCACTTCAATGACTATTCTTGCTGAAACGCCGCCTGTGTTGGGTTCTTATGCTTTTTATAATGTCAACAAATCTATCCCAGTCTATGTGCCATTTGGAACAGTAAGTGCATACCAAGTTGCATCAGGCTGGAACGAATTTACAAACATCCAAGAATATGGTCCTTGTCCTATCATTTTTGCCGATGCCAATGTAAAAGCCATTTGTGTTGCGAATTGGGATACCAATGAAGATGGAGAATTAAGTTATACCGAAGCTGCCGCAGTAACCAACCTTGGAGAAGTGTTTAGAGAAAATACAGAAATTACATCATTCGAGGAATTGCAGTATTTTATCGGATTGACAAGAATAAGTAGCTCTGCTTTTTATGGTTGTAGCAATTTGTCTGGCTCTTTGTTTATTCCCAACTCTGTGACCAGAATAAACGGTAGTGCTTTCTATGGTTGCAGCGGCTTGACTGGTAGCCTGACCATCCCCAATTCTGTAACCTCGATAGGCAATTCTGCTTTCTATGGTTGCAGCGGTTTCACAGGTAGTCTGACCATCGGCAATTCCGTGACCACGATAGGCGATTGGGCTTTCTATAATTGCAGCGGCTTGACGGGCAGCCTGACCATCGGCAATTCCGTGACCACGATAGGCGGTTGGGCTTTCTCTGGTTGCAGCGGCTTGACGGGCAGCCTAACCATTCCCAATTCCGTGACCACAATAGGCTATGGTGCTTTCGATGTTTGCAGCGGCTTCACAGGTAGCCTGACCATTCCCAATTCCGTGACCACGATTGGCGATTATGCTTTCTATAATTGCAGCGGTTTCATGGGTAGCCTGACCATTGGCAATTCCGTGACCACGATAGGCAGTTTTGCTTTCTCTGGTTGTAGCGGCTTCACGGGTAGCCTGACCATTCCCAATTCCGTGACCACAATAGGTGGTTCTGCTTTCTCTGGTTGCAGCGGCTTCACTGGCAGCCTGACCATTGGCAATTCCGTGACCACAATTGGCATTGGTGCTTTCGAAGATTGCAGCGGCTTCACTGGCAGCCTGACCATCCCCAATTCCGTTAATTATCTTTCGGGATTTCAAGGTTGTACTGGTTTGACAGGAGAACTTGTAATCCCCAGTTCCGTGACCACGATAGGCTATAAGGCTTTCTCAGGTTGCAGCGGCTTGACGGGCAGCTTGACCATTCCCAATTTCGTGACCACGATAGGTGGAGAGGCTTTTAGAAACTGCAGCGGCTTCACAGGCAGTCTGACTATCCCCAATTCCGTGACGACTATTGGCGATGCTGCTTTCTCTAGTTGCAGTGGTTTCACTGGCAGCCTGACCATCCCCAATTCCGTGACAGAGATAGGCGAATGGGCTTTCGGTAGTTGTAGAGGTTTCACTGGCAGCCTGACCATACCCAATTCCGTGACCACGATAGGCAATTCTGCTTTCTATAATTGCAGCGGTTTGACAGGCAGCCTGACCATCCCCAATACCGTGACCACGATAGGCGGTTCTGCTTTCTATGGTTGTAGCGGCTTGACGGGCAGCCTGACCATTCCCAATTCTGTGACGACGATAGGCAATTATGCTTTCGATGGTTGCAGCGGTTTCACGGGTAGCCTGACCATTCCCAATTCCGTGACCACAATAGGCCAATATGCTTTCTGGTATTGTATAGGCTTGTCAGAAGCGATATTGTATAACTCCAATCCACCTTCTTTGGGTAGTAATGCATTTTCTAATGCGAGTTTCCCCATTTACGTTCCATACGAATCCCTATATGATTACAAATCAGCCATGAATTGGAGCGATTACGAAGCCAGAATCTTCCCCATGGCATACACCACCGTTTCAGGCTACGGCGAAGGCGAGGGCAACTACCGTTTTATCGCTTCTCCATTGGTGGAAGACACAGACCCAACAGCGGTGGATAACATGATAACCGAAACGGCATACGACCTCTATCGCTTCGATCAGAGCGAGAATGCCGAATGGCAAAACTACAAATACCCAGAAAACACACCAAATTTCTTCCTTGCTAACGGCCAAGGTTATCTCTATGCCAATGCCGAGGATGTCAATGTCATTTTCAAAGGCGAGTTCAATGAGGATGATACCAAGGAAGAGGGTCTTGCTTACGATGCCAATGCTGAGTTTGCTGGCTGGAACTTGGTGGGCAATCCTTTCCCAGTCAATGCCTACGCCAATAAGAGTTACTATACGATGAATGAGGAGGGCACGGCTGTTGAGCCTAATATGGTTTCGTCTGCTACGGCTATTCCTGCCTGTACGGGTGTCATGGTAATGGCTGAGGCAGAAGACGAGACGGTTGTTTTCAGCACGGAGGCACCCGAAGCAGCAACTAACCAAGGCTGTTTGCGAATCGCCGTGGCGCAAGCCAACAAGCGCGGCACTTCGACAGGCTCAGTGACCGATTTGGACAAGGCCATCGTGAGCTTCAATGCTGGTGACAGGTTGGAGAAATTTGTCTTCAACAAGGAAAATGCAGTCATCAGTATTCCACAAGGCGGTAAGGAGCTTGCCATTGCTTGCTCAGACAAGCAAGGTGAGATTCCGCTTAACTTCAAGGCTACAAAGAATGGAGAATATACCATAACCATCTATCCCGAAGCAGTGAAATTGGATTACTTGCACCTCATCGACAACCTCACGGGTGCGGATGTGGATTTGCTGGCCGCTAGTCCTTCAACAGGCTCTGGAGCCGGCTATACTTTTGAGGCCAAGACAAGTGATTACGCTTCGCGTTTCCGTTTGGTGTTTAGCTCAAGCGAAATGGACGGCCCTTCGACAGGCTCAGGAACCTTTGTGTTCATTAACAATGGAAACATAATTATCAGAGGTGCTGAGCTGGGTTCTACGTTGCAGATTGTGGATGTGACAGGTCGTATTCTCATCTGTAAAGACGCATTGAATGCGTCTTTGACAACCGAAGAGATGGTTCCTGGCGTTTATGTTTTGCGGCTTATCAATGGCAACGATGTGAAGACGCAGAAAATTGTAATTGAATAATGTGATTCCCCTTTCAGGGAATGGAGACTATCATTAGGTTATCTAGCGGCGGCTAGTGACGTTTACAATTCGTAAGCGTTATAGGCCGCCGCCTTTTAACGCCACAACACACTCCATTCCCTTTGGGAATCTCCTCTACTACAAATCATATGGTAACAGCCTCAGTGAAAACCTGACAGCAACTACCGTGATACGATAGCCTTTCAAGGCAAAACAAAACAGGCAACCTTCCAAAAGGAAACTCATTTTTTTGCCCAAATGAGAGTCCTCTCATTTTTTTGTCGTATCTTAGCGGCCTATTTTGAATTATCTTGGAAATGGAATACCCTCATCTCAATATATCTCTTAACAAACAGACAAATAGAAAAACAGGGTTGCGATGGCTGCCGCTGTTGTTCCTGTTTTTCTTGGCCCTGGCTCTCCCCCAGCGCTCCCAAGCCCAATCGTTCAACCCGCTGATTTCGTTCTCGGTCAAGTCATGTACTTTGGACAAAGCCTTGGAGAAACTTTTTGCCGAGTATGAACTGAACGTGGCCTTCAGCAAGGCAGAACTGAGTAAAATCCGCATCGAGAGCTATTCCTGTTCCTATAAATCCGTCGAGGAAGTGCTGACCGACCTGCTGAAAGGCACCGACTATGGCTTCAAGAAAGTCGGCAAGCAATATGTGATCCGAAAGAACCAACAACTCGTGAACGAACCCGAAGCCACAATAACAACTCCTGTTGAACCTATTACCGAAGTCACCAAGCCTAAACGCGACACCGTGGTCGACAAGACGGAAAAAACCATACACATCTACGACACCTTGCAGATCATCCGCACCGTGATGCGTTACGACACCATTGTGCAAGTGAAGCACGAGGTACAGACCGACACGGTGTATCAGGTGAAATACAGAGGCCTGGAAATTCCTTGGCCAAAGTTCCGAAACAATGGCTGGTTCATCACGCCGTCGATAGGTTTAGGCTCTGCCCAATTCAAACACGAAGTAGACATGCCGAAACCCGAAGACGGCTCGGTCGACTTGACTCCAAGTCTGGTCTATGACATCGGCCTTGACGGTGGCTACAAGCAAAACCGCCTCAGTGTAGGCATGAACCTCGGCTACCGCTCGGTGCGTTATCGCTTCCTGCTTGAGCAGACCGTTTTCTCTGGCGACTGCTATGTGAACGACACCCTAGACACTTATTATGTGGTGCATTCCACTGGCGACACCACCTACCAATACATATTGGATTCGACCTATATCCCATTGACCACGACCCATTACGCCTACCGCGACATCAACCGCCTAGATTACTTGACCCTAGGACTCTTTGCCACCTTCGACTTTGTCAAGATGGAGCACTTCAGGGCATTCATCAATGCGGGCGCATCGATTGATTTCCTGGTCGATTATGCTGGTTCGCTCAATTCAGCAGAGTCGCCTTTCCATACGCCCATCACCAAAGAACAAGTGGAAACGACCAAATTCTCCTATTATGGCGGGTTGGGCGTCGCTTGGAAGGTGGCCAATCGCATCGAATTCGTGCCCGAGGTTCACTACCGCGTGACCAACGGTTCCTTATACCGCGCCGACTTCCCCTTCGACTTGCGCATGCGACTTTGGGATTTCCGACTGGGTTTGACTTATTACTTCTAAACCATGAAACCGCTCAAGCACATACGGCATCTCTTACTCATGCTCTTCTTGGTACAAGGCGTTTGGGCCGAGGCACAGCATTATGTCCCAATCAACGGAGAGGTTGACTCATTGCTGGTTTTGCCGAAGTTGGGTGGCGATTCGGTGTACTGGGTGAATGAGTCGCTGACCGTTCAGAACGGTGGCACCTTGCGCGTGGAAAGCGGCGTGAGGATGTATTTCGGACAATCGGCCTATCTGCGTGTCGATGGCGGCAACCTCTTGCTTGAAGGGCAATGCAACGACTCGATCTACCTGCTCTGTTACGAGATTTCGCACGACTGGGCAGGCATCCAGCTGAAAAACATCACCGAGGAAGACACCGTGTGGATTTCCTATGTTGAAGTTGTGGGAGCGCTCACCGCTCTGAACGCTTCGACCAGCAATCATGTGACCGTCAGCCATTGCACATTCAACAACTACTATGCGGGCAAAGGCATCGAGCTCATTGACTGCAACCAATTCCTGGTCGACAGCTGCTTCTTCTTCCAATGTGTGTCGGGCATCGAGTTGAAGGCCCGTGCTGCCGACAGCGAAGACAACACCTTTTCGCACAACATCTTCGACCAAGGTCAGATTAATATCGAAATCTCCAATGTGGAATACGGCTTCAAGTGCAACCGCAACCACATCACAGGCAACTGCTTCCAAGGTGCTGCCACGGCCATCAGCTTCGAGAATGTGGGCGGCATTTCCGACAAGGACGCGACCAACTACATTGAAGACAACCTAATTTCATCTGACTTGCCAGAAGGCGGCTCGGGATATTCCTCGTATGGCTTAAAAGCCGCTATGGACTCGGTCGTCATCCGCAACAATGTGTTTTGGAGCAACGATGAAGCCGTCCGCATGATGCGGGTGTGCCATCTTGATTTTGAACATAACACCTTCTTTGAGAACGAACTGACCATTGCCAATCTGATGGCAGCAGGGTCGATGCGTTTTGTCGGCAACACCATCAGCGAGGCAAAGAAAAGGATTGTGAGCTTCCCCTCCGACAAGTCGCAGATGAACGGCAACAACTTCCTGCACTACAAGAAAGACGCGATACTCTTTGCCAATGTCTCGTCCCAAGACATCGACATGCGCGACAACTATTGGGATGCCGAAACCACAGCCGAGATCGAATCAGTTATCCTCGACGGACACGACACGCCTGCCTTGGGCTCAATTGTTTATGAAAACTACCTGACCGAATGCGATACGACAGTGCCCATTGCACCGCCATTCAATGTGAAGAAACAGTTCGTAAACAACAAATGGCTGATTTCGTGGGATGAGAACAAAGAGCGTGACATTGACCATTATGTACTGTTTTATGGCAATTTCAACTACTACAAATTCGCCAACCATATTGATGGCATCACCGGCAATTCCTATCTTATCAACCCTCAACAAGCTGAAAACGTTGCTGTTATGGCCTGCGACCGTCCCTATAATCCCGATGTGTACGCCTCGGTCGGACAAAGTGCCTACGCTTTTGCGACTTATTATCCTTATGCAGGTCAAGACGATTTCCTTTGTGCTTCACCATCAGGATATTCCATTAACGATGCGAACATCCCTTACATCTACAGCAATTTCATTTGGCAAACCTCAGGCTCGGGCATGTTTTCCGACTCGACATCGCTGAGCACCACTTATTTCCCCTCTGATGAGGACTACGATGCTGGTGAGGTGACACTGACCTTGCGAGTGACTAGCAATGGCGTGACCAAGACAGATGCCTTCACACTCAACCTTTACAAAGCATTATATGTGTTTGCAGGCGAAGACAGCTATAGTGGCATTAATCGCCCGTTGTCGCTAGACCAAGCTGAGGCCCAGTATTACGACACACTTCGATGGACCTCAATGGGAGATGGTCATTTTGAGGATGCGACGGCACTTCACACCCTGTATTATCCAGGTGAAAGTGACATCGAGCAGGGCTTTGTCAAGTTAATACTCGAGGCTTGGTCGTTATGTGGCCATTCATCAGATACAGTGCGTTTTGAGTTGTTTAAGGACTATGCCCTTGAAGGTCACACCTGGTCGGGTGGAATTATGCGACCTTACACTCAAGTGGTTGCCGTCGCTTTAAGCGATGACAACCCCTTTGTCTCAGGGTTTTATCGAACGACTTCCGATGAAGGAGGCTTCTTCAGATTCGATGCCTTGTTGCCCGACACCTATATCCTGTACGCCTTCCCCGACACTTTGGATGCCGAGGCGGGCGGCTGCTATTATCTCGGCGACCTGCAATGGAACGAGTCAAACATGATTGAGGTAGATGGCGATGTCTACGATGTGGATATTGACCTGCCCTTGATGGAGCCTGGCTTCCATACGGGCAACGGCCTCATCAGCGGTGTGTTCGACTATCCCGATTGGACATTCAAGGCGCGTGACTTCTATTGCCAACCTTGGTTGCAGGAAGGTAGCGACATCACTTATTGCTCCGACGGCCTTTCCAATGTCGGCGTGCTCTTGCTCAATGCCACCAAACAACGCATCTTGGGCTTTGCCCTGACTGGCCCTGACGGCCATTTCAGCTTTAACGACTTGCCTTTTGGAACCTATTATGTGATGGCCGACTTGCCACGCTATGGCCGAGGGATGTGCGAAGAAATCATCCTCTCTCCCAACCAACCTTTGGTGGAAGATTTGCATCTCTTTATCACTCAAGAAGGTAGAGTGAGCATGAGATACCAAAGCAACATCCAACTTCCGACAGATTTGGAGGTTTATCCCAACCCTGCTGAAGAAACAGTTGTGGTGAGAGGTTTAAGCAGCAACACCACTTACAATGTCAGCGTGATGAACAGCCTGGGAATCGCAATACTACCTGAAACCCAAATGAGTTCTGATTTGTTGGGCGAGCTACCGATTTCCGTGAGCAAATTGTCGACTGGCATTTACTTTATCCAAGTAAGAGGCAATAAAGGAACGATGATGGCCAAATTTGTTAAACGATAAGAAAGGGTAATACGATGAAGAGATGGGCATGGGTAATATTGGTATTCGTATTCTTCGCTGCAAGACAAGATGCCTGGGCTCAAATTATAGTCAATGGCAATGTGTACGAACAAGACGAAATCACTCCCATTGAAACCGCCACTGTCACTTTTTCAGGAATGAATATATCAGGCGACACCATTGTATATCAGTTTATTACAGACTCGTTAGGCCATTATTGCGACAATGTGACGGCAGGCATGTATCGTGTTTGGGCATCAGCTGAAGGATATGCAACAGCTTACCTTGCCGACTCGCTATTTTTAACAGGAGAACAGACACAAAACGACATTGATTTCTCACTGCACGAGCTGTTTTACCCCGTACGATATGTGGCAGCACGTCAGTTCACCAACGACTTGGTGCGCATAAGCTGGTCAATGCACGACCCCTTGTTGGTTGAGGATTTCGAGACAGGCGACTTTAGCCGTTTCCCATGGAACAACAACCTGAGCGATTACCCTTGGTCCATTGACACCCTCCATGCCTACGAAGGCAACTATTGCATGAAGTCGACCTGCGAAACTGTAGGAAGCGGCGTTTCGCAAATCGAGGTTTCCGTTTTTGTGCCTTTGGAGGGCCAAATGAGTTTCTATAGCAAGATTTCATCGGAAAATCCATGGGACATGGGGCGTTTTTATCTTGACGGCGTGAAAAAAATGGAATGCTCTGGCGAGGAAGGATGGATTGAACATCGGTTTGATATTTCTGTGGGCGAACATGTTTTCCGCTGGGATTATGTCAAAGACGCCTCCACCGATGTGGGCAACGACTGCTTCTACGTGGATTGCATACGTTTCTACCAAAACGACGGCTCAAAGACGACGCGCTCTTTTCAGTATTATGACTTGTTCCGCAGTCGTTTCGAAGAAGAGCCCGTGATGATGGCCTCCCATCTGACCGATACAGTCTTTATGGATATGAGCTGGAACAGCCTTCCATGGGGACAATACCGCTGGGGCGTAAGTTGCCATTACGAAGGCAACCGAAGCGTTTCTGACACCATCTGGTCGGCTTATTTGGACAAGGAAATGACTACCAGTTTCGTCCTCGACGTCGCAACAAATGTAGGCTTGTCACCTTTAGGTGCCTCCGTAACGCTTTCATCACACGACGAACAAAGTCATGCCTATCAGGCAACCTTAGATGCCAACGGTCATCTGATGTTGCCAACAGTCTACCGCGATGAATATGACTTGAGGATCCATCTTGACGGTTTTGTGGATTATGTTTCAGATTCAGTCATTTCCGTTTTCGAACCAACCCAAATCGAAGTGGAATTGATGGAGGCGACAAATGGCGTTGACAGTCTGTATGTTTCTTCCACAGGCTGGGCGATTTGGTCCATAGAAGAAACTCAGAACCGTGATTTACAGTATTTTGAAATCCTGTTGAATGGAGAAGCAATTGGCCAAACGACCAACACTTCTTACCAATTGGATATCAGCAATTTGACTGAAGGCGACACTTGTATGGCTCAGGTAAGACCCATTTATCTGTCCGACACATGCGAATGGAAGACCTTCCAATGGGTTTATCGACCATGTTCTGACTATACGGGAATTACTGCTTTGACATGGGCTTTACATTACGGTGGAATCCAACTATCCTGGGATTACCCGGAAGGAAATTTCATTGGTGCCATGCTGTTCCGCGATCGCGAATTTCTTGGTTTTACCGAGGACGATACCTTCTTGGACGAGACATTGGAATTGCACGGCGAGGTGGAATATTGCCTGCGCTTGGTTTTTGATGGCCCATTGGACGGCACCTACTACTCCATGTCGTGTGAGGAGTGTACCTCTGCCCTTCTCCCATCCTATTGCGACCCACCAGTGAAATTGGACGGCACGAACTATTACGAGGACGACAACGACCATGGTGCCTTGATTTCGTGGGGCGAACGACCCGAGCCTATCAACCAATGGCTCTATCATGATGATGGTGTCTTCAAACGTTCTTTAGGAGGTAATGATGAACCACGCATCTTTTGGGCTATCCGTTTCGAAGCCGAAGACTTGGCCGAGTATGTTGGAACTTATTTGAGGGAAGTGTCGCTTTACGATGTGGGCGCAGGCACTTACCAGCTTTGGGTGTATGTCGGTGGCGACACGGCACCGCGCACCTTGGTCCGCTCCCAAAACATGACTTTGACCAATGTCCAAGCCTGGCATGAGGAAAGCATTAGTCCAGCTTTCGAGATTCCAGAAAACGAACCGCTTTGGATTGTCGTCGGGCAGCAAGGTTTGTCACGTCCGGCATCCGCTTGCCAAGACATGGGTAATGCCAACGGCCGTTGGGTGTCGTTGGACGGTCAGACCTGGACCGACATGCACACCTTCAACATGTACTACACCTGGATGCTGCGCGCCTTTGTCACCAACCAAGCGGGGCGCGAGATGGCACTCGACAAAGAAGGCTACATCTTGCAGCAATACAATCTGTATCGCTCGTTCGACAACACAGACTATGAACAAGTGGCATCAATTCCTGCCATAGAAAGCCAACTTTATTATGAATACCGCGACAACCTGGCCGATGATGACCACGAGGACGTCTATTACCGTTTGACGGCCTTCTATTTGGCTGACAACGGCGAGACCTGCGAGTCGGACTATGCCGCCTCTTTGAATGACTCCGAACAGAACTATGTCGCAATAGACCTGACTTCGACCGATGAAAACCAAACGCTTGATTTCAAGCTCTATCCCAATCCAACGAGCGGCCAAATTACCATTGAATTGGAGGAAATGCAAAAGGTCATGGTATACAATGTCTTGGGACAGGTCTTGCTCAGCAAAGAGGCCAAGGGTGATGCTTTGCAGCTGGATTTGTCGGGGTTGGGGAATGGTTTGTATTGGGTGAAAATCATATCTCAAAACGGAATAGCGGTTAAACCTTTAGTCATTTCAAAATAAGTCATGAAAAAAAGCATTATAGGCATAGTATTGTTATTATCAATACTTGCATTGAACGGAAAAACCGTTGCTCAATCAAGGCTGTCACTTTGTACCAGGTTAGATGTGACTACACAATTGAAAAGCTATTACAATTCCATGGATAGTGTTATACAGACCCGATTAGGAGATGAGTATCTTTTCCGATTCACAGTCATGCCATCGTTTGATCCTGAATATGCATTACAAATAGAATCCGTTGAAGAGCTGTATTTCTTAAAGGTAATCTCGTTTGACAAAAACCTATGGTATGCAAAAGACGTTACAGACATCAATATAGATGAATGTTTTGTTGAGTTGGAAACGGAGCTTGCGGAACAAGTGTTGTATTTAAGCAGGCAATTCATCGATAATAAAATAGATAGTGTTTCCGTCGGAGGCACTATTGATGGAAATCTGTATCAATTTGAGATAAACGAAAATGGGGTGATTTCTTGTGGGCAAATTTGGGAACCAGCCCCCGAAAGTCCTTTGGATCATTTTTGTTTATTATGTGCTCATTTAAAGGATGGCTGCTTGACTGAAAACAAATCTAAAAACCAATAAAATCTCATGAAAAGCATAAAAACCATCATATTACAAATCTGTAGGAAAGGCTTGAAAATCGTTTTTGCCCTACTATGTCTCTATTTGTTTAAAGCAAATGATGCTTATGCTCAGGAAGGCGAATATGTTTTAACCGAAGATAAAAAGGTCACGATTATTATCAAAAATGGGTATTACGCTTTGGATATTGACAATTCATTTCATGATGTATTGACATATGATCGTGTGTCATTTGGAAAGTATGAATGGAACGGTGACACTATTCGGCTAAAAGATGTTTTGCTCAACTTTACAATGGAGATGAGAGTCCTTGATTCTCGTGATTTAGTGCTCACAAAAGGGTTCCATTTATGGATAGGCAAGACATTCAAATATGACCATGATTTACAGCGGTGGGATTGGACAAAAACCATCGAAGATTATGAAACGCACACAAAAAACATCTGGGTTCATTGGCGAGCCGATTCAACATTTGCATGTGATACAGGTTGGTATGTATGGAAGGATTTCAGCAGACATGGGACGGATTTCCAATTAAAGGAAGATGGTCGTTTTGAATTCACAATTGGCGATATGGTTTTCCTTTCAGGATGCTGGAATCAAGTGGGTAATCTCCTTGTTTTTAAGGATGATATAATAGCCGAACCGTTTTATGCTGTGGTTGAAGAAGACGGCATCGTTCCTTTCTTGCCTAACATATTAGGTTTATGGGAATATCATCACTATGATGAAGGAGGAGAATAAACCAATAAAAATCCATACCTTTGCCGCCTAAAACGGTAAACGATGATTTCAATCCAAAACCTGAGCATGCATTTTACTGGTGAGGACCTCTTCACCGATATTTCCTTTTTGATTCGCGAGAAGGACCGCATCGGTTTGGTGGGCAAGAACGGCGCAGGAAAGACCACGCTGCTGAAGCTCATTTGTGGATTGGAACAGCCTTCAAAAGGTGATGTCATTATCCCGCAAGGCGTTACCATTGGCTATCTTCCCCAAGAGAAGAATGTGAACAGCACGAAAACCGTTTTGGATGAAGCGCTTTCCGCCTTCGATGAATACCATCAATTAGAACGCGATGTGGAAAAGTTGCAGCAGGAATTAGCCGACCGCACCGACTATGAAAGCCCGCAATACGAGAAGCTCATCGTCAAGCTGAACAACTTGAACGACCGCTTGGCCTTACTCGGTGGCAACAGCATCGAGGGCGAAGCGGAAAGGATTTTGGTCGGCTTGGGCTTCGGTCATGAGGATATGCAACGCCCTATGCGCGAGTTCAGCAACGGTTGGCAGATGCGCGTAGAATTGGCCAAGATCCTATTGAAAAAGCCCAACCTGCTCCTTCTTGACGAGCCCACCAACCACCTCGATATTGAGTCCATCCAATGGCTCGAAGGCTTCCTGAAAGCCTATTACGGTGCCATCCTGATGGTGTCGCACGACCGCGCCTTCTTGGACAATATTACTATCCGCACGGTGGAAATCAGCAACGGCAAGATTTACGACTACAAGGTGCCATATTCCGATTATGTCGGTCTGCGCGAAGAGCGCATCGACATGCAGCGTTCGGCCTACGAGAACCAACAGCGCGAAATCAAGAACATCGAGGCCTTCATCGAACGATTCCGTTACAAGGCGACCAAGGCCAAGCAGGTGCAGAGCCGCGTGAAAATGCTCGAGAAGATGGATGAGATTGTGATCGACGACATCGACAGCACGGCTATCCACTTCAAGTTTCCGCCTGCGCCACATTCCGGTAAGGTCACTTTGGAACTGAACCATGTCGGTAAGTCATACGGAGACCAAGTCATCCTCAAAGACATCAACCTGCTGATTCCGAGAGGTGAGAAAATAGCCTTTGTGGGACGCAACGGCGAAGGCAAGTCCACACTATCGAAAATCATCTGCGGTGTACTCGACCATGAAGGCGAGGTGAAACTCGGTCACGAAGTGAAGATCGGATATTATGCGCAAAACCAGCAGGACATGCTCGACATGAACAAGACCGTATTCGAGACCTTGGATGATGTAGCCGTTGGCGATATGCGACAGAAGGTAAAAGCTTTGCTCGGTTCCTTCCTCTTCCGTGGTGATGACATCGACAAGAAGGTGAAAGTGCTCTCGGGTGGCGAGAAAGCCCGCCTTTCCTTGGCCAAGATGCTGCTTTTCCCGACCAACCTATTGGTCCTCGACGAGCCGACCAACCACTTGGACATGCTTTCCAAGGATATCTTAAAAAACGCCTTAATCCAATACGACGGCACCTTAATCATCGTCTCCCACGACCGTGACTTCCTGCAAGGCTTGACTAACAAGGTCTACGAGTTCCGCAAGCCCAACATCAAGGAATACATCGGCGACATTTACGACTTCTTGGAGCAGAAGAATCTCAGCCACTTGAAGGAGTTGGAGATTGCTGCCAAACAAACCAAAGTCCAAGAAGTCGTACCACAGTCACAGAATAAGATTAACTACGAGCGCAAGAAGCAGATTGATGCCAAGTTGCGCAAAGTTGACAAGGAAATCCAACGCCTGGAGGAAGCCATCGGGAAATTAGAGACCGAACTAGCTGAACAAGATGCCATCATGGCCCATCCCGACCAACATCCTGACATCAAAATCGACAACGACTGGTATTGGGCCTATGGACAGAAAAAAGAGCAACTCCAATCACTAATGGATGATTGGGGAGAGAAGCAGATAGAACGGGAAGAGATTTTGACAGAATATGAGAAATAAGATGCGATAAAGTGCTGTTAAGTGAAAATTTTTCTGACATAACAGCATTTTATCTGCAAAAAATGTTTAATAGCGTGCTGGTAAGTCGAATTTTTAGGGACTTAACAGCACGCTATCGTGATTCTTTGAACAAATCATCCATCGTCACTTCCGATTGGATGTTGTTCCAATAAGCATTATGAGCGACACCGTATGTGGTAATCATGGTAAGGTGGATGGCTTTGCGGGTTTTGGTAACTTCTTGAAACACAGATTTCCGTCTCCGAAGTTTGTTGTCTTCCTCTTTGTCAATCCGATAAACATCATCCGAAAACTTCATTTCACAAAGATTGATGACGCCATCGTTACGGTCAAAAAGCAAGTCGATTTGCACACCCTCGTGTTCTTTGATAGTTTCGACATGCCATGATTGGGCGTTGCTGATCACTCCAGCGATACCTAATGCAGACCTGATTTGAGGTAAATGCCATAAACATACCCGCTCAAAAGCCAGTCCTGCCCAAGCTGTGTGGATTGGAGTAGATAAGTTGTTGGTCCAGAAATGGTTGTCGTGGTGGTAGTTGTTCTCAATATAGCGGAAGTAGAACAAGGTGAAATGATCCATAAGTTGATAAATCGCCTCGCGTTTTATCTTGCCAATGACCTGATACTTTCGAATGAAATTGCATTTCTCTAACTCCTCGGTCGCCTGTATGAAAACCTTATTGTCGTCAAGTCCGGTGCTTTCGAGCAGCGCTTTTCGGGTCATGCCCGCTTTCTTGGTTGCCAAGGCAGTAACGATGGCAATGTAAGGTGCAGGTCGCTTGAACAAGGAGGCATAAAGAGCATTGAATTCATCAGCAAGGCGTCCGTCCTCTTCAAAAAACAAACGGTCAATATTCTGTGCCAGACTCTCATTGCGTCGCAAGAGGCTCCAATAATAGGGTATGCCGCCCAAGATCATATAGGTTTCCACAAGGTCTTTTCTTGTCATGCTGAGTTTGAGTGACTGGGCTAATTGTTCACATTCGTTGATACAGAAAGGCTGGAGGTAAATCTTGTCAGTCAATCGGTTATGCAATCCGCCATGGTCGCGGATGATTTTCTTGATAATCCATGAGGTGGCACTTCCGCAAACGACGAGGACGATGTCTTTACGCATATTGGCCCAACCATTCCAAAAATGCTCCAAGGCACTGATGAGCTGTGACTTTGGGGTATCCATCCACGGCAGCTCGTCCAAAAAAACCACCTTTTTCTTATCGGGAGATTGTTCTAATACCATCTCAAGTAAGTGGAAGGCCTCAAACCAAGTGCGTGGCATCTTGCAGCGCTTCAATCCAGCCTTGCGCAGCGATTCGCGAAACTCGGTCAGTTGTTCTTTTTTCGGGGCATTGGCTACACCTGTGTGATAAAATGCGAAATGGTTCTCAAAGGTCTCTTTGATAAGGTAGGTCTTGCCCACGCGTCGCCTCCCATAAACGGCGCAGAATTGCGATTCGTCTTTCTCCAATAGTTCAAGGAGTTCTCTTCTTTCTTCGTTGCGTCCAATTAGCATGGCGTTATTTTTAGATTGATATTGCAAAGAAACGTAATTTTTTTCGATTATTTGCTGTTAAGTCGCTATTTTTTACACTTAACAGCAAATAATCTGATATTTTTGCTCGATAATATGCTGTTATGTTAATTTTTTGAGGACTTAGCAGCTGATTATATACAATGAATAGAAGGGGAAAAGGACGCAAGCCCAAATGGACGACTGGGGAGAGAAGCAAATTGAGCGCGAGGAAGTAATGGCAGAGTACAATTGAGTGCAAACATGCCATTTCTTTATTCGATAAAAATTGATAATCCACAAACGGCTTTGAAAATCAACGCTTTAAAAATGTAATAATCTTATTTTCAATTATTTATGAAAACTGTGGATTTTTTTCCTACCTTTGCGTTCGATTTTGAAAACGAACAACCAACAACAGTATAAATTCAACGGATTATGTACCAAATTTTTAAAGACCAACTCGACAAGTCAAAACTCATCATTTCGGGCGTAAAAAGAAACCAACGTCTCGGTCGCGATGCCGGCGTGGAAGAAAGCGTGATCCAAAAGATGGAGGAAGACTGCAAGCGTTTGGAAGCCATTTCTGCCGAAATCGACAAACTTCAAGAAGAACTTCGCAAGAAGAGCGATGAAGCCCATGTCGCCCTCAACACCTTGAAAAGCAGGACACAAATCGTGAAAAAATCCATCAAATCGAAGTATGACCAAACTTGGTGGACCAAGTTCGGCATCCCTGACAGGAGATAAGACAATTTACTTATGAACCCTATGAGCCGCTTCTGACGAGGCGGCTTTTTTTGTGCGGATGATGACCTTCTCCTCCCCTTTCAAGGTAGTGGCAAAGAGATAGGTCTCATCGCCGTCACCAATCTTCAAGGACTTGCGCAACTCCACAACCGAAAGCGGGAAATTGCGCACAGCAATACTGGCCCTCTCCACATTGGACAGCAGAGATTGCTTCACTTTTTTGTTATAGGGTGCCCAAGCCTCCACTTCGAAGATGCGACCAGGAAAACTGGGAACCGAATTTTCAGATGTATATAGATTGCTGTTTTTGTGCAGCTTATAAACATCAAAACGCTCGGTCAACAGTTTGAAACAGCCTGCTTTCATCACAGCAGGATTGGGTTCGTAGAGGTAGTTCAAAACACCATCTGCAAGTCGGCTTGGGCACTGGCGTTCTTCCTCCTGCGTGAAATAAACTACAGGTTGGGGAGTCATCAAATTGACGCAGACAAATTGAGGTTCACTTTGGTAACCGCGTTCCAAAACGAAAACCAGTTCCTTGCACTCGTTGGCAACAGCCACCACATGCATCTCTTTCACATGATGCAACTCCTCCAAAGCCTTACTGATATCGAGCATCGGTGACAGCTTAATCATCACTTTTTGAGCCTTTTGTAGAAGTTCATCTTGTAATGCCGACACATCGGGTGTACAGTCAGCGATGGATACCGTCTTACGGCCATGCTCGTCTCTTCGGGCTGGGTCAATGAAGATGCAATCCTTGGGTTCGCAGTGAGCTAAATACTCTTCTGCAGTTTCATTCCAAACTTTGACATTGGCCTTCAAAACCTCATAGTTGTGCATCGCCAAGTCGCAGAGCTCAGCCTGTCGCTCCACATAGTCGGCTTGTTGGAATTGTTGTGCGATGAAATAGGTGTCCACACCCAAGCCGCCCGTCAAGTCGGCAAAGGTTTGGCCTTGTAATAAACCCGCTTTGTATTGCGCGCTGGCCTCCGAAGAGCATTGCTCAATGGAGAGGTGCGCTGGGAAGAGCAAGTCTTCATTCTCGCTCCACGAAAGCACTTTCTTGCGCAGCAACTGCCGTGCTTCGATTTGTCGCAGAGCCAATGAAACATCAGTGCCGACGGGCGCCTTTTTCAAGGCGAGCGCCGGCACATCAGCATTCAGGTTTTCCCTGATGTATTGTCTAGTGATATCGTTCAAACTCAAATCTTCTTCAGATTGTTCACCTCGAGATCGGTGAGGAAACGCCATTCGCCGCGAGGCAGTCTGTACTTGTCGAGACCAGCAAACATCACGCGGTCGAGCTTGGTCACTTCGTAGCCGAGGTGTTCGAAGATACGGCGCACGATGCGGTTGCGGCCTGAATGGAGTTCGATACCGATGCTCTTCTTGCTGTCATCGTCCTGGTCGTAGGCAATATTGTCAGCGGCAATAGGTCCATCGTCCAACTCGATGCCTTCAGAGATGCGAAGCATATCGTTTTTGGTCAAGGGCTTGTTCAGGATCACATGATAGAGCTTCGGAACTTCGCTGCTCGGATGGGTCAGCTTCTTGGCCAAGTCACCATCGTTGGTGAACAGCAAGAGGCCCGTGGTCTGCTTGTCGAGACGACCCACGGGAAAGATGCGCTCAGGGCAAGCATCTTTGACAAGTTCCATCACGGTGTCGCGTTCATACGGATCGTCGGAAGTGGTGATATAGCCTTTAGGCTTGTTGAGCAGGATATAGCGGAGCTTTTCGCGGTTAAGGGTCTGGCCACCATATACCACCTTATCATCAGTCTTCACCTTATAGCCCATGGTGGTAATCACCTCGTCGTTCACCATCACACAGCCAGCCTTAATGAGGTCGTCGGCTTCACGGCGTGAGCAGATGCCACAGTCGGCCAAATATTTGTTCAAACGGATTTCACCAGTGGCTTTCGGACGATCGTACAGCGGGTCTTTCTCGCGGACATAACCCTTACGGCCACGGCGCGGCTCTTCTTCATCCTCAAAACCGCGATGCGGGCGGTCGTCAAAACGACGATTGCCTCCACGTGGTCTGTCGTCATCAAAACGACGGCGAGGCCTGTCTTCGTCGTTGAATCTGCGACGTGGACGCTCGTCATCGTCAAAACGGCGGCGTGGTCTATCGTCGTCATGGAAACGGCGCTCATGCGGTTTGTCGTCATCGAAGCGACGGCGCGGACGGTCATCATCGTCGAACCTACGGCGGGGACGGTCGTCGAAACGGCGTTCGCCACGAGGTTTGTCATCATCAAAACGGCGGCGGGGTCTGTCTTCGTCGTCAAATCTGCGACGCGGACGGTCGTCGTCGTGGAAACGGCGTTCACGCGGTTTGTCGTCATCAAAACGACGGCGTGGACGCTCGTCATCGTCGAAACGGCGGCGCGGGCGGTCGTCACGACGGCCTTCACCGTGTTCGTCATCGAAGCGACGGTGGGGACGGTCACCGAACTTACGGTCGCCAAACCTGCGGTCGCCACGGTTGTCATCAAATCGGCGCTCACCTCTCGGCTTGTCGCCAAAACTTCTCTCTTCGCGTCCTTCCTCGTCACCGTCGCGGTGATAGAACTTGAAGGACCTTCTCTGCTGGAATTCATCTTCAGCAGGCTTTCTGGTGCGCGGACGCTTGCCAGATCTTTCGTTTTCAGTCATTTATAAATATGTATTAGTGATAAAAAATCCATTCCATCGCGGAATGGGCGGCAAAAGTACGAATAATTTGGGAATATGCCATTGTTTTAGGTGAATTATTTGTTTTTCTTGATATTACTTCATATTGAGAAACACTTAGAAAATCCATTGTTCCAAATCTGGTTCACAACTTTGTGGACCACAGGTTTGTGAACTAATGAAAAAAGTTGTATCTTTGCAGCGAATAAAAGGGATTTCTCATTATGAAAAAAACATTTATCTATGGCGTGGCGGTTGAAGGTACCAACTTTACAGACCGTAAGAAAGAGACAAGACGTCTCAAACAGGACTTTGAAAACGGGCAGAATGTGATACTTATCTCTCCTCGAAGAATGGGCAAGACTTCTCTCGTGAGGAAAGTTCAAACTTTAGTTGACAAAGACATCGTGACGGTTTACATGGACATCTACGACTGTCGCAACGAATATGAGTTCTATAATAAATTTGCAGCCGAGCTCCTCAAACAAACCGCTGGCAAAGCCGAAGCCGTCATGAAAAACATCAAGGAATTCCTGGTCCGATTGTCACCAACTATTTCCTTCGGTCTCGACCCCAACAACGAGTTTTCCCTATCTCTTGGCATTACATCCAAAAACTATTCTCCAGAAGAAATCCTACAATTACCCGAACGCATGGCCGAAAAAATGGGCAAGCACATTGTGGTTTGCATCGACGAGTTCCAACAGATTGGCGAATTCCCAGACTCACTGAAAGTACAGAAAAAAATGCGCGGCATCTGGCAACTGCAAAGTAATGCTTCCTATTGCCTGTTTGGAAGCAAAAAGCATCTGCTTGCCAATCTCTTTCAAAGCAAGAAGATGCCATTTTACCAATTTGGCGACATTCTGTTTCTCCAACCCATCCCTACAGAAGACTGGATTCCTTTTATCAGCCAGAAGTTCGAGGAAAAAAGCATGAGCATTTCTGATGCCATCATCGAAAAGATTTGCTCTACAGTGCAAAGCCAATCCTCATACGTTCAGCAACTGGCATGGAATGTCATGCTCAACACCACAAAAAAAGCGGATAAAGCCGCATTGGAAACTGCCATTGAAGACCTGCTGAATCAAAACTCGTTGCTGTTTCTGCAGCAAATCGAGAATCTGACTGCCTACCAAATGAACTTCCTGAAAGCCGTCGCAAAAGGCGTACACACCGACTTCACTTCCAAAGAGGTACTATCCACCTATGATTTAGGGTCAAAATCCAATATTTCAAGAATCAAGACCGTATTGACCCAAAAAGAGTTGATAGAAAAAACGCCCAACGGAATCGTGTTCTCAGACCCTGTTTTTGAGCTTTGGTTTACCAAAGAATGGTGTAAATAACAAATTGTTATTTAAGTAATTACAAATTACATATCAAAAGTTCACAACTTTGTGGACCACAAAATTGTAGACCACAAGATTGTGAACTAAATATAATCAAGACAAATACTCGGGAAAAACCTCTTCAATTCACTCATTTTCAACTCTTTCTGCAACTCAAACTTCTTGAAAGCCTCACTCTCAGGAAACAGTGGCTTATGCTGCAGCATCAACTTCAACTCGGCAGCAGCCTTCATGGCAGGCTTTTCTTTAGGGTCAATGGCAAAGTCCGTAAAACGCTCCCAAATGAAGCGCACAGCCTGTTCGGTGGGATGCACCATGTCTTCTTTGTAGAAACGATAGTCGCGCAATTCGTCCAAAAGGATTTCGTAAGCGGGGAAATAATGCGCGTTGTCGAAGTGTTTGCAAACTTGGTCAACCGCCAAAAGCAATGCCGCCTTGCTCAGTTGGTTCTCATGCAATCCGTCCTTCAAGTGGCGCAAGGGCGACACAGTGAAAATGAATTGTTTGTTGGGATGGGCTTGCAGCATCTTGACAAAGCAATCCTCCGACTGTCCCACAGAGAGAAACTCCCTGTCAAATTGTCGGGCAGGCAACTTATGGCAATTGGAGACCACCAGGCGGCTTCCCTTATGCCTAAAAACCCACGAGGAGCCCAGACTGATAATAACCCATTTGGCATTCAAAAACCGCTCATGCGCCTCCTTTAAGCCATTATTGACCGTTTCCAAAAGCATCTGTTCGTCGGATTGCCAAAACGCAGTATTATGGCTAAAAGTGCAGTACTGCCCCTCGCCTACTTGGACCACTTCCTCATGACAAAACGGATTGCCACTATCCAATCGTTCCACCGACTGCGAGATGCTGGCTGGGTTGTACAACACGCCAAAAGGATTCACCAAAGCATCGAAACCCAAGCCACGACAAATACTGCCCACCTCATCGGCGAAGCAGGAGCCCAAAAAGAGCAAACCATCACCATAACAGATGGTTTGCTCCAAAGGATTAATACTTATTTCAGTCTGAAGCTTCATGTCTGAATTACTTCTACCGTTTTCACGGAATGATGCCTCGCAGTGACGCGAAGCGGCGTAAATCAATGCCCCATAAGGAAACGTTCCACCTCGATACCAGCCATAGCACCTGTGCCAGCAGCCACAATGGCTTGGCGATAGATGCGGTCCTGGCAGTCGCCGCAAGCGAAGATGCCTTCCACGTTGGTTGCCGTCGATTTGGGTTTGGTGATGATATAGCCTTCCTCATCCATGTCGAGGATGCCCTTGAATGGCTCCGTGTTGGGCGTATGGCCGATGGCCTCGAAGAAGCCGTCCACATAAATGGTGCGCTCCTCTTTGGTGTCGCTGTGATAGAGCACGGCACCCTTCAGCTTCTTCATGAAGCCTTGTTGCTCGCCAAAGAGTTCCTTGGTTTGATGTTTCCAAAGCACCTCGATGTTGGGCGTGTTCAGCACGCGATGTTGCATAGCCTTGGAGGCGCGCAACACGTCGCGGCGGACGATGAGATAAACCTTGTTACAGAGTTTGGCCAAATAAGTGGCATCCTCACAAGCCGTGTCACCACCGCCAACAACTGCCACATCTTTACCTTTATAGAAGAACCCATCGCAAGTGGCGCAAGCCGAAACGCCGCCACCTTTGAATTCCTCTTCGGTGGGCAAGCCAAGATAACGAGCTGCAGCACCCGTGGAAACAATGATAGAGTCGGCCAAAAGTTCGCCGTCATATTCCGTTGTCACATTGAAAGGACGTTGACTAACATCAATGGTTGTAACCTCGCCTTCGCGAATCTCAGCACCAAATCGCAAAGCCTGTTGACGGATGTCTTCCATCATGTCGGGGCCATTGATACCCTTGGGATAGCCAGGAAAATTCTCGATTTCTGTAGTTTGGGTGAGCTGTCCACCGGGTTGCATACCTTCATAAATGACGGTTTTCACGTCAGCGCGGCAGGTGTAGATGGCGGCTGTGTAGCCTGCTGGACCTGAACCAATTATCAGACATTCAACATGTTCCATTTTCTTAAGTTTAAAGTTAAGTGTTTAGAGTTTAGTGTTATTTTGTGCAAAGGTAACTTTTTTTTCGGAAAGTGAACATCAATTCAAAAAACATTCGTATCTTTGCAGCCGCAAATCGAAAGATTCAACGCAGTTAAATGCAATCGGGGTGTGGTGCAGTTGGCTAGCATTCTTGCATGGGGTGCAAGCGGTCGCCCGTTCGAGTCGGGCCACTCCGACGGAAAGCAGCAGAATTCTCTGCTGCTTTTTTTGTACCATCATTGCGAGGCACGAAGCAATCCAGGACATATGCTTTTGCTCTATATTGCTTCGTCTTTCCTCCTCGCAAATCGCGATTCGACGATGCGAAGCGAGTCAATGACGCGAAGCGACAACAACAAAAAAAAGGACGTCCGAAGGCGTCCTTTTTCATTGTCATTAGCAAACCATCAATACTCCCAGAGGCTTTGTTCGAAGTCGAACATCTCGTTCTTGATACGCTCTGATTCGTAGAGTGCATCAATGTTGAAAGCATAGGAGTTGATGTAACGGTCATAAACGTTCTCTTCCTTGATGATATAGCTATCGAAGATACGCTTTTGCAGGACTTCGTCGTATGTGCGACGTTGAGCCGAGTTGTTGCGGTTGAAGGCAAAAGCCTTGGCCAGCACGTCACGAGAGTCCTCGTAAGGAATCCAGCACACTTGCGAGAGACCGCCATCATCGTCGACGACGATGGGGCCCAAGGCAATGATGCGGACAAGGAACTGAGACAATTTCTTGTCGAAATACCAATCTTCTTTGATTCTCAAACGAGTCACATTAATCATACGATCCTTGAAGACAATCTCATTCGGGACCTCTTCACCGTCCTTCCAAATGACCGGTGGATCGCCAATCTTCACGTTTTCCTTTTCAAAGTCATCGCGAGTCAAGGGCGTCACCATGTCATCGATGTTGTTTTCAACACGGTAAGGAGTGATGTCACCGCTATTGATGCCATCATAAATCACAGTGATGAGGTTTCTCCAATCCTCAGTCGGATTGATTGGGTAGTAGAACACTTGATTGATCTTCTGACGGAAGTCGATTTCCCTAATCACCGTCTTCTTCCACATCACATTCGACTCGTCGATGACAGGAAGCGGCGAAGGGGTCTTTTCGTTCATGATTTGCTGCTGACCAGAGAGGATACTGTTCTTCGGCGGCTTGATGTCGGTCGTCTGGGCATTGAGGCACAGACTGCCGAAGAGCGCCACAAGGGTCAACATGGAAACAAGTGTCTTTTTCATTGTATAAGGGTTTTAGTTGTTTACTTGATTTCAACACCGATAGGCGTTTCAAGGGTCTTGGTCTTACCATCGTTACCACGCACTTGGATAGCCGTGAACTGGAACATGTCGCCCACGTTGGAACCACTGATGGCATTCTTGATTTCATCAGTGAACGCGCCACTGCTAGCCTTGGCTTCCTTGGTGGTACCAGCCTTGGTCTTGTAACGGAAGGTATAACCGACCACGTCGTACTTAACGCCATCGAAGTCAAAGTCTTTCATCTCAGCTTCCACACGGTTGGCAGCAAGCAGAGCGCTCTTCGACACCTGTCCGTTGACAACGTTACGGATAAGAGCCTGAGGTTTGGGCAGGTCTTTCACACGGAACTTCATGCTACCCAAGCTTGAGCCGGCAGAACTAACATTGATAGTCACTTCGTTGGCATCACCCGGACGCAAATTGTAGGTACCGTTACCCGTTCTGGTCAGAGAACCGTTGCTGGCCGTGGCACTGATTTCGCCACCAACACCGCCACCGACGGCAATCGGGTTGTCGATACCGCGATAGACGACGTTCATCTTGGTGGCCGAAACACTCACCGCAGGAGGAGCCACTGTGAAGGCACCTTCAAACGGGAATTCTTCAATTTGGTTGGTGGCAGGATCCAACATGTCAATGACACCAGTGTATTTGTGCGAGCCAACGCCAACATTCCATTCCAACGGAATCACGCCTTGGGCATTGCTGGTGTATTCTTTTTCGGCACCGCCATCGAGTTTGACACGAGCGGTCAGTTGTGAGTTCTTCCAAGCAGTCACCATGGCCTGAGCCTTATAGGTCTGGCCAGAGAGGAGGTAACCACTTTCAGCAAACACACGGGCACCAATCTCATCGAAGGTGAAGTCTTGGGCATGGATGTTGGTCATCAATTGGGTGACAGCATTCAACTCAGCGGTTTCAGCCTCGGAGATAATCTTGTTCAACAAGGTGACGTCAGCAACCAACACCGTGTGGTGGAAGTTGTGGTACTCCCAGCTGTCTTGCACTGGGTCGGTCACACCAGGATAGTAGCCGATTTTAGCACCATAATACTCACCTTCAAGCGGAAGTCTCTTAAGTTGGGCATCCTTATAGCCGTTTTCCTCAAGATAAGCTTTCGTTCCATAGATACTGTCAGTAATCAAGCCGATTTCGTGAATGTGCTGAGGTCCCATAGCTTTGACCACTTCACCACGGAAACGTCTGATCTTCTCTGAAAGTTCGTAAGCCTTACCGCCACTGCTGGGACCTTCTGGGTCACCCATCATATAAGCAGTAGGTTTGTTGTAGTTGTCTCTCGATTTGACCTTCGAGGTGTTGATATCGTAAATCTTACGACCATTACGGACAGTATCAGCTGATTTCAGCAGACCGTCGGTGAGAGCAGTAGTGGCATCCTTCGCCTCAATCTTCTTCACCAAGTCCCACTTGAGGGCCTCGACGTAGTTGATGAGGTCGGTGGCTTCCTCTCTCAGGGCTTGAGCCTGTTCCCAATAAGGACCGACTTTTTCCTGATCCAAGCCATACTGTTCCTCGAAAGCAGCATATTTCTGATTAATCTGATTCGAAAGTGTAATGTTTGTGGTCTGAACACCACTATTCACTGTGTCGAAGGCATCCAAGATGTCCTTCGAGACATTCATGGCTAACAAGGCAGTGTAGACCAGGTACATCATACCGATCATTTTCTGTCTTGGGGTTTCTTTTGCGCCTGACATAATTTTACTCCTTTTTTATATTAAACAATCAGGTTTGAGTAGAATTATGCCTTGATGTTCATTGCTGACAACATTCCACCATAGACATTGTTCAAAGCGGACAAGCGCTGTTGCAACTGGGTCAACTGTTGATTGAGTTGGCCGGCGTTCTGTGATGAAGCGTTGAGGTTATCCATGTACTTGTTCATAGTTTCGGTCAACTTCTTGCTGGCAGCTGAAGTCTGCTCGGCACCTTGGAGCTGGAGCTCGTAGATGGAGTTGAGCGAGGTCATGCTGTTAGCAACCTTCTTGATGGTGTTGGCATCGAGGGCGCTGAAGTCGAGCTTGCCCAAAGAATCAGAAAGTTTCTGGTTGGTCTGGACGTATGCGTTCGAGAAGTCGGCGATTGACTTCGTGGCGCGATCCATAGCGTTGGCATAGTTGGTGGTAGCAGCCATAGCATTGGAGATGTCGGCCATCTGACCAGCGTTCTCAGCCAGTTTGTCAATACCTCTACCGAGTTTCTTGAAGGTATCTTCGCTGACGTTCATCTTTTCAAACATCTTGCTTAACATGGCTTCTTCAGCATCAGTGACAGCAGGCTTACCGGCAGCACCACCGCTTGTGGCAAATTGTGTACGCGTCTTTCCATCCCAATCCTCTTCGAGTTCAACGAAAACATTGTCCCATGCATAGTCGACATGCTGAGGCTCAAAAGCCGACATGAAGAAAATCAATGCTTCGATACCCAGACCGAGAGCCAACATGAAGTCAGCACCGGGAATGTGGGTCAGTTTAAAATATGCACCGATCATAACCACGGAAGCACCCCAACCATAGAGGTAGCCCATAAAGGTTTTAAACTTTCTCGAAACGAGGAATTGTTGAAATTTGCTTAGTTCTTTTTTTGCCATGACAATTGTAATTTAAAAGATTGTTATTCTGTTATTTTTTAATTTAATTTGTTGATTTCTTGATAATTATCTATAAACCCTCGACAATCTCGGGTTGTCGCCCTTGTTGCGGCCTAAGTAAGGCTGGATGCAACGGAAGCCCGTGTAGCAATTGGCAGTATCTTGGTACTGATAGTCGCGAGTGGTAACTTGCATATAGTAGGACACATCCTTCCAAGAACCGCCACGGACAACCTTACGCTTCATGACCGGCGGGTCATCGTTCTTAGCGTTATAGGTGTAGTTCGGGTTCATGTCCCAAGTGAAATTGTAGGAATTGGGGTCGTAGGCAGTGTTGGTCCATTCGGCCACATTACCAGCCATGTCATAGAGGCCCCAGCCATTGGGAGGATAGCAGCCCACCACGAGGGTGCGCAGACCACCGTCGGCGAGGTAGTTACCTCTTCTTGGCTTGAAGTTGGCCAGGAAGCAGCCCTTGGCATTGCTAGCATTGGGACCACCCCACGGATAAGGATTCAGCATCTTGCCTCCACGAGCAGCCCATTCCCATTCAGCCTCGGTGGGCAAGCGGAACTCCGACACATCAACATCCTTCTTCGAACGCATGTAGGAGTTGAGCAACTCGGTACGCCACACACAGAAGGCACGAGCCTGCTGCCATGTGACACCCACTACTGGATAGTTGTCGTAGGCCGGATGCCAGAAATACTTCTCAGTCATCGGGTCGTTGAATGAATAACTATAGTCGTGGATCCAGCAAAGCGTGTCAGGATACACATTAATGACCTCAGCACGGGCATAAACCGAACGATCAGTGTAACCCTGCTTACGGTTCGACCAAGCACCCTTACGGTCGACATTAATGCCTGCGTCGGCCTCTCCCAACGAATAGTCGTTCGGTGCTAATTTGCCATCGGCAAAGTCCTTCTTTGCAGCGGCCACCATGTCGAACCAGAAATAGGAATAATACAACTTCCTGGTATCAATTTCCTTACGGCGGAAATATCTCTCATGTTCAGGGAGATACATCGGCTCAAGAGCCTCGCGTACATCCTGCTCTTTGCTGTTCCAGTCGAGTTTTTCTTTCCAGTTCAGCCTCGGCGGGTCATACACCTCACCCGTTTTGCTCTCGGTGATGGCGAAACGATCCGGGAATTGGTCGGCAAGAATTCTTCTTGCGATAGAGTCTCTTACCCAATATACGAATTGGCGATACTCATTATTGGTGATTTCGGTCTCGTCCATAAAGAACGCCGAAACCGAAACTGTTTTGGGCTCATTGAGATAAGAACCGGTGATGTCTTCACCACCTGCACCCATCGTAAAACTGCCCTGCGGGACAAAAACCATCCCGTAAGGATCCGGTTGATTGAAGGTCTTATTTGACTTACGCACTCCAACCAACTCGCCTTGGTTTGAATTGCCGCAGGCTGTGAGCAGCAACGCTACGGAAAACATGAACAATAGTCTTTTCATCTTCTTGACAATGATATGATTACTATTTATTTTTCTTTATTTTTTCTATTCAATCTCCCTGACATTTCAAGACAGCGATTCTTATTAAAAACCGCCAAAATTAGAAAATATTATAATCCCCTCCATTTTTTTTCCAACTTTTTTCCCTCAATTCCCTCCTAAATCATCATTAATCTATTCCAAAACGTCAACATCCTCTTCCCAAAAATTACAGATAACGCACACTGCGATAGTCGCGCGGCGTCCGGTCGAGGTCAAGCTTGAAGCAATAACTCAGACCTATTTCATGTGATCCTGGCAATCCCAAGCCCAAAGTATTAATATCGTATGAATAAGCAATGGTCAAATCCTTGATACTGATGCCCGCCATCAAACCAACGGATTCCTGAAAGCGATAGTTGACACCCAAAGAGAACACATTATTATAAATGACACGAGCACTGGCATTGAACTGCGTCGAGGCAATATCGCTCATCACGCTGACCGACGGAACAAAGGTCAGATAAGGAAGATCTTCAAACTGGAACGGATAGCCGGCAATCGCATAAAACGTACGGTCGGTGGTGAAACTGGCACTGGTCTCAGAGTTGTCATTCAGCGCCTCGCTCATCGATTCCAGCACATTGACGACCGAAAAGCCCAAGAAGAACGAATCGGGGATTTGCCAGAACAAGCCAACATTGAAGTCGAACATCATGGCACTTTCTTCGCCCAAGCCCGCCAAAATCGGGTCACCCTCCTGATTGGGGTGCAACTGTCCGAAATCGACGGAGCGGTTAAGCAAGGTGCCCGCCACGCCAATGCCAAGAGTAGAGCCTCCAAGGTCCATGTGGTAGGAATAGCCCAAGCCCACATTGACATTGTTCTCAAAGCCCAACTTGTCCTGCATGATGGAAAACTCCATGCCGCCATGCAGCTTACGGAAAGGCATGTCGCCCGACAAAAGGAAGGTCGTCGGCGCAATCTCGTTACCATCCATATCTGTGAAGCCCGCCCATTGCATACGATAGAGACCCAACACATTAATCCCTTCGCTCATACCCGCAAATCCAGCATTGGCGTAAGCATAGGAATTCGCGTAATTGGTGAAGATGGGCGCCTGTTGTGCTTGGGCTCCCATGCCTGCCGAAAACAGCATCACAATGAGTATAACGATATGTGTTATTTTCGTCTTCAAATTCAACAATACTGCTGCGATTGAAACCGCGAATTTACGAAAATAGTATTTATCTAAACAAATTAATTTTCGAGCGGTTGAACTAATACTTTGTTTTTCAGTATGATATTTTTTTTATTTGAACAATCTGATGATGTCGTTGCCATTGGCCAAGATGACCAATCCCAACACGAGGATGAGACCCACCGTTTCGGCCACTTCCATGAACTTGTCGGAGGGTTTGCGGCGCGTGATGATTTCCACCAACAGGAAAAGGATATGGCCGCCGTCCAAAGCCGGAATGGGCAAAATGTTCATCACGGCGAGGGCGATGGAGAGGAAGGCTGTCATACGCCAGAACAAGCTCCAAATCCAGGTTTCAGGGAAGATCTTGCCAATGGAGATGAAGCCGCCAACACTTTCATAGGCCTTGGTCTTGGGACTGAAAATAAGCTTCACCTGTTTCCAATAGTCACTCAACCCACTGAAGGTCTCAGAGAAACCTGCGGGAATGGCCTGGAAGAAGGTGTATTGCTTCACTGCCATGTCAAACGACTTGACGGTGGCTCCGATGAGAGGTTGTTCGCCAAGATGCATATCCAAAGCAATCGTATCTCTTGCCCGAAGTGCCAACAGCTTGAGATCCTGATTCCTATATTTTACAATCGTATTCTTGAAATCATGGAAATAAGGCGTCGCCTCATCATTAATGCCGATGATTTGGTCACCTTTTCTCAGCCCTGCCTTACGGGCGGGGCTCACCTCCATTTTGCCATTGACCGCAATGCTATCGGCCACGCTGTCAATCACAAAAGGCAATCGGGTTGAAATAAACTCTGCATCTTGTGTGCTAAGCAAGGTAGCCGTGGCATCTTCAGGCAGTTCGACGACGACATTTTTGCCTTCACGTTCTACCTCAACGGTTTTTGCTTTGTCGATGATGATTTGCAACGGTATCTTGGCAAAGTCTTCATAATACTTGCCGTCAACAGACAATATCTTGTCGCCATCACGGAAGCCCAACTCATAACCCAAGCTATCAACCGCTATACCGTATTTGTTGACTTCGGCTGTGGGCAGGTATGTCTTACCCTCCGAGGTCAGCAGGCCAATATAGATGATGAAAGCCAACACCACATTCATGAACACGCCTGCCACCATGATGATGAAACGCTGCCAAGCAGGTTTGCTGCGAAACTCCCACTCCTTCGGAGGCTGCTGCATCTGCGACTTGTCCATCGACTCGTCAACCATACCGGCGATTTTGTTGTAGCCGCCCAATGGGAACCAACCAATGCCGTATTCCGTCTCGTCACTGCGACGCCAGTCATCCTCGGGCAAGGTATTCAAGTCAATAGGCTCGTAGTTCTTTTGTTTTTTTCCAGCTGCGTCTCTATATTCGGTGACAGTATATTTCTCTGGCACATTCTTCGAGAAGAACTTGAAGCGCCACTTGCCGTTCACCTTTTTGCAACGGAAAAGCGAAAAGCCCCAATCGAAGAAAAGATAGAACTTCTCGACACGGGTCTTGAAAGCTTTGGCAGCAAGGAAATGCCCTAATTCGTGGACAAAGATCAAAATGGAAAGGGAAAGGAAAAACTGTAATACCTTTATTAATATAGTCATAGTAGGTTTTGTTTATCGTTGAAAAAAACGGCGCAAAGATAGTGATTTTTAGTTTTCGTCGGGATGATTAATGGTCATATAATCAACAGGGTTGACTGCGATACCGCTATGCCATAGTTCGAAATGCAAGTGCTCAATCTCTTCCTGGTCACCTGAGCGGCCCAAAATGGCTATGGCCTCCCCTGCCTTGACATAGTCGCCTTCTTTCTTGAGCAGCGTTGCATTATGCTTATAGACTGAGAAATAGCTGTCGGAATGTTGAATGCCCATGCAATAGCCGTTATTGATGCTCCATGTGGAGAAGACCACAGTGCCGTCGTATGTTGCATTAATGATTTGGTCACCGTCAGAAATAATGTCGACGCCAAAATGTCCGTTATCGGGATTGAAGCCATTAATCACCGTGCCATTAATGGGGACAAAGAAATTCTTTACCAGTGAACTCGGCTTAGTGGGCGGCAGATAGTCGGGGCCGAAGAGGTTGTATTGGTTTTGTGCCTCGTATTCAGCGCGCAACAGGCTGTCCTCCACCGATTTCTTCAGCGTAATGGTATCCGTGACGCCCTTCGGCAATGGTTCGTAAATATTCAACGATGCCAAAGTGCTATCGGCGGCAAAGTCATAGCCTTCGACGATTTTCTTCAGGTTCTCAAAGTAGACATCCTTTTTCCGCATCTCGCGACTGAGCGAATCGGCGCGAAGATTGAGTTCGTACACCTCACGGTCCAAGCTAGTGTCAGTGTAGCCTGGGATGTATTCGCGCAAGGGTGTAAAAGCGATGATGAATGTGGTGATGACAATAAGCAGCAGAGCGATGCCGATGATGACGAGGATCAGGTTGAGTAAGTTCAGCTTGAAGTTGAGTATGGGCCGGCCACTTTCGTCGTGCGACATCAAGAAGTCATATTTCCGGTTCAGTTTCTTCAGCGAAATATTGCGGAGCTTCGGTCTCTTCGGCTTTGTATTTTGGGGTGTTTCTGACATTTTGCTATATGATAGGTCATTAATAACCTGCAAAAATAGGAAAAAATTGCGACATACACGCAAAAAGGCCGACCGCTCACGCAGTCAGCCTTTTGCTCGATTTGAAAAGTGATCCCTATTCTTTCACCACCAACCGCTCTGTATGGTTTCTCCCTTCTGCATCCGTAATGCGCAGCAGATAAACCCCTTCCACTAAACCAGCCACATTGATTTCATTCGACCCTCGCACCGTCTTCACCAACTGGCCAAGGGCGTTGTAAACCTGCACCTCATTAGCGATAACACCCTCAATTTTGACAACACCATTGGCAGGATTTGGGAAAACTTCAACCTTTGATGAATTCAATTCTTTTGTACTTGTTTCTCCGTTTATTTCTGTGTTAAGAATATAAAAAATAGGATTCCTATAATTATCCATTATCATCCTTGGAATAAAGGTGGCGGTCACTTCTTCATAGTCAGAGTAATGAATTGTGTCATTGCCGACAATAAAAGTGTGATAGAGATAATCATAGGATATTGAATCCCAGACCATTGGGTTGTCAATATAATGATGACCATTGCTATAAAATGACATGTTTATGCCTGGTATTGGCGGCCCAATATTTATATATGGAGTTCCTGCATCTGTCAGCATTCCTGTTAGAGTTATTTGCTCCTCCGTTTCCAGTTTTATCACCTCCATTGCATTGAAAGGCACACCGAAAAGATCATGATGAATTGCTTCAAAACCGCCAGCTACAACCGGAGTGTTGTTGCCAAAAGTATTCCTGATGTCATATAACGTGTACCTGTTTTGGAGGACTCCTTTGTTTGTCACATAACGGTGCATCTCTCCGTCAAATACCGAAAGATAAGGCGCTTCGCCACGAGGCCAAGAAAGGCATAGGTCGTTTTCCGTAGTAAGTGTGCCACTAATGGTCGAATCCTCCGTGTCATACGGGAGTGCATCAATCAGTTCGAAGACATAGAAAACATTGCCGTTATAGTCGGTCAAGCTATTGTTTTCGCCAACGAAGAGATACCGTTTGTCTGCCATAAGAGTCCTTCCGTTAACGACAAGAGGCATTTCCGTCTGAAGTTCTCCATCGATTGTAACGTAATATAATTCCGTCCCACTATATTTGACAAAGCTGGCTGCCGAAACAGGATTGGGTCCTGGATAGACAATGTCGCGGAAATCAAAAAAGCCAAGGATTTGTCGACGTGTTGAATTAAGGTTTTTGCTGATGTCGATGGCTTGAAAAATCTCCCCATTCCCATCTTCCATTTCCAGAACAGTTCCCATAACCTCAATCTCGTTCCCAACCGGGATGGTGTCGTAATGGATAACCAAATCCTCCAAATAAGGATTCGGCCAGTAGTTGTCAACCATCACATAATATGTCTCACCTTCGGAGATGATGGCAAAACGATCGTTACACACATTTTGTTCAAAGTAAGGAGCGTCAACTCTACTTACCACACCTGTGACGTTTATTTCTTGCGCTTGCATCGTCACCCCTCCTGCCATCAGCAGGAGCGCAAGCAGGGCATAAATCTTCAAGTATTTCATCTAATCGTGATTTTGTTCGTGTAAACTTTACCTTCCGCATCCATGATGCGCACCAAATAAACCCCTTCCGCCAATCCCTCAACATCAATCTCATTCGTCCCTCTCACACACTTCACCATCTGCCCTGAAGTATTGTAAACCTTTACCTCAACAGCCTCAATGCCTCCAACAACAACCCTGTCCCTTGCCGGATTGGGATAAACCACGACATCCTTTTCTCCTAATTCATTAATCCCAGTCACATAAATATGGACATAATCGTTTTCAGGATTGTCCATGTCTAAGGCGTATGCCGATTCGCAGCCGTCTTCATAGGAAGCCGTGAGGCGATAATAGTAGTTGCCTGGTGCTTCGGTTAAAGTGTCGTAATAGAACCATGAATACTTCCCCGATTCAGCAATCTGTTCCATTTCGTCCAAACTCTCACCGCGATAGATGTTGAAATGATCTATTTCCGTATCGTTTTTTCTATCATTAGTGAAACAAGCCCTTACCATCCAGTCCCCACCTGTACCGTTTACGGCGAAGTAGTCGTGCAAGCCGTTTTCAGCCGACCAAGCCCAACGTCCATCGGGATTGCCCGCAGTTGGACAGTAAGCAGCAGCATTTGAAATGTCTGAAGTCTCCAACATTATCCAAATTGGACTTTCATAGTAAGTAATCCAAGACATCAGCTCGATTTCAACCCATTCATCAGGACCTTGTTCAATGTCTACGGTAGAACTATATGCAATCATACCGGGCGTGGTTTCACCTCCCAAATAAATCTTCAAATTGACAGTCCCTCCATGTTCTGTGCATCCAGTTTTGAAAAACATTACCTTAGTCAAGAACAATACATTTTTATTGATATTATAGGGAATTCTTATACCCCAACAGGACACATCGACAGAACCTGACATCGGCTCCTCGTCGTAATGGAACCAAAAGTTATTATCAGGGTGTTGCCATGAAAGCATTGTGCCATAACATAATTCCTTAGCGTTATCAGTGTAGCGGTATTCGCCCCGAAAGTTTTCAGGTGCATCGCAGTCAAGAGTTGCTTTTGAAGGTTCTTGGCCAAACATCGCTCCGCATACCAGAAATGCGGCAAGGATAAATGATAGTTTCTTCATAGTTTATTCTGTTTTAATGATTTGTCGTTTGCAAAGTTACACATTAGTTCATTCCCTCAGCACTTTCCGTGTGAGGCACACTTCCGCATTGCGGATCCTCAGTATGTACATCCCTTTGGGCAAGTCGCCCATCTCCATCCAACCACCCTTGCCGCTGAAGGTCTTTGTGGCCACCACTTGGCCGCTCATGTTGATGAGTTCCATTTCCGTGACCTCGGCCTCGTTGGGCAGCACAACATGAACCAAATTGCGTGTAGGATTCGGATAGACTTCCATCTCCAAATTGTCTTCTTGTTCGTCAACTCCATCAAAGTCAACCTCAATGAAATTGGTGAACTCCGACCAATACGGCGCACTTCGATAGGCTTCAATCGTTCCCATGGGGATATAGACGGGAATATCGCGGTTAGTGTTGAGAAAAGCTCCTTCCTCAAGATAGGGAGGGTCAATGGCCTTCACCGTCATTTGCTCAAGGAAGAACAAACGGCAGAAAGCGTCGTCCCCAATAAACGTAATCGTTGAAGGAAGCGTCAGTTCTGTGGCATACTGCAGGAAGTCGAAGGCAGAATGAAGTATATTGCTTACGCCTTCAGGGATATCGACGGCCTTAAACATGTAACAATTCTCAAAACCTCCATCGATATATACCATTTGTGGCGAAAGGTATAATGTGCCGTCAAATCTGCAATTCTCAAATGCCTCTGGCGTAACATATCTAACAGATTCAGGGATTTTCAGGTCGCCCCTAAATCCATAGCACTGCAAAAAGGTCAAAGACTCAATGACGGTCAAAGACTCCGATAAGGTCAAGCTGGTGAACCTGTCACAATTCATGAACGCCCTGAAGCCAATTGTTTCAACGGAATTGGGAATCACCAACGGACCAGTGAAACGGCAATCCGAAAAAGCGTCTATCCCAATGTTTCTAACCGTGTTGGGAATGGACAAAGGTCCGTTGAAAAGAGTACCTTCTAACGCAAATGCCGACATTCCTATGGAGACAACAGCGTAGTTCGTGCCATTAAAAATCACTGAGTCAGGAATTGTAACTCCTCCAAAACGATCTTCACATTGCACAAGTTCAACTTCGGGTGGGTTTTGGCTTGTGACCGTGTAACGCAAAGACTGTCCCGTCTCGCAGACGGAGCTGAAGGTTTGTGCCTGCATCGTCACTCCTCCCGCCATCACCAGCAGCGCAACCAGGGTATAAAGTCTTGTTGCTTTCATTTCAAAGTGTTTTTCTATGTTATACGCGCAAAATTATTCAAAAAATCACCAAAAAAGCTATCTGTCAAGCCCTAAAACAGTTTTGTCCCTATTATTTTCGGTTTTGAAATTTTCAATGTATTGAAATTCAAATGTTTATGAAAAATCGGATTTTGGGTTTGTCCCTA
This sequence comes from uncultured Bacteroidales bacterium, assembly GCA_946185535.1. Classification (GTDB taxonomy): domain Bacteria; phylum Bacteroidota; class Bacteroidia; order Bacteroidales; family F082; genus Limimorpha. The sequence goes on from CAMHJX010000021.1 coordinate 54,029, forward strand.
TTTTTTTGTTTCAAGAGAAAGTGACGAAACAATATACCGTCTGCAGCGGCCATAGATCCCAAGCCATCGCACAAGCCATCGTAGGGATGACATGTCCACTGCAGCCTTGATGCTGAAGGTCAATAACGCAAAAGACCCACCCCTTTCGAGGCAGGTCTTTTGCTCGTTTCCATTAATTCTGTGGCTTTAGCGCTGTCGTACCACGGCAGCCCTACAACCACCATTCCAATGGATTAAAAATTCAAATAAACGCCCATTCCGATGCCTTTGGTGGCAGGCCCGAAACTCAGCATGGCCGTGGGCTTGGCACAATACTCGTTATAGACTTGGTAGGCGTTTTCCTTTTTATGTTTGCCTAAGGCATAAAACGGGATGGATGCCAAAGCAGATATTCCGCCAACAGCGGCACCAATCATTGATCCATCTATGACACGAACTCCCAAACGATTATCTCCCACCCTAAAAACACCACCTATTACACCACCTATTACTATACATCCAGCAGGAACCCAAATCGACAGAATCCTTCCCGTTTTCCTTTGCTTGCACCCTTTTTCATAGTAATACCTTGACTCAGGGCAATTGTTGATGAGTTCCAAAAACTCCTTGTTTGTCAGCCTTTGGCCGTCCAAGTAATAGATATAATTCCCTTGATTGTCTTTGATGTCGCCTTTGGTTAGCAATCCTTTTCGCTCCACAAACACCACCTCTGGTTCTTCCTCCATCAGGTTCTTAGCCAGCTGGCAGCCTATTTTTTCCATCATTGAACGATAGGTTGAGCCAGAAGACTTGGTGGCACCAGCCGTAGTCACCACCTCGCCCGATTCGACATCAACGGCACGAACATCCACATTGTACTCGCCTGTCATTGAACCATCAGGATTTTTATGCTCGGCGAGGAAATTCACTGTGCCTATCAAAACGGATTCCACGCCTAAGATGCGACCCACTTCGGCCAACTGTTCATTAGTAAGCTCGGAAGCCTGAAATTTTTGTTCCTTCAGCACTTGGTTGATTTGAGAACGCTCAACGATGGAGAACTTGCCCGATTCGTACAGTGTGTTGATGAGCATGTCGCTGAGGCCTTCCACCTCGGCGGCGTTCACGCCCACGCCAGCCTTGAAGTCCATCACGGCGATTTTCATTTTCTTGTTTTGCGCCGTGGCCGTCATCGTAAAGGCCAGCAGCAACATGATGATTAAGGAAATTTTCTTCATGATTTGATGATTTAGTTTGTTATTTGATTGATTTGTGTTTTCTAGGTTTTGGAAATGACATAAAAAAAGAACCGCGAACTTCATTGCTGAGATTCGAGGTCCTAGACTACCTTCACAACAAAACAAGAAGTTCGCGGGATACACGAACATTCTCACTTTCTTTTTGTTGTGACTGAAATTGTCTAGGTTTCGAATCATCCAAGAGAAGCGAAAACGCTTTTATGTCAATATGTTGAGATTGTGTTTATTCTGTCATTCGATAGGGATTGGTTGGAATTATCGGGGCAAAAATACAAATAATTTGCAAAACATAAAGATATTGCCGATAATTTGCGATGATACACGAAAAAAGGCCAACCCCACATAGGGTCAGCCTTTTGCTCGTTTCCAAAACTTTTGGACTGGATTGCTTCGTTCCTCGCAAATGCTCTGCATTCGACGGAGTCAATGACGCGAAGCGTGTCATACGCGGATTACATCATCCCGTCCATTCCACCGCCCATGGGCATCGGAGGTGTGGGAGGCGTAGGCTCCTTGTGGTTGCTGATGACGCACTCGGTGGTCAGCAACATGCCGGCGATGCTGGCAGCGTTCTCCAAGGCGACACGCGACACCTTCACGGGGTCGATGACACCCGTTTCGAGCAGGTTCTCGTAAACCTCGGTGCGGGCGTTGAAGCCGAAGTCATTCTTGCCTTCCTTCACCTTGTTGACGACAACCGAACCTTCCAAGCCGGCGTTCTCAACAATCTGGCGCAGCGGCTCTTCCAAGGCGCGCTTGATGATGGCGATACCCGTGGTCTCGTCCTCGTTGTCGCCCTTCATCTTCTCGATGGCCTTGATGGCGCGGATGAAGCCGACACCGCCGCCAGGGATGATACCCTCTTCGATGGCAGCGCGGGTGGCGTTCAGAGCGTCCTCAACGCGGTCTTTCTTTTCCTTCATCTCGACTTCTGAAGCGGCACCCACGTAGATGACTGCCACGCCACCGGCCAACTTGGCCAAGCGCTCTTGCAGTTTCTCGCGGTCGTAGTCGCTTGTGGTGGTCTTGATTTGGGCCTTGATTTGGTTGGTGCGGCCTTCGATGTCCTTCTTGGCACCATGACCGTTCACGATGGTGGTGTTGTCCTTGTTGATGCTGACCTTGTCGGCCTGACCCAGCATTTGCAGGGTGGCATCCTCAAGCTTGTAGCCCTTTTCTTCGCTGATGACGGTGCCACCAGTCAGGATGGCGATGTCTTCCAACATCTCTTTTCTACGGTCACCGAAGCCAGGAGCCTTGACGGCAGCGACTTTCAGCGAGCCACGCAGACGGTTGACAACCAAAGTAGCAAGAGCTTCACCGTCGATGTCCTCAGCGATGATGATGAGGGCACGACCGGTTTGCAAGGTCTTTTCGAGCACGGGCAGCAAGTCCTTCATCACGGAGATCTTCTTGTCGTAGATGAGGATGTAAGGATTCTCGTAGACGGCTTCCATTTTCTCGGTGTTGGTCACGAAGTAAGGCGAAATGTAGCCACGGTCGAACTGCATGCCTTCGACGACATCGACATAAGTATTGATGCCCTTGGCGTCCTCAACGGTGATAACGCCTTCTTGCTTCACTTTGCCCATAGCCTCGGCGATGAGGCCGCCGATTTCGCTGTCGTTGTTGGCCGAGATGGTAGCCACTTGCTTAATCTTCTCGTTGTCGCCATCGACCTTCACCGACATCTTCTTCAGCGAAGCGACCACAGCGGCAACAGCCTTGTCGATACCACGCTTCAGGTCGAGCGGGTTGGCACCGGCGGTGACGTTTTTCAGACCCGTGGCCACGATGCTTTGGGCCAACACGGTGGCGGTGGTGGTACCATCACCAGCGAGGTCGTTGGTCTTGGAAGCCACTTCCTTCACCAACTGGGCACCCATATTCTCAACGGGGTCGATGAGTTCGATTTCCTTGGCGACCGTCACACCGTCCTTGGTGATTTGGGGAGCGCCATACGACTTTTCGATGACCACATTACGACCTTTGGGGCCGAGGGTCACCTTCACTGCGTTTGACAATGCATCGACGCCTTTCTTCAGGCCGTCGCGCGATTCGATATTGAAAAGAATGTCTTTTGCCATGATATTTGTTGTTTATTTGTTGACTGTTGAAGTGTTTAATTGTTGTCACAAAACTTGCAAAACCTTCAAAAACATTTTCTATTTGTGGAAGCCTGCCAACCGGCGGCTTCCAGCGACAAGGCGGTTGCCGTGTCGCTCAACCAAGAAAAGAAGTTTTGTTTGTTTTGTGGGTTTTGTGATTAGATGATTGCGATGACGTCGTTTTCACGCATGATCATGTAGTCTTTGCCGTCGAGATGGAACTCGGTGCCGGCATATTTGCCATAGATGACCTTATCGCCCTCTTTCAGGGTCATTTGGTTGTCTTTCGTGCCGGGACCCACGGCGACGACGGTTCCTTGTTGGGGTTTTTCTTTGGCGGTGTCGGGGATGATGATACCGCTAGCGGTTTTCTGTTCGGCTTCTGCGGGCTCGATGACCACGCGGTCGGCCAGAGGTTTGATTGCTAATTTTGCCATTTTATTTGATGTTTAATTGTTGATTATATTCGTTTAATTGTTGAAGCGGCCCTTCGACAGGCTCAGGGACCGCGACCTTTCAGAACGGCTTTTGCTTGTCACATTTCGTGCCAAAGTGGAAAATGGCAGGGTTTTGTCAGTTGGGGTGACAAAGTGACACAAAAAGGGCTATCTTTGCACTCGAATTCGATGACCATGTCAAACATCAACGACGAGCGGAAACTCAACGAGCGGTATAAGATGATGACGGAGCAGCCCGTCAGGCGGCTGATCCTCAAGATGGCTGTGCCGACCATCATTAGCATGCTCGTAACCACCATTTATAATATGGTGGACTCGTTCTATGTGGGTCATCTGAGCACCGAAGCCGTGGCTGGCGTGGGCGTTTCGTTTGCCTACATGGCCTTTATTAATGCTTGCGGCTTCTTTTTCGGGCATGGCTCGGGCAATTACATCTCACGGGCCTTGGGTGCAAAACAAGGACAGAATGCAGGGCGTATGGCAGCCACGGGTTTCTTCTCCCCTTTGATTCTGGGTGCTATTGCAGGCCTCATCTGCATGATCTTCATCTCGCCCTTGTCGCGGGCCATGGGCGCCACCGAGAGCATCCTCCCCTACGCCAACGACTACCTGCGGTTCATCTTGATTGCCACGCCTTTCATGATGTCGTCGCTGACGCTCAACAACCAACTCAGGCTACAAGGCAATGCCCGTTTCGGCATGATTGGCATCGCCTCGGGTGCCATCCTCAACATCATCCTCGACCCCATCTTTATCTTTGTGCTTGACTTGGGGGTCAGCGGGGCCTCGTTGGCCACGGCAGTGAGCCAGTGCTTCGGCTGGTGCGTGCTGCTTTGGGGCACTTCGCGACCTGGCAATGTGCATATCAAACCGAAGAACTTCACTCCTACCCTATACTATTACAAGGAAATCACGCGGGGCGGATTGCCATCGCTGGCACGACAGGCTTTGTCGGTGGTGGCCACCATCAGCCTCAACCGAATGGCGGTGCATTATGCCTTGCCCGGCAATGAAGCCTCCACCGTTGCGGCCTTCACCATCGTTTCGCGCATCACCATGTTCTGTTTTGCCGTTGTCATTGGGTTCGGGCAAGGATTCCAGCCCGTGTGCGGCTATAACTACGGCGCCAAACTCTATGCCCGCGTCAAGGAGAGCTATATGTTTTGCATCACGCTTTCCACGGCATTTCTGATTGTCCTTGCAACCGTTGTCTATATCTTCGCTCCTGACATCATCTCATGGTTCCGTGGCGAGGATCCAGAGCTCATCCGCGTAGGCAGTCAGGCGTTGCGCTGGCAATGTATCGCCTTCCCGCTGATGGGTATGTGCACTGCGACCAACATGCTGTTCCAAAACATCGGATACACTTGGCAGGCCACCTTGCTCTCGATGTGCCGTCAGGGCTTGTATTTCCTGCCAGCGGTCTTTATCATGTCGTGGCTTTGGGGCATCACAGGTCTCGAAGCCGCCCAAGCCGTCGCCGATGTTTGCACCTTCTTAACCTCGTTGCCGTTTGCTGTGTGGATTAGTCGGATTCTGACCGCGAAGTCACAGCATAATGCGTGAAGATGGAAGGCAAATTCAGCCGAACGAAGTTCTGAAAACGATAAATGACCCTGAAAAACTTGCCTATACTCAGCGGAAAGTAGTAAAAATCGGTAGATTCCGCTGAGTATAGGCATTTTTTCTATTTTTCAAAAAGAGATTCTGAGGTGATTACTGCTTGAAATTCATCAGAATATGGATTTGGTTTCACACCGCTGGCTGAAACAAGGATAAGATGGACAGCTTTGTCGGTGCCAGTCTCGGCGATGAGGCGAGAACGGCGGTTCTGGACTTTCTGTTCTTCATCAAATGTCATTTCGTATGGTTGCTTGGTGTATTTCATCTCACAGATATCAATAACATTGTCGTCGCGATCGATAAGCAAATCTATCTGCGCGCCTTTCCCTTCAAAGGTGGCAGGCTGATGCCAGGAGCACACACGGCTAATAGTACCGAAAATACTGAGGGCTTTCTTAATCTGAGTGACATGCAGAAGACAAACACGCTCAAAAGCGAGTCCGCACCAGTTATAATAAATTGGCGAACCCATCTGACGCGACCAAAAATACTCATCGCCGCCAGTGTTCTGTTGTATGAAACGATAATAGAAGAGTGTGTAAGAGTCGATGAGTTGGAAGACAGCACTTTTTATTTTCAGCCCGAAGTTGGTGTACTTTCTGACAAAACCACAAGCTTCGAGGTCTTGCAATATCTCGGAAAGCCGTCCGTTGTCTTGGAGATGTGCCTCACTGATGATTTCATCACGGGTCATGCCGATACGCTTGCTACCTAAGGTCTGAACAACGGTAATGTAAGGGTCAGGATTTTTGAAGAGCGAGGCGTAGAGCGCATCAAATTCATCATGGAGTTCCCCATCGGGATTAAAAAAAAGATTGTCGATATTCTGGGCAAGACTAAAGCTGCGCTCGAGTTTTGACCAATAATAAGGAATGCCACCCATAATCATGTAACACTCCATAAGTTGTCGGCGATTCATTCCAAGTTTGCGGCGGGTGGCATACCGCTCGCATTCGTTGAGCGTGAATGGCTGCAGGTGAATCTTTGTATTGACACGGTTATGCAAGCCTCCTTTGTTTTTGAGTATTTTCTTGATGATCCAAGAGGTGGCACTACCGCAAACGATAAGCACCACGTCCTTACGAGCCGACGCCCATCCGTTCCAGAAGTTCTCGAGTGCGGGAATAAAACCGGAACGCTGAGTATCCATCCAAGGAAGCTCATCGATGAATATGATTTTTTTGGATTCCGTTGACTGGCGTATGATCTCCTTTAGAGCCTCGAAAGCATCGAGCCAAGTGTGAGGCAGGGCAGCTTTTTTGAGCCCGTACTCGCGTAGGGAAAGACGCCAGGCGGCGAGTTGTTTCTTCATAGGAGACTTGGCCAGTCCAGTATGGTAGAAGGTAAAACTATTGTTGAATGTTTCGCGTATCAAGTAGGTTTTGCCGACACGACGACGACCATAAACTGCTACAAACATTGAGTCTTCTTCGTCAACAGCTTGAAGCAGGCGTTGTTGTTCTTTTTCTCTTCCAATAAGCATAATGATAGTGTTTTTCGTCTGCAAAGGTATGAAAAAATATATCTATACTCAGCGGAAAGTGGAAAAATTTGATAGATTCCGCTGAGTATAGACACTTTTTTCTGTTTTTCGAAAAGAGCTTCAGAAGTGATTACAGCTTGAAATTCAACGGAAAAGGAAAGGCCTTCATTTTATTCTGATCCTAAAAGTCCCAAAAGTGTCCATAACTCGAAATTTTGTTGAGATATGGACACTTTTGAGTGTTATTGCCGGAACAAAAGCGGCCATGACAACCATAAACAAAGCGGCTGCCACGGTGCTTCTACAGGCTCAGCAACCTTGTGACAGCCCAACACCACCACGCCTGGGCTGCAAGGCTGTCGTACCACGGCAGCCGCATTAATCATTCGCGCATTGCAAATGCTGATATTCAAACCTTCCGAATTGCAAATCACGAGCGGTCGAAAGACATGCAAAAGTACCAAAAATACATAAAAG